>JADJPK010000005.1 GCA_016713305.1 Betaproteobacteria bacterium
CCTAACCCCTCCGTCAAGGGGACGTCCCGCAAGCGGGCCGCCCCTTACGTCGAACAACGTTGGGCGCGCCAGCTCCGCTCATCCACATCTGTCGGCGTGAAAGATGATTAAGTACCGTATTTAGGAGCTCAACCTACGACGATCTAAAGGAGGAGCGCGCGCAGGTCATCAGGCGATTCTGGAGATGGGGCGCATTCCCCGTCGGAATGGAGATGTTCAGTGCGGCCGATGAAGAGCAGTGGAAGATCATCGCTCGCCAGATCGACGAAACCGACTACTACGTAGTTGTGGTTGGGCATCGTTATGGATCGGTCACTGGCGGCATAAGCTACACAGAGAAAGAGTACGACTACGCGGCCGCAAAGGGCATTCCGGTTCTTGGCTTTGTCATTGATCCCTCAGTAGACGCACTCGCTAAGCACACGGACAGAGACGAGGACAAGATCGCCGCTCTTGCGAAATTCAAGTCAAAAGTCAAGCAAAGGCCGGTTGGATTCTGGAGGACGGCGGATGACTTGCACGGCAAAGTCTCGATTGCCCTCATGAAGGCCTTCAATACGACACCTCGCACGGGTTGGACCCGAGCTACGGCTTCGGCCGGTCCGGAGGTGATGCACGAGCTTTCGCGACTCTCGCGTGAAAACGCGGAATTGCGTTCACAGCTGAGTGCCGTGCAGAACCAGAGGCAGTTGATCGACGGGCTCATCTTGTTTCTCGTGTCGAGACGCTCAAGGCTGTATCCAAGACGCTGCACCTGAGAGAGCGCGGAAAGCCGGAGTGGGAGATAAAGGTTCAAGTTGATCTGTTCACGATCTTCGCGCAGCTCGCTCCAGAGATGATGGTCGAGATATCTACCTCTGAGGCGTCAAAGTACCTGGCACTCATGAACAAGCCGGAATCGAGCCTAGTGCTATCGCCGTCCGCGCCGATTCCGACCAATCACATGAAACTTCTGTTTGCGGATCTCGCGAGTCTCGACTTGGTTGAGCCGAGCAAGAAGAAGCCCAGTTGCAGACGCAGAGTCGTATTGGTCTCTCACGCAGGAGGGAATCGATGTTCTTAAGTTGCACAGAGCCACGCGCCCAGAGGTGGAGGCAGCGAAGACCATTTCGGCAGAAGAAGCCTCCTCTCAGCCTGGAGGGAGAGCTGTGCGTCGCAAGAGGAGCGATGCAACAAGCGCACCCTAACCATTCCATCGAGGGGATGTCCAACCGGCTACGCCGGTCGGCCACCCCTCATGTCAAACGTTAGCCCTCTTGTTCAGTCGCCATGCGTTATCAGGGTCGCATCACCACATGGAAGGATGAAAAAGGGTTTGGATTCATTACGCCCATGGATGGCGGCGAGCAGGTCTTCGTACATATCAGTTCCTTTTCCAATCGGCGGCGTCGACCGAATGGAGAAGAGTTCGTAAGCTACGAACTCACGCGAGATGCCAAGGGCCGTGCCCAAGCCAATGCTGTTGCGTATGTCGGTGATTGGGACATGCCGTCCGCTCCCCGCGGCCGCAGTAGCATCCCTCCCATACTGTCTGTTTGCTTTCTCGTATTTGTCGTTGTCGTGGTTGTCGCCGGCCGCTACCCGTCGCTGTACTTGCGCTCTACCTTGTAATGAGCCTCGTCGCTTTTGTTGCCTATGCCTTCGACAAGTCAGCCGCCTTGAGGGGGAAGTGGCGAGTCAAGAAAGTACGTTGCACTTATTTGCCCTTCTTGGTGGGTGGCCGGGCGCCCTGGCTGCGCAACGGCTGCTTCGGCACAAGTCGGCGAAGGTTTCTTTTCAAAGCCATGTTCTGGGTCACCGTGGTGCTTAACTGCGGAGGGCTTGGCTGGTTGTTGTCGCCGGCTGGGGCGAGAACACTCAAATCGATTCTGGGTGCCGCGTGAGGGCTAACATGGCGCTCAACCTCGCTCCCTTCGGTCGCTGGACGCTGCGCGGAAGGCCGCGCAGCGTCGGTTAGCCCTACGTTAGGCCGCAATGACCGAACCTTATCGCGTCGACAAGCCGCTGTGGACTGCGGATGACTTCGAACTCATGGGTTGGCATGACTCCAGACTATGGGCGATGGTGGCCGACGAAGAGAAGTTCGAGTTCGCAATGGACCTGGACTACATCTTCAAATGGGTGCACCCGGGACCGGACGAGACGTACTTCAAATTCTGGGTAGCGCCGGTGACCATGGTTTTCGAGAACGCGTTCGATGTCACGCTCAACATAGAATCCCGGCAAGGCGGGATTGAGATCGCCGATCTCCATCGTGAGGACTCAAGACCCACGCCAAATGGCGCCCTGATGGACCACCTGTTCCGATTCGAATGCCAAGAGGGCGAGATCTCCCTGCGGGCCACAGGGTACCGTCTGTACGTACGCGCGGAGCCGCGGCTCATGCAGTCGCAGTGCTTTTCACTTGAGGAGCGAGGGGGGATCAGCGTTGAACGTCGCGTTTTTGCGGCCTAACCAGCCGTTGGAGCGGACGCCTCCGTGCTGCGCACTCCGGCGCCGCTCAACGGCACGTTAGGCGTCAAAGGCAACCCCGTGCCCAATTGCGACTTCTTAGCTGCCAAGTCTGACCTCGAAGCCGTCCTAGACTACGTTTTCACGTCACACGAGTTCACCGTCTACGAGGCCTACTCCGAGCCAGAAGCTGAACTCCGCACATTTGGCAGCACAGCCGAAGTGGCCGACGCCCACCCTCTTGGCCGCTGCAAGGGAACCGCACCCTCCGTACTACTGCAACTTCTCGCCCGAGGCTCAGGCGCCGCAACCATTGAACGGTACGCTCTTGATCCGAGTAGCTGCAATGGCAAGACCTTTCGCTACCGCTCAAGCGGCTGGGGGCTGATTCAACTCCACCTTGGGGGCATCGGCCCGAAGGGGCTTGTTTCGTCCCACACCAATCACAACTCGCCAGAACGCGCGCTCAAGTGGGCATCAACGTACCCCGAACTTTCGCCACCGTCCGCCTGGGACTGGAAGCTTGTTCAAGCTTCCTCGCGTAAGCTGAATCGCGTCATCCACACGCTCGCAGTTGCCAAAGACGGCAGCCGCCCCGTGCTAGCCGAAGCGGCTGCCTGCCTCGCGGCGCGTTGACGCCTAACCCTTCGCTCGAGCGGACCTCCACCGGCAAGGCACCTGGGCCGCGCGGAGCCCACTGCGTTTATCATGCACCGCGCGGCCCAGGCGCCTTGCCGCTGGCGTCCGCTCAGCTCAAACGTTAGGCCTCACAGTGACCGTCGCCTCGCCTCAGAAGCTTCTGGAACTCGTAGAGCGAGAGCTCGACTCGTTGAATGATTCGCGAGTCGTCAAGCACGTTCGCGGCCTTCTCGTTCAGCCAACCAGCGTCGTGCGCGCTTGGGACTATGGTGCTCCTGATGAGGCTTACCCGTGTTGGTCAGTGCTTGAACACCCGAAGTCGAACACTGGCATCGCTTACTGCGAGCAAGGCTTCGGCCCTACAAATCCATGGGGCTTGGTCTTCCTCGCTGGATCGGAGCACATGTCGATCGGCATGGATTCCGGCTGGTTCCCTCACTTCTTGGATGCGTATTTCCAATCCAAGGCTGCGGCCGAGTTGCCAATCTGGCGCGTGTATCAGCACACACACGAAGACTACCCAGGTCATCCCCTAACGGCTGAGGCTGACTGGGACTCTACGTGGGAACAAGTTCTCCGCTTGCGCGAGCGAAATCCGAGTAATCGCTACCACTGCGACCAGGACCTGTACCGCAGTGAGGCCTAACCCTTCGCTCGAGGCGCTCAAGCGTATCCTGCACCTCGCGGCCCAAGCGCTCCACCGCCGGGGTCGCCTCAGCTCAAACGTTAGGCGTCACAAACACCGGCGCGCTCGTTCCAATCGCATATGGCCGTAACGTTCTCCGACGAAGTGATGAAGGCAATGGGCTTCCGCCTATTCGCAGCTGGCGAAACGGTGCGGGCGCGCTTCACCCACCTAACAGTCTTCGCTATTGAGGGCATCACCGTTGCATCTACCGAGACGGCAACAGTGCCTGTCAAGGGACATGTATGCAAGCTTGCGATCGCGCCCAAGGTGAACGCCGCCTGCCGAGCCCTACTGTCCGACGACTACGCAGCGGACGAGTCGGAGTGGGAGAAGGAGCACAAGTGCAGCGGCCCCTATGCCTTGATCGCGGTCGGGCCCACGGAAGAGTTTGAAGCCAACGCCGGCCGGCTCAAGGAGGAAGCAGACGGAAGTGTCACGACCTACGATTGCTTCCCCACCGCAAAAGCTGCCCTCCGTGAAGTGGCGAGCGAAGTGCTCCCCGAGTTGGTCACCGCCCTCACATGCAACTTCTTCACTCCGGGGCGCCATTTCCGTGCCCGTTCAGTGGATGTAGCGACGTGCGGGACGACCCCCCAAGGACGCACAGTTCATGATCTTCGGATCACTATGTCGGCCCTTGCCTTCGCCTCGATCGCCGCAACCTCTCAGACAGTGCAAACAGGTCTAGTCGGCGTGGTCTCGCAAGTGCCCAAGCTCAACGTGAAGGTAGCTCGCTTCTTCAAGCTGGCAATGTTTGAAGAAGATGACCTCAAGAGATTTCTGTACTTCTTCCTCGCACTCGAAGTGAAGACGCATGCAACGTTTGCTGCAGTAGATCATTCCGAGAGCCTCGCCTTGTTAGTCCCGAAGGCATCACTGGCGGGTCAATCGGTCACGGCTCTACTTCAGCGCCACACCGACAACATGAAGAATCTTCGTGATCGATTCGTCTGGTGTTCCCTGCTTGCGGAAGTCAATCACCGACGACGATATAGCCGAGTTCAAACGGCTTAAAGACATTCGGGACGCAATCGCCCATGGTTCCATTGACACGCCACCCAGCGCGGAAGTGGTAGCGCTTCAGGCTCTGACCGTCAAAGTCTTGCAGCAGTAGCGACGGCCAGTGACGCCTAACCCTTCGCTCGAGTGGACTGCCACCGGCAAGGTGCTTGGCCCGCGAGTCGCTCGCTGTCATCATCCGCCTCGCAGGCCAAGCACCTTCCCGGTGTCAGCCCCTCAGCTCAAACGTTGGGCCTACTGAAAATGAGGCTTCGACTCTTCGTTGGGATCGCGCTTATGGCATCGAGCTTTCCTTTGTTTGGGTGTCAAAAAGTTTCTGTAACCGAAGAAGAAGGTTTTGTAGACCTGACTATTGGTGTCAAGCACGAGACTCTCGACAACGGACGCCTCCGAATTGATGCTTGTGGAAATCTGGGTGGAGAAGTCATAGCTTTCAGAATTGAGTTGGCGCCGGATTGGAAGGAACGTCAGATTGAGGGAACGGACCAGTTCTTCTATTTTGGATCAGGCGCATTCATCCGCATGGGGGTTGAAACAGATAGATTCATCTCAAAGCTAGCTGCGCTCTACGGTGTCGCTCCCATTCCGTTTGCCGCGCGTGAGAGCCTCGATTTTCAGGTCGTGGGGCTGGCGTCAGACCCTCGGCAGATACTGGAATCTGTTGTGAAAATGAAGTTCTTTTTGAATGCTGAAGCGGGCGAGAATCTTTACAGCGAAGTCTTCGTTAACACCGACCTTAAGGGCGGGAGGATGGACTGGAATGAGAAGGACCCTGAGTATCGCGCACCACTTATCAAGTCTCTCTCACGGTAGGCCCAACCAGGCATTACAGCCGACGCCGCTTCGCGGCGCGGCTGAATTCCAGCATTGGGCATCATGAGCAACGAAGCGATTGCGAAGCGACTGCTTGAGGTGGCAGAAGGCGTGCTAAGAGGGACGCAGCCCAGTTCCGCCTTCGCTGATGCAGTTGATGTTCACGGTTCTGCCTTTGAAGGGTTACCTCGAGCGTGGCTCGATCGTCTCAACCGTCTGTCCGTTCAAGTGATTGAGGAGGACGTATCTCCACTAGAGGAACAGTTGCTCGGCCTGCGAAATTCACGAGCATCACTTCAGGAAGCTGCAAGCATGCTTCGGGCTCTACAGGGTAGTGCCCAACAATCCGTTCAACCCGATCGCCGCGAAGACGCGGCTTCGGGTTAACGGCACGTTAAGCCTCACATGCACGAACTGCCGATGGCCCTTCACCAGAAGATTCGGGAGCTGTCCGCCGAAGGCGATGCACTCGCTGCAAAGAAGCAGTTTGAGCAAGCGATCGAGATCTACAACATCGCTTGGGGCCTTGTCCCGGAGCCCAAGAACGACTGGGAGGCAAGCACCTGGCTCCTTACCGCCATCGGTGACGCATGCTTTTTCGGCGGCTTCTTCACATCAGGCTCGGAAGCCTTCTCGTATGCGCTCCATTGCCCGGGAGGGTTCGGGAACCCGTTTGTCCATCTGCGGTTGGGTCAATGTGAGTTCGAGTGCGAGAATCTGGACATGTCCGCGGAGCACCTGACTCGCGCGTACTCCCTGGAGGGCAAGGCAATCCTTGAGGCCGAGAACCCCAAGTACTTCGAGTTTCTGAAAACTCGAATCAAACCTCCGGTGTCGGGAAAATGGTGAGGCCTAACCCGGCGCTCGTTCGGACTGGCCGCCTGCGGCGCCCAGCCGCACAGCTTTCACGTTAGAACTCATGTTCGGCGCGTTCTCGTTTGTCGTCATCACGCAAGTCATCTTTGTCGCAGTGTGTGTCCCGTTCCTGGAAGCGGTGAAGGAGGAGTCGCCGGCTACGTACTCAGCGTGGGGCAATCCGAGCGCACTGGGTCTTATCTTGCGAAAGCGCGCGTGGTGGCCCTTCTCCGGCATGGTGCTGTCGCGACAGTACCGAACTGCGCTAGCCGGTTGCCCGCGTTCTCGTGCGTGGGCCAGTTGGCTGCACGTTGCTCAGTGGTTGCAGTTGGGAGGGCTCGCAGTGTTTGTTGTCTCCATCTTTCTCGGCGGACGCTAATGAGTTCTAACTCCTCCATCGAGCGGACTCTCTACGGCATGCCTCGCATGCCTGCGGTCGCCGCTCATGTCGAGCGTTGGGCGGGTGGGTCATAGCCAATGAGTGATTGGTTGCCAAGAGGTGGTATCTACGTCGGCTGTGCCTTACTTCTAATTGTTGTAGGTCTGGGCCTTTACATAGGGCTCTTCGAATGGTTTGGAATTTCGGTCCTTCTGGGGTTCATTGTGGCGGTGTTCGCCTGCTGGATACTGGCAAGATGTCTATGGCGACCAAGTCTTACCAAGTTTCGAAAGGATGCATTGCCGATCGTCGTATTGCTCGGCACTGTTGCATTGCTGCCTTTTGCGAACGCGGCTCAATGGAACTTATTTCTCTTTGCACGACGAGCGAGTTTGGAGGCATTGGCAAAAGACGTTATCGCCTACGGGAAGATCCAGCAAATGAGTGATGGCCTTCGCTATCACAAGAGCCTAAACGGACAGGCGTTTGATGCTAGCAGCACAAAAGTAGGTGAAGGCACTTTTCCAAAGCTTGATGAAGTCATTCGCAATAGCGGCATAGAACCAGCCAAGTACCACGATTTCCGTAGACGATTGGTTGCCGCAGGGTTTAGCGAATTCGAGGTAACTGATCGGTATGTGGCTTTTGTCTACGACGGTTTGCTAGACAATTTGGTAGGTGTTTTAACACTGCGGTCAACCGGACCCGCTACGGCGGCCATCGGCCACCTACACGGGCCGGTTACCTCTGCGTTAGGGCTCTGATGACTCCGCGCACTCTCACCATTTCGCTCCACCAACCGGATGACGGTGATGGTCTCGCGCGCTTCAAGATCGAAGCCGAGAATGGGCGGTTTGCGTGTTCTACTTTGGTCTGGGGCTACGCTGACACATTTGCTGAGTTGGCCGGCGCAATCAAAGGCTTTCCCACATCGCCATCCGCTTCTGTCGAGTTTCAGTTGGGTTCTGCTGGTGTCGGGCAATGTAGTCTTTCGTTCGTTTGCCTTGACGGCTCTGGCCATTCCGCAGTTTGGGTATCTGTCGAGTCCGAGTATCCCGTTCGCCCAACCTCTCAACACCAAGAGGCTTCCCTCTGTCTTCGCATTGAACCGTCGTCGGTCGACTCATTTCATTCTGAGCTTGTCGCTCTTGCGTCCGGCGCATCTACCATGGCTGAACTTCATGGCTCCGAGCCCTAACACTTCGGTCGAGGGGACGGCCCAGAAGCTGCGCTTCTGGGTTCCCTCCCTTCGGTCGGCCGCCCCTCACCTCGGACGTTGGACATCGGAGCAACTGAAGATGAAGGAGCCATTGCCTTGAGCGTGCGCACAGCAGTGCAAGTGGGGCGAGTTCTAGGCGCGCTATTGTTTTTCGTGGCGGTCTGCCTGGGTGGAAGCCTCTTGCCACTCGAAGGCGTTCCAATTGGACAAGCGTTCGCGCAGTCCGACCCAATCGGCCGTGCATTCTCTGAAAGGCGAAGCGGGTTCCAAGTTTCAGGAGTAGGTGTCGTGACAAGGCTGCTCAGCGACGACGACGATGGAAGTCGGCATCAGCGCTTCATACTGAGATTGTCGTCAGGGCAGACGCTTCTCATTGCGCATAACGTTGACCTCGCGCCAAGAGTCGATCCCCTGCTACCAGGTGATATCGTGGAGTTCAATGGTGTGTATGAATGGAACTCAAAGGGCGGCGTGATCCACTGGACACATCATGATCCGGATCGCAGGCATCCGGGAGGGTGGTTGCGGCACAGAAACAGAGTGTTTCAATGAGGGGGAGATTGATGTCCAACCCACGCTTGCAACGGACCGCCAACAGCGTGCTTCGCCCGCCGCTGTCGTCCGTTGAAGCTCATCGTTAGGCAGCATGTATGGCCAGACCTCTTCGCGACGACGGTGGTCCCGCCTTTCCACAGCCGTATCCGCCTCGCGCGTTCGAGAAGGCTATGGTTTTCGTGGACGGGACGAATTTTCTGAACCGCCTAAGAGAGTCGAATTTGCGGTTCGGCTCACTGAAACGCCTCTCGGACGCAGCAGTGCTCGGGCGAGAGCTCCCTGAGTTACTTCTACACGACGAAGGAGAAGCTCGAAAAGGCGACCGAGATTCATGGGTCTCAGTTTCTTGAAGGCTGTCGGATCGTCCTTGGAGACTCAGTGCCTTTGGGGAACGGAAAGTTTCGAGAGAAGGGCGTCGACGCGCTACTCGTGGCGGACCTGGTGTACCACGCTGCCCAGAAGAACTGTTCGTACGCGGTCGTGGTGTCGAACGACTCGGATTTTGCGCACGCGCTGCGGCGCGTCGAGGACTTCGGCTGCAATACGGGTGTGATTGCGATCGGAGTTCCGGCAGCGGAGCGGTTGCAGAATGCCTGCGACGATTACCACATCCTAGACGTCGCTTGGATGATAAAGGAGCGGTGGGCTACTGAATTGCCGAAGGACGCGCCCGATGCTGCCTAACAGGTCGGTCGACTCGGACACGTTGCGGCAAGGGGCCGCACTGTGCCGTTGGAAAGCCTGCACCGAGCGGCCCCTTGTCGCAACGTGTCGGTCACCTTCACGTTAGCCCTCTTGTTCAGTCGCCATGCGTTATCAGGGTCGCATCACCCATGGAAGGATGAAAAGGGTTTGGATTCATTACGCCCATGGATGGCGGCGAGCAGGTCTTCGTACATATCAGTTCCTTTTCCAATCGGCGGCGTCGACCGAATGGAGAAGAGTTCGTAAGCTACGAACTCACGCGAGATGCCAAGGGCCGTGCCCAAGCCAATGCTGTTGCGTATGTCGGTGATTGGGACATGCCGTCCGCTCCCCGCGGCCGCAGTAGCATCCCTCCCATACTGTCTGTTTGCTTTCTCGTATTTGTCGTTGTCGTGGTTGTCGCCGGCCGCCTACCTGTCGCTGTACTTGCGCTCTACCTTGTAATGAGCCTCGTCGCTTTTGTTGCCTATGCCTTCGACAAGTCAGCCGCCTTGAGGGGGAAGTGGCGAGTCCAAGAAAGTACGTTGCACTTATTTGCCCTTCTTGGTGGGTGGCCGGGCGCCCTGGCTGCGCAACGGCTGCTTCGGCACAAGTCGGCGAAGGTTTCTTTTCAAGCCATGTTCTGGGTCACCGTGGTGCTTAACTGCGGAGGGCTTGGCTGGTTGTTGTCGCCGGCTGGGGCGAGAACACTCAAATCGATTCTGGGTGCCGCGTGAGGGCTAACATGGCGCTCAACCGCGCTCCCTTCGGTCGCTGGACGCTGCGCGGAAAGGCCGCGCAGCTCGTTTAGCCCTACGCGAGGCGTCTCACACTTCCATATGAGCATCGACGAAGACATCCAGTGGCAGGACTCACGCATCCTGAGCGTTCGCATTACGCCCGAAAAAGATCGGGTCGAAATGCGCCTCCTTTATCCAGAGGACTGGCAGTCCGATTCCTATGCCGAACGCACCGTTGTTTTCGAGAACGCGTACGGATACAAAGAATTTGAGGGGCCATTTGTGGGCTCTCCGACCATCTTGTCCGCAAACGTTGTGGCGAAAAATGACAGATGGTCACAGCTTCGTTTGAAACCAACGCTGGTTATCGGGAAATATTCAGTGAAAGCGTTTACCTTAAGGGTCGATAGTTTCACAAAGGCAGAAACAATGTCATCGCAGACGCCCAACCCTACAGTCGAGCGGACCTGCGCAAGAAGCCGCCCAGCCGCACAGCTTTCACGTTAGAACTCATGTTCGGCGCGTTCTCGTTTGTCGTCATCACGCAAGTCATCTTTGTCGCAGTGTGTGTCCCGTTCCTGGAAGCGGTGAAGGAGGAGTCGCCGGCTACCTACTCAGCGTGGGGCAATCCGAGCGCACTGGGCCTTATCTTGCGAAAGCGCGCGTGGTGGCCCTTCTCCGGCATGGTGCTGTCGCGGCAGTACCGAACCGCGCTAGCCGGTTGCCCGCGTTCTCGTGCGTGGGCCAGTTGGCTGCACGTTGCTCAGTGGTTGCAGTTGGGAGGGCTCGCAGTGTTTGTTGTCTCCATCTTTCTCGGCGGGCGCTAATGAGTTCTAACTCCTCCATCGAGCGGACTCTCTACGGCATGCTTCGCATGCCTGCGGTCGCCGCTCATGTCGAGCGTTAGACGGCACTCATGGTCTTCGTCGTCCTGGCCCTCCATCTTCTCTCCCTCGTCATCGCCCTTTGGGCGTTCTGGGGCGCGTACAAGCTCGTGCGCGATGGTGGCTATTCGGCGGTAGCGACGAACTGCAAGGATGCACGGGCCGAGCAACTGCCGTCGCTCGCAAAGCAACACGCGACCGTTCTCGCGATCTTCGGCCTTTGGTTTCTCTTGGTCTTCATTGCCGTCATTGCGTTCAAGATTCCATTCTCATCTTGGGCAGGCTTGTATTTCGCCGGTTTTGGCATCGTTATTGTTGGCAAGCGCATCATCGAGCGCCGGCATGGTTTGCAGCACACATAGGGCCAGCAGGGTGCCGTCTAACCCTTCGCTGCACCTGACGTTCGCCAGCCGGCTGCGCCGTCTGTCGCCCGCAGATGAGCTCAAACGTTGGGCACCTACGATGCGGGCGCTCGTCATCCTGGGTGCTGTCATAGCCAACACTTGCGCCGCATGGGGCGGCGAGTACCTGGTGGAGGCGTCCGGGGAAGCGTGCGTCCATGGTCTCCATGCTCAACCTCCTGGGGGACCTTTCTCCGTTTTTCTGTTTTGCGACGACGGCGGCGGATCGAATATCGGTGTAATAGCGACGGACCCAGGGGCCGGCCCCGGAAAGATCGACCTCGGCAAATTGAAGGTCTGGGACAGATGGGACGTCAATGCACGATTCTGGCAAGACCCGGAATGGGCTACTGACGTAACCTCGTTCGCGTGGACAAGCGATCTTAAATCGCTCTACGTGGCAACGGGAGAGGTCTACGGAACGGGGGCTCTGTACAGATTGAACCTTGTCGAGAAGTCTTCGGAGAAGTTGTTCCCGACCGCCGAGAAGCGCAAGAGCATCGGTGATCGCTATAGCACTAGCGTGGAGATCAAGGCAGTGGATCCACAGACAAATACCGTGACCGTGGAGCTGTCCTACTTCTCCGAAGCGTCGTCGGCAACAGTGGTCGAGACCATTGTCGTCGGACGATAGGTGCTCAATGGTTTCACCTCGTATCGCGTTGAGACGTTTGTGCCCAACCCGGCGCTCCAAGGGACGCTCCGCCCGAGGGCGTCGCTCCCCTGAGCTAGGTCGTTAGACCGCACTGTGTCCAGCATCGCTCTGCCTCCCGCCATCTCCCAGACACTTGGCCCGCTGGTTCCGGCGCTGGCGGCACGCGGTCTGCTGCCAGTGCGCTTCGCGGAGGCAGCTTCGTTCGGCAACTTCGAGGTTCACTTCGCCCGCAAGTCGCTGTCACTCTCAGTGGTTCGCGATCGGGGTCAGTTCCACGTCGGTGGCGCAGAGCGTGCCGTTCTTGAGCCTGCGGGTCTCTGGCGCAGCTTCAGCGGAGTGCAGTCCCTTGAAGCACCTCTGCTTGCGTGGGTTGAGTCGCATGGTGCGGTCTAACCCTTCGTTGCACCCGACCTGCTACAGCGGGCTTCGCCCGCTTCCGCGGGCGGGTGAACTCAAACGTTGAGGCTGTAGAAAAACCCCCGTTCTCCCCTTGATCGCCGATCTGGGCCTCGGCATCATCGTCGCAACAGCGTTGCTGCGGAGAAGTCGCCGATGCCGAACTTCCGATCCGTCGACAGGAACCTCAAGTTCATCGCCGTCGACTTCGACGCGCAGATCCTGCCCGGCACCTTCGAGCACGCCGTCAGTGTTCTGGTGGACCAGGAACTCGACCTCACGCCGTTCATCGAGACCTACCGTAACGACGCCACCGGCATGCCCGCGCACCACCCCTCGGTTCTTCTCGAGGTCATCCTGTTCGGCTACAGCCGCGGACTGATCAGCCCCCGCGCTATCGCCGCAGCCTGCCGGCAGCACGTGCTGTTCATCGCGCTGAGCGCGGACAGCCAGCCGGACTTCTCCACCCTCGCCGGCTTCGTGAGCCGCCGCGCTGAGGCGATCCAGTCGCTCTTCACCCAGGTGCTGGTGATCTGCAACCGCGAGGGCTTGATCGGCCACGAGATGTTCGCCATCGACGGGGTGAAGCTCCCGAGCAATGCGGCCAAGTCCCGCAGCGGGCTGCGCGAGGACTTCGCCCGCGAGGCGCAGAAGGTGGAACACGCGGTGGAGAAGATGTTGGCCGAGCACCACCGACAGGACGCCGCGAAGGTGGAGCCGGAGCAGGAGCAGAGGAAGCGGGAGGTCGACAAGATCGAGCGGCTTCGAACGCATGCGAAGCAGATCCGGACATGGCTGGAGAAGAATCCCAGGGACCGCCTCGGTGCGAGCGGCAAGCCGGTGCTGAGCAACCGCACCGACAACGAGTCGGCGAAGATGTCCACGGACAAGGGCGTCGTGCAGGGCTACTGCGGCGTGGCGGCGGTGGACGAGAAGCACCAGATCATCGTCGCCGCCCAAGCACACGGGACGGGCTCGGAACAGGCGCTGCTGCCGGGGATCGTGGAGGACCTCAAGCCCGTGCTGACCGAGGAGAGCGTGATCGTCGCGGACGCGGGCTACCACAGCGAAGCGAACCTCGCGCATCTCGAGGCCGAGAAGGTCGAGGCCTACATTGCCGACCGTGGCTACCGGGAGCGCGACGAGCGCTACGCCGGACAGGACAAGCACAAGGCCAAGGACGACGCGCTCTGGGACAAGAGTCCGAAGGACCGGAAGCCGAAGCAGTTCCCGCCCTCTGCCTTCAGGTTTGCCGATGACCTGAGTTACTGCATCTGTCCCGCTGGGAAGCGCCTCTACCGGAGCGGGAACAACTGCAACCGCAGTGGGCTGCGATCGATCGGATTCAAGGGGACACAGACGGCGTGCAGCAACTGCAAGCTCAGAGCACAGTGTCTGCGCAAACCGGACAAGACACCGGTCCGTCAGGTAGCGCTATTCCTCGGCAAGCATGAGTCCGCGCCGGAGCGACCCATCGAGCGCATGCGCCGGAAGATCGACACCGAGCAAGGCCGCCGGATGATCACCCGCCGCTTCGCGACGGTGGAGCCCGTGTTCGCGAATCTGCGGCACAACAAGGGGCTTGACCGATTCACGCTGCGAAGCAGGAAGAAGGTGGAGGGGCAGTGGCGGTTGTACTGCCTGGTTCACAACATCGAGAAGCTGATGAGGGCGAGGCAAGCGAGATGAGGGACATTGCGAGGACGAGAATCGAGACGTGTTTGCAATAGTCGCGATTGCCGCGTGCGACAGTCGCAAGCATCATGGAAAACGGTGTCCACGTATGATCGATACCATCTGGCCGCGCAGACGGCCTTTTCTACAGCCTCGTTAGCCGTCACAAGGAATCGCCAATGCTTGAAATTTCTTGGTTGCTATTTACTGTCGCTTCGCTCGTGCTGATCGTGACACCTGGGCAAGATATGGTTCTCGTCATGTCACGCTCAATTGCACAAGGCGCTGCCGCTGGCGTTGCTACCGCTGCCGGTGTGAGGGTCGGCCTCGTGGGCCACACCGTCCTCGCCACGCTGGGGCTAGGTGCAGTCTTGCGCACTTCCGAGTGGCTATTTCTGGTCCTAAAGCTTGTTGGCGCGGCATATCTCGTTTACTTGGGCATCCAGTTGCTTCGCTCCAAAGAGCAGGTACTGGCCGTTTCGTCTGGTGCTCCGCGCTCGCTGCCGCGGTTGTTCCTGAATGGTGCGCTATCGAATGTCTCCAATCCAAAGGTCGCGGTCTTTTACTTCGCGTTCTTGCCGCAGTTTGTGTCGCCTGGTGCTGTCCACCCTACGCTGTGTGTGTTCGTCCTCGGCCTCGCGTTTGCTGCTCTCACTTTCT
The DNA here is from genome assembly GCA_016713305.1 of Betaproteobacteria bacterium. Taxonomy (NCBI): domain Bacteria; kingdom Pseudomonadati; phylum Pseudomonadota; class Betaproteobacteria; species Betaproteobacteria bacterium. The sequence goes on from JADJPK010000005.1 coordinate 14,714, forward strand.
TGGTTAAGGGGCCAGTTGGTTTCAGTGCCGGCCTGTTGTCCGGTTGGCTGCGCTCTCGCCCCGGCTTCCTCGCGTGGATCTATCGCACGAGCGGGGCCGTACTCATTGGCCTCGGCGTCAGGCTGGCGTTGGAGCGTCGCGCGTGACGGCTAACCCTGCGGTCAACACGGACGCTCCGCCGAAAAGCCGGCAGAGCGCCGGTTACCTTGAAGGTTCGGCGTCGTCGCACGAGTGTAGGAGAGGTGTAGTCGTCTAGCCACTGTTCAATAACGGGAGGAAGTGATGAACGCACGGCGAAGCACCGGGTGTATAGCAATCACCTTCGGAGTTCTTGTAGGTTTGATGAGCGCGCAAGCCTGGTCGCAGCAGAAATATCAGATCACTAGGCCCCCCGTCGAGCAGCGCTCAGTATGTTCAACAGCACGCTATAGACGTTGATGACGCCGCCGGGCATCAAATCCGCGTTTACGAGATCAGGTACGAGTACCCAAAGAAGGACTTCGCGCTCGCCGGAGTTCAGGTGCTTCAGGCGTTAACCCGCGGGATAAGCGACTACGTCGGCCTCAGTGGTCCTTTCACCACCTATACCGTGTACACGCTTGAAGATGGCAATAAAGTATTCAGCCGTGGCACAGGCACTTCAATGATGACGACGGGTGCTAGTGGCAACTCGGTTGTCAAGTTCTCTGCCGTGGAGAATTATCTTGGGGGGACCGGCCGCTTCAAGGGTATTCGCGGTCAGGTCCTTATCAGTGGGGAGCGCGATGTGGTGGCAAAGTCTCTTACGCAGCAGTCGAATGGTGAGTACTGGATCGAGGAGTAAAGCCTCGCTCCTTTGGATTCGCCAGCCTATGATCGGAACGACGCCGAACATTGCGTTGCGCCGGACCGGCAAGCAGCGGCGCTTCGCTTGCTGCTTGCCGGACGGTGAACGTTGACGTTAGGCGGCACAACGCCCGCGAAGCTTCCTCTGCTATGAAAATCACTAGATTGCTCGGCTTCCTGTGCTTGATCGCGGCCGTGGTGTCAGCGGTGATCGGCGGAGCGATGTACTTCCAGAGTCCCAAGGGTGCATTTGCGCGGCTGATTGGGCTCCTAATAATGTCGATCGGCGCTGGTGCGTTCGGGCTCTTAGGACTCGCGCTTCTGTCAATTGGGTCACCAAAGAGTAGGCTGAGGTCTATACACCGCGATACGCCGTTCAATCGATCGCGGTTTCACGCTGGAATGCTGGTGGGGGTCGTCTTCGGGATCCTATCCATCTGGTATGCAATCGGAGCCGTCTGCACGGGGGAGTTCGCGGGAGGTCGGGGGTCAACGGCTCCAACGCGTCTCTCGGAGAGCCCTGGCTGGTTTGCTGCCAACTTCATCTTCTTCTCTGGCTTGGGCGTCGGGCTACTCTGGGTTTGCTTGCCTCCAGTGCTCCGGATGTTCTTGCCAAGTGATCGAGAGTAGTACCCAGTGCCGCCTAACCCTTCGCTCAACACCGGACCCTCCGCGGCGGGCTGCCTTGCCCGCGAGGCGCTCTCTGTCTATGCTGCCCCTCGCGGCCAAGCCAGCCCACCGCTCCTGGCCGGTTAGCTCAAACGTTAGGCATCGCAAGGGGATCGGTTGTGTTGTCCTAGTTGACAACATGCGCAGTTGTTGTCACGGTGTCCAACATGAAAGCGAGTCTCGTCGCCCGAAACCGAATCGTCTACGCCGAGAACGCCTTCGCCGAGTTGGTTCTGTGGAAGGTGCCCGCTCCCGTGTCAGGGTCGGCGCACGGGTTCAAGTACCGCTCGGCATACGTCGTCAATGGCGTCTGTGTGGTGCGCTACGACAACGAGGTTGGCAAGGGCGACCGTCGTCACTTCGGCGACGCCGATTCCAAGTACTCCTTCACCACGCCCGAAGCGCTCCTTGCCGCATTCGAGCGAGACATTGCGAGGTGGAATCGTGAAAACAGTCACCCTTGAGGTCCGTGAACCCAAAGAGTCCATGGCCGCCTTCGCCAGCGCCTGGCGGTCTGGCAAGGCTGAGAAGGCCGCTCGCATTAGCTTTGCTTCGCCCGAGCTTCTGTGGAAGGTCCTTACCGCCAAGCGGTGGGAACTGCTGAAGGTCTTGTGTGGGGCAGGCCCGGTGTCTATCCGCGAGGCTGCGCGCCGGGTCAACCGAGATGTCAAGGCCGTGCACAGCGATATCACCGCTTTGCTTAGCGCTGGGGTTCTCGACCGTGCGGAAGGTGGAGGAGTCGTCTTCCCCTACGAGGCCGTCAAAGTCGAGTTCTTGCTTCAAGCCGCGTAGTGCAAGCGGGGAGCGCGACCCTCAGCTCAAACGATGAGGCTGTAGAAAACCCCCCTTTTCTCCCCTTGATCGCCGATCTGGGCCTCGGCATCATCGTCGCAACAGCGTTGCTGCGGAGAAGTCGCCGATGCCGAACTTCCGATCCGTCGACAGGAACCTCAAGTTCATCGCCGTCGACCTCGATGCGCAGATCCTCCCCGGCACCTTCGAGCACGCCGTCAGTGTGCTGGTGGACCAGGAACTCGACCTCACGCCGTTCATCGAGACCTACCGCAACGACGCCACCGGCGCGCCCGCCTATCACCCCTCGGTTCTCCTCAAAGTCATCCTGTTCGGCTACAGCCGCGGCCTGATCAGCTCCCGCGCCATCGCCGCGGCCTGCCGCCAGCACGTGCAGTTCATCGCCCTGAGCGCAGACAGCCAGCCGGACTTCTCCACCCTCGCCGGCTTCGTCAGCCGTCACACTGAGGCGATCCAGTCGCTGTTCACCCAGGTGCTGGTGATCTGCAACCGCGAGGGCTTGATCGGCCACCAGATGTTCGCCATCGACGGGGTCAAACTCCCGAGCAATGCAGCCAGGTCCCGCAGCGGGCTGCGCGAGGACTTCGAACGGGAAGCGCAGAAGGTCGAACAGTCCGTGGAGAAGATGCTCGCGGAGCATCGGAGGCAGGACGCTGCGAAGATCCCACCGGAGCAGGAACAGCGGACGCGTGAGAGGCAGAAGATCGAGCGGCTTCGCACGCATGCGAAGCAGATCCGGACATGGCTGGAGAAGCATCCCAGGGACCGCCTCGGCGCGAGCGGCAAGCCGGTGCTGAGCAACCGCACCGACAACGAGTCGGCGAAGATGTCCACGGACAAGGGCGTCGTGCAGGGCTACTGCGGCGTGGCGGCGGTGGACGAGAAGCACCAGATCATCGTCGCCGCCCAGGCACACGGGACAGGCTCGGAGCAGGCACTGCTGCCGGGAATGGTGGAAGACCTGAAGCCTGTTCTGATGCCCGAGAGCGTGATCGTGGCCGATGCGGGCTACCACAGCGAAGCCAACCTCGCGCACCTGGAGGCCGAGAAGGTGGAGGCCTACATCGCCGACCGTGGCTACCGGGAGCGCGACGAGCGCTACGCCGGGCAGGGGAGGCACAAGGCCAAGGACGATGCGCTCTGGGACAAGAGTCCGAAGGCGCCCAAGAAGGGCCGATTTCCCGTGAGCGCCTTCACGGTGGCCAAGGACTACTCCCACGCTGTGTGTCCTGCCGGAAAGAAGCTCTACCGCAGCGGCGGCAACTGCAACATCGGCGGCCGGCGGGCGATCAAGTTCAAGGCTGCGCAGGACAGCTGTGGGAACTGCCCGATGAGACAGCGCTGCCTGCGAGAGCCGACTCAGCATTCCCCGAGATCGATCGCGGTGTTCATCGGCCAGCGCACCCTCGCACCCGAGCGTCCCATTGACCGGATGCGCCGGAAGATCGACACGGAGCGAGGCAGACGAATGATCACACGGCGCTTCGCGACGGTGGAGCCGGTATTCGCCAACCTGCGGCACAACAAGGGGCCCGACCGGTTCACGCTGCGAAGCAGGAAGAAGGTGGAGGGGCAGTGGCGGTTGTACTGCCTGGTGCACAACATCGAGAAGCTGATGAAGGCGAGGCAGGCGAGATGAGGGGCGGTATGGAGGCGGCTATCGCGACATGCACGCGGACGGTCGCCGAAATCGACCGCTACCGGCGCCGAAGTCGCCGGAAATGCGGTCGACGTATGATCGATAACGTCCGGCTGCATCGGCGACTTTTTCTACAGCCTCGTTAGCCAAGCTCTAAAGGTGCAACATGAAATCAGCAATACTTGTAATTGATGTCCAAAATGGAATTTTTGGTGATGACCGGAAACCATTTGAGTCAGATATCGTTGTCGAGAGAATTCGGAAGATCACCGAGCGCGCCAGACTAAATGGGGATATGGTTATCTATATCCAACACGAAGCGCCTGGAGTCGTTGAGTTCGGAACTGAAGCCTGGAAACTATTTGATGGATTAAAACCAAATAGCAATGACACGCGGATTCGGAAAAGGACGCCTGATGCATTTCTGAACACCGATCTCGATGAAACGCTCAAAAATGCTGGGGTGGAAAATCTCGTAATTTGTGGGTACTCGTCTGATTTTTGCATCGACCGAACAACTTATAAGGCTGCAAATTCCGGCTACCACGTTATTTTGGTCTCTGACGCACATACGACGCATGACAAGCCACACCTTACGGCCGCGCAAATTCGGGAGCACCACAACTTCCTGTTGTCAAAACATCCGTCCGTAAAGTTGGTTGGTCATATCGAGGTGGCGGGTGGCTAACAAGTCGTTCCAGCGGACTGCGAAAGGCTTCGCTTCGCTCCGACTTTCGCGGTCCGCTGAACTCCAACGTTAGACCGCACCCCAACACCCGCGCACGACGCGACGTATCCTATGTGATACAGTCCCGCCGTGGCCGAAGTTCGACAAACAGCCGTCTACTCGGAGTGGTTTGCCGGACTCCGCGACCGGCAGGCAAAGACCCGCATCGACATTCGCATCCGCCGCCTTTCTCTGGGAAACCCGGGCGACGTCAAGCCCGTCGGCGAAGGTGTCTCGGAGCTACGCGTCGATTACGGTCCGGGTTATCGCGTGTACTTCGTCCAACGAGGCAGCGAGTTGGTGGTGTTGCTCGCAGGCGGCGACAAATCGTCGCAGACCCGGGACATAGAGCAGGCGAAGGCGCTGGCGCGCGAACTATAGGAGCGCATCATGGGAAAGACTGTCACTACCCCCTGGGATCCGGCGGACCACCTCAAGACTGAGGAAGACATGGCCGCCTACCTCGAAGCAGCGCTGGAGGAAGGCGATCCTGCGCTGGTTGCAGCGGCGCTGGGTGACATCGCGCGCGCCAAGGGCATGACTCAGGTCGCTCGTGAGGCTGGGCTCGGCCGAGAAAGCCTATACAAGGCGCTGTCGCCGAACGGCAATCCAGAGTTCGCCACCATCATGAAGGTTGTCTCTGTTCTGGGCCTTCAACTCCACGCCACTACAGCCGCCGTAAAGAGAGCGGTCTAACCCTTCGCTCGAGCGGACGGCCAACGGCATGGCGCCCTCCGACGCTCAACTCCAACGCGAGGCGTCACCTGTACACCGCCATCCTCGCACCCCATGACGAGTTTCGAATCCACACTTGACGACGCGTTCGATGAACTTGAGGCGAAGCTCGGACGGCCGCCAAACTCCGATGAGGAAGCCGAGCTTCGCGAGGGCCTCTTCCTCACCTGGATACAGGCGGCGAGGTTCGACGAACTCATTCAGTACATGCTCGACCACTACGAACTGGAGGGTGGCTTCGGTGACGCATCGATTCTCAGCGACGCTTTGAAGCGAGCCGGCGATCTCCCTCGCATCGAAACCCTCTTTGGGGGACTTCTCAAGTCCAGGAAGAGGGCATTTGCGAGGGTCTGGAAGCAGGCGCAGGAGGCGCACATCGGAGCCATGCGCGAGTCAGCGAAACATATGGCAGCCGTGATGGAAGCCTACGCCGGGCTGTATCACGGCTACTGGTCAATGCAGAACGAAGAGGGCATGGCGAAGGTCAAGGCTGAGATGCTCCACTATCAAGCACATCGGTCTGATCAACGACCACCGAGGCAGGGCAACGAGTAACGCCTAACCCCTCGGTCGAGGCGACTCCCACCGGCGTGGCACTTGGCCCGCTTCCCGGAGTGGTTCATCATCCGTTTAGCCAGCCAAGTGCCACGCCGGCGCTCGCGGGTCAGCTCAACATTAGGCGGCACCGGCCACCGTTGTGCCGGGCTCGGAGAAGCCATGGAACCCATCGAGAGCCGATCGGACACCAGGAACAAGTTCATTGCAGCAAAGCCCGCTCAAGTGTTCGCCGCAATGCGCGATCCAGCACGCGTCGCCAGGTGGTGGGGCCCAGCCGGCTTTACGAACACGATTCATAAGTACGAGTTCGTACCAGGCGGCAGCTGGCTTCTAACGATGCACGGGCCCGACGGCAAGGAATACCCGAACGAAAGCCGTTTCACGCGCATCGTTCCCGACCACCTGTTTGAGATCGAGCATCTCAACGGCCATCACTTCGTGCTCACTATCGAACTTCGGCCGCACGCTCAGGGAACCAACGTAGCTTGGCGCCAAACGTTCGACACCACGGAACACTACAACCGTCTGGCGGAGTTCGTCGCCACGGCCAACGAACAGAACCTTGCACGGCTGGCCGCCGAGGTTGTTCAGGGCGAGAGTGCCACGTAACCCTTCGCGCGAGCGGACCTTCACCGGAATGGCGCTTGGCCCGCCAAGCGGTGCTGTCAATCATCTGCCTGGCGGGCCAAGCGCCAGGCCGGCGGCGGCCTTTCAGCTCAAACGTTGGGCCGAATGATCGTCTTCGCGCGAAGACTAGTTGTCATTGGTCTGATCATCTTGGCCATTCCTTGGACCTATGCGCTTGCGGAGATCGCAGGCTTGCGCGTGACGCGACATCTATTTCCTTCGGCTCACTCGGAGAGCTACGGCATCGGAATACTGATCATCGTCGCTTTCGCAGCAGCCCATGTGCTCGCCCTTCTCTCCATCTCAGGCGGAACCGTGCTCTTGGCCATGGAGCGCTCGCGAACCAGCGGAAAGGACCGTCTGATCTTTTACGTTGGTCTATTCTTTACAAGCGCGCTATTGGGCTCACTTGTCCTTTACTTCCGTGTTGCGCGCGGAGGCTAATGTTCGCTTCCAAGCGCCGATCTGGTATTCCTGCCGCGCCTCTCTCGCAGTTTTCTCGCAGAACGCGCCGCCTTGCCTCCCATTGCCTTGCCGCCAAGCTTATCCATGCCCAACCCGGCGCTCGAGCGGACGCGCGGAACGGCGTTGTCTCTCGACGTGGCGTTCCGTCGCGCGCCACTTGGCTAAATCGTAGGCGTCGCAAACACGCACCTCTCTCACTCATCGTGCTAATCGCTCACCTCTCAGACATTCACGTTCGCCCTCGTGGACGCCTGTACAAGGATCTCGTCGACTCCAATCGGATGTTCTCGGACGCCATCGAGCACTTGCAAGGGTTGGATCGGTCACCCGACTTGGTCTTGATCACAGGTGACCTGGTTGATGAAGGACATCCGGATGAGTACGAGATGCTCAGAGAACTTCTTCAGCCGCTGAAGGCACCACTTTTGATCCTTCCTGGGAACCACGACGGGCGGCAAGCACTTCTTGATGCGTTCCCCGAGCACAAGTACCTCCCCGCATTGGGACCGCTCCACTACTGCTCCGATGATTACGAAGTCCGCGTGGTGGCGCTGGACTCCTGTCCACCTGGCAAGCATCACGGCGAAATCGACGCACGAGGTCTAGGCTGGTTGCGCAATACGCTCGCTGCAAACAGGCACAAGCCCACACTGGTGCTGCTGCACCACCCGCCGTTTGTCAGTGGCATCCCTTACGTGGACGACTACCGCTACTTCGACCACGAGCCCTTGGCCGCCGTCGTAAGCGCTTTCAACAATGTCGAAGCCGTTCTCTGCGGCCATGTCCATCGCCCCATGTTTCGGCGCTGGGCGGGCACAGTGGTTGCGGCCTGCCCAAGCACCGCGACACAGATCGCATTGCAGCTTCATCCCAACGCCAGTCCCAAGTCGTATGTGGGCCCTCCCGCCTGCCTCCTGCATCTTTGGGATCCAGCGCATGGCTTAGTCAGTCATACGAGTTACATCGGCAAATATCCTGGTCCGTATGCGTTCTTCTGACGGCATTGCGCCGGGCATGGACCATGGACCGCAGAGCCGCCTAACAGATCGTTCAACCGGAGCGCCGACGGCTGGCCACCTTGCCCGCGAGGCACTCGCTGTCTATCCTGCGCCCAGCGGGTAAGGCGTCCGTCCGTCAGCGCCCGGCTAACTCTGCGTTGGGTTTCACAACACGCGCCGTACGAAACGATCACCAACCCCAAGGATGCTTCCGCGATGCCCAATGCCCTGCTTCCGCGCTATCCGGTACCAGCCCTCAACGTGCCACTCGTCGGTGGTGGACGATTTGTCCTAGGTGCCAGTCCAGGGGAGAAGTTTGATCTCCTCGTCTTCTACCGTGGTCTGCACTGCCCAATTTGTACAAAGTACCTGATGGAACTCGAAAGGTTGTGTGCCGAGTTCACCTCGAGAGGGGTACAAGTCCTGGCAGTTAGCAGCGACGACGAATCTCGCGGCAGAGAAATGGCCGAAAAGGTCAAGGCCGCTGGCACCAAGTTCGGCTACGGCCTGAGCCTTCGCTCTGCGCGGCAATGGGGCCTGTACATCAGCACGTCTCGCGGCAAGACCTCGATCGGAATAGAGGAGCCCGCGCTATTCAGCGAGCCCGGCGTCTTCATTGTGAGGCCGGATGGCACCTTGTACTACGGCGCTGTTCAAACCATGCCGTTCGCCCGTCCGCAGTTCCAAGATCTCATAGGCGCAATCGATTTCGCGCTCGCCAAAGATTACCCGGCACGCGGCGAATTCACGGGCGAAGTGTGAACAACGCTGATGCCTAACCCTTCAGTCGATGGGACACACAACGGCGATTCACATTTGCGCGCTTCGGGTACGACAGTGGCGCCGTTGTGTTCCCCTCACCTCAAACGTTGGCCCGCACAACCGGAGGCCCTGTGACAGCCACTGCCCCCATCACTGACGCCAATCCATCGATTGCAGAGATGGAGGCCAGAGTGGCACGATTTCGTGATCTGCAACCAACAGCAGACTACGTCGACTCGGCCATTCCGGGCTGCGAACGTACGACCTTACGAGTGCTCGGCCAGCAACCAGGAGCCCCGCTCGCAGCCGAAGGTTTTCACATGAGCATCGTGTGTTGCGAGCCGGGCAAATCGGCCCCGCTGCACAACCACCTCACGCAGGAAGTGTTCCTCGTCCTCACCGGGCAGTGGCAGGTCTTCTGGGGCCCTTACGGGGAACGAAGCATCACCCTGGGTCAGTGGGACACCATCGCCGTCCCGCCAGGTGTGTCCAGAGGCTTCCGAAACGCGAGCCACGAACCCGCGTACCTGCTTGGTATGGCGAGCGGCCAAGATCCAGGCATGATCAACTGGCCTTCGCAAGTGCGAGCCGCCGCGTTGGCAGTCGGGGTTGTCCTTCCGTAACACGACGGTGCACAACGAATGCGGGCTAACCCTTCGCTCGAGGCGATCCTTCACGGCTTGGCAGCACGTTAGGCCTCCGAATGACCGAACTCTGCCAGTCTTGCAGAAGAGAACACGTTGAAGTCGTCGAGCCATGCGACAACGCAGATGCGCCGTACCGTGTCTGCCGCAGATGTCACGCGAGGCTGCTCTCAAGATCGTTGAGACCGGGCGAGTGGTTTAACCTGGCGGGCTCGTTTGGATGGTCGCAGTACCTTCTGCATGACGACTTCTATGACGATGACGGCACCGCATCTCAGCCTGACGCTGACGTCGAGGCCGCCGAACTCCATCCGTGTCCAACTCTGCCCCAGGTCTCGAACGACTGTGATCGTCTACTTGATTTCACAACCACGCGCTGGCGCATTGAGGACGAGCTTGCAGCCGCGTGGTGCAGGCTTCCGGCAACGGACGTTCGGCGGGTAGTGGTCGGACGATTCTCCAATGCACCCAACTCCGGTGTTCGGTCCGCCTGCCTTGACGTTCTAGCTATTGCTCTCAAGACTTCCGCTTGCGACTTTGTCGCTGAGGTGTGGCAGAGACACAGGGACCGCGTTGACATCGGTTCGCTGCTTCGGGCTACTGCCGCCTGCATGCCGATCGACCAGGGGTTCCCCATTGCGTCCGCATTGGTCGAATCACTTGACGGACGTGAACGCCGGTACGCTATGGTCGCGCTCAGCTACTTTCGGTCGCCACGAGCACTGCAATGGATCGAACGACACGCGGCCGAGCCAACAACCTACGACTGGGGCAACTTGGCGGCAGCCTCCTGCATGAGTTGGCCTGACGCTCGGGCCTGGCTCGGCCGAGGCCGACCACTTAGTCTGATTGCGATTGATGCCTTGCGCGCGATAGCTGACCCAAAGACTCCCCTGCTTCGGGCCATGTCTCCGGCGCTGCTTAGTCCGCCGACTGCAGATGAGTTCATGCGCACGATTGGAGCCTACGAAGCACAAGATCCGGTACCTCGCGTTCGGCAACGGCTCGAGAGCCTTAGGGCTGCAAAGCACAAGCTCTGCGCGGAGGCCTAACACTTCGGTCGAGGCGAGGCCCAACGGCAAGGCACCCTGGCCGCCTCCAGGTTATGCGTATCATCCTTCCGGCGCCAGGGAACCTCACCGTCGGCCCTGCCGCACCTCGAACGTTGATGCTGTAGAAGAAGTCCCTCTTTCGCGGAGCGTCGGAAATGAGCCCAGAATCGACCTCGCAGGACGCGCCCTATCGAACGCTACGACCGTCAGGAGGGGTAAACGTACCCCCGTGTTCTTCTCTCCGAAGGGTTTGGCGATTTTTTCTACAGCCTCCTAACCCGTCAATCGAGAGGACCCGCCCCGGCAAGCCGGACCGGGCCTCTCGTGTCAAACGGTAGCCCTCATTGCGATGCGTGGGCTCTGGTGGGGCGTTGTCGCAAGCGCTATCGTCGTCGTGCTCGCAATCGCCGCTGCAGGCGAGATCCTCAGTCGCCCTGCATCTGCCGCCATTGGGGAACCTCCGGTCGAGCTCCACGCCTCGTCAGTCCGCCTCGCGGTCTCCTCATCTCAGTTCGTTGCCGGTTGGCTCGCCCGCGGCACACCCGGTCATGGTGCCGTCCTGCTTCTGCACGGTGTGCGGTCCAACCGCACTCAGATGCTCGGCCGCGCTCGATTCCTGTTGGCCCAGGGGTATTCCGTGCTGCTCGTCGATCTACCCGCGCACGGTGAGAATTCTGGCGAGCGCATCACATTCGGCGCAAACGAGGCCGAAGGGGTCAGCAGTGCTCTCGCGTTCTTGCGCAGTGAGCTTGCGGGTGAGCGCATTGGCGTCATAGGAGTATCTCTTGGGGCCGCCTCGCTCGTGCTGTCGCGGCCGAATGAGGCACCGAATGCCGTGGTACTGGAGTCAATGTATCCCACGATCGCCGAGGCGGTTGCCGATCGGCTCGCCATCCAGTTCGGTCCACTTGGTGCGTACTTGTCACCAGTTCTCCTGTGGCAGCTTCCGCTGCGAGCGGGGGTAACCGAGCAGCAGCTAAGACCGATCGTTGCGCTGCCTGCGCTGCAGGCTCCGCTGCTCATTGTCTCTGGAACCAGCGACCAGCACACAACTTGGGAGGAGACGCAGCGCATCTTTGCTGCGGCGAACCAACCGAAGGAGCTGTGGGCGGTGGAGGGTGCAGCGCATGTTGATCTCCACTCCTACGCACCGAGCGCGTACGAAGCGAGAATCCTGAAGTTCTTGGCCAGGTATCTCAGGAATGAGGCGTAGCCCTTCGCTGCGCCCGAAGTGCTACGGCTGGCTTCAGAATCGACTTTTTCGACAGCTTCGTTAACCATCGGAGGTGGATGTTGGCCGCTTGTCTTTGCCGTGCACCCGATAATGTCGCAACCGCTCTGCTGCCGACGCGGCGCTCGACTGACTGGAGCTGACGGCGGTCCAATGGCACGATCGAGCGCGCCGCAGCGAAAGGAGGATCCAGAATGAAGCGAATGGGCTGGTTGGTGATCGTTTGCACAATGGCGGCACTTGGCCAGCCGGCTCGGGCGGAGGTCGTCTATCTCAAGCGATCTGAACTGACGGCGTTCGCTCTCGGACAGCAGGCTGGGACCGCGGTGGGTGAGGTGCTTGGCGCACGCCAATACACCGCCCACAGACAAGGCAGCTACGCCGCGCTTGATGCTCTACGTGCGCAGCAGACCAGTTGCGGGAATTGTGCCGATCGTGATCGCCTGGCCACAGAAGTCAATGAGCGGCAGGCCGCCTTGCTGCGCGAGGACCGCATCTTGTGCGGTGCCATCAACTCCCTTGGCTTTGGCGACGCAGCGGTTGATGCGGCGATGAAGCTGACCGGCCACGCCAGACTGTGTGAAGCCTTCAGCAAGGAGGCAGGTATTGCCGAAGCGGAGCGGAAGAACCGTGAGAACAAGGAGGAATTCGCTCGTCGCGTGAAGGCCGGCGACCTCGATGCGTACGTTTGGATGGGACGCCGGACCATGGTGGCAGATCGCAGCTTGCCCATCGCCGACCGGATCAATCTGGCGTGCCCTTACTTCTACGCGGGCTCGCGCAAGGGGATCGCCGCAGCAACCGTGATGTTTGCCGAAGAGTGCCTGTTCGCGACATTGGCCGAAGTGGACATGCAGGACGCTTTCGATGAACTGCGCGCCTGTTCGACACGTGAGAAGGGTATGTGCACATCGACACTGGCCAGCTACTACGAAACCACCCGCCGCAGCGATGCACCTTGGCCAGTCAAGGCTGATGATCGCGAAGCACTCAGGCTTTACGAAGAACTGGTGCAACACTACGAAAAGACCGGCGCCGCAGCGCAAAGGATCGAAGCCACACGACAACGCGCCGCCGTTGTCCGTGCGAGGCTTTCCGTGCCAGCCTCGCCAGCGACGACTGCGCCGCAGCAAGACGTGCCGGCGACAGCACCAGCATTGCCGCAAGCCAAGGCTCACGAGCCAGAGGGCTCTCGCGTACAACCCGATGAGCAGGTTCGCCAATCGCGACGCGATCGAACCGCGCGCCGGTGCGAAGCACTCCAACGTGCCGTCGAGCGCGCGCTTGAAGGTGCCGCGCGCGATCCGCGCCGCTACGAGCCCCGCGTAGCAGCCGCCAGAGCCAACCATGAGCGAGAGTGCGCGAAATAGCAGATGGCCTCGGCCTCCCGACGTGATCGTCGGGCAATGAACGAATCCATTCGCATCCCTACGGAGGTCTTCTGCATTGGATATTCCACGGATCTTCAACATCACCGAGAGTGCTCACCGCATCCATAACCCGTTCACACCAGAAAAGCTCGCCACCCTCGGCGCGGCGCTTCGTCTGGAAGCGGGAACCCGAGTGCTCGACCTCGGCAGCGGTTCGGGTGAGATGCTGCGAAGTCCGAAGTCTTCTGGGAGCACCTTGAGACTGTGATGGTCCATGTGCCTGTGCCACTTGCCGAGGTCACCGCCAGGGAGCCTTCCACTGGCGAAGGCGCAGCAAGCCAGCTTCGCCTGCGGCATTTGAGCCCTGAGCCAAGTGCAAGCGTGCCGCTTGGGCCTTCTGCCCCCCGCAGAGCTGACGCCTGGCCCTTCGCTCGAGTGGACTGCCACCGGCATGGTCCATCAACCGCTTCGCGGGCCATGCGCCACACCGGCGTTAGCTTCTCAGCTCAAACGTTGAATCCATCATTTCAGGAAAGGGAGGTAGGACAATGAAACTGCTGTCGGTCGTAACTTGCATGGTCTTTGGATCGATCGTTCTGTCAGGGTGCGAGTCCACCGGAGGCATTATTGGAGGGCTCATTCCTGCTCCGAAGTTTACGAAGGGTAGTCTCGACGCCGGTGTGTATACATCCAAGGACCGGAAGTTTGCGGTTGCCTCACCCTTCGAACCGGGGTCAAACGAGTACACATACATGGAGATAAAGGAGAGTTACTTGGAAGGCGAAGCTCATATCATGTTCCTCTCCTCGGTGCGTCCCGCAGAGGTTTATCGAGTTGATGTCTTGTGCGAAATCGCTCAAAGGCCAGGACCCAAGACTTCGGAAGAGCTCGGTACGGTTGTCCGAGCCCGATACTTCGAGATGTTTTCAAGTGAGTACGGCACACCGTTAGTTCCTGAGCAAGTTATAGATCCTCTGCCTGGAGAGTTGAACTACGTTCAGGCGATTCCGCAGCGGAAGTCCGGACGGCAGGAATTGAAAGCGTTCACTGCTCATCACGCTAGCTATTCCGCGCAAGGTGACGACTGTGTTGGGAATATCTGGGTCAACTATCCGGAGTTCGAAAAAAGAAGCACCAATGACGCAGAGAAAAGAAAGAGCGGGTTTCTGCGGTCACTGAGATTCTTGTGAGAGGTTGAGGAATCCAGCTGAGTACTATGGTATGCGGGTACGGGCGTTCGCGTCCTCGGCCCAGCTCTGCGCTCAAGGGGACAGCCTACGGCGGGCTTTGCCTGCCTCCGGCTGCCCCTTAGCCCCACGTTACCCGTCATCGGGAGCCCGCCTTTGCGTCCGAGAGTATGGTTTGCAGTGCTATCGGCGGCCGGGGCCGTCCTGCACTTGTTTCTGCTTCGCAGTCCGGCGCGCAGCCCTCTGCCACTTCTCGCATACGGTGGCTGGCTACTCGTTAGCGCGGTGGTCGTCGTAGCAATCGCACGCAGTAGCGCTCGAGGCGATACGACCGTCTCACCGCGACAACCTCCACTGCGCCCTCGACCCATGGTAGATAGCTCGATCGAAGGCTTGCTTTGGTTCGCCTCCACCGCAGCTGGAGGTCTTCTGATCCACCTCCTGTCCCTGTTCACGCCGTCCACGCAGCGGTCGGTGCAGCGCGGGATGTGGCTGATCTTCTTTCTGTTCGCCATCGGCAGCTACATGCAGATGCGGGGCGCGACCGGAGACAAGTCGGCCCCTGTTCCGGACCACTCTCCCGTCGCAAAGGCAGCGAGTCGTCTTCGCAAGGCGATTGGATGGATCCTGGGTGGTATTGGAGCGCTGATACTGCTCAGAGGGTTGTCGTTCTTCAGCGGCGGCAACGCCCGCGGCGCCGACTTCATCGAAGTCCTGTTCCTTGCTGGCGGGGCCCTGCTCTTGCTCGTCGGGGTCGCTGTGCTGCGCGTTCCCAGCCGCGAAGACGCCTAGTCCCTCGGTCAACTCCAGGCCGCCCGGTCGAGAAGCGGGCCGCGGCGCGTTTCCCGGCTCAGTGCACGGCTATGATTGGCGAACACCAGCATCTGCCGCACGGCATGCCCGACCCGAGGGTCGCCGTGCAACGCCACCACACAACCGGAGGGCTCGAATGAAAGCCGCACAACTCATTGCCATCGGTCCCGCGGAGAAGTCCGTCCAGTGCATCGACGTGCCAGATCCCGGCGCGCCGGGCCCGGGTGAAGTGCTGGTCGACGTCGTCGCCTGCTCCATCAATCCGGCGGACATCCTGTCTATCGAAGGCAACTACGCGTCCAAGCCGGTACCGCCGTGTCCGCTGGGCATCGAGGGCGCGGGCACGGTCGCGGCGGTGGGGGAGGGCGTGACCCACCTGAAGGTCGGCGACAAGGTCATGAGCCTGGTACGCACCAACTGGGTCCAGCGCATCCGCGACAAGCCGCAGGCGTTCGTGCGGCTGCCACCGGAGGTGGATCTCGCACAGGCCGCGATGTTGAAGGTGAACGTCGCCACAGCGCACATGATGCTGACGAGCTACGTGGACCTGAAGCCGGGTGATTGGGTGATCCAGAACGCCGCCAACTCCGGCGTCGGAGTGGATCTGATCCGGCTGGCAAAGGTCAGCGGCGTGCGCACGGTGAACGTCGTGCGCAGAGCCGCGCTCATCGATGAACTGAAGCAGATGGGCGCTGACGTGGTGGTCGTCGACGGCCCCGATCTCGCGCAGCGTGTCGCCGAGGCCACGGGCGGTGCGGAGATCAGGCTCGGCATCGATGCCGTCGCCGGCGCCGCGGCGGGACGTCTCGCGCAATGCCTGGCCGAGGGCGGCACGGTCGTCAACTACGGTCTGATGTCCGGCGAGCCCATCCAGGTCGACGCGTTCCAGTTCGTGTTCCGCGACCTCCATCTGGTCGGATTCTGGCTGGCCAAGGTGATGCGGACCATGGCATTCGAGGAGGTCCAGGCCATGTACGCGAGGCTCGCGGAGCGGCTCGTCGACGGTACCCTCCATGTGGCGGTCGAGGCCAGCTATCCGCTGACGCAAGTGGCCGAAGCTCTGGCCCACGCGAAACGCGAGTCGCGCGGGGGGAAGGTGCAGTTGCGACCCAACGCTTAGACCACTCTGGGCCGGGGCCTCAGCCCGCTCGATTCCTCGGAGCAAATGCGATGTGCCGAAACATCAAGACTCTCTTCAATTTCGAGCCGCCTGCGACAGAGCGCGAGATACGTGACGCCTCTCTGCAGTTCGTGCGCAAGCTGAGCGGCTTCAACGTTCCATCCAAGGCGAACCAGGCCGCGTTCGAGCACGCAGTCGATCAAGTGGCCGCGACCGCCAGGGATCTCATCGCCGCCCTGGTCACCCATGCCCCGCCCAAGAACCGTGAGGCGGAGGCAGCGCGTGCCAAAGAGCGTTCTGCCAGTCGCTTCGGTGCAGCCAAGTAGCCGCGTGTCCCCAGCAGTCGTCTCGAGTCCGGCGGTGTAGCCGCTCTCTTAGAAAGGTATCCACTCATGCGCCTCCCAGCCATCTACATCTCCCACGGTGGTGGTCCGTGGCCCTTTGTCGAGGTTCCGTTCATCCCGCGCGGCGCCTTGGAGCCACTGCGTTCGTACCTGGCGAGCCTGGTCACGTCATTGCCCTTGCGTCCCCGAGCCGCTCTCGTCGTCTCGGCTCACTGGGAGGCGCCAGTCGCGACGATCATGACGCATCCGCATCCGCCCATGCTGTACGACTACACCGGCTTCGCGCCCGAGGCTTACACGTTGCAATGGCCAGCCCCCGGTGCCCCATTCCTGGTCGGCCGAGTCCAGGAACTGCTGGTTGGCGCAGGATTCCCGACGGCCGAGGACCCGGACAGAGGCTTCGATCACGGCACCTTCATTCCCCTGATGGTCGCGCTGCCCCAGGCAGACTTGCCGATCCTTCAGCTCTCTCTGTTGGGTTCGCTGGATGCGGCTGAACACCTGGCGATCGGCCGGGCGCTGGCGCCACTGCGTGACGAGGGCATCCTGCTGTTGGGGAGCGGAAGCAGCTATCACAACATGCCGGGCTTCGGTCATGGGTCGTCCACGGAGCCCAGCCACGTCTTCGACGAATGGCTCGCGCATGCCGTGACTCGCGAACCGAGTGAACGCAACCGGCTTCTGGAGGCGTGGGAGCAAGCTCCGGCAGCGCGTCAGTGTCACCCTCGCGAGGAGCACTTGCTTCCATTGCATGTCATGGCGGGCGCTGCACAGGACGACGCTGCCACGCTCCCGATCCGGATGAAGGCACTCGATGTCCACGTCAGCGGCGTTCAGTTCGGCTAATTGCGCAGCCGCCGCCGTTGCGGTCGGACCCGCTGCCGCCGACTCCGCCCGCCGCGTGGTCACTGAACCGAGACTCCGCGCTCGGCCACCTGCCGCAAGTCGTCAATCGCTGGAACTTGGCATCCAAGGCCATGGCTGACTCACACGCGTTCGAAATCACCGTTCACGTCGATGCCCTGCCTGGCCTCGCGCAGTCCGTCAACGCGCACCTGGCACCTGAGCCGGGCCCCATCGCTGCGCTCGACCTGCTTGCCCTGTCACAGGACACGGGCCGTGCCGAACTGCTTCTCACCTTTGTTTTCCCGACAGACCAGGCGCTGTCTGTCCTGGCGGAAGAGCATCCCGAGCTTCGAGCGTCGCCCACCTCCGTTGCCCTTGGATATGTTGTCGTCAGCGCAAGAGCGCACGAAGACTCGGTGGATGTCAGCTTCTTCTCCACGAGTCACGCGCTCGCCGCCGCCATGCGCGAGTCGGATCACGTGCGGGCCTTCTTCCGTTCGCTGGCCAGGCACGCCGCCAACGCCGAGGTGCGCGAAGTGAACGAATGGAACGAAAGCAGGCCGCTCTAGGAGGGCGGAGAGGGCGGCCTGCCCTTCGCAGGCCGGGTTCCTTCGCGTGGGCAGATGCGTTCGACCGTCAGGCCGTTTGCGCTACCCCTTCGCTGACGTCGTTCAGGACTCGGGGTCGAACATGATCTCGCGGACCTCCTGTGCGCACCGGCAGCTTTCAGCGAAGTGGGCAGCCCACCGGAGAGCCTCTTCGCGCGAAGGCACTTCTATCACCGCGAATCCACCTACAACGGCCTTCGTCTCAGGGATGGGACCTCCTGAGACCGTCCCGTCGGGCGCGACGATGGCGGCCTGCTGGCGAACCACGCCGCCGCCGAAGATCCAGACTCCGGCTTCCTTTGCATCACGGACGACCGCGTGCGCGGCCTCGCTGACCTCCGGCAACTCGGCCTCGGAAATGTGGTCCATGGATCCGTCGTCGAACGAGATCAGAAACCGGCGCATCGCATATCTCCTTGGGTCAGGTTTCGCAGTTGGCGCAGGAACGCCGCCATTGCGGCAAACGCCGCTCCCCGGCTCGATGGCGTCGACATCGGTCCTGCGATCACCCATGCAGCGTAGCCCAACCTCGCGTACATCTGCATTGCCGCGGACAGCTGATGGGCCCGTGCTCCCGCCAATTCCATCATCCGCCGTCCGGGCCAGCCGGCCTCACCCTGCGGAGCGTCGTGGTTCCATCGTTATGCGCCCACCCATGGACTGCCGCACATGAAAGTTCCGAAACTCGAAGCGTTGGGCTGGGATGCCTGGTTCGAAGAGCAGGCGCGGCTGCACTGCGGTCCCGCAGGCGTTGTTGCGCGTGTTGCCGCCGTGGACCGGGACCAACTGCTGCTGCTCAACGAATCCGGGGCGTTCCGGGGCAAGCTCTCGGGAAAATACCTGTACCAGTCGGCGTCATCGGCCGAATGGCCATGCGTGGGCGATTGGGTGTGTGTCGACAAGGCCACGGCGGACCAGTTCGGAATGGTGCAAGGTGTTCTGGCACGCAAGACCAGCCTGCGGCGCAAGGCTGCGGGCGAATCGGTGGAATTCCAGATGATCGCGGCAAACGTCGATGTCGTGATCGTCGTGCAGTCCTGCCACTACGATTTCAACCTCAAGCGACTCGAGCGCTACCTGGTGATGGCAAGGGACGGTGGCGCCACACCTTGTGTTCTCCTCACCAAGACCGATCTGGTGGAGCCCGCGGAGGTGGCCGCCCTCATCGCGCAGATACGGACTGCCGGAATCGATGTGCCGGTGCTGACGCTCAGCAACGTCACGCGGGAAGGGATGGCCGAACTGCGGGATGCCCTCGAATCCGGAAAGACCTACTGCTTCGTGGGCTCCTCCGGCGTGGGCAAGAGCACGCTCATCAATGGCCTGGTCGGCCGAGAAGCACAACAAACTGGAGGGGTCAGCGGGACGGGTGAAGGGCGGCATACGACGGTGCGCCGAGAGCTCGTCGTGCTGGAGAACGGAGCGATGGTCATCGACAACCCCGGCATGCGCGAATTCGGAGTATTGGGTGCCGAGGGTGGAATCGAGGCGAGCTACGCCGATATCATTTCGCGCGCCGGGCACTGCCGCTTCCGGGATTGCACGCATGTCAACGAGCCGGGTTGCGCAGTCTTGCAGGCATTGGAGTCGGGGGAGATCGGCACGGAGCACTACGAGAACTTTCTCAAGCTGAGGCGGGAGTCCGGGTATCACCAGCTGTCGCAGGTCGAGAAGCGGAAGAAGGAGAAGGATTTTGGACGGTTCGTCCACTCGGTCAAGAAGCATCTCCGGGACAAGTAGTGCCTCGCCCGGTTCGTTGACGGAGATCCCACGTAATCCGAAGCGACATGAGGAGGCCGGAACTTGCACGCAGTGCGGGATGTGAGCACCACGCATCCCCACCTCGAGGAGCACGAATGCTGAGAATTTACCGGAGGAGCTGTCACTGGGGACGGTGAAGTTCGAAGCCGACCTCGATCCGAAGCATTCGGACCAGCCCATCACTGATGAGCGCACCGCGAGCGTGACGGACGGGAGCCCGAGAGGAGTGTGCCGCGCATGAGGATGCAGCCCCTGGTCAGGCAACTTCTCGTGGCGGCCGGATCGACACTGCTGTTAGTCGTGTCCGGTGTGGCCTGGTACGCGCTTTCCTCACCGCCCGTGGAGAACCTGCCTCTCGCGGAGGAACTCGTGGACATCGCCTCGCCCGAAGGCCAGCGGCTGCTCGCCTCGTCGGCAAGCAGGGTCGACCATGCGCAACTCGCACCCTATCTGGTGGCCCAGGAACGCAGGGCCTTCTGCGGACCGGCCACGGTCGCCACGGTGATCAATGCGGCCCTGCGACCGAGACCTCCCGTGACTCAAACGTCCGTCTTCAACGAGGCAGCCACCTCGGTCAAGAGCGAGTTCGCGCTGACGCTTGCCGGACTCACGCTCGAGGAACTGGCGGGGTTCTTCCGTGCGCATCGTCTGAACGTTCGGGTCGTGCACGCCGACCGATCGGACATCTCCTCATTCCGCAATGCCGCGGCCGGCGCTCTGGCGGAGTCCGGTACGTTCCTGGTCGTCAACTACGATCGACGCGTGCTCAAGCAATCGGGGGCCGGCCACATATCGCCGGTCGGTGCCTTCGACGGGACGACAGATCGCGTTCTGATTCTCGATGTGGCGACCCAGAAGTATCCCTACACCTGGGTTCCGCTCTCCACGTTGTGGACCGCCATGAACACCGTGGACCCCGACTCCCGCCAGGCGCGCGGTTACCTTCTGGTGAGTGCAGGAATCCAGTCGCGGGACGACGCTCATCGCTGACAGACAGCGAGCCCCGACCCATCGATGTAGCAAATGGGGAAGGCACTTGGCCGGAGAGACGCCCGCTGTCATCATCCGCCTCGTGAGTTGAACGCCACGCCGGCGCCCCTCTCTTCGCTCAGTCGTCAGACCACATGAAGAATCCGCTGCTGATTGCGTTTCGCGCAGGCACGACCATCATGACCATGGTCTTCCTGCTGAACTGGCTGGTCGCGCCAGGAGAACTGACACTCGAAAACGCGCGTGAATGGGATGCCGACGCGCATCTGTTCATCGAAAAGGCCGGCCGGGTATTCCTGCTGTTGAGCAATGCCTCCGGCCGGCGCGTAAAGGTCAACTGTGAGCACTATGCAGGTCTGTGCGCGCACGTCAGGACAGCGGGAACGAAGCAGCTCCGGGTCTGGACGGACGAGCTTGGTTACTTTTCGAGCACGTCGCTGATACAGGCTCGCGTGGGGGACTCGGACATCGTTTCCCTGCAGTCCCAGCAAGCCGGCTACGAGGCCGGGGCGACGCAACGAAACGCCCCTCTCGTCGTATTCTTCGCTCTGATGATTGTCGCCTGGCGGTGGCCGAAGATTGCGAAGCGCTTTCGGAACAGGGGGACCACCTGAATCCATTTCTAGTCGCACATATCGGCCATGTTTCAGAAGAAGCTGGCACAGACCGACATCGATCGCATCATCGACATGCTCTTTGCCAAGAAACTGATCTCTGAAGCCAACGACTCCATCTCCTATGCCTTCTGATTCGCCAGGCGAGTGCTCCCCAAGGGCTGTCAATGACCGGCGTGGCCCGATACCGGCATCGTTCCGAGTGGACAGCTGAGCAACGTCAGACAGCGCCGATGTCTTCAGCCACCTCCACGCACACGCTCATCTTCGACGTCGTGAGGCGCATCCCCCGTGGACACGTCGCGACCTATGGCCAGGTGGCGCGGCTCGCGGGTTTTCCCCGGCACGCGCGTCTCGTGGGCTACGCGCTGCATGCACTCCCCGAGGGCAACGACGTCCCGTGGCATCGGGTGGTCAACGCCCAGGGCCGGATCAGTCCCCGTTCCGACCTCATGGGCCGCGAAGACCTGCAGCGGCTGATGCTCGAAGACGAGGGTGTCCGGTTCTCCCGCGACGGCGTGTTGTCCCTCGCGCGATATCAGTGGCAGCCGCTGCCCACCGAGGGTTCGCCTTAGGAGCAACGAACATCGGCCCGGACATCCTCCGCATCGTGTCGTTGTGCATCGCTCTTGCGGCGACAGAAACGCTGCATGGAATCGCTCGCTCGGTTTGGCTCGCACCCAGAATCGGCAAGGGGCACGCGATCAAGATCAGTGCCGTCACGGGAACGGCGCTCGCATTCGCAGTCTGCTATGCCATGGTTCCCGGCATAGGTCTCAGAGGTTTCCAGCAACACCTGGTGCTCGGCGGGCTCCTTGCCGCTTTCATGGCTTCCTTCGACATCGCATTCGGAAGGTGGGTCATGCGCTTCAAGTGGCAGCGCATCTGGCAAGATTTCAACCCGGCCAGTGGCAACTATCTGTCGCTTGGCTTGTTGGCTCTTGCACTGGTACCGGCGGCCGTATGGTGGCTTCGCCGATGAGGCTTGCGTGTCGGAGTACGCGGGGGGAATGGCATCGTGGCGCGGTACTGGTCAATCATCGAATCGGCCTGCATAGGTGCGCCGCAGTGGCTTCAGACAAGCAACGCGCTCATCGATGCCACGGTCACCACCCGGCCCGCTGATTCGGCCAGCTCCGGCGAATCCGTCACCAGCGCGTCGCCCTGCAGCCTGGTCAATGCCAGGTACTCAGCCACGAAGGTGTCCTGCCAGCCTAGCTCCTGAGCGATCTCCCAGGCCACTCGCTGCAGCACCCGATCTCCGAGCAACCTGACCTTGAGCGCACGAAGATAGTCCAGCCGGCGGCTAGCCTCCTTGCGCGAGATCTGTCCCGACCGCGCTTCCGCGTACAGGAGGGCGAGAACCTGAGACCGCAGCAGAGTCGGTGCTAGCAGCGTGTGGCACGGTGCGACTTTCGAGTCCGCGGCAGCAAGGGCAATGGCAACTTGCGGCTCGATCACGAATCGGGTCATGTTCTCCCTCCACTATTGTCGTCAGCCCTTCGATCAGACTCACGCGCAAGCCCTCGCAGAGCGACGCTCGCATTCTCGCCGCAGTATGATCGGCGGCGCAGGTGACGATGGAGTGTTTCTCCTTCAACGTTTCTCACATCGCACAATGAGCCGCTTTGTCGTACTCCTCCGAGGTGTCAACGTCGGCAAGGGAAACAAGGTGTCCATGGCCCAGTTCCGGGCTGCACTGGAAGATCTCGGCCATGAGGATGTGCGAACGCTTCTGAACAGCGGCAACGCCGTCTTTTCTTCCACGAGCCGAAGCGCTGCCAGACTCGCGAGCGCCATTGCCGACGTGGTGGAAGAGCGCTTCGGGGTTGCAACGCCGGTCATCGTCAAGTCTGCCAGGGACCTCGAGGCGATCGTGGAAGACGCTCCCTTCGCGCCGCCCGAATCGGATCGCGCGCGCTTCGTGGTGGCCTTCGCCATGGACACCCGAGCGCTTCGCGAGCTGGACTCCCCTCGCGTCCTTGGTCGAACCGGGCGAGCGCTTTGCCGTCACAAGACGTGCCGCGTATCTTCACTGCCCTGGCGGGCTTCTGAAAAGCAGGGTGGGGAAGGCCCTTCTGGGCCGGGCGGGTTGCAACGTCACCACGCGAAACTGGGCCACGGTCCTCAAGCTTTCGTCCCTCGCCGGGGCCAGTGCAGCCTGAGCCCCGGCGTGGCAAGAACTTCCAGGAGGCATCATGACAGTCAAGCGCATGGACAACGTTGGCATCGTGGTGGAAGACCTCGATGCCGCTGTCGAGTTCTTCACCGAACTGGGCCTCGACCTGGAAGGACGCGTCCCGGTCGAAGGTGATTGGGCGGACCGCGTCACCGGGTTGCGCAACATGCGCGTGGAGATCGCCATGATGCGCACGCCGGACGGGCACAGCCGGCTGGAGCTATGCCGGTTCCTGGCGCCGTCCGTAACGGCCGATCACAGAACCGCACCGGTCAACGCTCTCGGCTACCTTCGCGTCATGTTTGCGGTGGAGGATATCGACGATACGCTGGCCCGGCTCCGCAAACGCGGTGCCACGCTCGTCGACGAGGTGGCGCGGTATCAGGATACGTATCGCCTCTGCTATATCCGGGGTCCGGAAGGCATTCTGATCGGTCTGGCTCAAGAACTGGGACGCAGGCCAGATAACACGCGGTCGTCCGGCGGTCCGACGCCCCGACGCGCGGAGAACGCCGATGGCTGCACGCGACAGGAGTAAGCCCATGGAAGCGCAGGAACTGCACCGCGGCCGTCTGATCGATCACCTCCAGCTCGTCGTACGAGATCTTCCCGCGAGCAGAGCGTTCTACGAAGCCGTCTTTCGTGTCCTGAACATTCCCATGGGAGGGACCGCGGAAGATTACTTCTGGGCCGACGAACTGTTCGTCTCGACGAAGACGAGCGAGGCAGCCCAGGGGCACCTCACCGGCCGCCATCACCTGGCATTCCAGGCGCAGGACCGGGCGATGGTCGACGCCTTTCACAAGGCCGCATTGGCGGCAGGTGGAAAGGACAACGGCGCGCCGGGTGAGCGTTCGTACCACCCCGGTTACTACGCTGCCTTCGTGCTGGACCCGGACGGCAACAACATCGAAGCCGTCTACCATGGCAAGGCGACCCGAACGTCTCCTTCGGTGCGCATCACGTTCTAGCCGAGGGCTCGCACAGGCCGATGTCCTTTGGTCCGGCGGTTGCTTCCCGCTCGGGACGCCATGTGTCTGAATGCCGCCAGCGTTTGCAAAAGGGAGAACGAAGTGAAGAACCTGCACCCGCTTGCCGGAGCACTCGCGGCAGCCAGCCTAGCCGCGTTTGCCTCGTCGGCCTTCTCGCAGCCCGTCTACAAGTGCGTCAAGGACGGCAAGACGACGTTCCAGGAAAGTCCCTGCGACGGCTCCAACGTCATCCAATCCAAAGTGGCGGGCATTGCCACTCGACTGCCCTGGGAGGGCATTCGCGATGGCATGTCGCGAGACGAGGTGAAGCGGATCACGGCGATTCAGGATCCACCGGGTCAAGGCGCCACGGGCAAACTGCACAAGAAGGGCGTGATGATCTCCGGTGTGGCGTTCATCGTCGAATACACCTTCGACGGCAACGGGCGATGGACGTCGATGCTCGCCCAGCCCGAGCAAGGAAGCACGGACGCGCTGCACATGAACGGCAACGACGCGAACTTGGCCACCTACGAGAAGGTGGCGACCTTCCTGCGCGGCAAGTACGGCGCGGAAAAGAATCGATCGTTGAAGAACAAGGACACGGGCTTTCCCGGGCTGTCGGCCAGTAGCGACTGGGTCGTAGGAGGCGGCAAGCTGTTCGTGGCCGTCATTCCCGTGACGGCCACGACGTCATCGCTGCATCTGGGATTTCAGTCCCCGCGGAGCGGCCGGCGATAAATGCCGTCTGATCTCGTGATCCATTTGGACTTTCTCCCCCCCTTCCCTCGGCCGTTTCCGGCTGCCCCTCAACCCGCGTACATTGATCGGCCCGTCGTGGGGTGATTCGCGGAGACAGCGTGAATGAACGACGTCATCATTGTCACCGGCGCGAGCCGAGGAATCGGAGCCGCAACTGCGCTCCTAGCCGCGCAGCGGGGATATTCCGTCTGCGTGAACTACCGGGCCCATCAGCTTGCGGCCGACGGTGTGGTTCGACAGATCCAATCGGCAGGCGGTCGAGCGATCTCCGTTGCCGCGGACGTGTCCAGCGAGCCCGACGTCGTTCGCCTGTTCGAGACCTGCGACAGGGAGCTCGGTTCGCCCACGGCTCTCGTGAACAATGCCGGAATTCTCGAGAAGCAGATGCGGGTGGAAGCCATGGACGCCGCGCGCATCCAGCGCATCTTCGCGACCAACGTCATCGGCTCTTTTCTCTGCGCCCGGGAGGCGGTGCGTTGCATGTCGACCAGGCGCGGTGGTGCCGGAGGAGCGATAGTCAACGTATCGTCGGCCGCTTCTCGCCTTGGCGCGCCCGGAGAGTATGTCGACTATGCCGCGTCGAAGGGTGCCGTGGACACGCTGACGGTCGGACTTGCGAAGGAGGTTGCGGAGGAAGGGATTCGCGTCAATGGCGTGCGAGCCGGATACATCTACACGGACATGCACGCAAGCGGGGGAGAACCCGGGCGCGTCGATCGTGTGAAGCAGTTTCTGCCCATGCGGCGCGGCGGGACCGCGGACGAGGTCGCCCGAGCCATATTGTGGTTCCTGTCGAACGAGGCCTCGTTCACGACGGGCAGCTTCATCGAGGTCACCGGAGGCAACTGACATGTTCCCCCCAGCGTGCTGCAGCCGAGTGCCGAAGAGGCATTGTCGTGGCCTCCGGCGGGGGGGGCGGGGCTGCTTGCACAACCCAATCTCCATGTCCATCCTGTTCCTCCGTCTCATCGCTGAATGCCCGGATTCGTCGGCGATAGAAAGTGTCGATCTCGACGCGAGATCCCGTCTGCAAACGTGGCATCCGCAGATCGACGCGGCGCCTGCGCCGTACTGGAAACTGCCGGAGCATGTCGAGTTCAGTTACCACCTGTCGCCCGGGAGTGCTGAGGCGCACGTGGCGATCACGGCACTGGAGCCCGGCGGTTGGGATCACAGGAATCCGGACCCCGATGCATCCAGCGTCTGGAACAAGGCCGGCGACCTCAGCTTCCTGCATTGGCGTGTCGTATGGGCGGAACTCGGATTCGTCGAGAGGCCCGGCGAAACGTCTCGCGGCAGGTAACCGACCTCCATGCCGGACGCCGATCTGATCTTCGCCGGAATCCTGGTGGCGACGGTTGCCGTCGTCACGGTGCTCCTGTGGGGCAGGGGCAAGGCCTCATTCGACTCGAGCCTCAGGCAGCTGCAGGAGAACGGGCATGTCATCACCCACTCGCGCCAGCGCCACAGGGGACCAGTCACCTGGATATGGGGGCGCTATCCCGAGCCGGTACCGTTCTACCTGCACTTCTCGAATCGCGATCCGGTCGCGGTCGCCGTGGGAGAACTCGGCGTTGCCGACATCTCGACCGGTCATTCGCGCTTCGATCGCCGGTACTTCGTGCGTAGCAACCGGCCCGACTGGGCCCGGGCGTTCCTGACGCGCGCGCTCTGCGATGAGTTGCAGGGTTTCGAAAGTCTCGAGTTCCTGACATCGTCCGTGGGGAACGTTCTGTCTCCCGACTACTGGCCGGATCAGGCGAACCGTGCCCTCCGGGACGTCTGGATGCTGCGAGTGGACGGAAAGCTCTCCATCGCGGAAGCGGAACCCTACGTCGAGCTGGCGCGCCGGCTGTCGGGATCGCTGGTTGCCTTTTGCGCCGACAAGAAACTCGACGCAGGGACCGAGGTCACATCCATGTTCGAGGGACGCTGAGGCTTTCCGCAGCCGAGAGTTGCAGCGTTCACCCTGTCTGTGTCTGCGTAGCCTTGCCCGAATCGCGCGCCCCCACCGCAAAGGAGCCCCGATGCCTTCAGTCAAACGCATTCAGTTCGAGACACTCATCCATGCGCCGGTCGAGACGGTGTGGCGGGTGATGCTGAGCCCGCAGGGCTACAGGGTCTGGACGGCGCCGTTCGCCGAAGGATCCCACTTCGAGGGGTCCTGGGATCAGGGCAGCAAGATCCTGTTTCTATCCCCGTCCGGCGATGGCATGGTGTCCGAGATCGAAGCGAACGAGCCGCACCGCTTCATCTCCATTCGCCATCTCGGCTTCATCGCCCAGGGTGTCGAGGACTTCTCCAGCGAAGCGGTGCGCGCCTGGTTGCCGGCCTACGAGAACTATACGTTCACGGCCACGCCGGAAGGCACGCGGCTCACCGTGGATCAGGACGTGACGCCGGAGTTCGAGGACTATCTGCAGGACGCCTGGCCGAAAGCGCTGGAAGTCCTGAAGCGCATTTGCGAGCAACCGGACACCTGAGTCCGCCCGCGAATCGATATCGCCCGCCGCTCGCGCGGCGAGGTGATAATCGGCATCCTCTCGCCGCACCCGGTGACCTCGTGCCCACCTGTCACATCGACCACATCACGATCGTCTCGCCGACCCTCGCGGCAGGAGCGGAGCTAGTGCAGACGCTGCTGGGGGTTGTCCCGCAGCAAGGCGGTGAACACCCTCGCATGGGGACGCACAACCTTCTGCTGCCGCTGGGCGAGACGATCTTTCTGGAGGTCATTGCCATCAATCCGGATGCTCCCCCGCCGGAGCGGCCTCGCTGGTTCGAGCTGGATCGAGTGACCTCCGCCAGCAAGCCTTTCCTGAGCTGCTGGGTGGCACGGACGGAAGACATCGGCTCTTCGCTGGGGGCGTCCACGGAAGACCTCGGACCTGCGGAGCCCATGACCCGGGGAGATCTCGAATGGCTCATCTCCATCCCGGGCGACGGCAGCCTGCCTCTGGGCGGTGCCGCACCCGCGCTGATTCAGTGGAAGACCGGCGTTCATCCCGCCAGCCGCATGCAGGACAAGGGATGCAGACTGGTCGAACTGAAACTCCTTCATCCCGAGCCGAAGCGGCTGCAATCGCTGCTGACCAGTCTTCGGTTCGGCGGGTCCGGCCCGGTCCTGTCCATCGCGGAAGCTTCTGCCCCTGCTCTCGTGGCCTGCATCCGGACGCCGGCCGGGCTGCGGGCGCTCGGGGCGCCGGGCCTCGTACCCGAGACAGGAAACTGCGATGAACCGGGGAGTTCGTCACCGCTCCCGCAGGGGGCCGGGAACTAGCCTTCGCTCATGTCGATCGAGCGCTCCGGTCCGGGAATTTCGATGATTCGCACGAGCCTCTGTGCTCTGCTCCTGGCGTTTTCCGGCCTGGCCGCCGCACAGTTTCTTTCGGAAGAGGAATACTGGCGCCGCGTATTCGGTTTCGATCTCACCGAACTGGACGATTTCAAGGCACAGGTGCGGGAAGAGGCCGACCGGGTGAACGCCCTGGAGGCCCGATTGCAGCGCTGCGGCTCCTGCAGCGAACGCGAATCGCTCGCCGCCGAACTGGAGCGCCGGGACGCGGATCTGCGGCACCTGCTGGCCCCGATGTGCTCGGCCATGATGGCGTTCAGCGGTATCGGGTTCGGAGTGCCGAACGGCGTGGAGGAGATCTCGGAGCTGACCGGAGTGGCGCCGTTGTGCCGGGAGGTCGGCCGGCGGATCTACCAGCAAGCGAAGAGCGAAACCGAGGCCGAGCTTCGAGCCCAATGGCAGGCCAAGGCCAGGTCGGGGCGGCCGGAGGACATCTTCGCGCTCGCCTCCTATTACGCCAAGTTCGAAGACCGCATCGATCTTGCGTGCCCCTATTTCCTGCTCGCCGCCCGCAAGGGCCACGCCCCTGCGGTCAGCTGGCTCGGTCGCTGCGGCACCGCTGACGCCGGCGAGTCGTTCGAGCTGAACAGGACCTGTGCGGAGAAGGGCGACGCAAACTGCATGTACACCTACGGACTGTACTTCGCGTCCTCTCGAAATCCCGCCACTCCTTCTCCCGTTGCCGTGGACGACAACGAGGCGTTGCGGTGGTGGGACCGCGCGGCGGAGAAGGGACTGAAGGTGGCGGAAACCGACGCCGCGCGCTTGCGGCAGAGAATGCGCGACGGCACCCGTGCCGGCACCGACTCGGCGCCTCCGCCTTCCCAGCCGCCATCCAGGGCGGACGGCACCGCACCGTCCATCCGCCCGAGGCGCGGCCACGACGGACCGGGCGGCAGGCGGCCTGCGACCGGCGGGCCGAGCGGCTGGAGCGGGAACGGAAGCGTGCGGCCACCCGGCCCCAGGACAAGGGCGTGCAGCGCGCGCTCGGCAATCTCGAAGAGAAGTTCAGGGCCGACTGCAGCTAGGGAAGGTCGATCGCTGCGCATGTTTCACCGGCCCGGACGCGGGGCACAGGAGGAACCACTTGAACACATCACATCGGGTTCTTGCTTGCTGGATCCTGGCGATTGCCGCGGTGACGAGCAACGCGGCGGATGGTGATGCCGAGGCAGGGCGTCGCAAGACCGTGACGTGCAACGGTTGCCATGGTCAGGCGAACATGAAGGCCGTGCCGAACCTGGGCGGTCAGAGCGCCACGTACTTCATCGCCGCCATGCGCGCGTATCAGGACGCCAAGAGGGGCCACGCGACCATGCGGGACGTTGCGAAGGCCTACTCGGACAAGGAGCTCAAGAACTTCGCCGCCTACTATGCGCAGTTCGCCGCGTCAGCCGAAACCCCGGTTCCCGGCAGCGAGACGCCGGCCGGCGCGCGAGCGTGCGAAACCTGCCACGGCGTATTCGGGCGGGTACCCGTGAATCCGGACAGCGCCGTATTGGCCGGACAGAAGCCCGTCTATCTGAAGACTGCCCTGAGAGAGTACCGGGAAGGGACGCGCCCGCACGCAGTGATGCGCGAAGCGGTGGGCGATCTCCAGGACGCCGAGATCGATGCCCTGGCAGAGTACTTTGCAGGCCTGCCAGGTCTTGTCGTGAAGTAGGTCGCCCTCGCCCGGGGAATACCACATCCGGAAGGGCGCCTGGATCAGTCCGGCGTCAGGGCATTTCCTCCAGTGGCCAGATCTCGACCACGCCGTGAGCGACCGCACGTGGTGTCTTCGACACGGCTTCGATCGCCTCGCGAAGATCGGCCGCCTCGATCAGGGCGAAGCCGGCAATCGGAAGGTCGCTGCGCATGAAGGGGCCGGGCAATGTGCGCACGCCGCTGTTGTCCGGATTGCGCACCTGCATCGGCGGCCCGGCAATTCCGATCACGGCGCCGCTCCACTTCATCGTCGCATCGTGGGCATGGGCCGCTTCCCGAATGTTCGGAGCCGTCCTCCGGTAACCGTTCTCGTCGCCGTAGCCGATTGTGATGAACTTGGGCATGACCCGCTCCGCATGAAGTGCGATGGGTCCAGCGGTAGCAACCGAGATTCCCGGCTGACATTCCCGGCGCCCGGCGTGACGGGCGAGCGCCCTTGGACTTTTCAGTCAGGTACGAGCGAGTGTTCCAGCATGGCTGGCATCAACCCTGCTCGCTCTCCCCGACCGTGCACCCGAGAATTTGCCCGGATTCCCGCTGAAGAACATGTCCACACTCGTTTCTGCCGTCGTGCCAAGTACGGCCGATGCCCCCGCGTCACAGATCGTCGAGCAGGCAGGCCGCCTGGGTGCGGCACTTTCCTTGCCCGAAGGACTGGATATTGCGCGGGACTCCGGGCTTGTTCCCTGCCTGCTCGACGGTCAGCAGGCCGCGTTCGAATTCACGCGCGATGAAGGGGAGAGTGCGGGTTCGGCCGTCCTCCAATTCGAGGCCCGCACCTCGTATGCAAGTCTTGTAGCCTCCGCCTACGTCGCTGCCTCGGTGGCGGTGCTGAGCGGCGGCCACGCTCGAGACGAGGATGGCCACTGCTACAGCGGGACAGCATTGACCGACTGGCTGTCGTCCATGGAACTGCCTGTGCCTGAATCCGACGCCAACGAATTGCGCATCGAGGTTCGCGTGGTCGGACCGCGAGGCAATGGATTGCTTCAACTCGAGCTGGGTAAGGTACCCCCCGGCGCTCACCTTGCGCGCCGCCTCGTCGAAAGCATCGATGTAGCGATGGTTCCGCCTGCACTCCGAATCCCCAACAGCCGCTTCGTCATAGCCGTTCGAGACGCCAGCGAGATCGTGTCCGTCGAGACACTCGGGCGTCGAACCCGCTAGTGTCGGTACGATTCTCCCCAATCATGCACAGGCTCGAGCTCGGTGTCCTGCTTGCTGCAGCGCTCGCAGTGGTTGCGTGTGGCAAGCCGGCAACGGACGCTGATTCACGGCAGTCTCCCGTCGTCCCTCTGTCGCAAATGAACTCGGGCTACATTGGCGACCCTGAACGAATGACGCGATTCCTGCGTTGCTGGCAGAAGGAGGTGGGCGCCGAGGCAGTCCAGCCAACGGACTTCGGCGTGACGATTCCGGCGACCGACCCGAGGCTGCCGCGATCGTTGCGGGACTTCCACGTCGCCAAGGCACAGATCCGGTTCCGTTCCTTGTACGAGCAGTCGAACCCTGGTACCGAGCGTTACGCTGACCCTCGCGCGCTTGTCCCGTTCAAGCAGTTCAGTGAGGCGGACTTCTCGAACTGGAAGTCCGCGTTCGCCGGCATGAACGAGCCGGACGCTTCCTACTTCCGGTATGACCGGTCTCAGCAAGGATTCCGCGAACGTGATCTGGACTCCATGCTCGTGGCGGGCGCCGAGACTGGAGGTGCCTTCTACCTGCTGATTCCACGCAACACGACCCGGGACGGCGAAAGCGAGGCCTTGTTTCTCCATCATGGCGGACTGGTGTCGAGATACAAGTCGTTCGCCCACCTGCTCGCGAGCCTGTACCTGGAGGAAAGGGAGCGGTTCGCGGGAAGAGACCCGTCGCTGGGACACCTCTACTACTTTCCCGGAAGGCTTGGCGAAACGTGTGTTTCGCATGTCATCGACACGTCCATGTAGCCATGCTGCGTGCGCTGCGCCTGCGGTGCCCAGTGCCATCGGCTTGGGACGAACGGCGCGCGGCGTTATCCTTCTCCCCGCGCGCCCGGCGGTGAGGGCGGCGCGGCCGCTCCAGAATCGAGGCTCCCGACCGAAGGAATCAGCACGATGACTGTCCGATCCCTCCTTTTCGTTCTTCTGATCGCGTTCTCCCGTCTTGCGGCTGCCGAAGACCTGTCGGCCGAGAAGCGAGGGGACATCGAGCAGCTGCTGCGGATGACCAGAGCCACGGCCATCGGCCTGCAGATGGCCAATGCGATCGTTGGCCAGCTGGCGCAATCCATCAGGACGCTGCGCCCCGACATTCCCCAGGAGGCCATCGATGTCCTGCCGGCCGAGGTGGCGGCGGTGCTCGATGCGAACATCGCCGCGCTCACGGAACAGCTGATCCTCATCTATCACAAGCACTTCAGCGGGGCCGAGATCAAGGGCCTGATCGCGTTCTACACGACGGAGCTGGGCGCCAAGACGATCCAGGTGCTGCCGGTTCTCGTGAACGACAGCATGGTGGCCGGGCAGCGGTGGGGACAGTCGATGGGGCCTGCGATCGAGAGCCGGGTCAGGGCGCGGCTCAAGAAGGACGGCTACTCGCTATGAACGGCCATCACCACCTGAGCGCCAGACGCCCAAGCCACGGCCTGCCCACCCTGCCGCGCCTTGCGCGATGCCCTGCGTCAACCACATGGTCTTGCCCATGATCACTGCCATCGTCGAATTTCCGCTTCCGCAGCCCTTGTCGCTCGAAGACGCGAAAGCCGCCTTCCAGGGCACGGCCGCGAAGTACCTCCGCATGCCCGGGCTGGTCCGGAAGGTCTACTTCAGATCGGAGGACGGAACCAAGGTCGGGGGAATCTACCTCTGGAAGACGAAGCAGGACGCCCTGGCGGTCTACACGGACGACTGGAGGGCGTTCGTTCGCAGCAGGTACGGCACCGAACCCACGCTGACGTTCCTCGATTGCCCCGTTGTCGTCGACAATGTCTCGAACGAGATCTTCGTCGAGTGATGGGTGCCCCGGCCCAGGCGTCTGCCCATGCGACCGCCTGCATTCGCTGACCGCGGGCCGAGGCAGATGAACCGGTGCATCGGGAATGAAACGTGGTCACTTTGAGGTGCCCTGAATGACTGAGAGAACGGGGCGCTGCCTGTGCGGCGCCATCACCTTCAGGATTGCCGCCGAACCCCTTTCCGCCCGGATATGCTGGTGCCGGGACTGTCAGCATCTGGCGGCGAACGGAACGGTGAACATGCTCGTGCCGGTGGACGCCCTCGTGGTCTCGGGTACCCTGGCCGCGCACACGAAGCAGGCGGCCAGCGGCAACGAAGTGACACGCGAGTTCTGCCCGAGTTGCGGCACGCATCTGTTCGCCCGGTCGTCGGGCCGGCCGGACGTCCGGGTCGTGCGCACCGGAAACCTGGACGATCCTTCGTCCATCCGTCCCGGCACCAACATCTGGGCGTCCAGCGCGCCTGGCTGGGCGTGTCTCGATCCGGCGATGGAGCGGGTCGAGCGGCAGCCGGTGCCGCCGAAACCGAGCGGTTCCTGAAGAGGAGGGCGCATGCCGACAGAAGAAAACGTCTGGACCGGAAGTCCGTCGCAGATCACCAATCTTGGCACTTACGTGGTATGCGGGCTTCTTTCCCTGACCGGCATCGGGGCGATCTTCGCGATCCCCTACGCGTTCTGGAAATACCTCGTGGTGAAGTGCCAGCGGTACGAACTCACGTCACAACGGCTGAAGGTTCACAGCGGCGTGCTCAACAGGAAGATGGACGAGCTGGAGCTGTACCGGGTCAAGGATACGAAGTTCGATCAGCCGCTCTTCCTGCGCATCTTCGGGCTCGGCAACGTCATCCTGGTGTCCTCCGATGCCACGACGCCGATCTCGGCCATCCACGGCATCAAGGACGCGGAGCAGATCCGGGAGAAGCTGCGCACGCTGGTGGAAGACCGTCGGGATCAGAAGCGGGTAAGAATCGGAGAGCTCGAGTGACGCGCCGTCGTTTCTCGTGCGCACCGGTTGCGGACGCGGGTACCGGGCCGGCTTCGCTCCCGAAGCCGGTTCTTTCCTTCGTGCCGGAAACTGCGGGATGAAGGCGGGAGCGCCTGCGGCCTTCGTCGCCGCCGTGCTGGCCGGATGTGCGAATCAGGTCGACGTGCGCACCGCCCACGGGTATGCCCACGCGGGGTACCAGGCGATCCAGGCGGGCGACTGGAGGCTGGCCCGCCAGAACTTCGACAAGGCCATCGTCAACGCGGAGGCTGGCAAGGCCAAGCCGCCACAGCTGGCGGTGTTGAAGTACGAGTACGGCCGCGTGTCGGGCGTGCTGTGCGACTGGGACGGCGCGGAGCGGGCCCTGACGGAGGCCTCGGTCCTCGACAAGGCCAAGGGCGGCACCGCCATGGGCGCGCTTCACGAACTGGGACGGCTGCATCTGGATCGTCGGCAGTTCGTCGAGGCGCGTCTGCATTACGACAAGGCCTTCCCACTGTTCGCGGCGGCGGAGGTGGAAACGAAAGACCCGCTGCGATTCGCCGATTTTCTGGACGAGTACGCGATCGTGCTTGCCCGAACCGGCGCGGCGCCCGATGCAGCCATTCAGAGCGAACGGGCGGCGAGAATCCGCAAGATGCTTCCTTCCGGAACGGCACCGCGGGAAAGGCTTCCCTACGGAACACAGTGCATGTGATGCCGGATACAGGCGCCGGTCGTGTCCGGATGTGTGTGCAGCGCGGAGAAACCCCGCTGTCCCGCCGCGCATCCGCCGCCCTGCACCGGCTGGCATTGCGGTACGGTTCAGGAAATGTCCTTCGAGCCGAAAAGCGTCTTGACGAGGTGCCGAGAGCGCTTCGCGGGCGTGCCTTCTCCGCGGACATGTTGCGCGATGGTGCGTATCGAGCCGCCGGAAGTCTCGATGGTCAACCCTCGTGCCGAGAACGGAATACCCCATCTTCATCCACCAGAACATGCAATGAGAACAGCGATTCCTCTCGTGGCCGTCCTGTCGGCCCTGATTCCCGCCGCCGCATCCGCACAGACGATGTACAAGTGCGTGCAAGGCGAGCGGACCGTCTATCAAGCAGAGCCCTGTCCGGACACGGCGAAGCAGGACAAGCTCAAGGCGCAGATTCCCCTCCCTCGTCCTCGGGATCGGCGGGGGGCAGATGGACCGGATGGTGGACTTCATGTCGACATACCGGGCTTGTGCCGATGGTGTCCAGATCTGGGGGCAGGAGATGGCCCAGCCCTATGCGCAGTGGCGCAACCGCAATCTGGCCATGGTGACTCGCATCGAGAAGGAGCCGGCGCTCAAGGCGCTCTTCCAGAAGCAGGTCGATGCCAAGCGCAATGGCAAGGCAAGCATGTGCCGCGATGTCGCGCTCGAGTTGCGAGGGGTGAAGAAGTAGCCGGACCGGACGTGGCGCAGGCTCGCCGAACCCACCGTCCGCTTCGTGGTCCCGAAGACCGCCGGCCGCACCCACCGACCGGCAAGCTTGGCGAAGCGGTGACCGCACGCTTGCACCTCCCTGGGCATGGGTGATGAACGAGGGGACGGCCCTCGTGGCAATCAAGGCCCTGCACACGGTGGTGTGGGTGTTCTTCGTCGCATGCATCGTCGGAGCGCCGATTGCGGTGGCGCTGGGACATCTTCACATCGCCACACTCCTGGTGGCGCTCGTGACCTTCGAGGCGCTGGTGCTGGTTCTGAACCGCTGGTCATGCCCCCTCACCGGAATCGCGTCGCGATACACGCCGGACCGGAGGGAGAACTTCGACATCTACCTTCCACGGTGGCTCGCAAAGCACAACAAGCGGATCTTCACACCGTTGTACGTCGCGGGCGCGATGTACACGGCTCTGGAGTGGTACCGCGCCGGCACATCGTCATGAACGCGCCTCTGGAACATGCCGCGCCTTTGGCATGGACGCGCGCGCGCTCGGGCAAACGCACCGATGTCTCCGGCGGGACCGGAGGACGAGCGTGCATCGTGAAGTCTTGCGATCGTCCCGGAGGAGCGCCCCGGTCTTGCCATGTGCGGACCGCTCGAATCAGCCGTCGATGGCAGGCGCAGGCTCATCGCTGCGGTGGCACGCCGGTGGCCGGCCGCTGGTCCTAAGGACACCGCGCACCGTGATGCAGCGAAGAATCCTCGTGAAAGTACTGGCTGCCACTGCGTTCGCGGCCGGCGCGGGCTTCTGCTTCCAACAACGGGCGCTTCTCGGGGCCGCGTTCGCGTCCAACCCCATGGCCGGTGACGCATCGTCCCTCGCCCGGGGGGCGGCGATCTGGTCGTCTCGCTGCGAGGTATGCCATGGCAAGGAAGGCCGAGGAGACGGCCCGGCGGCGGCCGGACTGCCGGAAAGGCCGGACGACCTCTCGCGCATCGCCGCACCACCCGTCTTTCCGGACGGTGTGCTCGCGTACCGCATCGCCCACGGCGGCGAGGTGATGCCCGCATGGGAGCGTGTCCTGTCCGAGAAGGAGATCTGGGATCTCGTCGGTTTCATTCGTGCGTTGCGCAAGTGACAGTGTCGCGCTTCGTGGAGACACGCCCTTCATCGTGATCTCGCTCGAAGACCGGTTCCGCGGCCACGGCTTCGTCGTCCCGGACGCATCGTCGGCTGCTGACCCGGACCGGGGCATGCCGCGTGAACCGATTGCGACGGCAGGTCCTGCCCGTGACGGATACAGGCGACACCGATGGCAGAACGTTCCAGGCCGAAGGGCGACATGAGCGCGCACCGCGCGTCCCGGATCCGGGGCGAGGTCCGTCCGCACGGGAATCCGGAAGTCGGCAAGGTTCGGCATCCGCTACGTATCTGGAGGCTCGTCACGACTCTTGTCACGTGCGCGATCCTGGGCGGGTGTCCGGCATTCAATGACGTGTCGCGCGTATCGGCGCCGGGACACGCCGTCTCTCCCGGGCGCGGCTTGCTGCTGGTCGGCGTGGGAAAGGAAGGGGAGTGGCAGGCCCCCAGGTTTCCGGTCAGGCTGCAGCA
The DNA here is from genome assembly GCA_016713305.1 of Betaproteobacteria bacterium. Taxonomy (NCBI): domain Bacteria; kingdom Pseudomonadati; phylum Pseudomonadota; class Betaproteobacteria; species Betaproteobacteria bacterium. The sequence continues at coordinate 52,074 of JADJPK010000005.1, forward strand.
GTACGACATGAGCCGCCACACCGTCACCGGCAACTGCCTTCGATGGAACCGGGTGGAGGCAGCCACGGACCGCAAGATCGAGTATTTCCTCTTCGATGTCGCGCCGGGCTTCTACGCAGGCGGTGGCGGTGGGGCAGTCTTCCGGGATCGGGACACGCCGGTGGCGTTCGAAGTCCCGGCGGGTCAGGTCATCTATGTGGGCGATTTCGTCTACGCAGACGACCGGAAAGTGGATCTGAGGGTCGATCTGGAGCGAGCGCGTGGCATTCTCCGGCGCAAGTACCCGAACATCCCGGGTGATCCCGTCGTGGCGAGGCCTTTACCCGTTCCGGTGCTTCCATTGCTGGTCTGCGCGCCGTGAAGGAACGGGTTCCCTTGCGTGGGTGCCGAGTCGGGCGCCCGATGTTCGTGCACATCGATGCGCACCCACAGGACAACGTCAGGACCGAATGCCCATGATCTCAGGCCTGTTCACCGCGGAGGACTTGATCGCCGCGCAGAGAGTTCACCGTAAACCGGCGGTCCGGCGCATCCGGATAGTGGCGGGCCTGATCATCGCCGCCGGCGTCGCGCGCCTCGTGCTGGCCGGCCAACCGGACGGAATCGCCATTCTGTGCGCGGGAGCGGCGGCGCTGGCAAGCGAGGCCTTCACTGCCTTCGTTCTTCTCCCGTCGCGGGCCCGCAAGCTGCACGCCCAGCAGGCGGACTTCCGCGAGCCCGTTTTCTATTCGTGGGACGACGAGGCCGTGGAGGCAAAGGGATTCGGCGGTCAGAGCCGGCGCCGCTGGGCGGACTACGTGAAGGTCAGCGAGGGGCCGGACACGATCCTCCTGTACCACAACGATCAGCTGTTCGAGGCCATCCCGAAACGGTGGTTCGCCGATGCATCACAGCTCGAGGCATTCATGAAGCTTGCACGATGAATCCAGTGCGGGGTCAGGTCTTGCCTTTTGCCTCCCAAAGAGAGAGGATCACTGAGTCGCTTTCGGTGGATGCGGATCTTGTCCGCGTTGGCGTGACGAGGCAAAAGGCACGACCTGACCCCGCCGTGGGTTGATCACACCGAGCACGGTATGATTGTTTCCTTCGAATCAGGGGAAGAAAGCCATGCCCAAGGGTTACTGGGTCGCGCGCATCGACGTGTCCGATCTCGAGCAGTACAAGAAGTACGTTGCCGCAAATGCAGCGCCATTCGCCAGATTCGGCGCGAGGTTTCTGGTCCGGGGCGGCGCTTTCGAGGCTCCGGAAGGCATGAACCGGTCCCGCAACGTCGTCATCGAGTTCCCCTCGTATCAGGCCGCACTGGACTGCTACAAGTCGCCGGAATACCAGGCAGCCATCCAGCTGCGTCTGCCAGCTTCTGAGGGTGACGTACTGATCATCGAGGGCTACGAGGGCGCGCAGCCAGGTCAGGTCCCATCGCCCGGATGATCTGAGGGCAGGCCGCCACGGCGAGCTGTCTGCAGATGCCCATAGTTCGGCAGTGCCTCGCTTGAAGTCGACCCTCTGAAAATGAAACCTCTGGTGGTCGGCTATCGTTCCGCTCAGTGGCCTCACGCCACGGACTATCGGAGGGAACGAGGTCGTGGATAGGCAAAAAACAAGACCTGACCCCGGCCGTGGTGGCCCCCGCCGTGGGAGGTGGGCGAGCATTTTCGTGGTGCTTGCCTTGTGCATGGCGGGCGCCTGGATCATCGCCCGGTGGCTGGGCGTGGATTTCAAGGTGGCGATGCTGATGGCCCTGATCCTTGCCTATCTGCCGCTTGCGCTGATGCTGGCCCTTGTTCGCCGGCATCTGCGCGGACAGGTGGCGGCGCTGCCGCCGGACGAGCGTGCCTGGCTGGCCGACCTGGAGCCGGAGATCCGGTTCTCTCAGCCGGCGCCGGGACTGCCATCGCCCGTGGTGACGGTATCGGTGGGTGTGGTGTGCGTGAACGTCCTGATCATTCCCTGGATGGTGGGGCCGCTTGCGTTTCTCCACTATGGACTGGGCGTTCGAGCGCCAGCGGCTTCCGTCGCGGCCCTGCTCCTGGGTTTTGTCCTTGCATGGGCATGGTGGTCTGCCGGAGTGACGGTCTGGCGCCGGTGGGCGACGCGACGCCGCGGGATGCCGGCCGACGAAGTTCAATGGCGCGGCGAACAGGCGTCGCTGCTGTGGCCGGCAAATCATGTGCTCGCCAGGACGGAACTGGGTCACCTGTTGTCCGCACGCAAACAACCCTGACCGCTCGCCATCAGGCGGTCAGGCGTCCCACGAATCGCCGCACCCACGGCGCGACGAACGTCACCGTAGGGAATGCAACGGGCCAGGTCGTCGCGCAACTGCGCAGCCACTGCCCTCCGAGCCCCGGGTGGAGGCCCTGGGTGGTGATCAGCACGAACGCCGACACGATGGTGACCATGATGGCCGACAGCACGCCTCCGAACACCAATGGCGCATAGCGGGCGGGAATCTTCATTTCGTTCTCCTGAGAGGGGTTCCGAAGCAGCGCAGACGGCGGCTTGCCCCGCGCTCATTGGCCTTGCATCAGTCCGGCGAGCCAGGCGGACCCGTACAGTCCCGCGCCGAACACCGCATGAGTGACGAGGCTTTGCATTCGCGCGCGGCCAGGGCGCGCCGTCCGCGCCGCGGCGACTCCCATGCCCATCCCCGGCTGCATGAGTAGAAAGGGGGCCGCGACGGTGGCGATGCCGAAGAGCAGTGCCGGCCCCAAGGCAGGCCGCTGTATCCACTCGACACCGGACAGCATCAGCAAACCTGCCGCGAAGACGATCCCGGTGAGGTAATGCGCCGTCCAGCCGAGCCACCGTTCCCCCGGGACCCCGGCTGCGGCCCCGATGGCGTCGTGTCGAAAAGTGCCCCGGAACATGTGGGCCACCCAGCGGCCGAGCATCGAGTAGTTCGGCAGCGGCACGGAGAAGAGCCGCCGTCGAACAATCGCCCAGAGATCCATCACCGCCGTCGCTCCGATTCCCGTGATCAACGCGTCAACAACAAAGTCCATTTCCGTCTCCTTCGACTTGCCGCAGGCCGGCATGGATGGCAGAGTGCCATTTCAAGTCGACTTGAGGTCAAGAGGGTGGATGCTCTGGATATTTCCGAGGTGGCGAAGCGCTCGGGCATTGCGGCCTCTGCGCTGCGCTATTACGAGGAGAGGGGTCTGATCCGATCGGTGGGCCGGCGCGGATTGCGCCGCGTCTTTCCGGCCAGCGTGCTGGACACGCTGGCGCTCGTTTCGTTGGGCCGGTCCGCCGGCTTTACGCTCGACGAGATCGCGCGCATGTTCGCGCCGGGACAGCGGGTCCGCATCGATCGCCGTCTCCTGACCGACAAGGTGGATGAACTGGATCGCACCATCCGCAAGCTCGTGGCCATGCGGGACGGACTGCGTCACGCCGCCGAATGCCGCGCACCCAGCCACATGGAATGCCCCAAGTTCAAGAGGCTCTTGTCGATCGCGGCTCGCGACACCGTTCGAAAGGCAGGCAGAAAGATCGGTCGCGACACGAACGAACGCTGAACCATGGCTGCGGTGCTTCGATTCGACGGCGCCGTCGAGCGCGATCCGGCCATCGACCTGTGGCTCGATTCGCATCCGGCACACCTCGGCGTGCTGGCGAAGCGGTGGTTCGACCGCATACGCGCATGCGGGCCCGACGTTCGCGAACTCATGCACGACGGTTGTGCGACCGCCTGTATCGAGAATGCTCCCTTCGCGTACGTCGGCGTCTACCGGACGCACCTCAACGTCGGCTTCTTCCAGGGCGCGGCGCTTGCGGACCCGGCAGGACTCCTGGAAGGTTCGGGGAAGCGCATGCGTCACGCGAAGTTGAAGCCCGGATCGTGGTTGGACGAGGCCGGACTGGAAGCCTTGATCGACTCCGCGTATCGCGATATCGCGGTGCGACTGAAGGACGGGCATCCCCCATGACGCGGCAGGGCACTCGGCTTGCCGGCTCCAGACAGAAGGAGATCACTGCCATGACGCCATTCAAGCCTGTCGGCTACAACAGCGCTTCCCCCTACCTGGTGGTCCCGGATGCCCGGGCGACGCTGCGCTTCCTCGAGGCCGTCTTCGGTGCCGTGCCGTTGAGGATCGTCCAAGCGGACGACGGGCGTCTGCGCCACGCGGAAGCGAAGCTCGACGACACGGTCATCATGTTCGCCGATGCGCTCCCGTCGTGGCCGGCCATCGCCTGCCACGTGCACGTTTACGTCGACGACGTGGACGCCGTCTATGCGCGGGCACTCGCCGCAGGCGGCGAGCCGGTCCAGACGCCGATAAGGAAGGAGGACGAAGACAAGCGGGGCGGGGTTCGCGACGGCTGCGGCGTGACATGGTGGATCGCCACCAAGGTCGAGTGACCGGCCCGCCAGGCGCGGACACCGTCCCTCCCGCGCCCCGGCATCGGCATGCCCATTGCCCGCCACCCGCATGCTTTCCCGCATCCTCTGGTTCACTGCCCTGACGTTGACCGCCCTGGGCCTGGCGCCCGGGGCAGCCCACGTCCTAGAGTTGCCGGTGAAGCTGGGTTATCCCCCGGCTTTCTATGCGGATGTGACGAGCACCCTCTACGCGTGGTTCGGCTTTGCGGGGGGAGCGGTCCAGGTGGGGGCCATCATCGCGGTCGGGTTGCTCGCCGTGTTTCTCAGGCGCGCGCGGATAGCCGGGTTGTTACTGGCTGCCGACGGGGCGTTGGTCGCGTCCCTGCTCATATGGGGCGCGCTCGTCGCGCCGGTGAACGCGGGGTGGGCATCGTCCGGAATCCCGGGATCGCCGGAGTTCGTGGCCGCGTATGAAGCGTTGAGATCGCGCTGGGAATTCGGCCACGTGAGCGCCTTTGTCGCCTGGGCCGTCGGCTGGATCGGGCTGGCGGGCGCTGCCGCGTCTGCCACGAGCGGCGAACAGACCGCCTGACGGGAGCCCGGGACCCAGGGGACCTCGGCATCCATTCTCCTTCGCCCGGAAGCCGGCCCCCGAGCGCGCGTTCCCGGAATCCTTCCCCTGCCTTGACCTTTCGCCGCCGTCCTTGACCAGTCGCCGCGCCGTGCACTATGGTGCAGATCCCTGATTCGATGTGCATGCACGATCGTGCATGGCTCCGAGGTTTCTGCCCATGGCTGACATCTTCCGGGTCGACTACCAGACCGATCCATCGCATTACCACCACTGGAAACTCTCGTTCGACGGAGCGGTGGCAACGCTGGCCCTGGACGTGGCGGAGGACGCAGGCATCCGCCCCGGCTACAAGCTCAAGCTCAACTCCTACGACCTGGGCGTCGACATCGAACTGCACGACGCGCTCAACCGCGTCCGCTTCGAACACCCCGAGGTGCGGTGCGTCGTGGTGACCAGCCTCAAGGACCGCATCTTCTGCTCCGGCGCCAACATCTTCATGCTGGGCACCTCCTCGCACGCATGGAAAGTGAACTTCTGCAAGTTCACGAACGAAACGCGCAATGGCATCGAGGATTCGTCGCGGCACTCCGGGATCAAGTTCCTTGCCGCCGTGAACGGCGCATGCGCCGGCGGCGGTTACGAGCTTGCGCTGGCCTGCGACGACATCGTGCTGGTGGACGACCGCTCGTCCTCGGTATCGCTGCCCGAAGTGCCGCTGCTGGGCGTGCTGCCCGGAACAGGCGGTCTGACGCGAGTCACGGACAAGCGGCACGTGCGGCACGATCTGGCCGACATCTTCTGCACAACCACCGAGGGGGTAAGGGGTCAGCGCGCTCTGGACTGGCGGCTCGTCGACGCCATCGCCAAGCCGACCCAGTTCGCACAGACGGTCAAGGAGCGGGCTGCCCGGCTCGCGGAATCGAGCGACCGGCCGGCGACTGCGACGGGTGTTTCTCTCCCGAAGCTGGACCGAACGATCGAGGGCGACGCGCTTCGCTACGAGTTCGTGGACATTGCCATCGATCGCGCCGCCCGTACGGCCAGCATCACGGTGAAGGGCCCGTCCGCGGCCAGCCGGAAGACATCGACGGCATCGTCTCCGCTGGTGCGCGCTGGTGGCCCCTGCAGATGGCTCGCGAACTGGACGATGCCATTCTCTGCCTGCGCACCAACGAGCTTGCGATCGGAACGTGGCTGATCCGCACCCAGGGAGATGCCGCCCGGGTGCTCGCGGCGGACGCGTCGCTCCGGACCCATCGCGGCCACTGGTTCGTGCGCGAGGTGACCGGGTTCCTCCGGCGGACGCTCGCGCGCCTGGACGTTTCGTCGCGGTCCCTCTTCGCGCTGATCGAGCCGGGCTCCTGCTTCGCAGGCACGCTGGCCGAACTCGCCTTTGCGGCCGACCGGAGCTACATGCTGGCTTTGCCGGACGAGCCCGAACGCGCACCTCACATCGCGCTGTCCCCGCTGAATTTCGAGGCCTATCCGATGGTCAACGGACAGACCCGACTGGAACGGCGGTTCCATGGCGAGAAAGCGCCGCTCGACGCGGTGCGCGATGTCGTCGGCACCATGCTCGACGCCTCCGCTGCGACCGGGCTCGGGCTGGTGACCGCCACCCCCGACGACATCGATTGGGCCGACGAAGTGCGCATTGCCATCGAGGAACGTGCCGCCATGTCGCCCGATGCGTTGTCCGGCATGGAGGCGAATCTGCGCTTCAGCGGCAGGGAGACCATGGAGACGCGCATCTTCGGCCGCCTGAGCGCGTGGCAGAACTGGATCTTCAACCGGCCCAGCGCCGTGGGCGAGAAAGGCGCGCTGAAGGTCTACGGTAAGGGCGAGAAAGCGCAGTTCGATCCGGACCGCGTCTGACCAGGAAGGCACACCACGAACGGGATCCGCAGGGTCCCCGTCCATCCTTCGAGGAGTTCCCATGAGCAGCATCGACTACGGCGAGAAGATCCCCAACAACGTGAACCTCTCGGAGGACCGGGCCCTGCAGCGGGCGCTCGAGCAGTGGCAGCCGAACTACCTGGACTGGTGGAGCGACATGGGGCCGGACGGCTCCCAGAATTTCGATGTCTATCTGCGCACGGCGGTGAGCGTGGATCCCCAGGGCTGGGCCCAGTTCGGCCACGTGAAGATGCCCGACTACCGCTGGGGCATCTTCCTCAACCCGCGCGAAGCCGGCCGCAAGATTCACTTCGGCGCCCACAAGGGCGAGGACGCCTGGCAGGACGTGCCCGGCGAACATCGCGCCAATCTGCGACGCATCATCGTCACGCAGGGCGACACGGAGCCGGCCTCGGTCGAGCAGCAGCGCCACCTCGGGCTCACCGCGCCATCGCTCTACGACCTGCGCAACCTGTTCCAGGTGAACGTGGAGGAAGGCCGGCACCTCTGGGCCATGGTCTATCTGCTGCACCGGCATTTCGGACGCGACGGCCGCGAGGAAGCCGAGGCGCTGCTCGAGCGCCGTTCGGGCGATGCGAACAACCCGCGCATCCTCGGCGCGTTCAACGAGAAGACGCCCGACTGGCTCAGCTTCTTCATGTTCACGTACTTCACCGACCGGGACGGCAAGTTCCAGCTCTGCGCGCTGGCCGAATCCGGCTTCGATCCCCTGGCACGCACCGCCAAGTTCATGCTCACGGAAGAAGCCCATCACATGTTCGTGGGCGAATCCGGCGTCTCGCGCGTGCTCCAACGGACGTGCGAGGTGATGAACCAGCTCGGGACTGACGATCCTGCCGCCATCCGGGCCGCCGGTGCCATCGACCTGCCGACGCTCCAGCGGTACCTCAACTTCCATTTCAGCGTGACGATCGACCTGTTCGGCGCCGACCAGTCCTCCAACGCAGCCATCTTCTACAGCGCCGGACTCAAGGGCCGGTTCGAGGAAGGCAAGCGCGACGACGATCACGTGCTGACGAACGGGACGTACCGCATCCTCGAAGTGCAGGCGGGGGGTCTCGGCGAGAAAGAGGTGCCCATGCTGAACGCGCTCAACGAAGTGCTGCGCGACGATTTCATCAAGGATTCCATGGGGGGCGTGCAGCGCTGGAACAAGGTCATGGAGAAGGCCGGCATTTCCTTCCGTCTGTCGGTGCCGCACAAGGCCTTCAACCGCAAGATCGGCACCCTGTCGAACGTGCGCATCTCGCCCGATGGCCGTCCCGTGACTCAGGCCGAATGGGACGCCAGCCAGGACCTGTGGCTGCCCTCCGCGTCCGATCGTGCATTCGTGGCGTCGCTCATGGGGCGCGTCACCGAACCCGGCAAGTTCGCGGGATGGATCGCGCCCCCCGCCCTGGGCATCAATCGCCAGCCCGTCGACTTCGAGTACGTGCGCTTCAACTGACATGGACATGCCCGTGCAGGGGGACACGCTGCGGCAGCATCTCATCGACCCCGAGATCTGCATCCGCTGCAACACCTGCGAAGCGACGTGTCCCATCGGTGCCATCACGCACGACGACCGCAACTATGTGGTCAAGGCCGACGTCTGCAATTTCTGCATGGCGTGCGTGCCCCCCTGTCCCACGGGCGCCATCGACAACTGGCGGTCGGTACCGCGCACCGCGGCGTACCCGATCGAGGCACAGCTCCTGTGGGACGAACTGCCCGCCGAACTCAGCCGCGAAGAGCTCGCGGCTGGCGGTTCGGAGATTGCAGCCGGACCAGCGGAACAAGCGGGTCCGGCCGGGGTACTGGCCGCGGCCGAGGAACCCCGGGTTCAGGCGTTCAGCACGGCGCAGTACTGCGCGACCCTGCCGCCATGGTCCGCCGCACATCCCTATCTCAACCTCTACAGCACGAAGAACGCCACGATGGCGACCGTGACCGGCAACTTCCGCGTGACGGAGGCGGGTACGGAAAGCGACACGCATCACATCGTTCTCGATTTCGGCGCCATGCCATTCCCGGTGCTGGAGGGGCAGTCGATCGGCATCGTTCCCCCCGGGACGGATGCTGCGGGAAGACCGCACCACGCCAGGCAATACTCCATCGCGAGTCCGCGCAACGGCGAACGGCCCGGCTACAACAACGTGTCGCTCACGGTGAAGCGGGTCACCGCCGACCACCAGGGGCACCCCATCCGCGGCGTGTGCTCCAACTACCTCTGCGATCTGGCCGTCGGCGCCAAGGTCGGGGTGGTCGGGCCGTTCGGCGCGTCGTTCCTCATGCCCAATCATCCGCGGTCGCACATCGTCATGATCTGCACGGGCACGGGTTCGGCCCCGATGCGGGCCATGACGGAATGGCGGCGGCGTCTTCGGGCGGGCGGCAAGTTCGAAGGCGGCAAGCTCATGTTGTTCTTCGGCGCACGCACGCCGCAGGAGCTGCCCTACTTCGGCCCGCTCATGAACCTGCCCAGGGATTTCATCGACGTGAATCTCGCGTTCTCGCGCGAACCCGGACAGCCCCGCCGGTACGTCCAGGACCTCATGCGCGGCCGTGCGCCGGATCTCGGCGAACTGCTCGCCTCGCCCGACACGTTCGTCTACGTCTGCGGGCTGAAGAGCATGGAAGAAGGCGTGATCCTGGCACTGCGGGACGTCGCGGAGCAGAGGGGAATCGACTGGCCGTCGCTCGCGGGCGCCCTCAAGCGCGAAGGCCGCCTGCACCTCGAAACGTACTGAACAGCCGCGCCACGGCCCTCTTCCGGCAGTGGTGGTCCGTCGATCCGGGCGCATTGGCCGGATCTCCCCCGGGCAGGGTATCCTTGCCCGCTTTCATTCCTCCGCGGCGGCATGGTCACCTGCGCCGCATGGCACATCCTTCATGAGTTCTCGAGACAAGCCTTCGCGTCCGCGCGGCGCGGACCGTTCGTCGCGCGCGCGTGACGAACGTGGAACCCGGCCCCCTGCAGCCGACGATCACCAGATTCCCCGCGTCGTGGCCGGCACGGTCCCCCGCATCGTGCTGCGGCCGGAGCGCGAACGATCCCTGCAGCGGAGGCACCCCTGGATCTTCTCCGGCGGCGTCGAGCGGGTGGAGGGCGCGCCGGAATCGGGCGCCACGGTGGAAGTGCGCTCCGCGTCGGGCGGTTTTCTCGGCTGGGCGGCTTACAGCCCTCAGTCGCAGATCCTCGCCCGCGTGTGGGACTTTCACGAGAGCGCCAGGATCGACGTCGGATTCTTCACTGCCCGCATCCGCCGTGCCGCGGAACAGCGGCGTGCCCGTTTCGGGGAATCGCCGCAGGGCGCGGTCCGTCTCGTGCACGGCGAGGCGGACGGGCTGCCAGGGGTGATCGTCGACCGGTTCGCGCACGTGGCCGTCGTGCAGCTCACCACCGCGGGTGCCTGGCGCTGGCGCGATGCGATCGCGGATGCGATCGCTGAAACGGCCGGTGTGACGTCCGTATTCGAGCGTTCCGACGCCGATGTCGTGCATCTCGAAGGGCTGGCGCCCTCCACGGGCCCGCTGCGAGGCGATGCGCCGCCGGGGCCGGTGGTCATCGAGGAGAACGGCGTTCGCTTCGGCGTCGACGTGCGCGAAGGCCACAAGACCGGTTTCTATCTGGATCAGCGCGACAACCGGGCACTGCTGCGCGATGCGGTGAAAGACCGCGACGTGCTCGACTGCTTCTGCTACACCGGCGGTTTCTCGCTGAACGCACTTGCCGGCGGTGCCGCGAGCGTCACGTCCGTGGACAGCTCCGCCGATGCGCTGGCTGTACTGCGCGACCAGATCGAAACCAATGGTCTGCCCGCGTCCCGTGCGCAGCTCACGGAAGCCGATGTGTTCGCGCAACTGCGCCTGTATCGCGACCAGGCGCGCAAGTTCGACGTGATCGTGCTCGATCCGCCCAAGTTCGCGCCGACGGCTGCAGCGGCGGAGCGCGCCGCGCGCGGGTACAAGGACATCAATCTGTGGGCCATGAAACTGCTGCGGCCGGGCGGGCAGCTGTTCACGTTCTCGTGCTCGGGCGGAGTGTCGCGGGATCTCTTCCAGAAGATCGTTGCCGGCGCCGCCGTGGACGCGGGCGTGGACGCGCGTGTCCTGCGGCACCTGAGCGCCGCGCCGGACCATCCGGTGAGTCTGGCCTTCCCCGAAGGCGAGTATCTGAAGGGTCTCGTCTGCGAGATCGTCTGAGGAACGCACACGAATGGAAACCACGCTGATCGTCGTGCGGCACGGCGAGACCGAATGGAACTCGCAGGGCCGCATCCAGGGACACTTCGACAGCCCGCTCACGGCTGCGGGACGCGCGCAGGCGGACGCGCTGGCGCGCAGTCTCGCCGGCGAACCCATCGGTGCCATCTACGCAAGCGATCTGGGGCGCGTGCGCGACACGGCCGCGCCGACGGCGCGCGCGCTGGGACTTTCCGTCTCGACGGATCTGCGCCTGCGGGAACGGCAGCTGGGAGTGTTCCAGGGCCTCACGTTCACCGAAGCCGCGCAGGCGCATCCGGAGCGGTTCGCCCGGTTCAAGGCGCGCGATCTCGCGGAGAACATGGAGACGGGCGAGACCCTGGTGCAGATGCGGGACCGCATCGCGCAGTCGCTCGCGGCCATCGCCACCGCTCACGCGGACATGACCGTCCTGATCGTCACCCACGGCGGCGTGCTGGACCAGATCTACCGGCTGGCCACGGGCATGCCTTTGGAGGCGCAGCGCACCTTCGACGTCGAGAATGCCTCGATCAACCGTCTGCGCTGGTCGCAGGGCCGGCTCGCGCTCGATCTGTGGGGCGACATCTCGCATCACGGCGATCGCGGCGATGCGCCCGAGTTCTGAGGGGCGCTGCCCGTGCCTGCGGAACGGGCGGGATTGATCGCCCCCCCGGTCCCGATTACTCTTGCCGGAGGTCCGTCCGCGGACCTTCCCTAACCTCGGCCCATCCGCCCGGATGGAATCTCTCCCGATGACCTCGGACAAACTCGAAGTGACCGAACTCGATGGCGCGCTGCCGCCGGCCACGCGCGAGACGGCGCTGCGATACGCCGACGCCGATACGGATGCCGCACGGAGCCTTCTCGAGTCCGCGATCGCGGCCGATTCCGGTGCCCGGCGCGACTGGCTGATGCTGCTCGATCTGGAGCGCCTGCAGCGTCGCTGGCGCAGCTACGAAACGCTGGTGGCGCGCTACCGCATCCGCTTCGGCGAGGAGCCTCCCACCGAGCGCGAGCGTCTCGCGCGGGAGTCCGACCTGCCGGAGGAACTGCGCATGGGCGGGACCGGCTGCGTGTCGCTGGGCGGAATCCTCGACGCCCAGGCAATGCAGGCCATGGTGGCCATTCGCACCGCCGCGACCCGCCACACGGTCGTGCATCTGGACGTCGCCCGCGTGGAGAGCGTCGACATGGTCGGCAGCCGGCTCCTCGCCAGCGCGATCAACGATCTCGTCGATGCCGGCAACGGCATCGTGCTGACAGGGGCGGACCATCTCGTCCGTCTGCTGCACAGGCTGGGCGTCTCCCAGCCTGCGCAGAAGAGCACGTGGGATCTGCTGCTTCTCCTGCGCCGTCTCGATCAGGACCGCGCCGCGTTCGAGCGCGATGCCGCCGAGTTCGCGCTGCTGGCCAACGTCGAACCGCCTGCCTGGGAACCGCTGCTGCTGCCCCAGCCCACGGCCGCGGGCGGGCGCGAGCGGCGTACGCAGCCGCGCTACGGCAACCGGGAGGTGCTGGAGCTTGCCGGCGTGGTCGTCCGGCCGGACGACCCGCAGATGGCCGCTGCCGCCCGCTTTGCCGGCGAGGCCGATTACGTGAACCTGAATCTCTCGCGGCTGGAGCGGATCTCCCTGCCCGCAGCCACCGCGCTGTCGGACATCGTGAGCGCCGCCTCCGGCGCCGGGCATACCGTGCGCCTCATCCGTCCCAACCAGCTGGTAGGTGCGCTGCTGGAGATCTTGAATCTCGGCAGCTGTGCCGCCATCGTCATGGACAAGGTCTGATCCATGTGCCCCTTTGCGGAGCGCCATCGCCGGACAGATGCCGCCGGCCCCCGCGCTGCGGCGCCGCGGCGTCCTCCGTTCCTTCCCAGACAAATCGAAGCCTGAGTTTTCATCCATGACAGAGCAGTTCCACGGCACGACCATTCTTTCCGTCCGTCGCGGAAACCGCGTCGCCCTCGGGGGCGACGGCCAGGTGACGCTGGGCAACATCGTCGTCAAGGCGACCGCACGCAAGGTCCGACGTCTGTACCACGACCGCATTCTTGCCGGCTTCGCCGGCGGCACCGCGGACGCGTTCACCCTGTTCGAGCGCTTCGAAGCCAAGCTGGAGAAGCATCAGGGACACCTGGTCCGTTCGGCAGTGGAACTGGCCAAGGACTGGCGGACCGACCGCATCCTCCGCCGGCTGGAAGCGATGCTTGCGGTGGCGGACCGGGAGGCCTCCCTCATCATCACGGGCAATGGCGACGTGCTGGAGCCGGAACTCGGTCTCGTCGCCATCGGTAGCGGTGGCGCATACGCGCAGTCCGCCGCACGCGCCCTGCTCGACAACACGGAGTTTCCTCCGGCCGAGATCGTCGCCAAGGCGCTCTCCATCGCCGGAGACCTGTGCATCTACACCAACCAGCATCACACTATCGAGGAACTGGGCTGATCCGGCCCGCCGGCGCGAGGAAGTGCGCGCCCTGCCTCACGTTTCACGGTATCCGAACATGTCCGCCATGACTCCGCAGGAAATCGTCCACGAGCTGGACAAGTACATCGTCGGCCAAAACAGCGCGAAGAAGGCCGTGGCCATTGCCCTGCGCAACCGCTGGCGCCGGCAGCAGGTGTCCGAGCCGCTGCGCCACGAGATCACGCCCAAGAACATCCTCATGATCGGCCCCACCGGCGTGGGCAAGACGGAGATCGCCCGCCGGCTCGCGCGTCTCGCGGATGCCCCCTTCATCAAGGTGGAGGCGACCAAGTTCACCGAGGTGGGCTACGTCGGCCGCGACGTCGACACGATCATCCGCGACCTCGTGGAGACGGCCGTGAAGCAGACGCGCGAGCAGGAGATGAAGAAGGTCCAGCATCGCGCCGAGGACGCTGCGGAGGAGCGCATCCTGGACGTTCTGCTGCCGCCGGCGCGGGACGCCGGCTTCGGCACCGCCGCAGAACCCGACGAGAAGCAGAACACCACGCGGCAGAAGTTCCGCAAGAAGCTGCGCGAAGGCGAACTGGACGACAAGGAGATCGAGATCGACGTCGCCCAGGCGTCCTCGCGCATGGAGATTCTCGCGCCCCCGGGCATGGAGGACCTCACCTCGCAGATCCAGAGCATGTTCCAGAACCTCGGCGGGGCCCGCCGCAAGACACGCAAGCTGCGCGTGAGCGAAGCGATGAAGCTGCTGGTGGAAGAGGAAGCCGCGCGGCTGGTGAACGACGAGGATCTCAAGACGAAGGCGCTGGAGAACGTCGAATCGAACGGCATCGTGTTCATCGACGAGATCGACAAGATCGCCACGCGTTCGGAGTACCAGGGCGCGGACGTGTCGAGACAGGGCGTGCAGCGCGACCTTCTGCCGCTGGTGGAAGGCACGACCGTGACCACCAAGTACGGCATGATCAAGACCGACCACATCCTGTTCATCGGCAGCGGCGCATTCCACTTCTCCAAGCCCTCCGATCTCATTCCGGAACTGCAGGGCCGGTTCCCCATCCGGGTGGAGCTGGAGTCGCTCTCCGTGGACGACTTCGAGCGCATTCTCACCTCGACCGACGCGTGCCTCACGCGCCAGTACGAAGCTCTGCTGGGCACGGAAGGGGTCAAGCTGCAGTTCACACCCGAGGGCATCCGCCGCCTTGCCCAGATTGCCTGGCAGGTGAACGAGAAGACCGAGAACATCGGCGCGCGCCGGCTCTACACGGTGATGGAGCGGTTGCTGGAGGAAGTCTCCTTCGACGCGTCGAAGCGCTCCGGGCAGGAACTCACCATCGACCCCGCCTACGTGGACAGCCGCCTGGGAGAACTGGCCGCCACCGAGGATCTCGCCCGTTACGTGCTCTGACGGGAGCGCGTCCGGGGCACTGCCCACGCCTGCGTGGCGATCGCACGCGGTCCGTGCGGCAGCGTGCGCGCGGCCCCTCGCGTCCTCGATCCTTCACCCGTCTGCATTCCACTGCACCCGCTCTTCCCGGAGGCCCCGGTCACGCCACCGCCCGGGCGCGCCCCGCATCCGCATGCTCACGGCCTGTCCGTCCGCGTGATCCTTCCATCCCCGCGACCCGCGCCGCGATGGGGTCATCGGCAGCGGGTCTGCGATCTTTGTGCTCACGCCACCCTGAGGCGATCGCCGCGCGTGCCGATATAACGCACAGCGCTGGTGCACGAGGCACGATCGTCGACGCATTGCATGACGACGGAGTTCGCGGCGCTACAATCCGCCGACCAACAAGACAGGGATCGACAGCGCCATGCCCACCGGCACCACGTACCTGCTCGAAGTCAATCCGAAGCTCCCCAAGCGACTCGCCCGGCTCGAAGAACTGGCGAACAACCTCTGGTACAGCTGGGACCGTCCCACGCGCACGCTGTTCGCGCGGCTGCACACCGGTCTCTGGGATGCCGTGGGCCACAGCCCCAAGGCCTTCCTCAAGCGCGTCGACGAGCAGCGTCTGCTCTATGCCGCCGACGACCCCGTCTTCCTGAACAGCTACAACCGCGTCCTGTCGGCCTACGACACGTATCACAACGAGCCGCTGCGCCGTAACGGTTCGGAGTGGCTGCGACAGTCGGATCTGGTCGCCTACTTCTGCGCGGAGTTCGGATTCCACGAATCCCTGCCCATCTATTCCGGCGGCCTGGGCATTCTCGCGGGCGACCACTGCAAGGCGGCGAGCGACATGCGCCTGCCCTTCGTCGGCATCGGGCTGTTGTACCGACAGGGTTATTTCTCCCAGTTCATCGATGCCGACGGCAATCAGCACGCCTCGTTCGCCGACAACGATTTCGACGATCTCCCGGTCACGCCCGTCACCACGGACGCGGGCGCCCCCGTGATCGTGCACGTGGACCTGCCGGGCCGCACGGTGGCCGTCCAGGTGTGGAAGGCGCACGTGGGCCACGTCGATCTGTATCTGCTCGACACGGACATCGAGGCGAACGCCGCGCACGATCGCGGCATCACGCACCGTCTCTACGGCGGCGACCGCAAGGACCGCATCGAGCAGGAGATCATCCTGGGCATCGGCGGCGTGCGGGCGCTGGCGGCAGTGGGCCTCAAGCCGACGGCCTGGCACATCAACGAGGGACACGCCGCGTTCCTGGTGCTGGAGCGCATGCGCGAACTCGTTGCGCAGGGCTACGAATTTTCCACGGCGCTGGAAGCGGTGGCGGCGAACACGGTCTTCACGACCCACACGCCGGTGCCTGCAGGTCACGACCACTTCGCCGAAGACATGATGACCGCCTACTTCGAGCGGTTCTACGGCGATCTCAAGCTTTCGCGCGATCAGTTTCTCGCGCTCGGCCGCACCGAAGGCGGTCACGAGTTCAACATGACGGCGCTGGCCATGCGCAGCTCACGCTTCCAGAACGGCGTGTCGCGCATCCATGGCGGCGTGTCCTCGCGGATCCTCTCGTCCATGTGGCCGCAGATCGAGCCCGAGGACAATCCGATCGACTACATCACCAACGGCGTGCACGTCACGACGTTCCTCGCGCAGGAGTGGGGGGATGTCTTCGACCGCTATCTGGGCTTCGACTGGAGCCAGCATGTCTCCGACGTGGGCTTCTGGAAGAACGTGCAGTCGATTCCCGACCACCTGTTCTGGAGCGTGCGCCAGTCGCTCAAGTCGCAGATGCTGCACCTCATCCGGCACCGGATCTCGAACCAGCACTTCCGCAACAACGGATCCGAGGCTCATCTCGACCGCCTGCTCAAGCTCACCGATCCGGCCAACCCCAACGTGCTGACCATCGGGTTCGCACGGCGATTCGCCACCTACAAGCGGGCGACGCTGCTGCTGCAGAACCTCGACTGGCTGAAGTCTCTCGTCTGCAACGACGAGCGGCCCGTGGTCTTCGTCTTCGCCGGCAAGGCACACCCCGCCGACGTGCCGGGGCAGGACCTCATCCGGCGCCTCACGCAGATCGCCCGGACGGCGGAGTTCGAGGGCAGGGTCCTGGTGGTGGAGAACTACGACCTGCGGCTTGCCCGGCGCCTGGTCTCGGGCGTGGACGTGTGGCTCAACAATCCGGTGTACCCGCTGGAGGCGAGCGGCACTTCGGGAATGAAGGCGGGCATCAACGGCGTGATCAACCTGTCGGTGCGCGACGGCTGGTGGGACGAAGGCTACGACGGTCACAACGGCTGGGCCATCAAGCCGGTGTCGGAGAGCCTCGACGAGCACCGCCGCAATGTCGAGGAATCGAACACCCTGTACGAATTGCTGCAGGATCACGTGATTCCCACGTACTACCAGCGCAACGAGATGGGGTATTCGCCGGAATGGGTGCGGATGGCCAAGAATTCCATCGCGACCCTGCTCCCGCGCTTCAACTCCGCCCGCATGGTGAACGAGTACGTGGCCAAGTTCTACCTGCCGGCGACCCGGCAGTGGCGCCGCTATTCGGAAGGCGCCTTCACGGCGGCCGGGCAGCTCGCGAAGTGGAAGGAGCATGTCCGCAGTGCCTGGGAACACGTGAAGATGCGCCGCCTCGACGCGGCACCCAAGCGGATTCCCTTCGGTGCCGGCGTGCGTTTCGAGATCGGCGTTCGCCTGGACGGGCTCAAGCCGGACGATGTCGTTCTGGAGATGATCCTGGCCCGGCACACGTCTCTCGAGAGTCACAAGCACCGCTCGAACTACCGCTTCGAATTCGACGGCACCTTCAGCGCCGAGGGGGAGCACCGCTACGTGCTGGAACTCACGCCCGAGCTCTGCGGCAAGCTGGAATACCGCATCCGCCTGTATCCGCACCACGAACTCCTCACCCATCCGCACGAGATGGGGATGATGCTGTGGCTCTAGGGAAAGTCCGATCGGTGTGCGCGGATCGCCACCGGAGTCCGGCGGCCGGTTGACGGCGGCGGCGCTGCCATCCCGCCGATCGCAAGGACTCCCGCGGTCATCCTGGCGTATTCTCGGGAGACCGGCCCCCTTTGCCGGCGAAGCCCGGCGGCGGGCACGGAGGATGCAACACGGTCGGCTTCGAACCGGCAGATGCGCTCGTCCGGGCCCGTCCCTGTTTTCCGGGGGCAAGGAGACACCGTGAATATTTCCATCCAGATCATCGGCGTCGCAGACCGTCCCATCGACGGCCCGCGGGCCGTCTTCGGGCCGCGCGGCGGCACCATTGGCAGACGCTCCGACAACACGCTGGTGATCCCCGATCAGAGTCGGCGGGTGTCCCGCGTGCACGTGATGGTGAGTTGCCAGGCGGGCGTGTACAAGGTGCGCGACCAGGGCTCGTTCCTGCCGGTTTACGTCAATGGCCACGGGGTGGGTTTCCAGCGGGACATGACCGTGCGCCCCGGGGACCGTGTTCAGATCGGACCCTATACGCTTCTGGTCTCGGCCGTCGAGGATCAGGTGGCCGTCACGCCGTCCCGCCCGGCGCCGGTCGTGTCGTCTCGCAACGACGAGCCCGTGGAGCAGGCCCGTGCAGCTGAGGAAGCACTCACGTTCGAACTGCTGGAGCAGCGCCTGGCGGCGGCCAAGGCCGCGGGATTGACGCTGACCAAGCGAGAGACCGCCGAGACGGAATCACCCTTCGATGCGAGCGCGACCCAGGGTGTGGAACCTCGGCGATCGGCTGCGGCGGCACCTCAGGAGCCGCTCGCGGCCGCCCCGGATCCCGCCGCCGAAGGCGCCAAATCCGGCGCCGTGCGGGACAAGATCGTTCCCCTGGCAGAAACCGCACGCAAACTGTTCAACTGGCGAAGCTGAGGGACTGCGGACGCGCGTCTCGTCTCGCGCTGCAGGCACAACTCAAAAAATGAGCCGGGCCCTCTTGGTGGGGCCCGGCTCTTTTTCTGGGGAGGTCTCCTCGGTTCGATGCCGAGTGTCGGATCGAAGCCCGCCAGTGGAGTTCGATGGCCGGATCCTCTCCCGGGCCTCTGATCTTTCCCATATGAGGATCGTCAGGGTTCCAGCGCTCGGAGGCCGGCCACCCGCTCCCTCACCAGCGATTCGTAGTGCCGTTCCACCGGCCGCATGAAAAGCGCGGCGTTGCAGAGGGGCGAGACGGAAAGCTGCGCCCTCATCCCCTGACGCAGCCGTTCGAGCGCGGGAATGTCCGCCGCCAGGCGCACGCAGATGGCGACGTAGTCGTCCGCGGACCGGGCGACGAGTTCGGGAAAACCTGCCGCCTGGAGATGGCTGGTCGTGTGGTTGGAGGCGAAGCGGTGTCCGCGGAGCGTGACGACCGGAACACCCATCCACAGCGCATCGCATGTGGTGGCTCCCCCGGAGAAAGGCGTCGGGTCCAGCGCGATGTCCACGTCCGCATACTGCGCGAGCATGTCGGGGTGGGGCGACGCGTCGCGGAATTCGACGCGCGATCCGGCGACGCCGTGCCCGGCCAGCGCGGACGCGATCCTTTCGCGCGCGAACGCCTGATCGGCGTGCCGCCACTTCACGAGCAATCGCGATCCGGGTACCTGCCCGAGAACGCGCGCCCAGAGTTCGAGTGTCGCCGGCCCCAGCTTGGCGAGCTTGTTGAAGGATCCGAAGGTGATGCAGCCGGTGCTCAGCGAAGGCGCCGGCGCGACGGGCGGCGCGTAGGACGGCGGCGCGTAGCACGCAAAGTCGAACGGCAGACGCAGCACCCGTTCCGAGTAGCAGTCCAGCGTGGTGTCCGGCGTGACGTTCGGGTCGCCGAGAAATGCATCCATGCCGTCGAGCCGCGTGGGACCTTCGTAGCCCAGCCAGGTGATCTGCACCGGCGCTGCCCGGGCCGCGAACACGCCCAGCCGGTGCCCGCCGGTGAATCCGTTGAGGTCGACGAGCACATGGAATTTCCGTTCGCGTGCCCAGGCCGTGAGGTCGGCGGCGGACATCCCGGACACGTCCTGCCACTGGTCCACCCGGCCTCGCATCCGCTGGCTCAATTCGTCGGTCACCGCGGCGGTGGCCAGTGCCCACACTTCGAACCGCGACCGGTCGTGGCCGGCGAGAATGCTGTCGATGAAGAACCCGGGGGCGCTCACGCGGAAGTCCGACGACACGTAGCCCACGCGAATCCGTTCCCCCGGTTTCCAGGCCGGGGACACGAAGCTTTCCTTGAGCGCGGCGGGAACGCCTTGCTCCACGCGCTCGGCCGCCATCCTCGCGAGGGCCGAAAGCTCCGGCTCCGTGGCCGTCTCCGAGAACTGGCTGACGAGAAGAAGATTGGTGGCGTAGAGGGCATCGGCGGGCGCACAGTGCGCCACCTTGCGGAACGCATCGATGGACGCCTGGGTGTGCCCCAGTTCCCACAGCACCTTGCCGAGCTGGTTGTGGACAGCGCCGGATTCCGGCGCCAGTGCGACCGCGCGTTCGAGCGCGCTCAGCGCGGCCTTCACCTCTCCGGCCGAGAATGCGGCGCCCGCCAGGAGTACCAGCACGTTCGCCTTCTCCGCCGCGGTCGGACGTCCTTGTGCCGCATGCTCGTAGGCGTCCGCGGCATGCGCGAAGCGGCCGGTCGCCGCGAGCAGATTGCCGAGGTTCTGCCAGGCATCCGGATAGTCGGGATAGAGCGCGATGGCTTCCCGGTACGCCGACTCTGCGTCGGTCACCCGCCCCAGCGCCCGCGAGGCGACGCCCCGGATGAGCCATCCGTCCGGGCGGCTGCGCCAGGCGTCCGGTTCCCGTTCCAGCGTGGCGAGGGCGCCAGTGGCATCTCCCCGCTGATACGCGGCGAAGGCGGATTCGAGGGCGGAACTCACGGCGGTCAAGGAGACGGGGAACTCATGCCGGGCCGGCTCAGTACAATCCGAAGACCTGCTTGCGCTTGAGCAGGAAGCGGGTGTCGTCGATCACGCGTTCCAGCGTGGCGGCATGCTCGTCCTGCGCGGTCCGGCCGAGGCCCATGAAGTAGAGGTCGTGCACGGTGTGGTCCTCGATGAAGGCCCACGTGCGGAAGCAGCGGTCGAAGTCGATGCCCGCGAAGTCCTCCGGCGCGAGATTGCGGTAGTACTCGTCGCTGCCGTGTTCGCCGGAGGGATAGCGTTTCGTCTCGTGCTGGCGCCGTCCGTGCCCCGCGCAGCTCACGAACATGAGACCCGCGGACTTCATCACCCGCATGGCGTTGAGGAACGCGTCCCGCCATTGCGGCAGGTGCTCCAGCGATTCGCAGCTCACGATCGTGTCGAAGCTCTGGCCGGTGGCGGGATACGATTCCATGGCGTCCGCGTTGGCGGCGGCCGAGCTGTTGGGCGTCACGATGCGGCACTGATCGAACCACTCCTGGGTGGCCGCGGTGGCGCCGGGCCGACCGATCTCCAGCACCTGCCGGTGGCGGAAGTAGTCGGGGAGCTGCCGCTTGAGCAGCCCCAGCATGAAGCGCTGCTCCGAACGCGCCTTGTAGTCGTGCGGCTTCAGGCGGTCGCGGATGCCTGCGAGGATGTCGAGCAGTTCCGTGTCGCCGGGACGTTCCACCAGCGCGGCGCCCGCCACCTTCGCCGCCTCGTCCACGCGTTCGGCGGAGTACAGGTGCCGGGCAAGCCAGGTCACTTCCGGGGCCTTGAGCGCGGGCCGGGAGACGGTGCGCAGGAACAGGTCGATATCCCGGTCGTTCCAGTACATCCACAGGTTCTGCGGCCCGTGGAACCCGAACGTCGGCTTGCCATCGCGGACGGTCTCGTGGGAGAACCGGCTGGCGAGATCGACCGGCGCGAAGCGGATGCCGAAATCGGACTGCAGGCGCTCGCGGAAGTGCACGCAGATCGCCTGGTCCTCGTGGACGATCGCGTCCTCGGGAAACGACGGGTCCAGCAGGGCGTCCATCAGCTTTCGCGACCGCAGCGAGAAGCCGCCGTTGCCGACCGGTTCCGGGCTGAGATCCGGCGGCCAGGGCGCGCCGATGTAGTCGCAGTCCAGAAACTTCGGATCCCACGCGTCCGGCCGCACCACGTAACCGTCCCACTGCATCACGAGAATGTGGCTCGTGTGCACGTGGGCGGGCATGAACTTCACCAGGAAGCGCGAATAGTCCCGCTTGCTGCGGATCTCCGGAATCCGGATCACCTCGATGCCTTCGGGTGCCTCGACGTCCTTGGACGTGAAGAACAGGGCGCGGGAGAACTCGCACGCCTCCCGCGACCGCTGCATGGCCTGCAGCGCGAGCGGAACGTTCACGCAGTCGATGCAGCACAGCGTCACCTGATCCAGCGCGGGTCGGGCGGACAAGGACACCCCCATTCGGTTGAAGGGGCCCCCGATGCAGGGCCCCGGACGGGGGGATTAACGGCGTTGCCGACCGGGGATTTAGGGAGGGTCTGAAATCAATCAGTGCTTCGCCAGGCCGGCCCGGGATTCGGAACGCCGCGGGTCAGTTGGGCGGACGCAATGGCGGCCGGCGCATCAGGGCGTGCCGAACAGCCCCGGCCTGCGGCGGTAGGACCACACCAGCATGAAGATGCCGCCCAGGACCATGGGCAGAGAAAGCCACTGACCCATCGTGAAGCCCATGGCGAGAAAGCCGAGGAAGCTGTCCGGTTCGCGGGTGAACTCCACGGCGAAGCGCAGGCAGCCATAGCCGATCAGGAACACGGCCGACACCGCTCCGAGCGGCCGGCGGCGAGAGGAGAAGATCCAGAGGATGGCGAACAGCACCAGGCCTTCGAGCGCGGCTTCGTAGAGCTGCGACGGGTGGCGCGGCAGGTCGTCGACGTTGGGAAAGACGACGGCCCAGGGCACGGTTGCCGGACGTCCCCAGAGCTCCGCATTGATGAAGTTGCCGATCCGGCCGAAGCCCAGGCCTGCAGGCACGAGGGGAGCGATGAAGTCCGTCACCGAGAACCAGTGCTTGTGCCGGCGCCCTGCGAACAGGGCCATGGCGATGATCACGCCCAGGAAGCCCCCGTGGAAGGACATGCCGCCTTCCCACCAAAGAAGATCCGCAGAGGTTCCTGCAGATAGTCGGCGAACTTGTAGAACAGCACGTACCCCAGGCGCCCGCCCAGGACCACGCCGATCACGGCGAAGAACAGCAGGTCGTCGACGTCGCGGTGCGTCCAGCCCAGGTCGGGACGGGTTCTGGCGCGGTACCGGCCCAGGAGCAGGCCGGTGACGAAGCCGGCGAGATACATGAGCCCGTACCAGCGCACGGCGACGGGGCCCAGCTTGAGCGCGATGGGATCGAACTGCGGATGGACGAACATGCGGGACCCGGATCTGAGGAGCGCGGATTATACGGGCGCGAGGCTGCGCGGACGCGATCCGCGACAGGTCTCCCATGCCGGCGTCACGGCACGTCGGCGGCGCTCATCCGGGCGAGGATGATTCCCGTCTTGCGGTCCAGGTGGGGCGTGGAACGGTGCCTGTCGTAGAAGCGCGGGTTGGGAACCATGGCGGCCAGCCGTGCCGACTGCTCGGGGCCCAGGTTCGCCGCGCTGGTCCGGTAGTAGTACCGCGCGGCGGCCTCCGCGCCGAACACGCCGTTGCCCCACTCGATCACGTTGAGATAGATCTCGAGGATGCGCCGCTTGTCCATCACGGTCTCCAGCATCACCGTGATGACGGCTTCCTGCAGCTTGCGCCAGGGCGTGCGCTTGGACGACAGGAACAGATTCTTGGCGAGCTGCTGGCTGATGGTGGATCCGCCCGAGACGATCTTTCCCTTCTTGAGATTCTTCTCGTAGGCCTTCTGCAGGGCATCCCAGTCGAAGCCGTCGTGATCGAGGAACTTGCCGTCCTCCGCGGCCACGATGGCGCGCTTGAGGTTGCGCGAGATCCGGTCGTACGGAACCCAGCGGTGGCGCAGTTCCGCGTCCGGGTTCTTCTCCTGCAGGATCTCGAGACGGTCTTCCATGAACGCGGACGTGGACGGGTTGAACCAGATCCACCAGACCACGTGACCGAAGATCCAGATCTGATAAACGAAGAGCAGGACGGCGAAGACCGCCAGCGCGCGCCAGGCGAGCCGCAGGGCCGTCTTCATGGGATCAACCCCTGCGCAGCATCGCGAGCACGGGGGCCGTCTCCGGCCGCACGCCGCGCCACAGGTGGAAGGATTCCGCGGCCTGTTCCACGAGCATGCCCAATCCATCCGCCCGGCGTGTCACGCCCGCCGCGGCCGCGTGCGCAAGGAACGGCGTGTCGCCCTTGCCGTACATCATCTCGTATGCGACTGCGCCGGGCGCGTAGAGCCCATCCGGAAGATCCGGCGCTTCGCCGCCGATGGCGGCCGACGTCGCGTTGATCACCACGTCGAACGCCCGGCCCGCAAGCGCATCCATCCCGCAACCCTCCACGGGACCGCGGCTGCCGAACTTCTGCTGCAGCGAAAGCGCCTTCCCGGCCGTCCGGTTGGCGATCACGAGGCCTGCGGGCGCCTGGCCCAGCAGCGGCAGGACGACGCCCTGAGCGGCGCCACCCGCACCCAGCAGCAGGATGCGCGCGCCGGCGAGCTTCACGCCCAGGTTCCGCGCGAGATCGTTCACCAGCCCCGCGCCGTCGGTGTTGTCGCCCAGCACGCCGTCCGCATCGAACCGCAGCGTGTTCACGGCGCCTGCCGCCTGCGCGCGCTCGGTCCGCCGGCCGGCGTACTCGAACGCATCGAGCTTGAACGGCAGCGTGACGTTGAGTCCGCATCCGCCTTCGCGGCGGAACGACTCGACGGTCTCGCGAAACTGCCCCAGCGGACCGAGAAGGCGCTCGTACACGATGTCCTGGCCGGTCTGCCGGGCGAACTCGGCGTGGATGAGCGGAGACTTGCTGTGGGCGATGGGATTGCCGATGACGGCGTAGCGGTCGGTCATTCGGTCACCAGTTCGTCGGTTCGGGTGAAGGCCCAGTTGCGGGTGATGCTGAGGATGTCGTACTGGCGGCGGATGGCGGGAGGAAACGGGGCGAATGGCGAGGAAAGCTCCACGATGCGCCGCGCTGCGCGGTCGAGCACGGGAGAGCCCGACGAGCGGTCGATGTCGACCTTCTCGACCGAGCCGTCGGAACGGATCGACACGGTGATCAGCAATGTCGCGTACAGGCCGCGCCGGCGCGCCTCCTCCGGAAAATTGTGGGTGCCGATGCGCTCGATCTTCTGCCGCCAGTCGTCCACGTACTGCGCATACACGACGCCTTCCGTGCGGGCGCCGATGAACTTGCGCTTGGGCAGCTTCTGGTACTGGTCCCATTCCCGGGCGATCTGCGCTTCCAGCCGCGCGATCTTCGTGTTTGCCTGCACGGACTCTGCCTTGGTCACGGCGTCGCTCCGCTCCTCCAGTGGCGCGGGACTGTCCTGCCGCGAGTCGACGGGCGTCAGCGACTTCGACTGGGTCAGCAACCGCTTCATTTCGGCTTCGAGGTTCGCCACGCGCTGGGTCGCCAGCGTGACCTCGTCGGTATCCGTCTCGTCCGGCACGACAGGGAGGTTGCTCTTCGCCCGGCGGTTCGCTTCCGTGTTGCCCCCGCCGTCGAGATTCGCCTGGGCCATGGCATCGGCCCGGTTCGGCTTGCGGATCGACTTGCTGTTGACCAGCACCACCTCCAGAGGCGGCGTCACGTTCTCCAGCAGCCTGGCGTCGGGCGGGATGAATTTCACTACCAGCACGACGCAATGCACGGCGAGCGACAGCGCGATGGCGATGGGCAGCAGATGGCTGCGGGCGCGTTCGGGCAGGGTGTAGCGCGGGGGGACGACGGCTGCCGGGGAAGGCGCGAGAACGGTCGTGTTCAATTCGGAAGGGCCGCGGGCATTCGCGCGGCGAATTCTATCGGTCCCTCCGCGGCGGTCATAGGGTCATGCCCGCCCGGCGAACCGGCAGTCGAGTTCCAGCCCCAGCAGATCGATATCCGCGATGTCCACTTCCACCCGCTGACCCGGCGCGGCCTCGGGCGGCAGGGAGGGGGTGCGGGCGAAGAGCGGAATGCGCTCGAGGCGCACGAGGCTCTCGCGCAGGACCACGGCGCCGGTGCGCGTGACGCCTTCCTGCAGCAGCCAGCGCAGACACCAGTAGCGTTCCATCACCCTCTGGAAGTCGGCATAGGCCTCGTAGGCCGCCTCGAAGTCGCGCATGGCGATCACCATGGCGTCGGAGTCCTCGTCGTAGGGCACCGGCTCGTTCAGCGCCGTGGCGATGATCTGCCGCTGGTTGAGCAGATCCACGTAGCGCCGCAGGGGAGAACTGGACCACGCGTACTGTTCCACCCCGAGACCCTCGTGCGGACCGGCCTGCAGCGACATGCGCACCTTGCCACCGCCCTGAACGCGGTAGATGCCCGGCACTCCATACTCCACCAGGTGCTTGCCCCACTCGGCATTGGCCAGGATCATCAGTTCGGCCACGACCTTGTCCACCGGCGCGCCGCGCCGGCGCTCCACGATGCGGATGCGGTCGTCGTCGACGTAGAAGCTGTAGTCCTGCCGTTCCTGGACCGTGTCGGCCTTGCCGCGCGCGACCTCCAGCGACCGCGCGAACCGGTGCAGCAGTGCGAGTTCCTGCCCGAACGGAAACTCCAGGCGGCCCTCCGCGAGCGTGGTCTCGTTGAACAGCGCCTCGAGCGTGTCGTGGCGCAGGTTGGCCTTGATGGGCACCCGTTCCACCCGGGTCTCGAAGCCGATGGGCTGCAGATCGTCGTCGAGGAACGCGTAAAGGGACACCGCGGGACGCTCCCCGCCTTCCGCGAGCGTAAACCGGTCGATCACGTCGTCGGGAAGCATGGTGATCTTTCGACCCGGCATGTACACGGTCGACAGCCGGCGGGCCGCGATCGCATCCACGTCGCTTCCCGGGGCGATCCCGAGCGCTGGCGCCGCGATGTGGATGCCGATGCGCCACCCGCCCGAAGGCAGCGGCGCCACCGAGAAGGCGTCGTCGATTTCCGTCGTCGTCGAATCGTCGATGCTGAAGGCCTCGACGTCGGCAACGGCCAGTTCGGGCAGCGCGGGCGCGGCGGAGAGGTTGCCGAAGCCGGTCCCCTTGGGGAAGTTCGCGCGCAGGAAGCGGTTCAGGTGGTAGTCGCAACTGGACGGGATCGCGCCGCACTTCTCGAGCAGATGCACCGCCGTGAGTCCCGTGGCCGCCGCTGCCGCTTCGAGCGCCTTGACCTCGATGGTGTTCCGGTCCGGTTCGTAGAGCAGTTCCGGCAGCTTCGGCCGGAACTCCTCGGGCAATTCGAACCGTGAGAGTTTCTCGGTGAACTCGGTCTGCTGCAGCGCCTGCAGGCGCTTGCGTTCCACGCTGGCCAGTGCGGCCTTGAGGGCATCCTCCGGTGCCGCCCGGTAGCGGCCCTTGCCCTTCTTGTAGAAGTGCATGGGCGAGCCGTGCAGGCGCAGCAGCAGCCCGGCGGCCTCCTCGGCCTTGGGTTCGTGGCCGAAGTAATCGCGGCCCAGAGCCAGGAACTCGAACTCCTCGTCGGGCGCGACTTCCCAGAGGAAGCCGGGATCGATGTCCGCCGCGACGGCCTGCGCGGCATCCAGGAACTGCAGGACATTGGCGGTGGTGAAGCGCAGCAGGACCGCGTTGGCCTTCACCTTGCTGCGCTTGCCGTGCGCCGTTTCGACCTGCAGGAAGGTGTTGTTGTCGACGAGGACGGTCCCGGCCTTGAAGCCGCCGTCCTCTTCGTAGAAGACATTCACGTGAAGCCTGTACCGAGTTGGAGTGCCGCGGGCGCCGCGGCGCTCCGGTCCGGACCAGCGCCGGAAGGGGAGCGCGATTATACCGGCCGGTCCGCCCCGATCCGGGCGTCGCCGAAGCGCGCGACGTCGTCGATGTAGCGCTCGAACTCGGGGAATCCGTGGTCGGAGCCCTGCACGACGATGTGCGGCGACCCGGCGTAGTGCGCCGTGGAGATGCGGTAGTCCAGCAGGTCGTCGCCGGTGGTCACGACCAGCAGATAGCGCTCGGGACGCGTGGGGCGTGCGACGTGGTACGCCCCCATCTGCGCCAGGTGCTCGCGGGTGAGCTCGTACCGTTCACCGGAATAGAGATTCGTCTGGGGACCGAGAAACGCCTCCAGGCCGATGTGCGGCGTGATGGCGGGGTTCACGAGAACGGCCCTGCAACCGTGCTGCTCCGCGAGCCAGGTGGCGTAGAACCCCCCCAGCGAACTGCCCACCAGCACCACCGAGGCGGGGTCCGCGCCATGCACGAGGGCCTCGAGCTGATGCATGGCTTCCCGGGGCCAGTGCGACAGGGCGGGGCAGTGGAACTCCCCGCCGCGGCCACGGCTTTCCAGCCAGGCGTGCAGCTGGCGCGACTTCACCGAAGCCGGCGAACTGTTGAATCCGTGGACGTAGAGGTACATGTCATCTCCCTGTTCGACGACCTTGTCCGGCGCCGGGCACACCGGATCGGGCACCGGGATTGTGCGCCCCGCGAATCCGGTGCACAAAATCGTGCCGCATCGGCGATGCGTGCCCGAGGTGCGCCCCGCGCAGGGGCCGATGCACGGGCGTGGCGCGGAGCTTGCGCACGCACCGGGCGTTCCGTCACCCGGTCACAGGAGAACTGCATGACCAACCGCAGGAGCTTTCTGGGCAGCATCGCCGCCGCCGCAGCAGTGCCATGGGCTGCCAGGGCCGCGGAAGAACCCTCGCCCCGCCCGGAGATCCGGGCGCTGCAGGCCGGCACGGTGGGGCAGTACCAGGGCGGCGTGTATCTGCTCCCCGCCACGTCCGAAACCGTGCAGTGGGGCTGGTTCGACCAGAACGAGACGCCCCGGGCGCGCATCCGCTCCGGCGACACCGTCGTCATGGAAACGATGATGGCCTCGCTCAACCAGGTGCTTCCTGGCGTACCCATCGAAGAGATCACGCGTCTGCGGGTGGAACACCCCGGCCGCGGCCCGCACAGCATCACCGGACCGATCTTCGTGGAAGGTGCGATGCCGGGCGATGCGCTGCGCATCAGGATCAATCGCATCGTGCCGCGCAACTACGGCTCGAACTGGAACCTGCCCGGCGAACTCAAGCTGGGTCAGTTCCCCGACGCGTTCCCCGTGCCGCAGGTCAAGCACTTCTACCTCGATCTGCAGCGCGGCGTCACCGAGTTCGCGCCGGGGATCGAGATTCCGGTGCGTCCCTTTCCGGGCATCGTCGGCGTGGCGCGGGCGGAAAGCGGCCGCTACAGCACGGTGCCGCCCGGCCCTTTCGGCGGGAACTTGGATATCCGCGAACTGATCGCCGGGACGACGCTCACGTTGCCGGTCTTCGTCGACGGCGCGCTGCTGTGGTCGGGAGATTCCCACGCCGCGCAGGGCAACGGCGAGATCAACCTCACGGCGATCGAGACCGCCTTCAGTGAACTCAACCTCACGGTGGAAGTCGTCAAGGGCAAGACGCTGGCGTGGCCGCGCATCGAGTCGCCGACGCACTGGATCACCGTGGGCTACGACCGCAACCTCAACCGCGCGCTGGAGATCCTCGTCGAGGAGACCCTGCGGTTCCTCGTCGACGAACGGGGCATGAGCGGCGGCGACGCGCGCTCGTTCATGGACAGGTTCGGCGACTGCCGCGTGGCGGAAGTGGTGAACCAGGTGAAAGGCGTGTACTGCATGCTGCCCAAGCGGCCCCGCGCGAAACCGGGTATCCGCCCCACGGGCGAGACGCGAAAGTACCTCGTGACGCACGCCACGGACCCCGATCTCATGCAGTCGATGAACCAGGCGGCCATGCGCATGATCGACCTGGTGGCGGATCGCAAGTCCATGCAGCGCATCGACGCCTACGCGCTGGCGAGCCTTGCCATGGATGCGCGGATCGGGCGCGTCGAAGCGGGTGCGATGCAGGTGCACTGCCTGCTGCCGAAGTCGATCTGGGTGGAAAAGAGGCGTTCTTAAGCTTCGAGTAAGGTCCCCGCGTTAGCGTTCGTTCCACCCGTCATTTGCCGGGTGGAACTGCCAGATCGCCTTTTCGGAGAACTCCATGAGCATCAAGAAGCTGCTTGCCGCCTTCGCGGCTGTCGCATTTGCATTCGGTATCGGTGCCGTCCAGGCGGCCGAGGAAGCTGCCAAGGCGGAACCCGCTGCGGCCGACGCCAAGCCCGCCGACGCCAAGCCGATGAAGAAGCACAAGGCCAAGGCAAAGGCCAAGGCAAAGGCGGAAGAAGCCAAGCCCGCCGATGCCGCCGCCCCGGCTGCCGCGCCCGCCGAAAAGAAGTAATCCGCTTCATCCGCGTCCCGCGGACGGCTCGCGAATCGTCGCGCTGCCCGCCGGACGCGGCTCGCCGGTCTGCAATCGGTGCTCTCCGCCCGCACGGCGGCTTTCGATTCGCGCATCCCGCGACGGCATGTCCGCGGCCCGGGCGTCATACCCTGAATTTCCCCCGTTCCGGCCACCACCGGCTCCGCGCCACTCGATCGCCCTCTTTCCGAAGGCAGCGCCGGCTTGAAATGTCGCCGTCCTGTGGCTAACGTCGCGTCGACGATAGCCAGGGAAGCGAGGCATGGACAGAGTGCGCAGACGATTCATCCGGCTTGCCGGCGGCGGCGCCGTCCTGTGCGTCGGCGCGCTCGTTCCGGGTTGTCAGGCAGGCATGCCGCGAGAGACCGTCGCTGCATGGAACGGTCCGCCCGACAACGAGGCAGACGTGCGCCGTTGGGCGCTGAGCCACGCGCTGCTCGCGCCGAATCCCCACAACATGCAGCCGTGGATCGCCGACATCCGCACCCCCGGCGAGATCGCGCTCCACTACGATCTCACCCGCTCGCTTCAGGAGACGGATCCGTACTACCGACAGCTCCTGATCGGGTGCGGCGCCTTTGTCGAACTGGCCGCGATGGCGCTGCGCGAAAGGGGGATCGAACCTTCCCTGCGGTGGTTTCCCCAGGGCGAATTCGGCGCTCGTCCCGACACGCGTCCCGTTGCGGTCATCGCACTGACCCGGAAAGCCGGCGTCGAGCGCGACCCGCTGTTCGCGCAGGTGCGCAGACGGCACACGAACCGCAGTCCCTTCGAATCCGATCGCCCGGCAGACCCGGACGATCTCGCCGCCGTCGCGAAAGCAGCGAGCGTCCACGGCATCACGGCGCAGAGCGCCGGGCCCGGCGCGCTCCGCGATGCCGTCGTGACGATCGCGCGATCCGCCTGGTCGGTGGAAGTGAGCACGCCGCGCGTGTGGCAGGAGAGCGCGATGCTGACCCGGGTGGGCGCGGACGAGATCCGCAGGCACCGCGACGGCATTTCCATCGCCGATGCCATGCCGGTCATCGCCCGGTCGATCGGCGCCTACGATCCCAGGGCGCCGCTCGATCCGGGCTCTTCGGCCTTCAAGCGCATTCTGCAGATGGGCTCCGAGCAGGCGCAGACCGCGGCCGCCTGGATGTGGCTCGTGACGGAGGGAAACGGGCGCACGCAGCAGGTCGAGGCCGGGCGCGCGTACGTGCGGCTGCATCTCGAGGCCACCGCACGGGGCCTCGCCCTCCAGCCGATGAGCCAGGTGCTGCAGGAGTACCCCGAGATGGCCTCGCTGCAGCGCACCTTCTACGACACCGTGAAGCTGGATCCTGCGCGGCTCACGGTGCAGATGCTGGCGCGCCTGGGCTATGCCATTCCCGCGCCGCCGTCGCCGCGCCGTCCGCTCGAGGACATTCTGCGCGCCTGAGCGGCGCAGCCCGCCGGAGCTTCAGCGCATCGGCGAGACGGCGGCGGGTGCCGCAACCTCGAGCGTCGACAGATTGATGCGTGCCTTGATGTGTTCGGGGTCCAGTTCCAGGGCGTGTTCGTACGCCTGCCGTGCTCCCGGGATGTCCCCCGAGGTCTGGCGCGCGTATCCGAGGTTGTTCCACACCCGTGCCTTGCGCGGCGAAGCACGCGCCGCCGACTCCCAGAAGCTCGTCTCCGTGCGGTACTCGCCGTTGCGCGAGACGGTCGCGGCGGCAAGCGCGGTGAACACGGCCACCCACGCGGTGGTGCGAAGACCGCGGGCGCGCACGACGCCGAGTGCCGCGCCCAGCATCCACGCAGGCCCCGCGAGCGCCAGATAGAGCTGGCGATCGTTCGCGACATCGAATCTGGGCACGACGGAATTGGTGGCCGCGAGCTGCACGAAGTACCAGATGATTCCCAACGAAAGCCAGCGCCGCCTCGGCCACTGCCACACGGCCGCGAGGCCTGCAGCGGCAAGCGTCAGTGCGGCCGGCCACAGATCCGGCGTCCAGCCGCGGCGGACCGGAAGATCGGGGTCCACATTGGTCTGCAGGGCGAGCAGCGGACGGGTCAGCAGGTAGAACTGGCCGTCGATCTGCGTCAGCAGGTTTTCCACGGCGGTCCGCGTCTCGAGGCTCGCCCCGAGAAGCGCCCGGTATCCCGGGATGCTCATGGCGGCCAGCGCGCCGCACAGAAGTGCGGCGAAGTACGGCAGGCTGGCGCGCCACGGGCTGCTCGACCCGCGCTGCGTGCGCGCCGCTTCGATCGCCAGTACCGTGAACGGAAACGTCCAGGCGTTCTCCTTCGCGCCGAACGCGCAGACGAACGCGGCGACTGCCAGGGCGGTCCACGCCGCGGGCCGCCGGGAACCGTCGCGCTTCAGGTGCGCAAGCAGGGCGAGCAGCAGGAACGTCGTCATGAGTCCGCCCGATCGCCCTGAAATGTAGGTGACCGTCTCCGTCTGCGCGGGGTGCAGCGCGAAGACTGCCGCCGCGAACCATGCCGCGAACCGCGCTCTGTCTCCGGGCAAGCCGCACAGCAGGAGCACGCGCCCGACCGCCAGGAGCAGGAGCCACGCATTGATCGCGTGCAGGGCGATGTTGACGGCGCGAAAGCCGGCGGGACCCCAGTCCGCGGCCCAGCTGGCGACGTACGTTGCCTTGAGGAGCGGCCGGATGCCCGGCATCCGATCCCACCACGCCGTCCAGGTATGGACCCCGGGGTTGTCGACGATCACGTTCCAGTCGTCGAACTGGAAGCTCGCCCCGAGCGATCCCGCGTAGACGGCCGCCACCAGCATCAGCAGCGACACGGTGCGCAGCCGTGACGAGTCTGGAGACACGGCCGGCGTCATGGCCCTGACGGGGCGGCAGCCCGGCGAGCGTGCCACTCGAACGCGCGGTCGAGCAGCGAGTGGGCATCCCACCAGCGGTTGCGCGCATCGAGCAGCACCACCCAGGCGTCCACGCCGCGGCGCCGGGCCAGGGCGATCACGCACTTGCCGGCCTTCGACGTGAAGCCGGACTTGACGCCGATCGCGCCGGGATAGCGTCCGACGAGCGCATTGCGATTGGTCACGCGCGTGCGCCGCGCGCTGTCGGCCGTCGCAATCTCCGCGTCGACACGCCGCACCTCGCGTGCGACGGCTTCCCGTGCCATGGCCGCCTGCGCGAGCTGCAGCAGATCCGCGGCCGTCGACACGTGTCCCGCGGCGTCGTGGCCGCACGCGTTGCGAAAGCGCGTGTCGCGAAGACCCAGTTGCTGCGCCCGGGCATTCATGCGGGCCACGAACGCGTCCTCTGTCCCGTCACGCCAGAGCGCCAAGGCGAGGCAGGCGTCGTTGGCCGATGCAACGAGAGCGGCGGAAAGCAGTGCCGAGACGCGATAGCGCTCGCCCGTGCGCACTCCCAGCCGGGATCCGGTGGCGGCCGCGGCCGGGGCCGTGATGGTGACGATGCTGTCCGGCTGGTCTGCTTCGTCGACGAGCAGCGCGGTCATCAGCTTGGTGAGACTCGCCGGTGCGAGCGGTCTGGCGCTGTTGCGGCTCCAGGGCGTTTCGCCGTTCACCCGGACCAGATAGGCCGTGGCGATTCCGGGAAATGCGTCGGCGTCGGCGCGGACCGCCGTGCTCGCGCTCCACAGCGCGGCGAACGCCGCGAGAAGGGCCGCCCCGGAAACGCGCCGGCTGCGGCCCCGCACGTTCAGAACTTGAGGAACTTCTTCAGCTTGCCGGCGCCTTCCTTCAGCATCTCGGTCGCGCTCTTCTTCTTCGGCTCGGCCGGGGCGGACTCGCCCCCGGCCGGCGCGGCCTTCGCCGCGTCGGCGCGATCGGCCGTGTAGGAGAGGCCGCCCAGCGTCGAGCACATCTCGCGGAAATTGGCGGCCACCGACGTGTACGTGCGCCCTGCGCAGTTCTCCTTGCGCAGCGCCGCAGCTTCCGCGGGGCAACTGGACGAGACGAAGTTCCAGTCCTTGCCGTCGATCGCGCTCCTGCACACGGGACCGCTGATGGAGGCGGGGTCGATGCCGCAGGCCTGCGCCGCATCCCGCCAGCGCGTGTCGTACTTCGATTGCCCTTCGCGGAAGCCCTTCGGGTCGCGCATCGTGGACGTCACCTTGGTGACATTGGCGCAGAAGTCCGCCTTGCGGTCCTTGCAGAACAGGGACTCTTCGGGCAGCCCCTGCGCACCGAAGAACATGGCGGGCTGGAGCTCAGCGATCATCTTGTCGCATTCCTTCGCCAGCATCGCGTTCTGCTGCCCGACCATCGCCTCGACCTTCTTGCGCGGATCCTCGTAGGTGCAATTGCCCTTGCGCTTGGCCGACATGTCCATCTTCATGGAGAACTTCTGGCCTTCGCGCGTTCCGGCCGCGGACATCGTGCCGCGCCACGCGTCCTTGCCGAGCGATTCCATCTCGCCGGTGCCGGTCCACTTGTCGGCGCCGTCCTCGCAGGCAAACTTGAAGATGTGCTTCTTGCCGCTTTGCTTCGATTCGAGCACGCGGCAGTTCTTGTCCATCATCCGCTGCTCTTCGCGCGCACCCTTGGGCGTGCAGTTCGTCTGCGTCATGGCCGGCATCTTCATGCCTTCGGACTCCATGGCCATGGTCGTTTCCCACAGTTCGTCCTGGCCCTGTTCGGCGGTCGCGGACAACGGCACGGCAATGGCGAGAAGCGCGCAGGCGGCAAGACGGGAAAGGGATTTCATCGGAGGGATCGCTGCAGTGGACGATACGGCGAACGTTGCCACGCGGCCGGACACGGCGCAAGCGGAGAGGTCAGGCGGCTGCCCGGCGGTTCTGCCACAGCCCTTCGGCGGAGTACAGCACCAGCGCGGCCCAGATGGCGACGTAACCCCACAGCTTCGCGGCCGGCAGGGATTCCCCGTAGAAGCTCAAGGCCAGCACGAGCTGGATGCTGGGACCCAGATACTGGATGAGGCCCAGCGTGCTCAGGGGAATGCGTCGTGCGGATGCCGCGAAGAACAGCAGAGGCATGGCCGTCACCGGACCGCTCGCGAGCACCAGCAACTGCAGGCCGGCCGATGCGCTCCAGAACACCGATTCGCCGCGGTGGTCGATCCAGGCGAGGTACACGCCGGCCGCCGGAAGTATCAGGGCGGTTTCCAGCAGCAATCCCTCGAACGCGCCGAGCGGGGCGATCTTTCGCAGCAGGCCGTAGAGTCCGAACGCGGCGGCGAGCGCGAGACCGATCCACGGCACCGTTCCGGCGTACCCCGTGAGCCATAGCACGCCTCCTGCCGCGAACGACACGGCGATCCACTGGAGGGAGCGCAGGCGCTCGTGCAGGAACACCGCGCCCAGCAACACGTTGACGAGCGGACTCATGAAGTAGCCGAGCGTCGCATCGACGATCCGGCCATGACTCACGGCGAAGATGTAGACGCCCCAGTTCACGAACACCATGGCGGCGCTCGCGGTGAAGACCGCCAGCGTCCGGGGGCTGCGCACCACGCCCGGGACCCACTGCCAGCCGATCCGCCACGCGATGAGGCCGCCCACGAACACGAAGGACCACACGACGCGCTGGGCGAGCAGTTCCAGCGCCGGAACGCTGGACACGGCGTGGAAGTAGACCGGGAACAGCCCCCACAGCACGTAGGCGCAAAGCCCGTAGGTGATACCGAGCGAAGCCCTGCTCAACGCGTGCCGCCGGACGGAAGCTTTGCGGGACGCACGCGGACAAGAGGCGCCTTCGGCAAGGTCGTGCCGGTCACGCGGTGCCGACGCGCAACACGCCTGCGCCGAGATCCACGACGCGGCCGCCCACGCGGATGGCGCCTGCGGCATCCACGTCGAGGTGCAGCCTGCAGGCCCGCCCGAGCCGGTCGCCCTGGTGCAGAACGCGGGACCACGGCAGCGGTCCGCCCCGCAGGAGGTGCCAGCCGCCGAGATTGGCGCAGGCCGAACCGGTGCCGGGATCCTCGGCGATCGCGGCCTGCTTGCCGAAGAAGAAGCGCACCGGCATCTCCGGGGTGTCACCTTCGACGAAGCAATAGAGCTTGATCATCCCGCGGTCGTTCGCCCAGCGGGCCGCGATCGCCGGAACCGGCGCGGCACGTTCGAGCGCGTCCCCGGAGACGAGCGGGATGAGGAGCTGTTCCATGCCCGTGCTGACCCAGCACGCGCCCTCGGCGATGTCGCTCGCGTCCAGCCCGAGCATGGCGGCGAGTTCGTCACGGCCGGCCCCCGCGGGTCGCGATGTCGGCGCATTCGCCGTGAGTGTGTAACGGTCTCCGTCCACCTCGACCGGAATCACGCCTGCCTGCATCTCCAGGGACACGCGCCGCAGACCACCGCGCATCGAGGACACGACGGCGGCCGTGCCCAGGGTAGGGTGTCCCGCGAACGGCATCTCGCCCGCCGGGGAGAAGATCCGAACGCGGGCGTCGGCCCGGTCCGACGGCAGGAGGAAGGTGGTCTCCGAGAGATTGAACTGCAGCGTGAGGGCCTGCATCGTCTCGGTGCCCAGCTCACGGCCATCCTCGAACACGCACAATGCATTTCCGGAGAGCGCCGGCTGTGCCGCGAACACGTTGACCAGGCGATAGCGGAGTTCAGCCACGGGCCAGCGCCTCCAGCAGCTTGCCGTGGATGCCGCCGAAGCCGCCGTTGCTCATGACCAGCACCGAATCGCCCTCCCGTGCCTCGGCGGCGATGGCGTTGACCAGCGCAACGAGTTCTTCGTGCGTGGAAGCCTTCGCCCCGAGCGGCGCCAGCGCATCCGCCGCATCCCAGCCCAGCCCGCCCGTATAGCAGAACACGCGGTCCGCATCGGCGAGGCTGCCGGGCAACTGCGCCTTCATGACGCCGAGCTTCATGGTGTTGGAGCGGGGCTCCAGCACGGCGAGGATCCTGCCGGGGCCCACCTTGCGGCGGAGCCCTTCGACGGTGGTTGCGATCGCCGTGGGGTGATGCGCGAAATCGTCGTAGACCGTCACGCCCCGCGCCGCGCCGCGGTTCTCCATGCGGCGCTTCACGTTGCGGAAGCGGCCGAGCGAGTCGATGGCCGTTGCCACCGGAACTCCCGCATGACGCGCGGCGGCAATCGCCGCGAGCGCGTTCATCCGGTTGTGGTGTCCCAGCAGGTCCCATGCGACGCGACCCTGCTTCGTCCCGGCGAGCACGACATCGAATGCCCCCTCCGCAGAGGGCGCAGCCGCCTGCCAGGCCGAATCGCCCCCGAAACGTTCGACCGGAGTCCAGCACCCCCGGGCAAGCACGCGGTCCAGGGCCGCCTCTCCGGCGTTCGCCACGACGAGACCGTTGCGCGGGACGGTCCGCACGAGGTGGTGGAACTGGGTCTCGATGGCGCCCACGTCGGGAAAGATGTCGGCGTGGTCGAACTCCAGATTGTTGAGCACTGCGGTCCGCGGGCGGTAGTGCACGAACTTGGAACGCTTGTCGAAGAACGCCGTGTCGTACTCGTCCGCCTCGATCACGAAGAACGGGGAAGACGTGAGCCGGGCGGAAACCCCGAAATCGAGCGGAACGCCGCCGATGAGAAATCCGGGATCGAGCTTCGCATCCTCGAGGATCCACGCGGCCATGGAGCTGGTCGTGGTCTTGCCGTGCGTCCCGGCCACCGCGACCACCCATTTGCCCCGAAGGACATTCTCCGCGAGCCACTGCGGGCCGGAGACGTAGTCGAGCCCGCGGTCGAGGATCTCCTCCATGAGCGGATTGCCGCGCGTGACCACGTTGCCGATCACGAACAGATCGGGCGCGAGATCGATCTGCGCGGGATCCCAGCCCTCGATGAGGCGGATGCCCTGCGCTTCGAGCTGGGTGCTCATGGGCGGATAGACGTTCGCGTCGCAGCCGGTGACCGTGTGGCCGGCCTGCTTGGCGATGACGGCGATGCCGCCCATGAAGGTGCCGCAGATGCCCAGGATGTGGATGTGCATGGTGCCAGGGAAGGTCCGGACGACGAGCACGGATCGCGTTGCCGCCGGGGAGGGGCGACGCGAACGCGGGGGCGACGGAAATGGACGTCGGCCGCGGCCGTACGGACCGGTCAGGCCTTCCTCAAGGGAAACGGAGAAGGCGCGAGTGTACCGGGCCGCTGCGCGGGCCGGCTCGCCCCGGTGGCCTTCCGCATCCCCAATGCCCTCGCGGACGCGGCGGATCGGGATGCCTTCCCAATAGTGGCAGGCATAAACTGCGAACGGCTCCGCTCACCTCGGGACCGGGCCGACACTTCAAAGGGAGGAAACATGGGAATCGCAATCGGACGTTCGCTGGCACGTGCGGTAGCCGCAGTCACGCTCGTGACCGCCAGCCTGTGCAATGGAACCGCTTCGGCGGTGGAAGTGAAGGAGGGATGGTTTCGCACGAACGACGGATACAAGCTCCACTATCTCGAGGCAGGCAGCG
This sequence comes from Betaproteobacteria bacterium, assembly GCA_016713305.1. NCBI lineage: Bacteria > Pseudomonadati > Pseudomonadota > Betaproteobacteria > Betaproteobacteria bacterium. The sequence continues at coordinate 90,554 of JADJPK010000005.1, forward strand.
GCGAGACCATCGTGATGATTCCGGGCTGGTCGCAAACGGCGGCCATGTGGAAGCACCAGATGGAACTGGCCGACGGCTACCGCGTCATCGCCCTCGACATGCGCGGCCACGGTGAATCGAGCAAGGGTGACTACGGTTACCGCATGCACCGCCTGTCCAAGGACGTGCACGACTTCCTCGTGCGCAGGAATCTGCGCGACGTCACGCTCATGGGTCATTCCATGGGCGCGTCTGTCATGTGGGGTTACTGGGACCTCTACCGCAAGGAACGCCTGGCGCGGATGATCGTGGTGGACCAGGTGCCTGCCTGTGCCAACAACCCCGGCTGGACCGACGAGCAGAAGAACCAGGCAGGCGGAATGATGAATCCCGACCAGTGGTACGACCTGGGCAACAAGATCGCCGCGTCCGACAGGGAGTTCACCGCCGGACTGCTGGGCGGCATGTTCACCAAGGCCTATTCGCGCGACGAACTCGCCTGGGCGGTGGACGAGAACATGAAGTTCCCCCGCGACCCGGCGGCACGGCTGGTGCTCCACCATTGCATGACCGACTGGCGGGACCTCTACAAGACCATCGACGTGCCGACGCTCATCTTCGGCGGCAAGGCGAGCTTCTTCAAGGTATCGGCACTGCAGTGGATGCAGTCGCAGATTCCGGGCTCGCGCCTGGAAGTCTTCGATGAATCGGAAGGCGGCGCGCACTTCATGTTCATGGAGAACCCCGCCAAGTTCAACGCGATCGTGCGGGACTTCATGAAGCAGTGACACGGGGCCCTGCCGGCGGAAGCGGACCGCTCCGCTCCCGCCGGCCATGGGCGTTCAACGCCGGCGAGTCAGCCGCACCAGGGCGGGCAGGATCGCGAGACCCGCGAGCAATTGCCACCCGGTCATCGGTTCCGGGACCGGCGTGTTGATCTCTCCCGGCGAGTCCTGTTCACCGAACGGGGCTTCGCCCACGATCCAGGGGCCGGTGGCATCGGGATCGCGCAGGATCCGCAGGATCGTGGAGCCGGACGGGCCCACGGTCGAGAAGCCCAGCGCGGTGCCGTAGACGTGGTCGAAACCGGTGTCGCCCGGAGACTTGTGGGCGATGCTCACCGCATCCACGATCCCGGTCCAGGGCATGGTGTCGATCGTTCCGTCGTCGTCGGCATCGAGATCCTGGCCGAAGCTGCCGGTGAAGCCCTGCACCAGAAGGTGGGTCACGTTGTCGTTCGATTCGAACGTGAACGTCAGTTCAGCGTCCGGGGTTCCGAGCAGGAATCCCGCCCGTGCGCCGAAGAAGTAGCCGTCGGACTGGATCGTGAGTCCCGCCAGGCTGGTGACCGACTCGATGACGCCTCCCGTGCCCGTGGACGAGTTCGCGCTGTCGCCGATCACGACATAGGTGAGCCCGTCGAGACTCTGGCCGGGCGACCCGGCAAGCTCGAAGAACGCTTCGTCGGCGTCGCCGGAAAGGCTGGCCGTCCGGATTTCGTTCAGCGTGAGGCCGAAGGCCGGAACCGTCGCAAGACCGGCGCATGCGAGAACGAGGGCTGCGGCGGCGCGGGCGGGGTGCCGGGGCTTGGGCGGATTCGAGCGCGAACTCTGCATTGGGTGTCCCTCCTGTGGAAAGACGTGACGAAGCGTCCGGCACGGCATGAGGTGCCGGACATGTCGCGGCACTCCCTGCAGTGGCGCATGGACCAGCGAGTCGGACAGAAACGATAGCGCGCCTGAAAAGGGCCATCGATGAAACGTTTCGAAGAACCCTGGAGGTCCGGACCCGTCGTTACCCGGCAATATTGACATGGCAGGCGCGAGCGTCTTCGTTCGCTCGTACCCGCGAAGAGCGGTCCTCAGCCGATGCGGAACTCGATCAGACGGGGTCCGCGCTGCCTGGACGCCGACCGGAACGCATCCGCGAACGCTTCCAGCGTATCCACCCGCACGGCCTCCACGCCGAGGCTCTGCGAGAGACCTACCCAGTCGATGTCGGGACGCGACAGGTCGAACAGTTCGTTCGAAGCCGGCCCCGGTTTGGCGCCCACCGCGAGCAGTTCGCCGTGCAGGATCTTGTACACGCGGTTCGCGAAGACGACGTTCACCACGTCCAGCTTTTCGCGTGCCTGGGTCCACAACGCCTGAACCGTGTACATGCCGGCACCGTCGGCCTGGAGGCACACCACCTTGCGGTTGGGCTGTGCAATGGCAGCGCCCGTCGCGCAAGGAAAGCCGCAGCCGATGGCGCCCCCCGTGATCTGCAGCCAGTCGTGCGGTTCGGCGCCGAAGGTCGGCGCGAAGAGCGCGCGGCCCGACGTGACGGCGTCCTCGACCACGATGGCGTTCTCCGGAATGAGCGTGGCGAACAGGGCGGCGAAGGTGTCCGGGGCGAACGCTCCGCGCGGAACGCCATCGGGCAGCGGCACATCGGGAATCGGCACGTTGCGCGGCGCACCCAGTTCGTCCGCCAGCGCGTCCAGCGCGGCGACCGCATCCTGCTCGGGCCGCGCGAGCACCATCACGTTGGCGTCGGGCGGGGACAGCAGACTCGGCTTGCCGGGGTACGCGAAGAACGCCGTGGGCGGTTTCGAACCCACCAGCACCACGGTGCGCATGCCGGCCATCACCTTGAGCGCGTTGTCGATGACGTAGGGGATGCGGTCCACGGGCGGGCGGCCGCGTCCTCGCGCCATGCGGGGCGTCTGCGTCGGGCCGCGCAGGGCGGCGCCGGTCACCGAAGCCACGCGATGCGCCGCGCGCAATCCCGCTTCGGAAAGTGCGTGTCCGGTGAGCGAGAGCAAGGCGGGCTGTCCGTTCCGCAGTGCGATCGCGACGGCACGGATGGTCTCCGGCGCCACCAGGGTTCTCGCTGGCACGGGCAATGGTTCCGCGGGGCCGTCTGCCTCCGACCAGGCCGTGTCAGCAGGAAGGATCAGCGTTGCGATCTGTCCCGGCGGGGTCAGGGCCGCCTGCACGGCAGCCGCCCCATCAGCGGCCACGCGGCTCGACGAGGCGCTCGTGCGTACCCAATGGCACGAGGCCCGTGCGAGCCCCTCGAGATCCGCCGTGAGCGGTGCGTCGTGCGGACGGTGATAGGTGGCGTGGTCACCGGCGATGTTGACCATCGGTGAGTTCGCGCGGCGGGCGTTGTGGATGTTGGCGATGCCGTTCGCGAACCCCGGGCCGCAGTGCAGCAGCGTCGCAGCGGGCTTCTCCGCCATCCGCCCGTATCCGTCCGCGCAGCCGGTGACGACCGTCTCCGCGAGCCCCAGCACGCAGTGCATGCCGGCGACGCGGTCGAGTGCGGCGACGAAGTGCATCTCCGAGGTGCCCGGGTTGGCGAAGCAGGTGTCGATGCCGCTCGCGAGCAGCGTGCGGACGAGGCTTTCGGCGCCGTTCATGACGTTCCCTGACCGGTGAATGAAGCGCCGGAGGCTAGCACGGATGTTCCGCGGGGCCGACCCCGGCAAGGGACGCAGGGTGGCACCGCCCGAAGGCGCCAGAGGGGGGCGCACCCGGTGCAGCCGGGCGGGTCCGAGTTCGCCAGCCGGCGCCTCGTGCAGGGAGCCGGAGGGGCGAACGCGCGCTACAACCCCAGCTCGCCCCACATCGCGTCGACGCGGCTCTTCACGCCGGCCTCCATGGCGATGGGCGTTCCCCACTCCCGCTGGGTCTCGCCCGGCCACTTGTTCGTGGCGTCGATGCCCATCTTGGAACCCAGGCCCGACACCGGGCTGGCGAAGTCCAGATAGTCGATGGGCGTGTTTTCCACCAGGAGCGTATCGCGGGCGGGATCGACGCGCGTGGTGATCGCCCAGATGACTTCCTTCCAGTCGCGCACGTTCACGTCGTCATCGGTCACGACGATGAACTTGGTGTACATGAACTGGCGCAGGAAGGACCAGATGCCGAACATCACGCGCTTGGCGTGACCGGGGTACTGCTTGCGCATCGAGACCACGGCCATGCGGTAGGAGCAGCCTTCCGGCGGCAGGTAGAAGTCGGCGATCTCGGGGAACTGCTTCACCAGCAGCGGCACGAACACTTCGTTCAGCGCCACGCCGAGGATGGCCGGCTCGTCGGGCGGCTTGCCCGTGTAGGTGGAGTGGTAGATGGGATTGCGCCGCGTCGTGATGCGGTCGATGGTGAAGACGGGAAAGCGGTCCTGCTCGTTGTAGTAGCCGGTGTGATCCCCGAACGGACCTTCCAGCGCGGTCTCGCCCGGAGCGATGTGGCCTTCCAGCACGATCTCGGCGGAGGCGGGCACCTGGAGGTCCGATCCGAGGCACTTCACCAGTTCGGTCTTCGCACCCCGCAGCAGACCGGCGAACTGGTATTCCGACAGCGTGTCCGGCACCGGTGTCACCGCGCCGAGGATCGTCGCGGGGTCCGCACCGAGGGCCACCGCCACGGGGAACGGTTCCCCGGGCCGCGCGATGCCGTGATCGCGGAAGTCGAGCGCGCCGCCGCGATGCGCGAGCCAGCGCATGATCACCTTGTCGCGCCCGATGACCTGCTGGCGGTAGATGCCGAGATTCTGGCGCGGCTTGTTGGGGCCGCGTGTGACGGTGAGACCCCACGTGATGAGCGGCCCCGCATCGCCGGGCCAGCAGGTCTGCACGGGCAAGCGCGCGAGGTCGACCTCCGCACCCTCCCACACCTGTTCCTGACAGGGCGCGGAGGACACCACTTTCGGCGCCATGTTGAGCACCTGCTTCAGCACCGGCAGCTTGTCCCAGGCGTCCTTCAGCCCGCGTGGCGGTTCCGGTTCCTTGAGATATGCGAGCAGCTTGCCGATCTCCCGCAGCGCGTCGACGGATTCCTCGCCCATGCCCAGCGCCACGCGGCGCGGCGTGCCGAAGAGATTCGCGAGCACCGGCATCGAGTGTCCTGCCGGCCGCTCGAACAGCACCGCGGGCCCCTGTGCGCGCAGGACACGGTCGCAGATCTCGGTCATCTCCAGCCGCGGCGAGACCTCGGCGCGCACGCGCTTCAGTTCTCCGCGCTGTTCCAGTTGCGCGATGAAATCGCGCAGGTCGGCGTAGCGCATGGGGTCAGAGCACCGGGTTGAGACCGCCGTCCATCGGGACGATGGCGCCTGTCACGTAGGCGGCGCGATCGGAGGCGAGGAACAGCGCCACCTGCGCGATGTCCTCGTCGGTGGCGTAACGCCGCAGCGGCACGCGCGCCGTGCCCTGGCGCAGCAGTTCCTCCTCGCTCACGCCCCGGGCTTGCGATTCCAGGCGCAACGCCTCGCGAAGCCTCTCGCCCAGGGTGGCGCCAGGATTGATCGCGTTGACCCGCACGCCCTTGGGTCCGTGCACATGTGCGAGTCCGACCGTCGCCAGCATCAGCGCGGCATTGGCGGCCCCGCCGGGGAGATGAATGGGCGTGGCGACCTTTCCCCCCATGCCCACGATGTTCACCACCGCCCCCTTGCCCCGCGCGGTCATGCCAGGAACCAGTGCGTCCATGGCGTGGATGTAGGTGAAGTACTTCGCATCCATGGCGGCATGCCACGCCTGGGCATCGAGATCCTCGGGCAGGTAGCGCTTCGCCGCGCCGGCGGAATTCACCAGGATGTCCACCGGCCCGAGCTGTGCTGTCACCTCGTCCGCCATGCGTCTTGCCTCGTCCGGCCGCGTGAGATCGGCGGCGATCGAGATCGGCGGATACTCGCCGGCCGAGTGCAGGCGGGCGGCGGCATGGTGCAGACGCTGTGGATCGCGGGCTACGATGGCCACGCGCGCGCCTTCCTCGATGAACGCGCACGCGCACGCGAAGCCGATGCCCCGGCTGCCTCCCGTCACCACGACCACCTTCTCCGCCAGTTCCAGTTCCAAGTGCCGTTCCCCGCTTATCCGATCGCCGAATCCAGCAGCAGGCCCGCGAATACCGCGGCTCCCACCCAGTTGTTGTGCAGGAACGCCCGGAAACATGCACCGCGATCCCTGCCGCGAATGTGCCACACCTGCCAGCCCGCCAGCACCGCGGCGGCGGCGAGGCCCGCGAAATACCACGCGCCAAGGCCCGCATGCGCTCCGATCGCCGCCATGATCGCCACGAACGCGGCGTGGCACGCCGCCACGGCGGCGATGTCGTACCGGCCGAAGAGTATGGCGGAGGTGCGGATGCCGATCCGCACGTCGTCGTCGCGGTCGACCATGGCGTACTCGGTGTCGTAGGCGATCGTCCAGAAGATCTTGGCGAGCAGCATCCACCAGCACATGGCAGGCAGCGCACCGTCGAGCGCGGCGAACGCCATGGGGATGCCAAAGCCGAAGGCGATGCCCAGGTAGGCCTGCGGCAGCGCGAGGAACCGCTTGGTGAATGGATAGCTGGCGGCGAGAAAGAGCGCCGGGAACGACAGCGCGATCACCAGCGCGTTGAGCGGCAGGATGAGCAGGAACGCGACGAGGCTGAGGACGGCCGCGACCAGCAGCGCTTCCTTGGGGGAGATGCGCCGTGCTGCGAGCGGACGCTGTTCCGTGCGCTTGACGTGCGGATCGAAGTCGCGGTCGGCGAAGTCGTTGATCGCGCACCCGGCGGAGCGCATGAGCACGGTGCCGGCGGCGAAGATCGCGACCACCGCCCAGTCGGGCCGGCCCTCGCCTGCGATCCACAGCGCCCACAGCGTGGGCCACAGCAGCAGCAACGTGCCGATCGGCTTGTCCAGCCGGACAAGGCGTGCATAGAGCGCGAGGCGTTCCCGCATCGGCATGCGCAGCGGAGCCGGCTCCGGAAGGGACGTGCTCACTTCATTGCTCCGGAGCGATGGCGGCGAGGATGCCCTGCATGATCGCAAGAGGCGTGGGCGGGCAGCCCGGCACCTGGACGTCCACCGGAATGACGTTCGCGACGCGGCCGCAGCTCGCATAGCTCTCGCCGAAGATGCCACCCGTACAGCCGCAATCACCCACGGCCACCACCAGCTTGGGATGCGGCGTGGCGTCGTAGGTGCGCCTCAGCGCTTCTTCCATGTGGCGGGACACCGGCCCCGTCACGAGCAGCATGTCGGCGTGGCGCGGACTCGCAGCGAAGCGGATGCCCAGCCCCTCGAGGTTGTAGTACGGATTGCTGCAGGCGTGGATCTCGAGTTCGCAGCCGTTGCAGGAGCCCGCGTCGACGTGGCGGATCGTCAGCGCGCCATCGAACGAACGCAGGACCGCGGCCTTCAGCCGCTCGGCCGCCGTGCGCAGTGCTGCATCGGCGACGGGTGCGGGTTCGGTGACGACGCCCACCCGGGCGATCTGGCGAAGCAGGTTCCACATGTCTACAGATCCACCCCGGCGTAGCTCAGGTTGAACGACTTGTTGATGAGCGGAAAGTCCGGAACGATGTTCCCCAGCACCGCGAGTTCCAGCAACGGCCAGTTCTGCCATGAGGGATCGTGGGGATGACACGCACGCACCTTGCCGTTGTCGCCGCATTCGAGGAACACGAAGACCTCGCCCCGCCAGCCCTCGACCCATCCGACGCCCGTGGCGCCTGCCGGGGCATCGCCGCATTCCGCCGCCACCGGTCCCTCCGGCAAGCGTTCCATGAGGGTGCGCCCGAGCCGGAGGGATTCGAGCGCCTCGTCGAAGCGCACGGCGGTGCGCGCTGCCACGTCGCCCTCCTGTCTCAGCACGAGATTCACCCGCAGCGTGTCGTAGGGTGCGCCGGCATGCCGCACCCGCAGGTCGTGGGGCTGTGCGCTGGCCCGGCCCGCGAGCCCGATGAGGCCCAGTTCGTCTGCCGTCCTGGGGGGCACCCGGCCGGTGCCTTGAAGGCGGTCCTGCAATCCCGCATGTTCGCCGTAGATCTCCCGCAGGCGGGCGAGTTCCGGTTCGAGAAGATCGAGTTGCCTGAGGAGAAGCCCCCTGCCCGCCGGGTCGAGATCGCGGGCCACACCACCCGGGACCACGAAGTCCATGAGGTAGCGGTGTCCTGTCCACGCCGCGTTCGCGCGCAGCAGGTCTTCCTTCAGCCGCGAGAACTGCGCGAGCCCGAATGCGACACCGGCGTCGTTGCCGATGAACCCCAGATCGCCCAGATGATTGGCGATGCGCTCCAGTTCCAGCGCCAGAGCCCGCAACCAGGCCGCACGGGCCGGCACCGTGCATCCCGCGGCCGCCTCCAGCGCCATGCAATAGGCCCACGTGTACGCGACCGTCGAGTCGCCGCTCACCCGGCCGCACAGCCGGGCACCCTCCGCGAGCGTCAGCGACTCGAAGCGCTTCTCGATGCCCTTGTGCTTGTAACCCAGCCGCTCCTCCAGGCGCAGCACCCGCTCGCCCAGCACGGAGAAGCGGAAGTGTCCCGGCTCGATGGTGCCCGCGTGGACCGGCCCCACCGGGATCTCGTGCACGCCTTCGCCGGTCACCGTGACGAACGGGTAGCGGTCCGCGTGCGGCTCGAACGCCGAATGTGGCAGCACGTCGCGCCGCAGGGGATGCACGTCTTCGGGCCAGGCACCGTGGCGCAGCCACGGGCGGCTGTCCTGCGCGTCGAGAACCGCGATGCCGAGGAGATCGCGGACGCTGCGCTGCATGCGTGCCGCGGCTGGAAACCAGGCGTCGAGGCCCGGATAGCGCGGCGACTCGGCAGGCATCGCGTGACGAACGCACAGCAGGGCGTCGGAAAGCTCGTAGGCCGCCCGCACCTCGAATCCCTCGGCCAGATCCCGCCGGTCCGCGCCCCACAGCGCGACCAGCCGGCCGCCCCCCTCGCGCACGCGCCTGGCGCAGTCGCGCCAGGCGATGGCGCCCACGTCGACGGCGTACGCACGGACCTCGCCCGGTACGGGACGCGCGTCGAGTCGAAGATCGGCGACGAGCATGGTCAGCCGATCATCCTTGCCGCTTCGCGATACCACGCGGCGAGATATGGGGGAATGTAAAGCCCCAGCAGCAGCACCAGGGCGAGATGCACGTACACCGGAATGCCCGCCGGCCGGTGCGGCAGTGCGGGCAGATCGGACACGCCGAAGACCATCTGCTGTACCTTGCCGAAGATGGCGGCGAACGCGAGGCCGAGCGCGAGCAGCAGCAGCGGAGTCGTCCACGGATGCTCCAGCATGGCCGTCGTGAGCAGCAGGAATTCGGCGGAGAACACGCCGAACGGCGGCAGGCCCAGGATGGCCAGGGTGCCGATCATGAGACCCCAGCCCACCGCCGGGCTGCGGTGCACGAGTCCGCGGATGTCATCGATGTTCTGCGTGCCGGCCTTCTGGGTGGCATGGCCCACGGCGAAGAAGATGGCCGACTTGGTGAGAGAGTGCACGGTCATGTGCAGCAGGCCGGCGAAATTCGCAGCGATTCCCCCCATGCCGAACGCGAACGTGATGAGCCCCATGTGCTCGATGGACGAGTACGCGAACAGCCGCTTCACGTCCTTCTGTCGGAACAGGAAGAAGGCGGCCACCACGACGCTCAGCAGTCCGAAGCCCATCATGAGGTTGCCCGTCACGTGCGCGCCGATGGCGGGATCGGCCAGCACCTTGCACCGGACCACGGCGTACAGCGCCACGTTGAGCAGCAGGCCCGACAGCACGGCGGATATGGGCGTGGGGCCCTCCGCGTGCGCGTCGGGCAGCCAGTTGTGCAGCGGCACCAGGCCCACCTTCGTGCCGTAGCCCACGAGCAGGAAGACGAACGCGATGCCCATCACGGACGGTTCGAGCTGGTCCTTCACGTTGTCCAGATGCGTCCACAGCAGCGCGTCGCCGCCGGCTCCCGTGGCCTTCACCGCGGCGAGGTACAGCAGGATCGTGCCGAACAGTGCCTGGGCAATGCCCACGCCGCAGAGAATGAAGTACTTCCACGCGGCTTCCACGCTCGCGGGCGTGCGATACAGGCTCACCAGCAGCACCGTGGCGAGCGTGGCGGCCTCCAGCGCCACCCACAGGATGCCCAGGTTGTTGGTCGTGAGCGCGACCAGCATGGTGAAGACGAAGAGCTGATAGACGCTGTGGTACAGGCGCAGAGCGACCGGGCCGACCTTGCCGCGGTCGGCCTCGATGCGCATGTAGGGCCGGCTGAATATCGCCGTCGTGAAGGCGACGAACGCGGTGAGCGTGACCAGGAAGACATTGAAGGCATCCACGAAGAACTGTTCGTGGAAGGCCAGCCGCGGCCCCTGCGACATCACCCGCAGCGTGAGCGCGCACGCGCCGAGGAACGTGAGTCCGCACAGGATCGCGTTCATCTCCGGCGCGCGGTAGACCGAGCCGCGCCAGGCGAGGGCGGCGGCGCCGAGCAGGGGAATGCCGAGGACGAAGACCAGTTCGGACATCAGCGCTCCTCCCGCCGTTCGATGCGCCCGATGTCCAGGGTGTCAAGGTCTCGCGGATGCGGAAGAAGAAGACACCGAACACGAAGGTGCCCACCAGCACGTCCAGGGCGATGCCCAGTTCGACCACCATGGGCATGCCGTAGGTCACGCTGGTGGCCGCGAAGAAGAGCCCGTTCTCCATGGAAAGGAACCCGACCACCTGGGCCAGCGCCGTGCGCCGCGTGATCATCATGAGGAAGGCGAGCAGCACGCAGGCGGTGGCGATGCCCAGGGTGCCCCGCGTCACGGTGCCGGCGAAGGCCGAGATCGGCAGCGCGACGTTGAACGACACGATCACCAGCGCCACGCCCACGAGCATGGTGGCGGGGATGTTCAGCACCGGTTCCACGCCACCGGCCATCTCCAGACGGCGCACGAGACGGCGCAGGATGAGCGGCAGCGCGACGACCTTGAGCGCGAGCGTGAGCGCGGCGGAGTAGTACAGGTGCGTCTGACCGGTCGCCCATCCCGTGAGCAGCGTGGCGGCCGCCAGCAGCAGGCCCTGCGTGGCGAAGAGCTGCACCAGGCCCAGCACGCGGCGCTGCGACAGCATGGCGAACGAGACCAGCAGGAGCAGCGCGGCGAGGAAGTTGATGACCTGGTTCATCGCACGCGCCTCATCCGGCCAGGAGTACGTGCGTGAGCATGCCCAGCACGGCCAGCAGGAAAGCGGCGGCCAGGAACTCCGGCGCGCGGAAGATGCGCAACTTGGCCGAGACGGTCTCCACCACGGCCAGCGCCGCCCCGCCTGCCGCCAGCTTGGCGACCAGCGCGGCAAAGGCCAGGGGCAGGCGCGGCATGTCGCCCGCCTCGGCGATCCCCCACGGCAGGAACAGCGCGATGCCGATGGTGGCGTACACGACGAACTTGAGCGCGTGCGCCCATTCCATCAGCGCGAGGTGCCGTCCCGAGTACTCCAGGATCATCGCCTCGTGGATCATGGTGAGCTCGAGGTGCGTGGCCGGATTGTCGATGGGGATGCGCGCGTTCTCCGCCAACAGCACCATCACGAAGGCCACGGCCGCGAAGGCGAGGCTCGGGTACAGGGCGAACGGGCGGTGGGCCAGGGTTTCGACGATGGTCGTCAGCGATGTGGACCGTGCGATCAGCGAAGGCATGAAGAACACCATGAGCAGCGCAGGCTCGGCGAGCGCCGCGACCAGCATCTCGCGGCGGGCGCCCAGCGAACCGAAGGCGGTACCCACGTCCATGGCCGCGAGTGCCATGAAGACCCGGGCCAGGGCCAGCAGTCCCACGAGCGCGATCACGTCGGCCGCCGGTGCGAAGGGCAGGCCGGTGGCGAGGATGGGAACGATGCTGGCAGCGAGCACGAGGCATGCGAACACGACGTAGGGCGTGAGACGGAACAGGGCCGAGGCGCCGTGGGCGACCACCGCCTCCTTGCGCAGGAGCTTCGCGAGCACCCGGTAGGGCTGCATGACGCCGGGTCCGGTGCGGTTCTGCAGCCATGCCCGGCACTGCGCGACCCACCCCATCGCGAGCGGCGCGAGCAGCAGCGCGACGAGCGCTTCGAGCATCTGGTGGGCGAGGGGATGCCAGAGGGTCATAGCCGGATCACCACGAGCAACGCCAGCAGGGTGACGAAGCTGTAGACCAGGTACCACTGGATGCGGCCATGCTGAAGCCGCGCGATCAGCGTGGAGATGCGCTCCACCGCGCGTCCGATGGGCAGGTACAACGCGTGCCAGAGCCGGTCGCCGGTCCGAGACCAGTAACGGGGCGCCGGATCGAATGGCTCGGGCATCACCCGCTCGATGCGGAAGAAAGGTTCGAAGATCTGCTTGACCGGCTGGCCGAAGCCTTCTGCAGTGTCCTGCATGCGCGGGGTCTGTGCCGGAAAGCCGCAATCCCAGGCCGGTCCGCGTCGGGTGCGGGTGCGGTAGCGCAGGCGGACGAACAGGTAGGTGGCGAACACGACGCCGCCCACCACCCCCATGAACAGGGCCGGACTGTAGCTGGCGCGCTCTGCCGAGATCGGTGTGAGGAAGAGCCAGCCGCTGCCGAGCTTTTCGCCCAGACCTTCTCCCAGCAGCAACTCGGCCACGGCGTCGACACGTCTCAGGACGAGTGTGGGCGCGAGCCCGATGAAGATGCACCATGTGGCAAGGAACACCATGCCCGCCCGCTGCCAGGGATCGGCATCGTGCGCGTCCAGCAGCGACTCCTCGCGCGGCTGTCCCAGAAAGACCACGCCGTAGAACTTCACCATGACGTATGCCGCGAACGCCGCGGCGAGCACCAGCGCGGCCGTGGCGACCGGGACCAGCATGCGCAGGTACGAATCGGGCAACTCGGGCGACAGCAGGAAGGCCTGCAGCAGCATCCATTCGGAAACGAAACCATTGAGCGGCGGCAGCCCCGCTATGGCGAGCGTGCCCACGAGCGCGGCACCGGCGACCCAGGGCATGCGGTGGATGAGCCCCCCCAGGCGACCCAGGCTGCGCTGCGACGGGAGTGCATGACGGCCCCCGTGGCGAGGAACAGCAGGCTCTTGAAGAGGGCGTGGTTGAGGCAGTGGAGCAGCCCGGCCATCAACGCGAGGGCGGCGAGCGCGGTCATGCCGTAGGAACGGAAGACGATGGCGAGACCGGTCGCCGCGAGCACGATGCCGATGTTCTCTATGGACGAATAGGCAAGCAGCCGCTTCATGTCCGTCTGGACCGCGGCGAACATCACTCCGAAGAGCGCCCCTGCCAATCCCACCGCAAGGGCCGCCACTCCCCAGCCCGTGCCCTGCACGCGCAGCAGGTCGAAGGTGACCCGCAGCAGACCGTAGATCGCCGTCTTGAGCATCACGCCGCTCATGAGGGCGGACACGGGCGACGGCGCTGCCGGATGCGCTTCCGGCAGCCAGGCGTGCAGCGGCAGGAAGCCGGCCTTGGCGCCGAATCCGAAGAGCGCGAGTCCGAAGGCGATCGTGGCCCAGCCGGGGGTGTGGCCGGCGGCACGCATGGAATCGAACGTATAGGCCCCGTCGCCGCGCAGCACGCCGAAGCACAGCAGCAGCGCCACGGCCCCGACGTGCGCGATCAGCAGGTACAGGAATCCGGCGCTGCGGATCTCGGCGTGCTGGTGATCCGTCGTGACCAGGAAGTACGAGGCGACCGCCATGGTTTCCCAACCCACCATGAACGCATAGGCATCGTCGGCCAGCAGCACGAACACCATCGCCACGACGAACAGGTGGTACTGGAGAAAGGTGGCCCCGGGGCTGGACGTGGTCCCCGCCCGGAAATAGCCCGTGCTGGAGAGCGAGATGCCCGTGGTGGCGAGGCCCAGCGCGAGCAGGAAGAAGGCGGACAGGCTGTCCAGGCGCAGATGAAAGGGCAGTCCGGGCAGTCCCGCCGGGAGCGTCACCGTCATGGGGGCCTGGCCCAGCGCAGTGCCGGCGATCCACGCCATCAGCGCGCCGGCGATCGCGCTCGCCGGGAACAGCAGGCGGACGCCATCGCGATCCTTGCTCAGCAGCAGCCCCAGCACGCCCAGGGCGAGCCAGAACGCGCAGACTCCCAGCATTCCGGACAGCGCCGATACCGGGAGCGGAGTCATGAGAGCGGGCAGGGTCGCGGGGCCATCCGCCTCACGGGCGACGGGTCATGTCGATGAGCAGCCGGTCGATCACGTGCTCCCAGGTGAGTGTCGCATCCGGCGGGACCTCTCCCCGGTAGCGCAGCACCTGTTCCGCCGCGAAGCATATGGACTCGTCGCTGAACACGTAGGGAAAGCAGCCGGCGGAACCGTCGGTGCGCACGTTGAAGTTGTTCGCGGAAGGCACGCCCAGGCGCAGCGCGGTCACCACGCGCTCGTTCGTCCCGTGTCCGAAATTGGGATCGAAATTGACCAGCCCCGCATAGTGCTGGCAGATGTGGCTGAACGAGTGGTTGTGATCCGGAACCGGCGTCAGCAGGCGCATGGTCTTCGAGCCCTCGATGTACGGTCCCCAGTTCTTGCCGTAGATGTCCACCGGCATGCCGCGCAGCGCGCGGACCACCTTGACCCGCCGGTAGCGTTTCATCCATGCGTCCAGCGCGGAGAGCGCCGGCAGCGCTTCCTTGACCGTCAGCGTCTCCACCGGCTGCTCGAAGGCCTCGGCGAACGCGGTGAGGCTGTGCGGGGTGGCCGTGTGCCGGACGGCCTCGACGATGCGCCTGATGCGGTCCTCGTCGAACCCCCAGTGATTGTTGTCCCGCAGGGTCGGTTCGAACTCGTCGTGGACGGGCGTGACGTGCAGTTCCGTCTTCACGGAGGCCCAGATCATCAGGCGGTCAGGGTAGTGCTTGGGCGCGGTGCGCCGCGGGGCCCCGTATGCCCCGGTCGGAAAGTAGTACGCGCGGTCGCCGATCAGTTTCGCGTTGTTGTATTCGAGGCTCGCGATGTGCAGGTTGGGGGCCTTCGCCTCCCAGTCCGCCATGAACTGGCGGAAAGGCTCGACCCGCACGTGGTCGTAGGGCCACTGGTCGATGATGTAGGTGACGAACTGCGGTGGTCGGGAATCGCGCGCCAGATCGGCTGGTCGTTGATCCGCACCAGCAGCGGCAATGTTCCCGTCGTGATGATGAGCGCAGTCTCGGGGTCCAGCAGCGCCTGCACCATCGCCTGCGAGTCCTTGTCGTAGACATTGGCGATGGAGGTGTCGAACCCGTTCGCCTCGAGGCCCGCGGCGAGGCTGCGGGCCATGATGTCGGTGCCGGCAAAGTGGTGCGTGTTGGTCAGCACCAGGGCCTTGGGGAACAGGCGGAACTCGGTCGTGGTCATGTGGGCGCGGTGGTTGCACGCGCCGTGCTGGCTGTGCTCGATGGGTGCGGATGCGGGAATCGGCTGCCGGTCAGGGAGGCGGGATGGTCACGCGCGGCAGACACCCCGGCGATGGGATCGGCGCACCAGCGGTTTCGGTCGGACCGATCCGCCGGCGATTTCGCGAACGAGTCTGGCATTGGCGAGTCTGCTGATTCGGCGATCGATGATAGCACCCGCGCCCTTTCTGCCATCGGCGGGTCGCGTCCTCCGCTACTCGGGAATCATTCATATCGCATGCAGGAAGGAATCCCGATCGCGCCCAGGACTCGCACTCTGTTTCCCTCTGGGCCGCGCACATAGTCTTGCCGGGCGATCGACGGAAGTCACGGGATTGAAAGATTTCACGATGGGCCGCGTCGCGGCGCCGGTCGAGGACCGACGCCTCAACGAACCTAGAGGGACCTCACGATGAAGAAAGCCGCAGCCGCAGTTCTCGCCCTGACCCTGGGCGCCGCCGCTTCCGCCGCCAGCGCGGACAGCACCTCGTTCATCTTCAATTACATGGCGACCAACCTGAAAGGCGACTTCGCGACGGCTTCGGGTGGCACCGCGGTTCCCGTCGCCCGCCTGGATCTGGAAGATCTGGCCAACGATGCCGGTGCGCGCCACATTTCAGTTGCTGCCCAACGGTCTGAGCCAGTTCGCCGACGCTGACGCGGTCGGCGGTCACGATCTTCATTTCTGCGTTCGAGCTCAACTTCCCGGCACGGTTCGACGTGTCCAGCGACCCGTTACACCTTCGCCAACGTGAGTGGTGTTCCCTTGAGCGGAGGCATCGAATGGGAAGAGAACGGCGCCACGAACGGATGGGGCGCAGCACAGGGCGATCCGTCCTTCGAGCAAGAGTTGAACTGGGGCAACTCCGGAACCATGAACCAGTCGACCGGTACCACGGTAGTCGATCTCTTCAATGCACCGGGAACGACGAACATCTCCGTGGCGAGCCTGCTGGCCAACCAGGTGAACAACACGAACGATCCTTCCCTTCCCGACGCGTTCGCCTGGATCAAGATCCGCTCGACCAATCAGGGCATCGCTCAGGACAACTCCAACTGGTGGGGCACTCCCATCAACAACGCCAATGGTGGCCGTCTCGACGTGCTCGCCGTGGCTGCGGTTCCGGAGCCTTCCGAGTACGCCATGATGGGTCTGGGCCTGGGCATCCTGGGTTTCGTCGCCCGTCGCCGCGCGAAGGCCGCCTGAAGCCGATCCACCCCCTCGGCCGCGCAGTGACATGACGCGCGGCTGACGCGAGCCGGCACAGGGACCCCCTCTGCCGGCTCGCTCTTTTTCTACACCCGCAGCAGTTCTTCCTTCCCGCCCAGCCAACGGTCCACGTGGCGTGCCGCGGTCTCGGGATGTTCGCGCAGCAGCGACTCCGCACGGTCGCGAGCCGCTTCCAGCAAGTCCACGTCGGCGATCAGATCCGCGAAGCGCAGCATGGGCGTTCCGCTCTGCCGGGCACCCAGCAGCTCCCCGGGACCACGCAGCTTCAGGTCCTCCTGGGCGATCGCGAATCCGTCGGTGTTCTCGAAGATGATCCGCAGCCTTGCCCGCGCCGTCTCCGACAGCGGTTGCTGGTACAGCAGCACGCACGCCGATTCCGCACTGCCGCGTCCCACCCGTCCGCGCAGCTGGTGCAGCTGGGCGAGACCCATGCGTTCCGCGTGCTCGATCACCATGAGCGAGGCGTTGGGGACGTCCACCCCGACCTCGATCACGGTGGTCGCCACCAGCAGCTGTACTTCGCCCCGCTTGAACGCGTCCATCACGGCGGCCTTGTCGGTGCCGGAAAGACGGCCGTGCACGAGCCCCACACGCAGTTCCTCCAGCGTCGCGGAGAGCGTCGCGTGAGTCTCCACGGCGGTCGCCAACTGCAACTGCTCGGATTCCTCGATGAGCGGGCAGACCCAGTAGACCTGTCCGCCAGCAAGACAGGTGGAGCGGACCAGTCCGAGCACGTCGTCCCGCCGCGATTCGGACACGAGCTTGGTCACGATCGGCGTACGCCCCGGCGGCAGCTCGTCGATCACCGACACGTCGAGATCGGCGTAGAAGCTCATGGCGAGCGTGCGCGGAATGGGGGTGGCGCTCATCATGAGCTGATGCGGAAGCTCGTCGCCTGCCGCGCCCTTGAGCCGCAGGGCGAGCCGCTGATGCACCCCGAAACGGTGCTGCTCGTCGACGATGGCGAGCGCGAGATTCGCGAACGCCACCTGCTGCTGGAACAACGCGTGGGTGCCGACGGCGACGGCCGCACGGCCCGTCGCCACCGCCTCGAGCGCAGCGCGTTTGTCCCTGGCGCCCAGACTGCCCGAAAGCCAGGCCACTTCCAGTCCCAGCGGCGCGAGCCACTGGTGGAATTTCGCGAAATGCTGTTCTGCGAGGATCTCCGTGGGTGCCAGCACCGCGACCTGATAGCCGGCATCGACGGCGGCCAGCGCCGCGAGTGCGGACACGATGGTCTTGCCGCTGCCGACGTCGCCCTGAAGCAGCCGCTGCATGGGAAGCGGCTGCGCGAGGTCGTGCAGGATCTCCGCCAGCGCTCGCTCCTGCGCACCCGTGAGGGTGAAGGGCAACCTCTCGCGGAGCTTCCCGGCCAGGTCGGAACCGGGCTTGAGCCGCGGGGCGCGGGTGGTGTCCCGCTTGCGGCGATGGAGGCGCATCGATAGCTGCTGGGCCAGCAGTTCGTCGAACTTGACCCGCCGCCACGCCGGATGTTCCTGCGACTCGAGCCGCTCGAGCGGCACATCGGGCGGAGGATCATGCAACAGCCGGATCGATGCTTCGAAGCCGGGCAGGCCCATCGAACGAAGCAGGGCCGCCGGCAGGGTATCGGAAAGATCGGCCTCGTCCAGACTGCGATGAACGGCCTGGCGCAGCGCGAACTGGGAGAGCCCGGCGGTCGTGGGGTACACGGGCGTGAGCCGGTCGGGCAGCGGCGTCGACTCCGTCACGACCCGGATGCGCGGGTGAATCATCTCGGCGCCGAAGAAGCCGCCGCGGATCTCGCCGCACAGCCTGACACGGTTGCCCGGCGCAAGCTGCTTCTGCTGGCTCGGATAGAAGTTGAGCAGGCGCACGACAACCTCGCCGGAGTCGTCACGCACCCGGGCCACGAGCTGCCGGCGAGGCCGGTACTTCACATCGCAATCCGACACCACGCCCTCGATCTGGCTCGCGAGCCCCGACGGCGCCCGTGCGATCGGCAGCACGCGGGTTTCGTCCTCGTAGCGCAGCGGCAGATGGAGTACGAGATCGAAGGCCCGGCGGACACCCAGCTTCGAAAGCTTGCCGGCGAGTGCCGGTGCGAACCCCGGCAGATCGCCTTCCCCTGCGGCCTTCTGCGTCGACGGCATTCGCGCGCCCGCTCGCCCGCGGGACGGTCAGGGCTTCGCCAGGATCAGATCGATCTCGATCAGCGCCCCCTTCGGCAAGGCCGCCACCTGCACGGTGGAGCGCGAAGGGTAGGGTTCGCTGAAGTACTGGCCCATGATCTCGTTGAGCTTCGGGAAATCCGCGAAGTCCAGGATGAAGACGGTGGCCCGCACGGCGTCGTTCAGCGATGCGCCTGCTTCGGCCGCGACTGCGGCAAGATTGCGGAACACCCGGTGGGCCTGGTTCTCGAAGCCCTGAACGAGTTCGCCGGTGGCCGGGTCGAGTCCTATCTGACCCGAGAGGTAGATCGCGCCTGAGGCGGCGATGGCCTGCGAATAGGTGCCCAGCGCCTTCGGTGCGCCGGTCGTGTGGATTCTGGTACGCATGCTGCCTCCATGACGGGTGTCTGGCGCCGATGGTATGCGCAACGCGCAGGCACCTCAACGGCGATGCGGCGGCGCAACACGCGGCAGAACCTTGGTGCTAACATCGCGCCCCGCTGCCCAGTCCACGGAGACTGCATGTCGGATCCTTCTCAGGAATCGCCCGGGCAAGACGTCCCGCCCGCGGCTCCCGCACCCGTCGAACCACTCGACTGCGGCCACGCCCACAAGAGCAGTCTCCCCGCGCTCGCTCTCGGCGCGATCGGCGTGGTCTTCGGCGACATCGGCACCAGCCCGCTCTACACGATGAAGGAGGCCTTCGGCGGCCCGCACGCCGTGGGACTCAGCCACGACAACGTGCTGGGCGTGCTGTCCCTCATCTTCTGGTCGTCCATGATCATCGTGACACTCAAGTACGTCACGCTCGTCATGCGCGCCGACAACCGGGGTGAGGGCGGCATCATGGCCCTCATGGCGCTGGTGGTGGGGACCACGCGGGCAGGGTCCCGCAGCCGCTGGCTCCTCATGACCATGGGCATGTTCGGCGCCGCGCTGTTCTACGGCGACAGCATGATCACCCCGGCCATCTCCGTGCTCTCCGCCGTGGAAGGACTCAACGTCGCCACGCCGGTCTTCGAACCGTACATCCTGCCGATCACCATCGTCGTGATCATCGGGCTCTTCCTGGTCCAGGCGAAGGGCACGGCTGCCGTGGGGGCGTTCTTCGGGCCCATCACCGCCCTGTGGTTCATCGTCCTGGCCGCGCTGGGCATCGCGCAGATCGTCCTCAATCCGCACGTGCTGCTGGCTCTGAATCCGGCCTACGGTTTGGGCTTCTTCGCTGACAACCGGATGATCGGCTTTCTCGCGCTGGGCACCGTGATCCTCGCCGTGACCGGCGCCGAGGCGCTCTATGCGGACATGGGTCATTTCGGCAAGAAGCCCATCCGTCTCGCCTGGCTCACGTTCGTGGCGCCCGCGCTGGTGCTCAACTACTTCGGCCAGGGAGCCCTGCTGTTGCGCGACCCCGGCGCAGTCGAACATCCCTTCTTCCGCATGGTTCCGTCCTGGGCGCTCTACCCCATGGTGATCCTGGCGACCATGGCCACGGTGATCGCCTCGCAGGCGGTGATTTCCGGTGCCTATTCGCTCACGCGCCAGGCGATCCAGCTCGGGTACTGCCCACGTCTGGCTGTCCGGCACACCTCCGAGAAGGAGATGGGCCAGATCTACATGCCCTGGATCAACTGGGTGCTCCTCGCGGCGGTGCTTGCGCTCGTACTGGGATTCCAGTCGTCCAGTGCGCTCGCTTCCGCGTACGGGATTGCGGTGACGGGCACCATGGCCATCGACTCGGTGCTGCTGTTCTTCGTGTTCACGCGCCTGTGGAAGTGGAACAAGCTGCTGGCGCTCGCCGTTTCGGGGTTCTTCCTCACCATAGACCTCGCGTTCTTCAGCGCCAATTCGATCAAGCTGCTGCAGGGTGGCTGGTTCCCGGTGGCGATCGCGGCCGTCGTGTTCACGTTCATCTCCACGTGGCGGCGCGGGCGCGAGATCCTGTTCGCGCGCCTGCGTCCGGGCGCGATTCCGCTGGAGCCGTTCATCGACTCCCTGGCCATCAGCCCGCCGCCGCGTGTGGAAGGCACGGCGGTCTTCCTCACGGCGGGCAAGGAAGGTGTTCCCCACGCGCTGCTGCACAACCTCAACCACAACAAGGTGCTCCACGAGCGTGTGGTGCTGCTCACGGTCATCACGGAAGACGTGCCGTTCGTCCCCGAATCGCAGCGGCTGGAAGGGGCGTCCCTGGGCCACGATTTCTACCGGCTCACGGTGCGCTACGGATTCAAGGACGAACCCGATCTCCCCGCCGCGCTGCAACTCCCCAACACCCTGGGGCTGGAGTTCCAGATGATGACCACTTCGTTCTTCCTGTCGCGCCAGACCATCGTGCCGACGAACGCCCCCGGCATGGCGCTGTGGCGCGAGAAACTCTTCGCGGCCATGTCGCGCAATGCCGGCAGCGCCACCGACTTCTTCCGCATTCCCACCAACCGCGTGGTCGAACTCGGCACGCAGATCGAGATCTGATCGTTATCGCCGCGATGGCGGCGGTGGGCCTGCGAAGGGGAGGCGATGCTCGAACGGCTGGAGAAACTGCTGGCGGCAGGCAAGGATTCGGCGATGCTTCGCCTGAGTCTCGGCAGCGAACATCTGAAGCGCGGCGATGCGGCCGCGGCCACGGCACATCTCCGGAAGGCGGTCGAACTGGACCCGCACTACTCCGCGGCGTGGAAACTGCTGGGCAAGGCGTGGGAGGCGGCAGGGCAGAAGTCCGCCGCCGCGGATGCCTACCGCCAAGGCATCCAGGTGGCGGACGCCAACGGCGACAAGCAGGCTTCGCGGGAGATGTCCGTCTTTCTGAAACGCGTCTCCTGAGGGAAGCGCCGCCGGGGCATCATCGGGACGTTGCGGTATGCGCGGCATTCCCGCCAGCAGGACTGCCACCGCAGGGGCCCTGCCGCGCGAACCCGCCGGAAGCGCGGCGATGAAGAATTCGTCTGCGTCGAGGCGCTAGTGGCGTGTCTTCGAATCGGGGAACATGTACACCTTGCCGCCCTTCATGCGCGGTTGCGGCGTCGAAGCGGGACGGCTCGTGGCGTCCGCCGCGGCGTCGAACACGATGGCGATCACCTTCTTCGAGGCGTCGCGGTAGCAGCGAAGCTTCAGCTGATCGATGTGCCAGTAAGGGTCGGCCAGCCTGTCGCAGCGCGAGTTCCATGAGGAAGCCGCCCGACGCCAGCAGGATGCGTCGCGCCTGATGTTCCGTCCCCTGAACCGCGCGCTGGAAGTCCGGAGCGCGCGAAGCATGCGTCTGTTCGAGCACGCCCACCACCACGGGACGCGCGGGTTCGCCCAGTTCGGTCCGCTCGAAACCCACGTTCACCACGAACGAGTCCATGCCCCGGTACGACTCGATGTCGCACGTGTAGGCCTCGTGGTGGAAGACGAAGAAGCTCACCGCGGCCTGGCCCCACTTCAAAGCGGTCTCCACGGCGAAGGAGAGGTCCCAGCGCCCGGACTTGAGGTCGCCGACTTCGGCTTCCGTCCCGCCCTTCGACTGGCAGACGATCTTGAGCTTGCCGTCGCCCACATCGAACCCCGCGAATTCCTCGAAGTCAGAATGCGACATGTACTCGTAGGTCTCCTCCAGCCCGTCGCTCATCTCCCCGCGCTCGTAGACCACCTGCCCGTCGTAGCCATTGCCGTCGGGATAGCCGTATTCCAGCGAGAAGCGCAGCTTGGTGAACTCCGCGGAGAGCATGCGCACCAGGCCCAGCAGGGGAGTGCGGCTGGTGAAGAACTCGTAGGCCACGCTGTCATCGGCCTGGGACACGATGATGACCGGGTGGCTGGAATCGGCGTAGTCGCCCCAGCGTTCGCGCAAGTAGGCGCACAGCCGGCCCATGGTGCGGGCGGAGTCGGTGAAGAGCGGATCGGGAACGGGATCGAAATCGCCGAAGCGCAGGAACCAGTCGAGTTCGTTGCCCCAGCGTTCGCTTTCTTCGAGGTCGCGGCGGAATTGCGCGATATCGGCCGTGTCGCCGTTCACCCGCAGGATCTGCCGGCAACCGTATTCGTCTTCGGGTTCGAGATAGTCGTCTTCAGCCATGGGCCTGTTCGAGCGGGGTACACGCACCGCAATGCCGGTCCGCGGTTGGAACTGGCGCGGCCGATGGAACCGCGCGCGCCAGAAAAGGAGGAACGGCGGAATTATTGCATAGCGACATGGCAGGGTCACTCCGGGGACCGGCGCCGGCCCTTCGTCACGTGCCGGGCTGCAACGCCACCGCCACCTTGCGCTCCTGTCCATCGCGCCGGACGGTGAGCTCGACGGTATCCCCCACTTGCAGTTCGTCCAGGCGGCTGCGCAACCGGTTTACCGAA
Source organism: Betaproteobacteria bacterium (assembly GCA_016713305.1). NCBI lineage: Bacteria > Pseudomonadati > Pseudomonadota > Betaproteobacteria > Betaproteobacteria bacterium. Next base: position 113,376 of record JADJPK010000005.1, read on the forward strand.
TCCACGGGCTGCCCGTTGAGGGCCACCACGACGTCTCCGGGGATCACCGTGCCGCTCTGCGTGACCGTCACGCCCTTGAGCCCGGCCTGCTCGGCGGCCGAACCCGGCTCCACCCGCAGGATCACCACGCCCTCGATGTCCAGCAACCGCGAGAGGCGGCGGTTGAGCTCCTCGTCGATCTGCACGCCCAGGCCGGGGCGCACGTACCTGCCTTGCGCGATGAGTTGCGGCACCACCCGGTTCACCGTGTCCACCGGGACGGCGAAGCCGATGCCGGCACTGGCGCCGCTGGGACTGTAGATGGCGGTGTTGATGCCGATGAGCCGGCCGGCGGAATCGACCAGCGGGCCGCCGGAGTTTCCGGGGTTGATGGCGGCGTCGGTCTGGATGAGGTGTTCGATGGGCCGTCCGGCTTCGCCCGCGAGCGCCCGGTCCAAGGCCGAGATGATGCCGGTGGTGAGCGTCCAGTCGAGACCGAAGGGGTTGCCGATGGCGAAGACCTTCTGCCCCACCTTGAGCCCCCGGCTCTCGCCGATCGGCACCGGGGGCGGCCGCTTGAAGCCCACGCCGATGCGCAGTACGGCGATGTCGTGCGACGGGGAGGCTCCTACGAGGGCGGCGTTGTAGTTGCGCCCGTCGGCGAGCTTCACCGTCGCCTGGCTTGCCGACTGGATCACGTGGAAGTTGGTGACGACGTGGCCGGCTTCGTCCCAGATGAATCCCGACCCCGTCCCGCGCGGCACCGTGAAGACATTGCGTGTCCAGAAATCCCTCACCTGGCTTGCCGTGCTGATGAACACCACCGAATCGCGCGTGCGCTCGAACAGCTCGATCGTGCTGCGTTCGTCCGACGCCAGTTCGCCACGCGCCAGTACCGCCCGGGGCGTTGCGTCCGGTGCGCGGATGAACAGCGATTCGAGATAGGGGAGCCATCGCCAGAGCACCATGAGCAAGGCTGCGGCGATGAAAACCCACGCGAGGCGGAAGAAGAAGCGGTCCAGGGTCGGCATGAGATCGAGGAACGGGCGATGTCAGCGGGTAAGGGCGACAGCGGTGCCGCGGCCCGAAGCGGGGGCCTGCCCGGAACCTCCCGGCTCGCCCCCCGAAAGCACCCGGGGCGTGCCGCAGGTGCCGGAGTAATATACCCGCGCTCTGCGGCATGGATCGCACGGTCGGGGCATCCCGGGGAACTCGGGCATCCTGCACCGGTGCGCAGATCGGGGAAGGCAGTGGTCGGCCGCCGCAGGGCACGGAGCGGTTTCGAGGAAGCAACGCGGTTCGGATGCATGGCAGATATCGTGATTTTCGGAGCAGGCGAGGTTGCCCAGGTTGCCAAGGCGTACCTCGACCTCTACGCACGGGATAGGGTGGTGGGATTCACGGTCGACGCGGCCTATCGCGGCTCCGATACGTTCCTGTCCCTGCCGCTCGTGGACTGGGAGCGGTTGGACGAGCGGTTCCCGCCCGAGAACGTACGGCTTCTCGGTCCGCTGAGCTACGCGCGCATGAACGATCTGCGGGCCGAGCGCTATCTGGAGGGCAAGCGGAGAGGTTATGAATTTGCTTCCTTCGTGCACCCCGGTTCCCACGTCCATGCGGCACGAATCGGCGAGAACAGCTTCATCCTCGAAAACAATGTGATCCAGCCGTTCGTCGACATCGGCGTGGGAGCGCTGGTGTGGAGCGGCAACCACATCGGCCATCACGCGAGCGTCGGGGACTTCTGCTTCTTGGCTTCCCACATTGCCATCGGAGGTGGCACGAGCCTGGGCGAGCGGTGCTTCGTGGCGGGGCAGGTCGGCATAGAGAGTCGTCTGACCATTGGCCGTGCCAGCTTCATTGGTTCCGGAGCGATCGTCAAACAGGATCTTGCCGACGAAAGCGTCGTTCCCGGCCCCCACGACAGGCCGGCCCGTTACTCGAGTGCCAGGTTGAAGCGCCTCAAGTTTCGCTGATGGCACGCGGCGCGGCGTTCCTGCCGGCCGCCGCGAGGGGCTGTGCACGAAACGCCATGGGCATCCCCGGCTCTTCCTGCTCCGGAACCGTTCGATCCGAACCCGCCCTCTGCGGGCCGTCGTGCGACAGGAAACGGATCTGATCTTGCTCGAACAGCCGCGTGAAGTGCCAGTGCTGAGCGCATTGCGACAGGAACTGCTGGAGGGAGAGGGCCTGCCTGCCGAGCGGCCGGTTCTGCCTCCAGTAGATGGCCAGGTACGCCGCCCCGAGGGCCTTGAGGCGGCCCTTGCTCCGCAGATGTCCGATGAGGCGCCAGAGGAGCGTGGCCGTCGCTACGGCCCCCCGCAAAGTGCCGATCAGCGAACGCTTGCGTCCGGTAGCCCCCATCGCACGCTGCCGCTGCCGGAACTTCTCCGATTCGCAATAGCCGCGATAGAGCCTGCCGAAGTACACGCAGGGGTCGTATAGCCTGCGGATGAGCCCTTCGTATCCGTGGACGAGCTCCTCCGCGGACATTCTCAGCGGACGGAATTCGACGCCCCGCACGGCCCCGGACAACCTGCCGGCATCCCTGAGGCGCGCGTGCAGGGGTGTGGAAGGGATCGGCTGCAGGATCGCGATCGACGCCTGGGCAATGCCGGAGCGCTCGATGAAATCGAACTGTTCGTCGAAGATGCCCGCGTCGTCGTGATCGAAACCCACGATGAATCCGCCGAGCACCACGAGACCGTGTTCGCGGACTCGGCGGATCCGCTCCAGCATGTCGATGGAGTGGATGTTCTGGTTCTTGCGGACTTCCTCGAGACAAGCCTGGCGCGGCGATTCGATCCCGATGAAGACCGCGGAGAAGTTCGCCTCCGCCATCAGTTCCATCAGCTCTGGATCTTCGGCGAGATTCAGGCTTGCCTGGGTCGTGAGGCGCAACGGATAACGCCGCTCGCGTTGCCAGCGAACGATCTCCTTCAGAAGTGCCTTGGCCTGGTTCTTGTTGGCGATGAAATTGTCGTCGACCAGAAAACAGCTGGAGAACCCGGCGTCCAGCACCGCTTCGAACTCGGCGAGCACCTGGTCAGGAGACTTGAGCCGGGGACGACGTCCGAACTGGGTGATGATGTCGCAGAACTCGCACAGGAAGGGGCAGCCTCTCGAGAACTGCACTGCCGCGCGCCAGTAGGCGCCCTTCCGCAACAGGTCGTACCGGGGAACCGGAACACTGGACATGTCGGTTCGCCCATCCTGTTCATAGCGTCCGGCGGACCGCTCGCCCGCGGCCACGCATTCGATGAATTCCGGCCAGGTCCGTTCCGCCTCGCCGATGAAGCGAACGTCGCAGTGATTCTCGAAGGGCGTCTCGTCGGCCGTGACGGCGGGGCCCCCCACCGCCAGCAAGCCGGGCAGATCACGCAGCTCCTGCAGCAGGCCCAGCATCCTGGGACGTTGCACCAGCATGCCGGTGATGCCCACGATGTCGAATGGGCGCAGTGTTTCCGCCGCGACTTCTTCGATGTTTTCGTCGAACAGCACGACTTCGTGGCCGGCCGGCACGAGGGCCGCAAGCAGCGGCAGCGCGGGGGGTGCCATCGCGGCGCGCACTCCGTTGCCGATGATGGGCAACGCGAAGTCGAAGCCGTGAAACCCGGGCGGCAAACGCGGATTGACGAGCGCGATGGAGAGCTTCCGTGGGCCATCGCAAGTCCCGGCCGTCGAGCGATTCCGCCTGGTGGATTCCGCCGGTTCGTGCGGCGAGTTCCCGGTCATGGTCCATTCCCCTTGCCACGGAAGCTGGCGAGCACGGTGTTCCGTACGACGATACACCCTGTTCCGCGCTTTGCGCGGACCGGGGAAACGTCCTCGGCGGCAACGCCGCTCATTGCCCGTAGACGAAACGCCGCCGCAGCCAGTGCACCAGTTTCCGTGGGAGGAGCATGAGCACGATGGGCGCCACGGCCGTGAGCACGCCATGCCTCACCAGAAACGCGTACAGCGGCGAGACGCGCCCGCCCCGCGCATTGACCTTGGCTTCGGTGAAGTTGCCGGGAGCGAAATGGTCGGACACGCCCAGATAGCGCTCGATCCGCTTCAACACCTGGAGCGGATCGGACTGGAGCAGCGCGAACGGGATCTCGAGCAGCCTGGATCCCAGGAGGGTCCGGACCTCGGCAAGATGGCGCTCGTGGTCGTACGTGTTGTGATCGAAGGTGATGGACCTCTCCCTGTCGATCGCCATGCGATAACGCCCCTCGCTGGCCATGCGGTCCGCCTTTCTGTCGTAGCGGCCGATGTGGGCCGCCAGGCTTTCGATCCATTCCCCCGGTTCGCGAACGAGCAGGATGACGAAGCGATGCCTTGCGGCGATCTCGCCGAGGGCGGCGCGGTCGAAGTAGTAGGCCGGACTGATGTCCAGCATGATGCGTCCTTCGCACCCGCGGAAATGGTCCAGATACTGCGCGTCGGACATGGCGCGGAGATAGCGGTTGATCTCCTTGTAGTCGGACGCGCACAGGTCGGGATGATGCTTGAGGTTCTCGTAGAGCCAGGTGGTCCCGGCGCGAGGCATGCCGATGACCACGGCGATCCTTTCAAGAGAAGGCGGGGCAGTGATGGTCATGGCGAAGCGGGCGAGCCCCCGTGGCTGTCGCGGTGCGCCCGTGCGTCGTTCCGGGTGCCGTGGATCTGCCGGATCACGGCTTCCACCGGCCGGGCGGCCGCGAGCGCCTTTGCCGAAATCGTTCCGACGAACGCCATCACGGTGAGTCCCAGGCCCCCCAGCAACCAGACGGAAAGCAGCGTGGCCCATGCCAGAGTCCCGGTCCCTGTCCCGAGGAACCAGCGGGAGATCACCCAAGCCATTCCGACCGCCGCCGCAACGGCCATGGTCGACCCTGCCATCCAGACGACTCTCAAGGGCAGCGCACTGAAAGTGGCCAGCAGACTCTCCGCGACGGCGAAGCGTTCCACGAAGGTGTAGGCCGGACGCCCGGACGTCCCCTTCTTCACGGGATGAGGCAGCTGTCGAAACCCCGCCTCGTGCCAAAGCACCGCGATGACCTTGTCGGGGGCGTCCCTCTGCAACAGCGCATCGACGTAGCGCCGCGTCATCAACCTGGCCGTGACGATATTCGGCGGGACATCGACGCCGGTGATTCGCCGGAACAGCGCATAGCCGGTGGCGGCCAGGCACCGGCCCGCCAGCCCTCCCCGCCGTCGGTCCTGCACTCCATAGACGACATCGCAGCGTTCGCGATCCATGGTCTCGGCGAACTCATCGAGCCATGCCGGGTCTTCGTCAAGATCGCTGTCCAACAGGAAGACCCGCGTTCCCTGCGCCTGCCGCAGCCCCGTCATCATCGCCCGGTGATGGCCGAAGTTGCGGGAAAGATCCACGAGGACGACGTGCGGATCCGCTTCCTGGATCCGCAGTGCCAGATCGAGCGTGCCGTCGGGTGAGCCGTCGTTCACGAGCACGATCTCGTAGTCGTCGCCGGCGCGGCGCCGCGCCGCGATGCTCACCTGCTCATGAAACGCAGGCAGCGTCGATTCCGATCGATAGAGCGATGCGACGATGGACAGCATGCGGGGACGGTGCGGCGATGCGCCGCAACACCGGTTGCCGAAGACACTGGAATGTATCGCATCCCGCCCCCCCGCGTGGGCGCTGCCTCCGGGAATTCCGATTGCCGCTCGTCGAGGACATGTGCTCGACCGAGCGAAGGAGGAAATGATGAACCAGGTTTCCGAAGTGATGACCCGGGGTGTCCGGACCATGGGCCCGGACGAATCGATCATGAAGGCCGCGCAGGCGATGGACGAACTCGATGTGGGCGTGATTCCCGTGTGCGACGGCGAGTCGCTCATCGGCGTGGTCACCGACCGCGATATCGTGCTGCGGGGCGTTGCCCAGGGATGCAAGGTCGAAGAGACGCCGCTTTCCGACGTGATGAGCCGTGACGCGATGTGGTGCTACGAGGACCAGTCGGTGGAGGAAGTCGCGGAAGAAATGCGCGACATGCAGATCCGCCGGGTGCCTGTCCTCGATCGCGACAAGCACCTGGTGGGCATGTTGTCTCTCGGGGACATCGCCACGAAGGCCGACGAGGAACTCGCGGGTGATGCGCTCGAAGGCATCTCGACTCCCTCCACCCCCGACCGGTCGGGCAGTCCGTCCATCGAGTCCGGCCGGAGCTGAAGAATGACTTGACGCGTTCGCCGTCGCCGGCCGCAGGACAGGGCATGCGCGGCGAACCGTGAGAAACGACCTGCCGTATGAACCCGGCCGCATCTCCAGGGCCCGATTGGGCCGCCGAGGTGGGGCCGGATTCCTTTCGTCCCCTGTAGCGCCGCTACCGCTCTCGCCGGTTTCCGGCAGCCCCGCGATCCGCGTACATTATCGAGACCCGTCCGGGACGGCGTACGAGCGAGTTCCTCGCCGTGCACGCCGGGTCGGACCGTCACAAAGGGGGCACGGAAACATCCGGGCTTCCACCCGCAATCCGCAGTCCGGGACAACGAGCACATGCCTGCAAGAATGAATCGGGGCGTCCTGGCGGCACTGGCCGCGGCCGCGCTCTTCGGGGCAGGGACACCGCTGGCCAAGATCCTCTTGGGCGAGACCAGCCCCTGGATTCTGGCGGGGATGCTGTACGCCGGTTCCGGGTGCGGGCTGTGGCTGCTGCGCATGGTGCGCAGATCTCCCTCCGTTCGCATCGCCCCGGGCGAACTCCGATGGCTGATCGGAGCGATCGCCGTGGGAGGCGTGGTCGCCCCGGTACTCCTGATGGCGGGCCTGTCGGCGCTTGCCGGGTCGACGGTGTCGTTGCTTCTCAATATGGAAGGCGTACTCACGGCACTGCTTGCCTGGTTCGTGTTCAAGGAGAACTTCGATCGCCGCATCGCCCTGGGCATGCTGGCCATCGTGGCGGGGGCGGTGGTGCTCAGCTGGCCCTACAGCGAAGAGGGGCGCATCACGCTCGTCTGGCCCGCGCTGGCCGTTCTGGCGGCCTGTCTGGCGTGGGCGATCGACAACAATCTGACACGCAAGGTGGCCCTGTCGGACGCGACCTGGATCGCGATGGTCAAGGGTCTCTCGTCCGGCGCGACCAATCTGACCCTGGCGTTCATCCTCGGTGCGCAGGTTCCCTCGACCGCTTCGGCGCTGGGTGCCGGGATCGTCGGCTTCCTGAGCTATGGCGCAAGCCTCGCGCTGTTCGTCGTTGCTTTGCGTGACCTGGGCACGGCGAGGACCGGCGCCTATTTCTCGGTCGCCCCCCTTCTTCGGCGCCGTCCTTTCGCTATGGCTGCTCCACGAGCCGGTAACGGGGGCCTTGCTCGTCGCCGGGGTCCTCATGGGGATCGGCGTGTACCTGCATCTGACCGAGCATCACAGCCACGAACATCTGCACGAGCCGGTGACGCACGAGCACGAACACGTTCACGGGGACGGTGACACCCATCACGACCATCTCCACGAACCGCCGGTCGCCCCGGGCACCCGCCATGTCCACACTCACGACCATGGCGAATTGAGGCACTCGCACGCTCACTATCCGGACGCGCACCACCGGCATGTGCACTAGAAATGGAGAAGGGTGCCGGTGGCGCCCTTCGGCGTGTTGGAGGGCAGAGCCGTTTGAGGGCGCCCTTCTTTCCCAAGCGATCTCGGACCGGTCGGGGAGTTCCAACGACTGCGCCGACCCCAGTGGCGCGCAAACCCGATTCACCCCGGAGTTCCGGTCGGGAACGCAGCGGCCTCGTGGTCATCCGCCTGGCGCGTCCGGCGCCCAAGCCGGCAGGAGTTGTTGCGGATCAAGAAATCGCTGCTGGGAGGATGCAGCATCAGTTCAGACAGGCAAACAACGGTGAGGAGAAGCATGGCCCAGGACAGCCCCATCTATTGGAAGCGCAACCGCGTGGAACTCCGCGCTGCCGGGTTCGACCCGGACCGCGGCGACAAGCTCAACGCAATCGTGACGATCGCCAGCGCCTACACGAATGCGCATCGCTGCAACAACCGCGTGCGCGAGATTACCGACCTGCTGGTCGAGCTGATTGGCGAGCGGGGCGGACAGGGCCTCATCGTCGGCGCGCCTGCCGTCTCCGACGCCCTCACGCAGGGCACCCCCACCGCGGGGTACAGCCTGGTATCTCGCGACGTGGCCGCCGACTGTTTCGAGATCGGCCACTACGCCCACCACGGCGAGGCGATGATCGTGATCTCGGGCTGCGACAAGACCGGCGCTGCGGCGCTCATGCCGCTGGCGCGCACGAACGCCTTCGGGCTGGTGCTCTACCCCGGCACGAGCTCACCCGGCAAGGTGTCCTTCGAGCCTTATGCCAGCAAGGGTACGAACATCACGATCATGGACTGGGCCGAAGGGCGGGCGGCGCACGAGTCCGGGCGACTCTCGAGTGAGCAGTACCTGGAGTTGGAGACGAACGTGATGCCCGGCAGCGGAACCTGTGGCGCCATGTTCACTGCGAACACCATGAGCACGGTGGCCGAGGCCATCGGCATGATGCTGCCGCGCGGCGCGTCCCATCCTGCCGACTACGATGCCAAGAGCCGCATGCACGACGACGTGCGGGCGCAGACGCGCGCATCGGTCGATGCGCTGTACCGGCTCATGGCCCAGGGCATCCGGCCGCGCGACATCATGACCGAGCGCGCCTTCGAGAATGCCATCACCACCGTCTACGCCATGGGCGGCTCCACCAACATGTACCTGCACCTTCTGGCGATCGCGCGGGAAGCGCAGGTGCCGATCACCATCGACCGTATCCAGGCGATCGGCGAGCACGTGCCGCTGATCGCCAACCTGCAGCCGCACGGCAGGTACGCGATGACCAGCCTGCATGCGCTGGGCGGCGTGCCGGTCGTGATGAAGGAACTCCTGCGCCACGGCTTCCTGCACGGCGATGCCCTCACCGTGACCGGCAGGACGCTGGCCGAGAATCTCGAGGCGACCCCGACCCTGGAAGAACTGGGGCCGCAGAACCTCGTCTTCCCGGTGAGTCGGCCCATCGCCCCGCCCAACAATCACATCAGCGTGCTCCGGGGCAACATCGCCCCCGAGAGCTGCGTGCTCAAGCTGTCGGGCAAGACCCTGGAGAAGGGCGAGTTCCGGGGCCCGGCGCGCGTGTTCGAGTCCGAGGCCGACACCATGGAGGCGATCCGCCAGGGCCGCATCGTCCCGGGGGACGTGATCGTCGTGCGCAACGTGGGGCCGGTCGGCGGGCCGGGCATGCCCGAGATGGTGATGCTGACGATTCAGCTGCAGGGCGCCGGACTTGGCGAAAGCGTCGCGCTCATCACCGACGGCCGGTTCTCCGGGGTGTCGCACGGCATCTTGATCGGTCACATCTCCCCCGAAGCCGCGCGCGGCGGCCCCATCGCCGCGGTACGCGAAGGGGACACGATCGTCATCAATCCGCACGCCCGCACGCTGGACCTGGACGTGCCCGCGGAGGAGATCGCGCGACGCATGGCCGACTGGAAGGCGCCGGATCTCGCGGGACGGGTGCGGCCCGGGAGTGTCCACGACAAGTACATCCGGCTGGTTTCGACGGCGCACTACGGGTGTGTGCTGTAGGGACGCGAAAGGCCCAGACCCCGAGGACGACAGGGGTACGCGGGGGTGCGGACGATTTCTTGGACTACCTGGAGGTAGTTCATGTACTCATACGAGGACCGGCTGCGAGCCGTGAGGCTCTACATCAAGCTGGGCAAAGCGGGTCCGGTCTGACCATCCGTCAGCTTGGCTATCCGACGAAGAACGCGCTCAAGGCGTGGTGCCGCAGTACGAGCAGAGCCGAGACCTTCCGGCAGGCTATGTGCGCCAACCGAGTACACACCAGCGTGCAAGGAGCGTGCGGTCGAGCACTACCTTGAACATGGGCGCTGCATCGCAGCGACGGTCAAGGAGCTGGGATATCCCTCGAGGACGCTGCTGGCCAGATGGCTGCAAGAGCTTCATCCTCAGGAACGTGTGCGCGTCATTGGCCAGTTCCGGCAACTGACACCCGAGACCAAGCAGTCCGCAGTCATCTCCTTGTGCATTCGGCCTGGTAGTGCGAAGGCCGTGGCTGACGAGGTGGGAGTGTCTCGAGCGTCGCTGTACAAATGGAAGAATCAGCTGCTCGGCCACAACGCATCGGCACCCATGAAGCGCAAGCAAGTTGTCCCGGCGAGCGCCGATCGCGTCGAACTCGAACAGCAGCTTGACGCGCTTCGAGCAGACATCCGACGCTTGCAGCTCGAGAAGGACCTGTTGAAGAAGGCGAACGAAGTACTAAAAAAAGAACTGGGCATCGACCAGCAGCCCCTGACGAATCGGGAGAAGGCACAGCTGGTTGATGCCCTGAGACCGACCTATGCATTGGCAGAACTGCTCAGCGAAGTGGGCATGCCGCGCAGCTCGTACTTCTACCATCGAGCCCGGATCGCTTCTGGCGACAAGTACGCCGAGGTTCGCCAGGTCATGACCGAAATCTTCGAGCGCAACTACCGCTGCTATGGCTACCGGCGCATCCACGCTTCCCTCACGGATCGAGCGGTGAACATCTCCGAGAAGGTCGTACGCCGTCTCATGAGGCAAGGGGGCCTGGTAGCTGCTGCGACCAAGCGTCGTTGATATGGCTCGTACATGGGCGAGCTCAGTCCGGCTCCTGAGAACGTTCTGAACCGCGACTTCAGCGCTGGTGCGCCCAACGAGAAGTGGCTGACCGACATCACCGAGTTCCAGATCCCGGCGGGCAAGGTGTATCTCTCACCGATGATCGATTGCTTCGACGGCATGATCGTCAGCTGGTCAATCGGGACGCGGCCAAACGCCGAACTGGTCAACACCATGCTGGACGCTGCCATCGACAAGGTCGCGATCAGCGGTCAACGCCCCGTCGTGCATTCGGATCGAGGGGGCCACTACCGGTGGCCGGGCTGGCTGACCCGAATCGCTGATGCGAAGCTGGTCCGATCGATGTCACGCAAGGGGTGTTCGCCAGACAACACCGCATGCAAAGGCTTCTTCAGTCAGCTCAAGAACGAGATGTTCTACGCCCGGGATTGGCTCTCTACGACAATCGACGAATTCGTCTCGGCCGTCGATGCCTACATCCGCTGGTACAACGAGGCGAGGATCAAGCGTTCTCTCGGCTTCCGAAGTCCGGCCGTGCACCGTCGGAGCCTGGGGATCGCGGTGTAACCGGTCCAAGTTTTTGTCCGCACCCCCCTGTGCCCTTTATGCCGGATGCGTGCTACAGAATCAGCTCATCCCGTTGACCATACCCACGGCGGGAGTAGGTCAGACCTACGAACCAAGCGCTAATTGCGCTCAGCAGAACCTCGTTGAGCGCGAGAAGCTAACGGCCAATGGAAGGTCTGCACCTTGCGGCGCCTACTGAGCTGGAAACGGCTGAGCCTCGTTGTGTCGAGGTGCCTTTGTCCTTCCCACTGGCAAGTCACCTGATTGCGGCAAGCTGACGGTACGTTCACACTTCCAGGGCAGTCCCAATCAATCAGCAAGAGTTCGCCTTGTCGTCTGCCGTCAAGATCTTCCAGGGCCGCTTCGGCCGCGTCGCCCTGCTCGACATGGACGCGCCCCTGGTCGGCCATGCGCATCACCACTGCCACATCCTGATCAAGGCCGGCGGCGCCGACAGCGCGTTCAGCGTGCGCGGCGAGCGCGCGCCGCTCACCGACGAGTCGGCCGTGCTGGTCAACGCCTGGGAGCATCACGCCTACGAGCACGATGCGCCCCCGGGACAGCGCACGCTGATCCTGGCCTTATATATCGAGCCGAACTGGCTGGCGGAGCTGCAGCGCTCGCTCGCGCTGTCGGCCCATCCGCGCTTCTTCCCGCAGAAGTGCGTGGCGATCACGTCGCAGACCAAGCGCATCGCCGAGGAATTCGTGCTCGAGATGTGGTGGGCCGACGAGGTGTCGCCCGCGCGAATGGAGGAACTGCTCTTCAACCTCATCATCGCGGTGATCGAGAGCTACTCCGGCTGGCGCGACCTGGTCTCGCTGCTGCGCGCCAGACCGCCGGTGGCGATGGACCCGCGCGTGCGCCGTGCGATTGCGCTGATGCGGGAAGACATCGCGCACGAGCTCGACGTCGATGCACTGGCTGCGCGCAGCGGTCTGTCGCGGGCCCACTTCTTCACACTGTTCCAGCGCGACACGCAGGTCACGCCGCTGGTCTACGCCAATGTGCTGAGGTTCGAGGCGGCGGTGCAGCGCCTGTCGCGGGGGCAGGAGCCGGTCAGCGCGGTGGCGCACGAGCTGGGCTTCTCGGCGCCCGGCCACTTTGCGCGCTTCTTCCGGCAGCACCTGGGCATCACCCCGACGGACTATCGCCGCGCCGTCAACCTCTTCGAGCCGCCGGACGATGCCGGCCCCGGCCAGCCGCCGGTGATCTGACGTCGCAACGGGCCCCTCGCGGGCCCGTTGTCATTGCTGCCGTTCCGGGGCGTTGCTGCAAAGCAGCATGGAACTGGCCAGACCTTTTGGTCAGCGATCGGACGATCCGGATCTTCGCCGGACGTTTGCGTTCACGCCCTCCCACCGCGCCTGTCGACACTGCGTCCCACAGCAGAACGACAAGCAGGAGACAGGCTTGCACAGCGACCCGGACCTTGCCAAGGCCCTGCCCCCCCGTCACCTCGGGCAACCGATCGAGCGCCATGAAGATGCTGCCCTGCTGACCGGCCGAGGTCGCTTTGCGGACGACCTAGGCGATGCGCCCGGTACGCTGCAGGCGGCCGTGCTGCGCAGCCCGCACGCGCATGCCGATCTGCTGTCGGTCGACGCCACGGCCGCGCTGGCCATGCCGGGTGTGCGCGCCGTGCTGACCGGCGAGGACGTCAAGCGCTGGTCGCAGCCCTTCGTCGTGGGCGTGAAGGCGCCGATGCAGCACTGGGCGCTGGCGGTGGACCGCGTTCGCTACAGCGGCGAGCCGGTCGCGGTGGTGATCGCCGAAGACCGCTATCTGGCGGAGGACGCGCTCGATGCCATCCGCGTCGAGTACCGGGCGATGCCCGCGACGGTGGATATCGCCGAGGCCAGCGAGGCCGGTGCGCCGGTGCTGCACGAAGCGGTGGGCAGCAACGTGGTCAACGAGCGCTTCTTCCGCTACGGCGATCCGGAGCAGGCCTTCGCGGGCGCTTCGCGCCGCGTTGCCCTCACCGTGCACTACCCGCGCAACAGCTGCACGCCGATCGAGTGCGGCGTCGTGGTGGCAGAGCACCAGCCCGAAGCCGACGGCGGCCACGGCTACGAGGTGCTGTCGAACTTCATGGGCCCGTTCTCGCTGCACTCGGTGATGTCGCTGGCCCTGGGCGTGCCGGCCAACAAGCTGCGTCACCGGGTGCCGCGCGACAGCGGCGGCAGCTTCGGCGTCAAGCAGGCCGTGCTGCCCTATGCGGTGCTGATGTGTCTGGCCTCGCGCAAGGCCGGCGCGCCGGTGAAGTGGGTGGAGGATCGGCTCGAGCACCTCAGCGCCGCCACCTCGGCCACGGCGCGGCTGACCCACATCACCGCCGCGCTCGACGGCGAGGGCCGCATCACCGCGCTCGACTGGGACCAGCGCGACGACGTCGGCGCCTACCTGCGTGCGCCGGAGCCGGCCACGTTCTACCGCATGCACGGCGCGCTCAGCGGCGCCTACGACATCCCGAACCTCGCCGTGCGCAACCGCGTGGTCGTCACCAACAAGACGCCCACCGGGCTGGTGCGCGGTTTCGGCGGGCCGCAGGTCTACTACGCGCTCGAGCGGCTGATGGATCGCATCGCCGTCGAGCTGGGCGAAGACCCGGTCGCGCTGCGCCTGCGCCACTACGTGCGGCCGCAGCAATTCCCCTACACCGCGGCGGCTGGCGCCGTGCTCGATTCGGGCGACTACCACCGCCTCACCGCGATGGCGATGGCCGCTGCGCGCGAGCAGGGCCTGTGGCAGCGCCAGGCCGCGGCGCGTGCTGCCGGCCGGCTCTACGGCATCGGCGTGGCGGCGATCGTCGAGCCCTCGGTGTCGAACATGGGCTACATCAGCACCGTGCTGACGCCCGAGCAGCGTGCCAAGGCCGGGCCGAAGAACGGCGCGATCGCCAGCGCGACAGTGGCCATCGACCTGCTCGGCGGCGTCAATGTGGTGGTCGCGTCGGCGCCTGCGGGGCAGGGCCACATGACGGTGTGCGCCCAGGTGGTGGCCGATGTGTTCGGCCTGCACCCTGCGCAGGTGGTGGTGAACGTCGAGTTCGACACCGCCAAGGACGCCTGGAGCGTGGCGGCCGGCAACTACAGCAGCCGCTTCGCCGGCGCCGTTGCCGGCACGGTGCATCTGGCGGCCCAGCGGCTGCGCGACAAGCTGGCGCGCATCGCGGCGCTGCAGTTCGGCTGCCCGGCCGAGCGGCTGCGCTTCGAGGGCGGCATGGTGTTCGATGAACAGATGCCCGAGCGTCGCCAGCCCTTTGCGCGCCTCGCCGCCAATCCGCACTGGGCGCCGGCCTTGCTGCCCGAGGGCGAAGCGCCCGGGCTGCGCGAGACCGCGTTCTGGACCGCGCCGACCCTGGCCGCGCCCGACGCGCAGGACCGCGTCAACACCTCGGCCGCCTACGGCTTCGTGTTCGACGTCTGCGGCCTCGAGGTCGATCCGGCCACCGGCCGCGTTCGCGTCGATCGCTACATCACCGGCCACGATGCCGGGCGGCTGCTCAATCCGGCGCTCGCCGACGGCCAGATCCGCGGCGCCTTCGCCCAGGGGCTGGGTGCGGCACTGATGGAGGAGTTCCGCTACGGCGCCGATGGCAGTTTCCAGAGCGGAACCTTTGCCGATTACCTGGTGCCGACCGCCTGCGAGGTGCCAGAGCCGACCATCGTTCACCTGGAGACGCCCAGCCCGTTCACGCCGCTGGGCGCCAAGGGACTCGGCGAAGGCAACAACATGAGCACGCCGGTGGTGATCGCTAATGCCTTCGCCGATGCGCTGCGGCCGCTGCGCGATCTCGCCGACGTGCGCCTGCCGCTGATGCCGTCGCGCGTGCTCTCGCTGATCGGCGAAGAAGGCGGCCTGGCCGAGCCGGCGCCGCCCGCAGGGCTCGGCCGCACGGCGGAACCTCCCAGAGTGGCCGGCGGCCTCGCGCTGCAGGCCCAGGGCAGCGTGGACATCGCCGCGCCACCGGAGAAGGTGTTCGCCGTGCTGCTCGATCCGGCGGCGCTGGCGCGCGTCATCCCGGGATGCCACGCGCTGCAGCGCGACGGCGAGCATCGCTACCGGGCCGACGTCACCGTCGGCGTGGGGCTGGTGAAGGCGCGCTACGAGGCCCGCATCGAGCTGTCGGAGATCGATGCGCCGCGCAGCCTGCGGCTGGCCGGCTCGGGCCAGTCGTCGCTGGGCACGGGCTCCGGCAGCGGCACGGTGCGCCTGGAGGCCACGGCTGCCGGCACCCGGCTGCACTACGACTATGCGGCGCAGGTCGGTGGCAAGGTGGCCGCCGTGGGCAGCCGCATGCTCGAAGGGGCCGCGCGCATCGTGCTGGCCCAGCTGTTCGAGTCGCTCGGCCGCCAGGCCGCCGGCGACGCCGCGGTGCGCAAGGCGACGTGGTGGCGGCGTCTGATGGCCTGGCTGGGGGTGGCGCGATGAAGCCGGCAGCCTTCGAGTACCAGCGTGCCGAGACGGCCGCGGAAGCCGCGGCGGTGCTCGCGCAGCTCGGCGATGAGGCGCGCATCCTCGCCGGCGGGCAATCGCTGATGGCGGTGCTCAACATGCGCCTGGCCCGGCCGCAACGCCTGGTCGACATCTCGCGATCGAAGGCACTGGCCGAACTGCGCGTCGACGGCGCCATGCTGCACGTCGGCGCGGCAGTCACCCAGGCCATGCTCGAGTGGCGGCCGGGACTGGCGCAGGAACTCCCGTTGCTGGCGCTGGCCTTCCCGCACATCTCGCACTTCCAGATCCGCAATCGCGGCACGGTGGCCGGCAGCATCGCGCACGCCGACCCTTCGGCCGAGCTGCCGCTGGTGCTGCTGGCAGTCGGCGGCGAGGTCTGTCTGCGCAGCGCGCGGGGCGCTCGCCGGGTGGCGGCGCAGGACTTCTTCACCGGCATGCTGCTGACCGCGCGCCGGGCCGACGAACTGGTCGAGGCCGTGCGCTTCCCGCTCGCCTCGGCTGGCCAGGGCCACGGATTCGAGGAGTTCGCGGTGCGCCATGGCGACTTCGCCATCTGCGCCGTGGCGGCGGTGGCCGATGCGCGCCGGCTGCGCATCGCCGTCGGCGGCGTCGCCGACCGCCCGGTAGCGCGTGATCTGCCGCTTCTCGACGGCGCCGCACTCGACGACGCCCTCAACGAACTCGCCTGGTCGCTCGACGTGCGCGACGAGCCGCAGGCCAGCGCGGCGCTGCGGCGCCAGCTGGTCCGCCGCCTCGGCCGCCGCGCTGCCGATCGGGCCCTCACCACCCGGAGACCTGCATGACCGTGCTGGACGCCCGCGCCGAACATCCGGTGCGCCTCACGCTGAACGGCCGCGAGCGACGTGCCAGCGCATCGCCGCGCCGGCTGCTGTCGGACTTCCTGCGCCACGACCTCGGCGCCACCGGCACCCACGTCGGCTGCGAGCACGGCGTGTGCGGTGCCTGCACGGTGCAGATCGACGGCGTCGCGCAGCGGGCCTGCCTGACGCTGGCGGTGCAGGTCGACGGCCGCGAGGTCCGCACGGTGGAAGGACTGGCCGAGGGCGACGCCGTGCTGAGTGACCTGCAGGCCGCCTTCAAGCGCCACCATGCCCTGCAATGCGGCTTCTGCACGCCGGGCATCCTGATGTCGTGCGCGGACTGGCTCTCGCGCATTGCCGGCCGTGGCGTGCCGGACGAAGAACAGGTGCGCGAGATGCTGTCCGGGCACCTGTGCCGATGCACCGGCTACACCCCCATCGTCGCGGCGGTGATGGACGTGGCGCGTGCGCGCGCCGCGCAGGGGGCCTCTCATGCTTGACCTCGGGCGCACCTTCCTGCAGAGCGTCGAGCGCAGCCCGCGGCAGATCGCGATCGTCGACGGTGGCCTGCGCCTGAGCTACCTCGAGTGGGCAGGCCGGATCGGCGCCGTGCAGCGCGGTCTCGCAGACGCCGGCCTCGTGCGAGGCGACCACCTGCTCGTGGTGCTGCAGAACCGCTGGGAGATGGCCACGCTGCATTGGGCCTGCCAGTTCGCCGGCATCGTGATGACGCCGCTCAACTGGCGCGCCAAACCGGAAGAGATCGACTACTGCCTGGCCGATGCCGAGGCGAAGGCGATCGTCTGGGAGCCGGTTGCGGACGCCGCGGTGGCCGCGTCCTCGGCGGCGAGCCAGGCGCTGCGCATCGGCGTGAACGAGGTGCATGGCGCGACGCTGCGTTTCGAGGACTGGATGGCCGCAGCAGACGAGCCGATGCCGCAGGCCGAGGCGTCGGATTGGTCGCTGATGCTCTACACCAGCGGCACCACCGGCAGGCCCAAGGGCGTGCCACGACGCCAGCGCGCCGAGCGCATCGCCGCGCTGGCCCATGTGGCGCAGAACCGCTATGCGGTGGGCGAGTGCACGCTGGGCGTGATGCCGCTGTACCACACGATGGGCGTGCGTTCGCTGCTGTCGCTGGCGCTGATCGACGGGCGCATCGTCTGCATCCCGCGCTTCGACGCCGCGCGCGCCCTGGCGGCGATCCGCGACGAGCAGGTGACGCATCTCTACCTGGTGCCCACGCTCTACCACGACCTGCTGTCGCACCCCGACTTCGCCGGCACCGACACCCGCAGCGTGCGCAAGCTCGGCTTTGCGGGTGCGCCGATGCACGACGCGCTGCTGCAGCGCTTGCAGGCTGCTTTCCAGCCGGAGCTCTTCGTCAATCACTACGGTAGCTCCGAGATCTACACCTTCTCGATCAACCAGCGTGCAGCCGAAAAGCCCGGGTGCGCAGGACGTGCCGGGCTCAACACACGGCTGCGTGTCGTCAAGCTCGACCAGCGCGACCCGGAGCGCCTGGCTGCGCCGATGGAAGAGGGCCAGATCATCGCCGAGCTGCGCAGCGACGAAGCCTTCGAGGGCTACCACAAGCGTCCCGATGCCGATGCGAAGAGCCTGCACCGCGGCTGGTACTTCACCGGCGACACCGGCTACGTCGACCCCGAGGGCGATCTGTTCGTCACCGGCCGCGTCGACGACATGATCATCAGCGGCGGGGAGAACATCTCGCCGGTCGACATCGAGTCCGTGCTGTCGCTGCACCCGGCCGTCGACGAGGTGGCTGTGGCCGGTCTGCAGGACGAACGCTGGGGCCAGAAGGTCGTCGCGTTCGTGAAGGTGCGCCAGCCGGTCGACGCGCTGGCGCTGGACGCGCACTGCCGCGACAGCGACCTCGTCAATTTCAAGCGCCCGCGCGACTACGTCTTCGTGCGCGAGATCCCCAAGAGCCCGGTGGGCAAGGTGCTGCGACGCAAGTTGCAGTCCGGCGAGTACGAGCCGCTGGACACCACGCTGCCCGCCATTCCACCCGCCTGAGGAGCACTCGCCGTCATGACCGCTGCCCACACCAGCCTGCGAGGCTGGCTCCGCCACCTCGCCGCCAGCAACCGCCTCGCCGCCATCCGGCCCGGCGTGGCGCTCGAACACGAGCTCGCCGCGATCGCCAAGCGCCTCGACGGACGACAGGCGGCGCTGTTTGCGCAGCCGGGCGGCCATTCGATCCCGGTGGTCTCCGGCTTTATGTCACGGCGCGCCTGGATCGCCGAAGCGATGGGCGTCCCCGAGTCTCGACTGCTGCAGCACTTCCGTTCGGCCGCCGAGAAGCCGCTCGGCTGGCGTGAGGTGGACGTGGCCGAAGCGCCGGTGCAGCAGATCGTGCACCGCTTCGCCGGCGGCGCCGCCGACATCCGCTCGCTGCTGCCCGTGCCGACGCACAGCGAACACGATCATGGCGCCTACATCACCGCCGGCCTGGTGATCGCACGCAACCCGAAGACAGGCGTGCAGAACGTCTCGATCAATCGAATCCAGATCCACGGTCCGGACCGGCTCGGCATCCTGATCCTGCCCCGCCACCTGCATGCCTTCTTCGCGGCCGCGGAAGCGCAGGGCGAAGCGCTGGAGGTGGCGATCGCGATCGGCGTCGACCCGCTGACGGCGCTCGCCTCGCAGGCCATCGCCCCGATCGACTGCGACGAGCTGGAGATCGCGGGAGCCCTCCATGGCCAGCCACTGCCAGTCGTGAAGTGCGTGACCAACCAGGTGCGCGTGCCGGCCGAGGCCGAGATCGTGATCGAAGGCCGCATCCTGCCGAACGTGCGCGAGCCCGAGGGTCCGTTCGGCGAGTTCCCGAAGTACTACAGCGCCCGCGAGGAACGCGAGGTCATCGCCATCGATGCGGTGACCCATCGCCGCGATCCCGTGTTCCACACCATCGTGCCGGCCGAGATGGAACACCTGCTGCTGGGCGCGATCCCGCGCGAGGCCACCTTGCTGGCGCACCTCCAGCGCAGCTTCCCGAACGTGACCGACGTGCACCTGACCGTCGGCGGCGTCGCGCGCTACCACCTCGTCGTGCAGTTGAAGAAGACACGCGAAGGGCAGGCCAAGAACGTCATGCTCGGCGCCTTCGCCGGGCACTACGACGTCAAGCAGGTGATCGTGGTCGACGAGGATGTCGACATCCACGATGCGAACGAAGTGGAGTGGGCCGTGGCCACCCGCTTCCAGGCCGACCGCGACCTCGTCGTGATCGCCGGTGCGCAGGGCTCCGCGCTGGATCCGTCGACCACGGTCGGCTTCGCCGGCAACAAGCCCTCGCCCGAATGGCAGGGCTACGGCGCCAAGATGGGGCTCGACGCGACCAAGCCGCTGGCCAGCGCCGAGCATGTCTTCACGCGCGTGCGGATTCCCGGCGAACGCGATGTCGACCTTGCCCAGCTCGTGGCGGCCACCGGCGCCGCCGCCCTGGTCGGCACGCCGCTGGAGGCCGAATGAAGCGCCTCATCGTCGCGATCACCGGTGCCAGCGGCGCCGTCTACGGGGTGCGGCTGCTGCAGCTGCTGCGCGCCGTGCCGCAGGTGGAGACGCACCTCGTGCTGTCGCAGGCCGGCGGGCTGACGCTGGCGCAGGAACTGGACATCACGCGCAGCGATCTGGAAGCGCTAGCCGACGTCGTGCACAACCCACGCGACATCGGCGCGTCGGTGGCCAGCGGCTCCTTCGTCACCGAAGGCATGGTGGTGGCGCCGTGCTCGATGAAGACCCTGGCCAGCATCGCGCTCGGCCTGGCCGACAACCTCGTCAGTCGGGCCGCCGATGTGGTGCTCAAGGAACGGCGCCGCCTGGTCCTGCTGGCGCGCGAGACACCGCTGAACCAGGCGCACCTGCGCAACATGCTGGCGGTCACCGAGATGGGCGGCGTGATCTGCCCGCCGGTGCCTGCCTTCTACCAACGCCCGCAGTCGCTCGACGAGGTCGTCGAGCACACCTGCGTGCGCGTGCTCGACCTGTTCGGCCTCGGCGAAAGCGCGGCCGCTGCGTCCCCCCTCGCCGTGCGCCGCTGGTCGGGGCTCGCCCCGTCGGCGTCGGCATGACTCTCGCCACATCAGACCACATCAGACAGGAGACAAGAATGAAGATCATCGCCCTCGCGGCCGCAGCCGCCTCCACCGTGCTGGCCAGCCTGCCGGCCGCCGCCAAGCTCAATTCCTGCGACGGGCCGATCGTGTTCGGCACCACGCTCAGCGAGACCGGCCCCTTCTCCACGCTGGCGGACCGCTGGCGCAAGATGACCGAGGTCTTCGCGGAGGAGATCAACAAGAGCGGCGGCATCGCCGTCAAGGCCTGCAACAAGAAGCTGCCGCTGCAATTCGTCATCTACGACGACCAGAGCGTGCCGGCCACGGCCGTGCAGCTCTACGAGAAGATGGCCACGGTCGACAAGGTCGACTTCTTCGTCGGTCCCGACTGGAGTTCGATCGGCGGCCCGGTCCCGCCGATCGCCGACAAGTACCAGATCCCGATGGTGATGGCCAACGTGGCCACGCCGGCGCTGTACGACCGCGGCCTCAAGTACACCTGGGGTACGCCCTTCCCCGTCGTTCCCAACTGGTCGGCGCGCTACTTCGACATGCTCGGCAAGGTCAGTCCGAAGCCGCAGTCGATCTACTTCATCACCCACGACAACCCGGTGATGAAGGGCATCACGGCGACCTGGAGCAAGAAGGCCGAGGCGCAGGGCCTGAAGGTGCTGGGCAACGAGACCTTCAGCCCCGAGCTGAAGGACTTCACCGCGCTGATCGCCAAGGTGCGCGCCGCCAAGGCCGACGTGATCTACATCAGTGCCTACGACAACGCGTCGGTGCCGCTGGTGCAGCAGATGCGACAGCTGAAGGTGCGCGCGATGGACGTGCACCACACGATGCTGACGGGCGCGCTGGCGCGCCAGGTGGGGGCCGACATCGAGGGCATGACCGGCGAGCTGAGCTGGTACCCCGGCGTGAAGGGGGCCTACAGCGAGCTGGTCGAGACGGTGATGCAGCGCTCCAACGTCACGATGTTCGACTACATCTGGACGCTCAGTCGGCTGACCTCGTACCTGGCCATGGTGCAGGGCATCGAGAAGGCCGGCGTGGTCGATCGCGAGAAGGTGCGCGAGGCACTCTTCAAGGCGACGATCAAGAGCCCGGCTGGCGACGTCACCTTCGACGAGCGCGGCTTCCCGAACACGGGCGCCTTCACCGTGCAGATGCAGAACGGGAAGGTCAACGTGGTGTGGCCGCCGGAGGTCGCCACCGGAAAGCTGGCCTGGCCTTCGCCGAGCTGGCAGCAGTGACGCCAGGGCACGCACATCCATCATGGAAGTCCTGCTTCAGGTACTGATCGGCGGCGTGCTGCTCGGCGGACTCTACGCGTTGGTCGCGTTTGGTCTCTCGCTGATCTACGGCGTCGTCCGCATCCTCAACTTCGCGCACGGCACGCTGCTGGCGGTCTGCGGCGTGGCGGCGAGCCTGGCCTTCTCGGCCTGGCAGATGCACCCGGCGCTGATTGCGGCGCTGCTCGCGCCGCTGCTGTTTGCCTTCGCCTGGGCCTACTACCACCTGCTGCTGCGTCCGCTGGCCTCTCGCAACCACTTCGAAGGAACCGTGGGCACGGTGCTGGTCACGGTGGGCACGCTGATGATCCTGTCGGACCTGACCGCCAAGGCGGCCGGTGCGACCCAGCGCAACATCCCGCTGCGACTGCCGGCGCTGGAGTTCGGCGAGATCGTCGTCTCCAGCACGCAGATGCTGATCCTCGGCGGCATCGTCGTGCTGACGATCGTCATGCACCTGCTGCTCAAGCACACCTGGTTCGGCCGGGCCGTGCGGGCGGTGACCCAGGACGCCGTCGGCGCGCAGATCTGCGGCGTGCGCAGCGTGCACATGAAGGCGCTCACCTTTGCCTTCGGCTCGGCCACCGTCGCGGTGGCGGCGGTGCTCTACGTGCTGTCCTTCCCGGTCGATCCGTACATGGGCTTCGGCCTGACGGTGAAGGCCTTCACGATCATCGTCGTCGGCGGCATCGGCAACCTGCCGGGTGCACTGCTGGCCGGCGTGTTCCTCGGCGTGGCCGAGGGGCTCACCGGCCTGTACTGGAAGCCGGAGTGGGCACCGGCGCTGAGCGTGATCGCGATGCTGCTGATCCTGGTCGTCTGGCCCAAGGGACTGGGGAGGACGGCATGAAGGCGCTGCTCCGTCTACCCCCGCTACTGGGACTGGGCCTGGTCGCGGTGCTGGTGGCGCTGCCGTTCAGCGGCAATGCCTACCTGACCACGTTCGCCTTCACGGTGCTGATCGCCTACATCCTGGGCCAGAGCTGGGACTGGGTGGCCGGCGAGATGGGCTACGTCAACCTGGGCCACTATGCCTTCTACGGCATCGGTGCCTACGCCTTCGCGATCGTGCTCGTCGGCGGATCGCCGTTCTGGCTCGCCTTCGTGGCGGCGCTGGGCGTCACGGCCATCGCCGCGCGTCTGCTCGCGGTGCCGCTGTTCCGCCTGCACGGCGACTACTTCGCCTTCGCGTCGCTCGCGCTGCTGCCGCTGCTGGAGGTGCTCGCCTACAACCTGACGCCGATCACGCGAGGCGCCGACGGCATCGTGCTGCCGGTGGCGCAGGTGCTGAAGCCGGCCTATCTCATCGCGCTGGCCGTGTGCTTGATCACCTTTGTCGTCACGCTGCGCATCCACGGCGCGCGCTTCGGCTACGCGCTCAAGAGCATTCGCAACGACGAGCAGGTGGCGGAGACGGTGGGGGTGCGCATCGCGCCGGTCAAGCGCCGCGTGCTGGTGCTCTCCAGCCTGTTCGGCGCCGCGGCGGGCGCTCTGCAGGCCTGGCAGATGAGCTACATCGACCCGGCCACCGTCTTCGGACTGAACGTCGCGCTGGCACCGATCGCGATGGTGCTGTTCGCCGGCTCGGGATTGCGCTACGGGCCGCTGATCGGCGTGCTGCTGCTCGCCTCCATGCAGCAATGGCTTCTGGTCAGCGTCAAGGGCTTCCAGGCCACGCTGTATGGCGCGACCCTGCTACTCATCGGCCGCTTCATGCCCGGCGGCTTCCTGCGCGCGAAATGGGTGCGGCGCGTTCCGGGTCTCGCGGAGTTCGGCCGCGAGCACCACGAACATGCGACGGCCTCCGCCATGCAGGCGACTGGACAGGCCGGCGGCGCACTTCCGCTGCCGACTCCGCAGGTCGCCGGGGCGCGGCCTCTCATCGAACTACAAGGCGTACGCATGCAGTTCGGTGGCAATGTGGCGGTCAACGACATCAGCCTGTCCATCCGCGCCGGCGAGATCGTCGGGCTGATCGGTCCCAACGGTTCCGGCAAGACGACGCTGTTCAACTGCATTTCCCGGGTCTACACACCCACCGCGGGGCGCGTGCTGTTCGACGGACAGGACCTGGCGGACCTGGGGCGCGATGGCATCGCCCGCCTTGGCGTCGGCCGCACGTATCAGATCCCGCGTCCGTTCTCCGACCTGACGGTGCAGGAGAACATCGCCATCCCTCTGATGTTCGGCGCGAATCCACTGTCGCCGCGCGATGCGCTTCGAGAGGCGCGGGCCTTCGTCGACTACGCAGAACTCGGCCCGCGGCTGTACGACCGCGCCGACGCGTTGTCGGTGCAGGAGAAGAAGGCGCTCGAGTTCGCGCGCGCGCTGGCCTGCCGGCCGCGGCTGCTGCTGGTGGACGAGGTCGCCTCGGGCCTGACACCCGCCGAGGTGAAACGCTTCGTCGAGCACATCCGCCATGTGCGCGACCGCTACGGCATCACCGTGATCTGGGTCGAGCACATCTTCTCGGCGCTGGAGCAGGTCGTCGACCGCGTGATTGCGCTCGAGCAAGGCGTACTGATCGCCGACGGACCCCTCGACGCTGTGGTCAGGAACGAGCGGGTGCTCGCCACCTATCTGGGCGCCGCCGCAACGGCCCCCCAGGCCTCTGCGCCACCGATGCTGATTCGAGGAGTTGCCTGATGCTCAGCCTGACCCGACTCGCCGTCGATCACGGCAAGCTGCGTGCGCTGTGGGACGTCTCGATGCACGTGGGGCATGGTGAACGTGTCGCCCTGCTTGGTGCCAACGGGGCGGGCAAGTCCACGGCGATGGGTGCCATCGTCGGTCTGTACGCCGTGGCATCCGGCGGCATCGAGTTCGATGGCGCACCGTTGCAGCGCGCCTCCACCGCGCAAACCGTCGGCCGCGGCATCGCACTGGTTCCGGAAGGACGGCGGCTGTTTCCCGGCATGACCGTCCAGGAGAACCTGGCCATGGGCGCCTACGCCGCGGCGTCCCGGCGTGCACTCGACGAACCCCTGGAGCAGGTGTTCGGCCTCTTTCCGATCTTGCGCCAGAAGGCGGCGCAGAACGCGGGTGAACTCTCCGGCGGCCAGCAGCAGATGGTGGCCATCGGCCGCGCGCTGATGTCGCGCCCGCGCCTGCTGTTGCTGGACGAGCCCTTCATCGGCGTGGCGCCGCTGCTGGTGGACGAGATCCTGGCCGCGCTGCGCCGCATCGCGGAGCAGGGCGTGACCATGCTGCTCGTCGAGCAGAACACCCATCGCGCACTCGACTTCGTCGATCGCGCCTACGTACTCGAGAACGGACGGACCGTGCTGGAGGGCAGCCGCGAGGTCTTGCTCGGCGACCCGGCCTTTGCCGCCAAGTTCCTGGGCCTCGAATGAACCTGGAGACACTTCAATGACGAGAGAAGAAGAGATCGTCGCGCGCTCGAATGCGTTCCGTGCGCAGTACCGCGCCGACACGCCTGCCTGGTACCGCGGCGAAATGCATCTGGCTTTCACGCTGGTGTTCACCTTCGGCGTGATCCTCTACTGCGCCTCCCGCCTGCAGCAGCCCTCGTGGCTGGAGTGGGTCGGCGTGGTGCTGCCGATGTTCCTGTTTGGCAACTGGGCCGAATGGGCGGCGCACCGCTACCTGCTGCACAGCCCGAAGAGTCTGCTGAAGTCGGCCTACAAGCGCCACGTCAACACGCACCACCAGTTCTTCTCGCACAAGACGCTGGACTACCACGGCCATCGGGATTGGCGGGCACTGCTGTTCCCCCCGTTCGCCCCGGTGCTGTTCGTGCTGGCGGCGCTTCCGCCTGCCCTGCTTCTGGGCGCGGTATGGACTCCCAACACCGGCTACATCGCGATGCTGACCATGGCCGCGTACTTCCTGATGTACGAGGGGCTGCACACGCTGTCCCACATCGAACATCCGCTGCGCGACCGCCTGCCGCTCGTCAACACCGTGCGGCGCATGCACGTGCTGCATCACAACCCGGACTTCATGCACACCCGCAACTTCAATCTCACCTTTCCGATCTGCGATGCGCTGTTCGCCACCAGCGACCTGGACAAGGGCGTGATCGGCACGCTGTTCAACGGCATGTCCGACGCAGCCCGCAAGCCCGAGGACCGCGCCCGTGTCGAGGCGCAGCAAAGTGAACGCGGCCGCGCTGCCGCCAGGAGTCTGTGATGCCCTCTCTTTCCGAGGCACGGCTGGAAGGCCGGGTCGCCATCGTGACCGGCGCAGCGCAGGGCATCGGTGCACGCTACGCCGCCGCACTGGCCGCCGCGGGCGCTGCCGTGGCCTGCTGCGACGTTCTCGATGCCGAGCCGGTGGCAGCACGTATTCGTGATGCCGGGGGGCGCGCGATCGCACTGCGCGTCGACGTCACGTCCTCCGAATCGGCGCGCGCGATGGCGGCGACCACGCTCGAGGCCTTCGGTCGCATCGACGTGCTGGTCAACAACGCCGGACTGTTCGCCAACCTGGCCATGAAGCCGTTTGACCAGATCGACGGCGGCGAATGGGACCGGGTGATGGCGGTCAACGTGCGAGGCAGCTTCGAGTGTGCCAAGGCGGTCGCACCGCAGATGCGCGCGCAGGGCTACGGCAAGATCGTCAACATCGGATCTGGCACCGTGTTCAAGGGCGCCCCGATGCTGCTGCACTACGTGACCTCCAAGGGGGCCGTGACCGCCATGACCCGTGCGCTGGCACGCGAGCTCGGCGATGCCGGCATCCGCGTCAACACGCTGTCGCCGGGGCTGACCGCCAGCGAGAACACGCTGGCCAATCCGGCCTGGCAGGGGGCGGTGAGCGCCAACAACATCGCCAGCCGCGCGATCAAGCGCGAGGTCACCCCCGAGGACTTGTGCGGCACGCTGGTCTATCTCGCCAGCGCGGATAGTGACTTCGTCACCGGTCAGGTGATCGTGGTCGACGGCGGCTCGGTGATGCATTGACGAGGCTGACATGACACTCGATGCACAACTGCTGATCGATGGCGCGTGGCGTGCCGCGCAGGGCGGGGCGACCGCGGCGTCGGTCAATCCCGCCAACGGGGAGACCATCGGCTGCTACGCCGCCGCCGACCTGGCCGATGCACATGGCGCGATCGCCGCAGCCCGCCGAGCCTTCGAACGACCCGACTGGGCCCAGGCACCTCGGCTGCGCCAGCAGGTCATGCTCCATTGGGCCGATGCGCTGGAGCGCAAGAGCGACGAACTGGCGCGGCTGCTGACGCTGGAGAACGGCAAGGTGCTCGCGCAGTCGCGCGGGGAGATGGCCGGTGCGATCTCGGAGATTCGCTACTACGCCGGGCTCGCGCGCACCTACCCCGGCCACGTGTTCGAGGTCGAGCCGGGTGTGTTCTCCACCCTGATCAAGGAACCGGCCGGGGTGGCCGGCCTGATCATTCCCTGGAACGCTCCGGTGGTGCTGCTCATCCGTGCGCTGACGCCTGCAATGGCGGCCGGCTGCACTGTGGTGATCAAGCCGGCGCCGCAGTCCGCGCTGATCACCGCAGCGGTGATCGCCGAACTGCACGCCGTGCTCGCCCCGCTGGGCGACAGGGTTCGAGGAGTCGTCAACCTGGTGAGCGAGCGCGGCCACGACGTGGCCCAGACCCTCGTCACTTCCCCCGAGGTGGACGTGATCAGTTTCACCGGCAGCAATGCCACCGGGGCACGCATCATGGCTGCGGCCGCGCCGACGATGAAGAAGCTGTCGCTGGAACTCGGCGGCAAGGCGGCCTGCGTGGTGTTCGACGACGTCGACGTGGAGCGCGTGGCGGGTCAGCTGGCCGCCGCCGCGACCATCATCTCCGGCCAGCAGTGCACGGCTGCGCGGCGCGTGCTGGTGCACGCCTCGAAATTCGACGCCATGAAGGTGGCGCTGTCGCGTGCGCTGGCGTCGCTGGTAGTGGCTCCGGGAGACTCGCCCGGCGCGCAGGTCGGCCCGCTCATCGATGCTGCCTCGCGCGAGCGAGTCGCTTCGCAGATCGAGCGCTCGCTGGCTGAGGCCGACGAAGTGGTCCTGCGAGGCGGCCGGCCCGGGGGGGCCCTGGCGGCCGGCTGCTTCCTGACCCCCCACGCTAGTGGCACACCGAGATACCGGTGCCTTCTTTCTGCAAGAAGAGATCTTCGGCCCGCTGGTCGTCATCGAGCGCTTCGAGGACGAGGCCGAGGCTGTCGCGCGCGCCAATCACAGCGAGTACGGGCTGGCGGCCAGCGTGTGGACGCACGACGGTGCGCGTGCGATGCGCGTGGCGCGGGCGTTGCGCAATGGCACCGTGTGGATCAACGACCACAACAAGCTCTTTGCCGAGGCCGAGACCGGTGGATACCGGCGCAGCGGCCTGGGTCGACTGCACGGCGTCGATGCACTCGTCGACTTCACCGAGATCAAGCACATCTATCAGAACGTGGGCGTCGTTGGCGCCTGACCCCTGCATCCGAGGAACTGCCATGAAACTTCACGAACTCGCCCATCCCGCCGCCGTACTGCCCGCCGAGCTCGACGGCTTCCGCATCGAGCTCAAGCCCGAGCAGGAGCGCGCCGACATCGTGCTCGACCGGCCGCCGTTCAACGTCGTGAGCATGCTGGCGCGAGATCAGCTTCGCATCGCGTTCGAAGCACTGGATGCCGACGAGCGGATTCGCGTGATCGTGCTGCGAGGCGCCGGCGAACACTTCTCCAGCGGGGGTGACATCAAGGGCTTTCTCGCGGCGACGCCCGAGCATGTCAGCAAGCTGGCCTGGAACGTCGCGGCTCCTGCGCGCTGCAGCAAGCCGGTGATCGCCGCAGGCCGCGGTTACTGCTTCGGGGTCGGCTTCGAGTTGTCGCTGGCCTGCGACTTCCGCCTGGC
This sequence comes from Betaproteobacteria bacterium, assembly GCA_016713305.1. Taxonomy (NCBI): domain Bacteria; kingdom Pseudomonadati; phylum Pseudomonadota; class Betaproteobacteria; species Betaproteobacteria bacterium. The sequence goes on from JADJPK010000005.1 coordinate 142,020, forward strand.
CACCGAGACGACGCTCTATGCGCTGCCGGAGCAGAAGCTCGGCCAGATTCCCGGATCCGGCGGTTCGGCCCGGCTACAAAAAATGGTCGGCATCACGCGCACCAAGGACATCGTGATGCGCTCGCGGCGCATCACTGGCCGCCAGGCCTTTGAGTGGGGCGTGGCCACCGACTGCGTGCCCGACGCCGAGCTCGATCGGGCCACCGATGCGCTGGTGGAAGAACTGCGCGCGTTCTCGCCGATCGCGCAGCGCACCGCCAAGAAGCTGCTCAACGACACCGAGGACTCCCCGCTGTCCATCGCCATCGAGCTGGAGGGCCACTGCTACTCGCGCCTGCGCAGCTCGGAAGACTTCCGTGAAGGCGTCGAGGCGTTCCACAGCAAGCGCAAGCCGGCCTTCGTCGGCCGCTGATCAGGTCAATCCACCGCCTGCAAGGAGGCTGCATGGTCAACGAAATCTCGAGATCGCGTCGCGCGCTGACGCTGGCTGCCGGCGCTGCTGCGCTGACGGCGCCGTGGATCGCGCCGGCGCGCGCCGCCGACTATCCCGGCGGACCGCTTCGCATCGTCGTGCCCTACCCGGCGGGTGGGTTCAACGACACGCTCGGACGACTGATCGCGAAGCAGCTGTCCGCGGCGTGGAAGGTGAGCGCCGTGGTGGACAACAAGCCGGGTGCCGGGACTGTGATCGGTACGCAGGCCGTGGCCACGGCCCCGGCCGATGGCCAGACGCTGCTCGTCATCCAGTTTCCGTTCGCCTCGAATCCCTGGCTCTACAAGCTGCCCTACGACACCGAACGCGCGTTCGCCCCCGTGATCCTGGCCGGGCGCTCGCCCATGGTGTTGGTCACCCATGCGGGCAGCCCCTATCGCGCCGTCGCCGATGTGCTGACCGCGGCGCGCGCCACTCCGGACAGGATCAACTACGGCACCTCGGGTGCCGGCTCGTCCAATCATCTGGCCATGGTGCTGTTCGAGAGCCAGGCCGGCGTGCGCATGAACCCCGTGCCCTACAAGGGCAGCGCTCCGCTGATGACCGACCTGTCTGGGGGGCATGTCGGGCTTGCCGTCGACCTGCTGCCGCAAGTGCTGCCGTTCATTCAGGCCGGCAAGGCGCGCGCGCTGGCCATTGCAAGCCGGCGTCGATCACCCCTGCTTCCGGATGTGCCGACCGCTGCCGAAGTCGGCCTGCCAGGATACGAGGTGTCGTCCTGGCACGGCTTCGTCGTGCCGGCGGGTACGCCGCAGCCTGCAATCGACAAGCTCAATCGCGAGATCGACCGAATCCTTTCCACCGAAGAAGTCCAGCGCGCGTTCGCGGCTCAGGGCGTCACCCCCGACGGTGGCTCACCGGCAGTGTTGCGCGACTTCATTGCCGCACAGATGACGCTGTGGAAGCGCGTCATCGAACAGCACGGGATCAAGGCCGAGTAAACCCAAACACAACTCCAGGAGACAGACCATGAACCGACATCACCTCAACACGCTGGCCGCCACTCTCGCGATCGCCGCACCCCTGGCTGCATCCGCCCAGACCGGACCGATCCGTGTCGGCGTCGTCACCCCGCTGTCGGGCACCTACGCCGGCATCGGCCAGCAGGTGAAGTGGGGCCTGGACCTCGCCGCCGCGCAGATCAACGCGGCCGGCGGCGTGATGGGACGCAGGCTGGAGCTGGTCTACGAGGACGAGGAAGCCAACCCGGCCGTGGCCACGCAGAAGGCCGAGAAGCTGTTCCAGGTCGGCAAGGTCGACTTCCTCACCGGCACGGTGAACTCGGGTTCGACCCTGGCCGTGGGCCAGGTGGCAGAGCGCAACAACCGGCTGATTGCGACCACGGTGTCGTTCGCCGACTCGATCACTGCCGACAAGTGCAGCCCCAACGTGTTCCGCGTCAATGCGCGCGCGGGCATGCAGAGCGCTGCGCTGGCCGACTGGATGGCCTCGACGCAGAAGAATGCCAACGTCTTCTACCTTGGGCCCGACTACGAGATGGGCCGCAGCACGGTGGCGGCCTTCAAGGCGGCGGCGGAGGGCAAGGGCGCCAAGACCGCCGGCGAGGTGTTCGCGCCGCTGGACAACAAGGACTACTCGCCCTACTTCGGCCAGATTCGCGGCGCGCGTCCGACGGTGATCTACACCTCGGTGGCGGGCAACGACACGGTTCGGCTGTTCACGCAGATGGCCGAGTTCGGCGTCAACCGCAACGTGCAGGTCGTCGGCGCGTCGGGCACGGTGACCTCGCAGAACCTCGGTGCCATCGGCAAGGCTGCCGACGGCTTCGTCACCGGTGTCGGCTACTCGTCCAGCATCGACTCGCAGGAGAACCGCAAGTTCGTCGCCGACTTCGAGGCAGCGAACAAGTCCAAGCCCGATCTGTACGGCGCCGACTCCTATGGCGTTCTGTTCTTCTACAAGGCGGCGGTTGAGAAGGCCAAGAGCACCGACACCGACAAGGTGCGCGAGGCGATGCGTGGCCTGCAATGGGCCACCCCGCAAGGCACCAAGACCATGCGTGCCGGCGACCACCAGGCGATGCAGGACATGTACGCGGTGAAGGTCGAGGGCGGCCAGTTCCAGATCGTCGGCAAGGTTGCTGCCGAGGCGGCGATCGGGCCCGACACCTGCGCCCGGTTCTGAGGACGGCACCATGCTGGACTGGCTGCAGTTCGTGCTGGCGCCACAGGTCATCAACGGCCTGTCGATCGGCGTCGCCGTGGTGCTGATGGCGCTCGGGCTGACGATCATCTTCGGCCTGCTCGACGTCATCAACATGGCGCACGGCGAGTTCTACGCGATCGGCGCCTATGCGGCGCTGGCACTGATCGGCGTGGGCCTGCCGTTCTGGTGGGCGCTGGCGCTGACGCCGCTGCTGATGGCGGCGGTGGGCTACGCGACGGAGCGAGCGCTGATCGAGCGTGTATTCCACAGCAAGGACCGCCATACGCTGACCCTGCTTCTGACCTTCGGCATCGCCATCATCCTCGAAGACATCCTGAAGATCGTCTTCGGCGCGAATCCGCTGCGCATCGAGCAGCCGATCTCCGGGGCCACCGAGATGTTCGGACTGTTCTTCCCCAACTACCGCCTGTTCCTGATGGCGGTGGGCACCGCGGTCATCGCGGCGGTGTGGCTGCTCGTGTTCCGCACCCGGCTCGGCGCGATGGTGCGCGCCGCTGCCTTCGACCGCCACATGGCCGCATCGCTGGGCGTGCCGGTGAGCGTGGTCTACGCCGGTACCTTTGCCTTCGGCGTGGCGCTGGCCGGCCTGTCGGGTGTGCTGCTCGCGCCGATCTACTCGGTGTTCCCGACCATGGGCCGCGACTTCGTGCTGATCGCCTTCAGCGTGGTGATCATCGGCGGCATGGGCTCGATCAAGGGAGCAGTGATCGCCGGGCTGCTGCTGACCCAGGTGCAGTCGATCTCGAGCTTGGTCATCTCGCCGGTGTGGAGCGATCCGCTGTTGTTCGGGATCATGGTGTTGGTGCTGATGTGGCGCCCGCACGGTCTCTTCGGGAGACTCGGCCATGGCTGACGTTCTGACCCTCGGCCGGGCACCCGCCCCGACGGCCGGCGCGCGGCGTTCCGCAGTGCGCTGGTTGAGCTACGCCTTCTTCGCGATCGCTCTGCTGTTCGCGGCCGTGGCGGCCGCGCTGGGTGACGTGTTCTTCTTCCGGCTGGCCACCGAGTCGCTGATCTTTGGCGGGCTGGCGCTCAGCGTCGACCTGCTGCTCGGGCGCACGGGCCTGCTGCCGCTCGGGCAGGCGCTGTTCTTCGGCTTCGGCGCCTACGTCTCGGCGCTGACGCTCAAGCATCTCGCGCCCTCGCTGCCGCTGGCGCTGGCGGTGGTGCTGGTCAGCGGCACGCTGGTCGGGCTGGTCGGCGGGCTGATCGCGATCCGTGCCAAGGGCGTTTACTTCGCGCTGATCAGCTTCGGGCTGGCCCAGGTGGTCAGCAAGATCGTCTTCAACACCCGCGAGCTGGGCGCGTCGGACGGGCTGATCGGCGTGCCTGCGCCGATCATTAACCTCGGTGTGGCGAGCCTCGACACGGCGCATGCGCCGAGCTTCTTCCTGCTCGTGCTGGCCGGCATGGCCGCACTGCTGGCGCTGCTGATGCGCCTGATGGACACGCCCTTCGGGCGCCAGCTCGACGCGATCCGCACCAACGAGCACCGTCTGGCCTTCCTCGGCTTCGACCCCTGGCGCTACAAGCTAGCGGCTTTCGTGCTCGCCGCCGACATCGCCGCGCTCAGCGGCGCGCTCTACCCCATGCTGCGCGGCTTCGTCTCGCCCGAGCTGATGTTCTTCCAGGTCTCCGGCAACGCGGTGATCAACGTGATCGTCGGCGGCACGGGCACCTTCGTCGGTGCGCTGTACGGCTCGGCGCTGCTGACGGCGCTCAAGTCCGTGGTCGGCTCCTTCACCGCCCACCATGCCATCGTGATCGGCGCGTTGTTCGTCGTCTCGGTGATCTTCTTTCCCAAGGGTCTGGTGGGCTACCTCGCGCCGGCCCTGGAGCGCCTGTGGAGTCGCCGATGAAGCCGACGACCGACGAGGCGATCCTGCAGGTGCGCGGCCTGACCGTGCGCTTCGGGTCGCTGGTGGCCGTGGACGGTGTCGGCTTTGACGCGCAGCGTGGCCATATCACCGCGGTGATCGGCCCCAACGGTGCCGGCAAGAGCAGCCTGTTCAACCTGATCAGCGGCGCAATCCGGCCCAGCGCCGGCCAGGTGCTGCTCGAAGGCCACGACGTGACAGGCGCGAGCCCCGACCGGATGCTCGCCGCCGGGCTGTCGCGATCGTTCCAGATCACCAACCTTTTTTTCGAACTGCCGGTGCGCGAGAACCTGCGCCTGGCGGCTCAGTTCGTCGAAGCCGGGCACGGCCTGCTGCGCCACGTCTCGGCCAGCCGCGCGGCGCAGCAGCGGGTCGAGGAGCTGATCGAGCGCTTCTCGCTGCAGGCCCGCGCCGACGAGCTCGCTGGCTTCCTGTCGCATGGCGAGCAGCGCCGGCTGGAGATCGCCGTCGCGCTGGCCGCCCGGCCGCGGCTGCTCTTGCTCGACGAGCCGACCCAGGGCATGAGCCATGCCGACACGCAGGACACCGCCGAGCTGATCAGCGGGCTGGCCGACGAGGGACTGTCCATCCTGCTGGTCGAACACGACGTCGACCTGGTGATGAACCTGTCGGACCACGTGGTCGTCATGCACCAGGGCGCCAAGCTCGCGGAAGGCCGGCCGGAGTCGGTGCGCGCCGATCCAGCCGTACAGGCTGCGTACTTCGGGGAGGCTGCCCATGCTTGAGCTGCGCGACATCCATACCCATTACGGCCTGAGCCATGTGCTGCAGGGCGTGAGCCTGCACGTGAATGCCGGCGAAGTGGTCGGCCTGTTCGGCCGCAACGGCGTGGGCAAGACCACGGTGATGAAGACCATCGCCGGCTGGGTGGCGCCAAGCCGCGGAACGGTGCAGTTGGAGGGGCAGGCGATCGGCGGAGTTCCGCCGGAGCGCATCTGCCGCCGAGGCATCGGCTTCGTGCCCGAAGACCGGCGCATCTTCCCGGGCCTGACGGTGCAGGAGAACCTGGTGCTCGGCTTCATGCAGCAGCCCGGCCGCAGCCGCGCGGAAGATCGGCGCAGCCTCGATGCCATCTACACGCGCTTTCCGCGCCTGAGCGAGCGGCGAGGCCAGATGGGCACGACGCTGTCCGGCGGCGAGCAGCAGATGCTGGCCATGGCGCGGGTGCTCGTCGGGGCGCCCCGGCTGCTGCTGATCGACGAGCCGACCGAGGGGCTGGCGCCGAAGATCGTCGACGAGATCTTCGGGCTGATGGAAGGGCTGCGCCGCGATGGCATCCCGATCCTGCTGGTGGAGCAGAACATGCACCGCGCTATCGGCATCGTGCAGCGCTTCTACGTACTGGAGCGCGGCGCCGTCGTGCTCGAAGGCGATGGTGGCAATACCTCGCACCGCGAAGCGCTGGTGCGGCAGCTGGCGGTCTGACATGACGGCAAGCGACGCGCGCATCGCATGGCTGCCGACAGCCGAGGCGCTCGAGTGCGAGGGCGCCGAGGCGATTGCTTGCCTGTCTGTGGGCGCGGAAGCAGGATTCGTCGCCGTGGCGATGAGCCCTTCACTCTCGACCAGCGATATCGGGCATGACATTCGTGCTGAGGCAACGCGCCTGGGCATGCGATGCATCGCCCTCGACGAGGCGGCGCACTACCGGCTCACCGTCCCCCTCGGGCAGGCGGAACGCCGAGCGCAGGCGCATGCACTCTCGCGCGACGGGTTCGATGGGTTGATCCTATGCGTGAGCTGCGAGGGCCTAACTCGTGCTGAATCGCTGCTGGCAACGGCCCGTGCGCTCGTACGAGATCTGGACCAGCGCGACGGGGAGTCTGACCACTAGCTTCTCGGATCTTTCGGTGGACGCAGCCGATTATGGAAGGCAAAGATGCTGCTCGGCCGACGGTCTGGGAGCGGCACCAACCACCGTAGAGTCGATGACTTCACGCGCGAGCGAGCGTGAGCGACAAGTCGGGGCCGTGTGCGCAATGGCCGAGTTGGTGGCGTAGATGGCTTAACCGGTGGATCAGCCTGCAGAACGCCGCATCGCAACCGTGTCCCGGGCTCCTGCGGGCGCTTTAGGTGACGCGCTTGCCGCATAGTTGCCCGGGACACCTGCGAAATCGCGCCAGCCTGACCTTTCGAACGCCGGCTTTTGGGCGCCTGATCAGGCGAGACGAACTTCGCAGATGGGTCGGGTTCAGACGGTCGTCTCAGGCAGAAGCAGTCGTTCGTGGACCGTGACGCAAGCAGTATCGATCGAGCGGCCGGTCAAGGAGGCGCAGCGGTCATCCGAGGCGCTGCCCCGTGAGCGACCGGTTCCGGTCCATGCCGTCGTTCAACGGCCGAGACTGATCGGCCGCAGACAGTCTGAACGTGACTTCCAAGGAGCAGTTTGGGCTCCAACTGCCGCCTCAATGGTGCGCTGACGCCCTTGACCAGTCGATCGTCTCGCTCGGCTCAACGTCGTCCCCTTCGACGCGCGAGACAGCAACCGGAACCTCCGCTCCCAATCCGCGCAGCTTGTCCAACTGATCCGCCCAAGCCTGCATCATGGTCCGCCGCGCAGGCAAGTGCTCTGCATGGTTGTAGGCCGCCTTCACTGCATTACGCTCGGCGTGCGACAACTGCCGCTCGATCACGTCCGATGGCCAACCGGCTTCATGCAGCAGCGTCGAGGCCATGCCCCTGAAGCCGTGCGCCGTGATGTCTGCCTTCTCGTAGCCGAGTCGTCGAAGCGCCGCATTGACGGTGTTCTCGCTCATGGGCTCACCGTTCGTCCGCACGCCGGGAAAGACCCAGCGGCCCTTGCCGGTCAGGGGCTGCAGATCCTTCAGGATCTCGATGGCCTGACGAGCCAGCGGGACGATGTGCATCACGCGGCCCTTCATCTTCGCGGTCGGGATGCGCCACTCAGCGGCGTCCAGATTGATCTCGCTCCACTCTGCGCGACGCAGCTCGCCAGGTCGCACGAACAGCAGCGGCGACAGCTTCAGCGCGCATCGGGTGAGGAGTCCGCCGTCGTAGCCGTCGATGTCGCGCAGCAGCTGGCCGATGTCGCGTGCGTCGACCAGGGTGGCGTAGTGCTCGGGCTTCCAGGGCGTCAGGGCGCCCCGCAGGTCGCGGCTCGGGTCGCTCTCGGCGCGACCTGTCGCCACGGCGTAGCGGAAGACCTGGCCGCAGTTCTGCTGGACGCGGTGCGTGGTCTCGATGGCACCTCGTTCCTCGACGCGCTTGAGCAGGGCGCAGGTCCATTGGCTTGATGCTGCCGACCGGTTTGGCGCCGATCCACGGAAAGACGTCCATCTCCAGCCGTCGGATGATCTTGGTGGCGTGCGACTCGGCCCAGGTCGGGGCGAACTTGGCGTGCCACTCGCGTGCAACTTCTTCGAAGCTGCCGGCCAGCGGCAGGCCGGCTGCGATCCGCTGTTCGGTGTCTCGCTCGACGGCGGCGGCGTCCCTGGCCTCCTTGCGCACCTCGCTCGGATCCACGCCTGCGCTGACGAGCTTTCGTGCCTCCTCGGCCTTCTGGCGAGCCAGGCTGAGGCCCGTGCTCGGGTAGGTGCCCAGGCTGAGCGTCTTGCGGCGGCCACGGATGCTGTAGTGGAGGCGCCAGCCGTGCGATCCGCCCTTCACGAACAGCAGCAGGTAGAGGCCCGCGCCGTCGCTCAGGCGACGTCGCGAGTCACCCGGCTTGATCGACTTGATCGTGGTGTTCGAGGCGATGAGGTGGTGCGCCATGCAGTAACTCCGCAGCCAATTCCTGCGAAATTTTGAGGTTACTGCGGGAGTTCCTGCAATGTGAACTCGGACCCGGTGGCACGTCCCGGGTTCGCTCCGGACAAGAAAAAGCCCTAGAGCGTTGATTCTCTAGGGCTTTTTCGCTACCTCAGGGCTGTTCCGGGACTGCCTGGAACACCTTCGGATGGACCGGTGGTGGAGACGAGGAGGATCGAACTCCCGACCTTCGCATTGCGAACGCGACGCTCTCCCAGCTGAGCTACGTCCCCACGGCCGCGCGGTGTTCGCGCGGGAGCGAGATTCTAGCCGAACTCGCAGACGCCAACAATCAGGCCGCCAATAACGGCCGGGGATGCCGGCCGCATTAGGTTTTACGGCCGATTTCGATCAGCGCTTTGCGCCTTCGCGCACTCCCTGTGCGAGATCTTTCATCCCCTTCCTGCGACACCTTGCGGAAGACCCTTTTCACAAGGCCGTTGAAATTCAAGAAGTAAGAGGTTTGGTCGTTACCGCGAAGGCGTAGCTGAGGTTCCGTCGATCTGTCGCGCGACTGGAGCGGAATCGCATGTCATGAAGTACGCATGCGATCTCCCGCGGTGTAGCACCGCCTTACATGAACCGACTTATCCGAGCGTTCCGGCGCGAGCAGCCGGGAGCCACCTAGGAGTTAAGGCATGACCACGTTTTCCGTGAGCAGTGGAGTGACGACCCTCGACAACGACAGCGTTCTGGGGACGTCTGGCACGACCGACAGAGTCACACTGCTGGGTGAGGGAGGGGGGGCGTCGCTTTCGTCCATAGAATCGGTGCTCGGTTCCACGGGCACGTCGGACCATGTCGTGCTCCTCGACTCGTCTGCGACGACGCTGCTGATGAACGCGGTCGAATCGGTCGTCGGTTCATCGGCCGATGGCGATGTCGTGAGGCTCCTCAGCTCAACCAACACTTCTGTCTCGGCGATCGAGACGGTCCTCGGAAGCACCGGATCGGATACCGTCAGCCTGCTCGCGGCTGGCACGCTCAATGTGAGCTCGGTGGAATCGGTGCTGGGCACTTCGGGAACGGACATCGTCAACCGGCTCGGCGCCGGCGCCATGCGCGTCAGCAACGTCGAGAGCGTGGTGGGCAGCAGCGGAATCGACAGCGTGACGCTCGAAGGCGGAGGCACGCTGGCCGTCTCCGGCGTGGAAACACTGGTTGGAGGTTCCGACACCGACATCGCGACGATGCTCGCCGCCGCCACGCTTCGCGTGAGCACGGTGGAAACGGTCATCGGCAGTTCGGGAAGCGACACCGTCACCGTCCTGGGCGGCACGCCGACCGCAGTTTCGGCGGTCGAGACCGTCACGGGCACCACGGCAACCGACACGGTCACGATGCTCGACGCCGGGTCCATCGCGGCCAGCAGCATCGAGACGCTGATCGGTTCGACGGACACGAGCGACGCCCTGCGCATGCTGGGCGCGGGTGCGGCTTCCGTGAGCGCGATCGAGAGTGTCATCGGCAGTGCCGGCGCCGACAGCGTCGCCATGCTCGACACCGGGACGATCTCTGTTTCCGGGGTGGACACGGTCGTCGGTACGAGCGGGACCGACGTCGCGCAAATGATGGGTGCCGGGACGGTGCGCGTTTCCGGAGTCGAGACGGTACTGGGCAGCAGCGGCGCAGACGCGGCCGGGATCATCGGCGGCGGCTCGCTCGCCGTATCCGGCGTCGAAACCCTTCTGGGCGGCACGGCTACCGACACGTTCACGATGCTGTCTGGTGGATCCGTTGCGGCCAGCAGCGTGGAAAGCCTGGTCGGCACGTCCGATACAACCGATGTGCTGCGCATGCTTGGCGCGGGAAGCACGTCGGTTTCCGCCGTGGAATCCGTGATCGGAGCCGCAGGCAACGACACCATCACCATGCTGGACTCCGGCGCGCTCGCAACGAGCGCCGTGGATACCGTGGTCGGTGCGGCCGACACGGATACCCTCACCCTCCTGGGTGCAGGCGCCGCGCGTGTGAGCAGCATCGAGACCGTGGTGGGAAGCAGCGGCAGCGACACGGTGTCCATGCTGGACAGCGGCAGCATCGCGTTGTCCGCCGTCGAAACCGTTGTCGGCGGTGCCGATTCGGACGTCGCCACCATGCTGGGCACCGGCACACTGGCGCAGTCGCGCATCGAAACGGTCATCGGAACCACGGAGTCCACGGATGCGCTGCGCATGATCGGCGGCGGCACCGTGGGCGTTTCCGCCATCGAATCCGTCATTGGCGGCGCCGGCAGCGACTCGGTCGACATGCTCGCATCGGGCTCGCTCGCGGTCAGCGGCGTGGAATCGGTCACGGGTAACACCGGAACCGACACGCTGACGTTGCTCGGCGCCACTAACACGAACGTGAGTGCGATCGAGTCCGTGATCGGCAGCGCAGGCAGCGACAAGGTCACCATGCTCGACAGCGGTGATCTCGGCGTGTCCGCTGTGGACACCCTCGTCGGTGGCAGCGGAACCGACGTGGTGTCGATGCTGGGTGCGGGTACGACGCGCCTGAGCAACGTCGAGACGGTGCTTGGGAGCAGCGGCACGGATACCGCCGGCATCCTGGGTGGCGGGGAGCTTGCCGTCTCCGGAGTGGAGTCCGTGCTGGGCAGCACGGCAACCGACTCGGTCAGCATGCTGTCGGCCGGTACCGTCGCGGCGAGCAGCGTCGAATCCGTCGTGGGTACCACGGACTCGGCCGACGTCCTCCGGATGCTCGGATCCGGCAACACATCCGTTTCCGCCATCGAATCCGTCATCGGCAGCGTCGGCGTCGACGGGGTCACCATGATGGCTTCCGGTTCGCTTGCAGCGAGCACGGTGGAGACGGTCATCGGCGGTGCCGACAGTGACACGCTGACTCTGATGGGCGCTGGCAACGCGCGCGTGAGCAGCATCGAAACGGTGATCGGAAGCTCTGCGTCCGACACCATCACCATGCTCGGCGCCGGTGACATTGCCTTGTCCGCCGTGGAAACCCTGGTGGGCAGCGCCGACACGGACGTCGCCAAGATGCTCGGAACCGGCACCGTCTCGACCTCGCGTATCGAAACAGTTGTCGGAACGACGGAGTCGACGGACGCCCTGCGGATGCTGGGCGGTGGCACGACGGCAGTCTCCGCGATCGAGACGGTGGTGGGCGGCACCACCACCGATACGGTGAACATGCTGGCATCGGGATCCCTCTCCACCAGCCTGGTTGACAGCATCGTGGGCGCTGCCGACACCGACACCCTCACCATGCTGGGCGGCGGCACGGCACGCGTGAGCAGCATCGAGACGGTCCTGGGCGGAGCGGCCTCGGACTCGGTCGTCATGCTGGAGAGCGGGAATCTGGCCGTATCTTCGGTCGAATCGGTCACCGGCAACTCCGGCAGCGATGTCGTCACGATGCTTGGCGCAGGCACGACCCGCGTCAGCGGGGTCGAGACCATCATCGGGAGCTCCGGCACCGATACCGCAGGCATCATCGGTGGCGGTGAACTGGCGATCAGCGGCATCGAGACTGTGACAGGCGGCACGGGCACCGATTCGGTCTCCCTGCTCGCCACAGGAACCGTCGCGGCCAGCACCATCGAGTCCGTCGTCGGTACGACAGAGACGACGGATGTGCTGCGCATGCTGGGCGGTGCCGCCTCGGTGTCCGCCATCGAAACCGTGCTGGGAAGCGCGGCCAGCGACACGGTGAGCCTTCTGGCCGGTGGCAATCTCGCCGTGTCCAGCGTGGAATCCCTTGTCGGCACTGCCGACACCGATGTCGCCACCATGCTCGGCGCCGGAACCATGCGCACGAGCGCCATCGAAACGGTGGTCGGCAGCAGCGGCACGGACACGGCCGGAATCATCGGCGGCGGAACCCTGGCCGTGACCGATGTGGAAACGGTGCTCGGCGGAACGGGCACGGACGCCGTGAACATGCTCGGAGCCGGCACGCTGGCGGCGAGCAACGTCGAGACGGTGGTGGGCACCGATTCCACCACGACCAGCGACGTCCTGCGGATGGTCGGTGCCGGAAACACGTCCATTTCCGCTATCGAATCCGTGCTGGGAAGTACGTCCTCCGACACGGTCACGATGCTGGCCTCGGGCAGTCTGGCCGCGAGCTCCATTGAAACGGTGGTCGGTGGGGCCGATACCGACACCCTGACGATGCTTGGTGCGGGCGCCACGCGGGTGAGCGGCATCGAGACCGTGCTGGGCAGCACCGGATCCGACACGGTGACCATGCTCGATGCCGGAACGCTCGGCGTGTCTGCCGTGGAAACCCTCGTCGGTACCGCCGACGCCGATGTCGCCAGGATGCTCGGTTCCGGCACCATGGCTGCGTCCCGCATCGAGACGGTCATCGGCACTGCCGCCACGGACGCCAGCGACATTCTGCGCATGCTGGGCGGCGGCTCCGCCTCCATCTCAGCAATCGAAACCGTTCTGGGCGGGACTGCCACGGACTCCGTGTCCATGCTTGCGTCCGGTTCTCTCGCCGTGAGCAGCGTCGAGTCCGTGGTGGGTGAATCGGGTACGGACACGCTGACCATGCTGGGCGCCGGCTCCGCGTCGGTAAGCGGCATCGAATCCGTGATCGGAAGCACCGGCAGCGACACCGTCACCATGCTTGCCGGCGGCGACATCGCCGTATCGCGCGTGGAAACCCTCGTGGGCACCGGAGACTCCGATGTCGCGACACTGCTCGGCGCAGGCACGACCCGCGTGAGCGGCGTGGAAACGGTGCTGGGAAGCAGCGCGGCCGATGCGGTCGGCGTGCTCGGCGGCGGTTCGCTCACCGTGTCGGGTGTCGAGACGCTGCTCGGCGGCACGGGCACCGATTCCTTCACCATGCTGTCCGCGGGAACCGTGGCCGGCAGCGCCATCGAGACCCTCGTCGGTTCCGATGCCACCGACACCAGCGACATCCTGCGCATGCTGGGTGCGGGCAACACGTCGATCTCGTCCATCGAGACCGTCGTCGGCAGCACCTCGAGCGACTCGGTGACGATGCTCGCCTCCGGCAGTCTCGCCACGAGCAGCGTCGAGACCGTCGTGGGCGGTGCGGACACCGACACGCTGACGATCCTGGGTGGTGGAAGCGCGCGCGTGAGCGGCGTGGAGACCGTCATTGGAGGTATGTCGAGCGACACGGTCACCATGCTCTCGGGCGGTTCCATCGCCGTGTCGACCGTCGAAACCCTCGTCGGCAGCGCCGACGCCGACTCGGCCACCATGCTGGGCGCCGGCACGATGGCAACGTCGCGAGTCGAAACGGTCGTGGGCAGCGATTCCACCACGACCAATGACGTTCTCAGAGTCCTGGGCGGCGGGACGGCTTCCGTGTCCGCCATCGAAACCGTGGTCGGAACCAGCGCGACCGACAGTGTCGAGATGCTCTCGTCGGGCTCTCTCGCGACCAGCGCCATCGATTCGGTACTGGGCAATACGGGCACGGACACGCTCAGCCTGATCGGCGCGGGCACGACCCGCGTGAGCAGCATCGAGACCGTGCTGGGTTCCACGGCTTCCGAAACGGTGTCCCTGCTTTCCAGCGGCGACCTGAGTGTTTCCGCGGTCGACACGGTGGTCGGCAACAGCGACACCGATGTGGTGACGATGCTCGGCGCCGGCACGACGCGCGTCAGCAGTGTCGAGACGGTGCTGGGCAGCAGTGGCACAGACACGGTCGGCATCGTCGGCGGAGGCGCAGTTGCGCTGTCCGGCGTCGAAACGGTCACGGGCGGAACGGCTACCGACTCGGTGACGATGCTCTCCGCCGGGACCGTCGCGGCAAGCAATATCGAGTCGGTCGTCGGCTCGGACTCCACCTCGACCGACGACGTCCTGCGCATGCTGGGGGCTGGCACGACCTCCGTCTCCGCGATCGAATCGGTCGTCGGCAGCGCGGGCACGGATGCGGTCGCCATGATGGCTTCCGGCAGCCTGGCGACAAGCGCGGTCGAAACGATCATGGGCGCGAGCGACAGCGACACGCTGACTCTCATCGGCGCGAGCAACGCACGCGTGAGCGGTGTGGAGACGGTCATCGGCAGCGCGTCCAGCGACACGGTGACGATGCTCAACAGCGGCTCGATCGCCGTATCGTCCGTGGAAACTCTGGTGGGGAGTTCCGACACGGACGCGGCCACGATGCTCGGAGCCGGCACCATGACGACCTCCCGCATCGAGACGGTCGTCGGCACGGATTCCACGTCCACGAGCGACGTGCTTCGCATGCTCGGTGGCGGCAGCGCCTCCGTATCCGCCATCGAATCGGTGATCGGCAGCGCGGCGACTGATTCCGTGACGATGCTCGACTCGGGCAGCCTCGCCACCAGCACCGTGGAAACCGTCATCGGCGGCAGTGACACCGACACGCTGACCATGTTGAATGGCGGCACGGTTCGTGTGAGCAGCATCGAAACGGTTCTGGGCGGCACGGCCTCCGATACCGTGTCCATGCTGGAGAGTGGCAGCCTCGCCATCTCTTCGGTCGAAACCGTGGCCGGCAACACGGGAACGGACGTCGTGTCGATGCTCGGTGCGGGCACCACGAGGATGAGCAACGTCGAAACGCTGCTGGGCAGCTCCGGCACCGACACCGCCGCGATCCTGGGTGGCGGCGACATGGCGATTTCCGGCGTGGAAACGGTCCAGGGGGGCACGGGCACCGACTCCGTGACCATGCTGTCGTCTGGCACCCTCGCGGCCAGCGCCGTGGAATCCATCGTCGGCACGACGGAATCCACGGACGTGTTGCGCGTGCTCGGCGGTGCCGCGTCGGTGTCTGCCATCGAATCGGTCCTCGGCAGCGCGGCGAGCGACACGGTCACGATGATTGCGAGCGGCAACCTGAGCGTCTCCAGCGTCGAAACGCTGGTGGGCGGCAGCGATACCGATGTCGCCACGATGCTGGGTGCGGGCACGATGCGCGTCAGCGGCGTCGAAACCGTGCTGGGCAGCTCCGGTAGCGACACGGCGGCGATCCTTGGCGGTGGCGAACTCGCGGTCTCCGGAGTGGAAACGGTTCAGGGCAGCGCCGTCACGGATTCCGTGACGATGCTGTCGGGCGGCACCGTTGCCGCGAGCGCAGTGGAATCGGTGGAGGGCACGACGGGTTCCACCGACGTTCTGCGAATGCTGGGCGGCGGCACGACGTCCGTGTCGGCCATCGAATCGGTGCTGGGCTCGGTGTCCAGCGACAGCGTCGAGATGCTTGCCTCGGGCAGCCTGGCCGTGAGCAGTATCGAGACGGTCATGGGCGCCGGCGACACCGACACGCTGACACTGCTCGGTGCCTCGAATGCCCGCATCAGCGGTGTCGAGTCGGTCATCGGCAGCAGCGCCACCGACACTGTCACCATGCTGAGCGGCGGCGATCTCGCCACGTCGCTGGTCGAGACCATCGTCGGCAGCGCCGACGCCGACGTCCTGACCCTCTTGGGCGCAGGACGCGCGGCGGTGTCCCGCATCGAGACGGTCGTGGGTTCGTCCGGGACCGATACCGCACAGATGCTGGGAGGCGGCGATCTCGCCGTGACACTGGTCGAGACCGTGGTCGGTGGAACGGGCACGGACAGCGTCACGATGCTTGCTTCGGGCAGCATCGCGGCGAGCGCGGTCGAGACTCTCGTGGGTTCCACGGGCACCGACACCCTGACCATGATCGGAGCGGGTGCCGTCAAGGTAAGCGGCGTCGAAAGCGTGCTCGGCAGCACCGGCTCGGATTCGGTGACCCTGCTGGAGAGCGGCAGCCTCGCGGTGTCGTCGGTCGAGACCGTGGTGGGCAACTCCGGCAGCGACGTGATCACGATGCTCGGCGCGGGTGCCACCAAGGTGTCTGCGGTCGAAACACTCGTCGGCAGCGCCGGCACCGACACGGCAACTCTGCTGGGCGGTGGCGAGCTCGCCATCACCGGCGTCGAGACCGTCGTCGGCGGCACGGGCACGGACTCGATCACCATGCTTGCCGGCGGCACGCTTGCCGCCAGTGCGGTGGAGTCCGTCCTCGGTACCACGGGCACCTCGGATGTGATGCGCATGCTGGGCGGAGGCACTTCCTCGGTATCGGCCATCGAATCCGTTCTTGGCGGCACGGCGTCCGACACGGTCGTCCTCATGCAGAGCGGCAACATCTCCGTGTCCAGCGTCGAGACGCTGGTCGGTGGCGCGGAAACGGACATCGCGACGATGCTCGGTGCAGGCACGATGCGCGTGTCCAACGTCGAGACGGTCGTGGGCTCCAGCGGCAGCGACACGGTCATCGTCCTGGGCGAGGGCGCAGTCCTCGCGTCGGGCGTCGAGACGTTCATCGGCAGCGCGGCCACCGACTCGGTGACCATGCTGACGGCGGGCACGTTCGCCGCGAGCAGCGTGGAATCGGTCACCGGAACGACGGGCACGGCGGACGTGCTTCGCATGCTCGGCGCAGGCAGCAGCTCCATCAGCGCCATAGAAACGGTGATCGGCAGCACGGCCTCGGATACGGTCACGCTGATGGCGTCCGGTTCCATCGCAGCCAGCGCGGTGGAAACCGTGATCGGCGCGGCGGACACGGATACGCTCACCATGCTTGGCGGCGGGACGGCACGAATCAGCTCCATCGAGACGGTTCTGGGCGGTACGGCTTCCGACTCGGTCGTGATGCTCGAAAGTGGCAACCTCTCCGTGTCGTCGGTCGAGACGGTCACGGGCAACACCACGACGGATGTCGTCACCATGCTGGGCGCCGGCACGATGCGCGTCTCCAGCGTCGAGACCGTGCTGGGCAGCGCGGCCACGGACACCGCGGCGATCCTGGGAGGCGGCGAGGTCGCGCTCTCCGGCGTCGAAACGGTTCTGGGCGGCACGGGCACCGACTCGGTCACCATGCTCTCGGCAGGCACCCTCGCGGCCAGCAGCGTCGAATCGGTGGTCGGCACGGATTCGACGTCCACGAACGACGTGCTGAGAATGCTGGGCGGCGCTGCATCGGTCTCCGCGATCGAGACGGTGCTGGGCGGCACAGCCTCCGACACGGTGACCATGATGGCGGGCGGCAGCCTGGGCATCTCCAGCGTCGAGACGGTGGTGGGCAGCAGCGACACCGACGTCATCTCGATGCTCGGTGCGGGCACCGCGGCCGTGTCGCGCGTCGAAACCGTGATTGGAAGCGCCGCGAACGAAACGGCAGTTCTGCTGGGTGGCGGCGAACTGAAGGTGTCGGCGCTCGAAACGGTCGTCGGCGGAACGGGTACCGATACCGTGACGATGCTCGGCGCCGGCACACTGGTCGCGTCGGCCATCGAGTCGGTGGTGGGCTCGGATTCCACGTCGACGAACGACGTGCTGCGTCTGGTGGGCGCGACGAACGCGTCGGTCTCGGCCATCGAGTCGGTGATCGGCGGCACGGCGACCGACACGATCACGATGCTCGCTTCCGGTTCCTTGGCGACGAGCGGCGTGGAAACGGTCGTCGGTGGCAGCGATGCGGATGTGCTCACGTTGCTGGGAGCAGGCACCGTCGCCGTGTCGGCGATCGAGAGCATCCTCGGCAGCACGGCCGTCGACTCCGCCGTACTCATCGGCGGCGGCGACCTGGCGGTCTCGCGAGTCGATACGGTGGTCGGCGGTGACTCCACCGACACCATCACGATGCTCGGGGCGGGCAGCCTTGCCGTGTCGCGCGTCGAATCGGTGATCGGATCGGCCTCCACGACGACCAACGACGTGGTGAGCCTGCTCGGCGGCGGCGCGGTCGCGCTGTCGGCGGTCGAGACGGTCGTGGGTGGCACCGGCACGGATTCCGTGACGATGCTGGCTTCCGGTTCTCTGGCGGCGAGTGCGGTCGAATCGGTTCTCGGCACGGGGGGCACGGACATACTTACGAAGATCGGCGGCGGTACGACGTCGATCTCCGGTATCGAGACGGTGATCGGCGGTTCGGCCAGCGACACGCTGGCGATGCTGTCGGAAGGCGAACTGACCATCTCGTCCATCGAGACAGTGGTGGGCACGAGTTCCAGCGACACGCTGACCATGCTCGGCGGCGGTACGACGGCCCTGTCGAATGTCGAGACCGTGATCGGTTCGACGACCTCGGCGGACGTGACCCGCATGCTGGGCGGCGGCGATCTCACGGTGTCGAATGTCGACACCGTGCTGGGCGGTACGGGTACCGATACCGTCACGGTCCTGGGCGGTGGCAGCGTGCGCGTCAGTGCCGTCGAGACGGTGCTGGGCGGCGGCGACACCGACACGGTGACGATGCTGGGGGCCGGATCGATCCGCGTGAGCCTGGTCGAGTCGGTGCTCGGGACGACGGGGACGAGCGATACCGCCGTGATGCTCTCGGCAGGTGCGATCTCCGCGTCCGCGATCGAAACTGTCGTGGGTACGACGGATACGGACACGCTGACGATGCTGGGAGCCGGAAGCACGGCGGTGTCGGCGATCGAGACGGTGACGGGAAGTGCGGCGGCGACGGACATCGTGACGATGCTGGGTGGCGGCGCGCTGGCGACGTCAGCGGTGGAGACGGTGCTGGGTGGAACGGGCACGGACTCGGTGACGATGCTGGGAGCCGGAACGCTGGCGGCCAGTGCGGTGGAATCGGTGATCGGCTCGGATTCGACGACGACGAACGACGTGCTGCGCCTGCTGGGAGCGACGACGACGTCGGTGTCGGCGGTCGAGACGATGATGGGAAGCACGGGGACGGACACGGTGACGATGCTGCACGCCGGATCTCTGGCGGCGAGCAACGTGGAGACGGTGGTGGGTTCGGACTCGACGAGCACGGACGACGTGCTGCGGATTCTGGGTGCGGGCTCGACGGGCATCTCGGCGGTGGAAACGGTGATTGGTGTCACGGCGGACGAGACCGTGACGATGCTGGCGGCGGGCGATGTGTCGGCCTCGGCGATCGACACGGTGATCGGCAGCAGCGGGACGGACTCCTGACCATGCTCGGAGCGGGTACGGTGGAGGTGAGCCGGATCGAGACGGTGGTGGGGAACACGAGCAGCGGCGATGTGGTGTCGATGCTGGGTGCAGGTGGACTGTCGCTGTCGGCGGTGGAGACGGTGCTGGGAAGCACATCGACGGACACAGTGACGATGCTGGCGGCGGGAACGCTGGCGGCGTCGAAGGTGGAGTCGGTGATCGGGTCGGATTCGACGAGCACGGACGACGTGCTGAGGCTGCTGGGAGCGGGAACGACGGCGGTGTCGGCGGTCGAATCGGTGGTGGGCGGCACGGCGGTGGATGTGGTGACGATGCTGGCGGCGGGCGACCTGAGCGTGTCTGCGGTGGACACGCTGGTGGGCACGACCGGAACGGACACGGCGACGATGCTGGGAGCGGGAACGCTGGCGGTGTCGGCGGTGGAATCGGTGGTGGGCGGCACGGCCACGGTCGAGGTGGTCTCGCTGTTGGGCGGCGGCGCCTTCGAGGTGTCGTCCATCGACACGGTTGTCGGAGGAACGGGCACCGATACGGTGACGATGCTCGGCGCGGGTACGGTCGCCGTCTCGGCGGTCGAATCGGTGGTGGGCTCCGGCTCCACCGCGACCGACGACGTGGTACGTGTCCTCGGCGGAAGCGTGAGCGTCTCCGACATCGAGACGGTGCTGGGCGGAACGGCGACCGAAGTGGTCACCATGCTTGCCGCGGGCGATCTGAAGACCTCCCTGGTCGACACGGTCGTGGGCACGACGGGTACGGACACGTTGACGATGCTGGGAGCCGGAAGCACGGCGGTGTCTGCGGTCGAGACGGTGACGGGAAGTGCGGCGGCGACGGACATCGTGACGATGCTGGGTGGCGGCGCGCTGGC
The DNA here is from genome assembly GCA_016713305.1 of Betaproteobacteria bacterium. NCBI lineage: Bacteria > Pseudomonadati > Pseudomonadota > Betaproteobacteria > Betaproteobacteria bacterium. Next base: position 162,156 of record JADJPK010000005.1, read on the forward strand.
GACGTCGGCGGTGGAGACGGTGCTGGGTGGAACGGGCACGGACTCGGTGACGATGCTGGGAGCCGGAACGCTGGCGGCCAGTGCGGTGGAATCGGTGATCGGCTCGGATTCGACGACGACGAACGACGTGCTGAGGCTGCTGGGAGCGACGACGACGTCGGTGTCGGCGGTCGAGACGGTGATGGGAAGCACGGGGACGGACACGGTGACGATGCTGGATGCCGGATCTCTGGCGGCGAGCAACGTGGAGACGGTGGTGGGTTCGGACTCGACGAGCACGGACGACGTGCTGCGGATTCTGGGTGCGGGCTCGACGGGCATCTCGGCGGTGGAAACGGTGATTGGTGTCACGGCGGACGAGACCGTGACGATGCTGGCGGCGGGCGATGTGTCGGCCTCGGCGATCGACACGGTGATCGGCAGCAGCGGACGGACTCCTGACCATGCTCGGAGCGGGTACGGTGGAGGTGAGCCGGATCGAGACGGTGGTGGGGAACACGAGCAGCGGCGATGTGGTGTCGATGCTGGGTGCAGGCGGACTGTCGCTGTCGGCGGTGGAGACGGTGCTGGGAAGCACGTCGACGGACACGGTGACGATGCTGGATGCGGGAACGCTGGCGGCGTCGAAGGTGGAGTCGGTGATCGGGTCGGATTCGACGACGACGGACGACGTGCTGAGGCTGCTGGGAGCGGGAACGACGGCGGTGTCGGCGGTCGAGTCGGTGGTCGGCGGCACGGCGGTGGACGTGGTGACGATGCTGGCGGCGGGCGACCTGAGCGTGTCTGCGGTGGACACGCTGGTGGGCACGACGGGCACGGACACGGCGACGATGCTGGGAGCGGGAACACTGGCGGTGTCGGCGGTGGAATCGGTGGTGGGCAACACGTCGACGGGCGACATCGCCCGGATGCTGGCCTCGGGTTCGGTGTCGGTGTCGGCGGTCGAGACGGTGCTGGGCTTCACCGGCACGGACACGGTCACCATGCTCGGCGCGGGCACGGTTGCCGCAAGCTCCGTCGAATCCGTGATCGGTTCGGATTCCACGACGACCGACGACGTACTGCGGGTGCTGGGTGGCGGTACCGCCTCCATCTCCGCGGTGGAGAGTGTCCTGGGCAGCACCGCGACCGACACGGTGAGCATGCTGGCCAGCGGTGACCTTGCGGTGTCCGCGGTCGATACGGTGATTGCCAACACGGGCACGGACACCATCACGATGCTGGGCGCGGGCTCCATGTCCGTGTCTGCGGTCGAGACGGTGACGGGAAGTGCGGCGGCGACGGACATCGTGACGATGCTGGGTGGCGGCGCGCTGGCGACGTCGGCGGTGGAGACGGTGCTGGGTGGAACGGGCACGGACTCGGTGACGATGCTGGGAGCCGGAACGCTGGCGGCCAGTGCGGTGGAATCGGTGATCGGCTCGGATTCGACGACGACGAACGACGTGCTGCGCCTGCTGGGAGCGACGACGACGTCGGTGTCGGCGGTCGAGACGGTGATGGGAAGCACGGGGACGGACACGGTGACGATGCTGGATGCCGGATCTCTGGCGGCGAGCAACGTGGAGACGGTGGTGGGTTCGGACTCGACGAGCACGGACGACGTGCTGCGGATCCTGGGTGCGGGCTCGACAGGCATCTCGGCGGTGGAAACGGTGATCGGGGTGACGGCGGACGAGACCGTGACGATGCTGGCGGCGGGCGATGTGTCGGCCTCGGCGATCGACACGGTGATCGGCAGCAGCGGGACGGACTCCCTGACCATGCTCGGAGCGGGTACGGTGGAGGTGAGCCGGATCGAGACGGTGGTGGGGAACACGAGCAGCGGCGATGTGGTGTCGATGCTGGGTGCGGGCGGACTGTCGCTGTCGGCGGTGGAGACGGTGCTGGGAAGCACGTCGACGGACACGGTGACGATGCTGGCGGCGGGAACGCTGGCGGCGTCGAAGGTGGAGTCGGTGATCGGCTCGGATTCGACGAGCACGGACGACGTGCTGAGGCTGCTGGGAGCGGGAACGACGGCGGTGTCGGCGATCGAATCGGTGGTGGGCGGCACGGCGGTGGATGTGGTGACGATGCTGGCGGCGGGCGACCTGAGCGTGTCTGCGGTGGACACGCTGGTGGGCACGACGGGCACGGACACGGCGACGCTGCTGGGCGCGGGAACGACGGCGGTGTCGGCGATCGAATCGGTGGTGGGCAACACGTCCACCGGCGACATCGCCCGGATGCTGGCCTCGGGTTCGGTGTCGGTGTCGGCGGTCGAGACGGTGCTGGGCTTCACCGGTACGGACACGGTCACCATGCTCGGCGCGGGCACGCTGGTTACCAGCGCGGTCGAGTCGATCGTGGGCAGCGCGTCCACCAGCACGGATGACGTACTGCGGCTGATCGGCGGCGGCACGGCCAACGTGACGGATGTCGAGACGGTCCTGGGTTCGTCCGTGGCCGACGCGGTGAACATGCTCGCCAGCGGTGACCTCGCCATCTCCTCGGTGGAGACGGTGGTTGCCCACACGGGTACGGACACCATCACGATGCTGGGCGCGGGCAGCCTGTCCGCGTCGCGCGTCGAGTCGGTGATCGGCAGCTCCGGTGTCGACATCGTGACGCTCCTGGGCGGCACGGCGATGGCGGTGTCCAGCGTCGAGACGCTCATCGGGACGGCGGCCACGGACACGGCCGAAATGCTGGGCGCGGGCACGATGCGCATCAGCTCGATCGAGACCGTGACCGGAAGCGCCAGCACCGACACGGTGGCCATGCTGGGCAGCGGCGCCCTCACGGTGTCGGCGGTCGAAACGGTCACGGGCACTTCGGGCACCGACACGGTGACCATGCTGGAGGCCGGCACGCTGGCCGCGAGCATCGTCGAATCCGTGGTGGGTACCAACTCCACGACGACGGACGATGTCCTGCGTCTGATGAGCACCGGGACGGTCTCGGTCTCGGCGATCGAGAGCGTGGTGGGTGTCGCGGGCACCGACGTGGTCAAGATGCTGGCAAGCGGAGATCTCTCCGTGAGCGCCATCGACACGGTGATCGGCCATACGGGTACGGACACGGTCACGATGCTGGCAGGCGGCACCATGAAGGTGAGCGCGGTCGAATCCGTCCTCGGCAGTGCCGGCACCGACACGGTGTCGATGCTGACGGCGGGCAGCCTCACGGTCTCCGCGGTCGAGACTGTGCTGGGTGCCAGCGGGACGGACACCATCACGACGCTGTCGGCCGGCACCATGGCGGTCAGCGCGGTCGAGTCGGTCATCGGCTCCAACTCCACGTCGACGGACGACGTGCTGCGGATGCTGAGCGCGGGCAGCCTCGCGGTATCCGCCTACGAGTCGGTGATCGGCAGCAGCGGCGTGGAGACGGTGTCCATGATGGCCTCCGGCGACATGGCGGTCAGCGCGGTCGACACTCTGGTGGGCTTCACCGGGACGGACACCGTCACCCTGCTGGGTGCCGGCACGACGGCGGTTTCCGCGGTCGAGTCGGTGCTGGGCAGCGGCGGTACGGACATCACCAGGCTCCTGGCCTCGGGCGACCTGGTGGTATCGGGCGTCGAGACGGTGCTGGGCTTCACCGGCACCGACACGGTGTCGATGCTGGGGGCGGGCACCATGGCCGTCAGCTCGGTGGAGACGATCGTCGGCTCCAACTCCACCTCGACGGACGACGTCCTGCGCCTCCTGGGTGCCCAGACGGCGGCAGTCTCGGCGGTCGAGACGGTCATCGGCAGCACGGGCACCGACACGGTGTCGATGCTGGCAGGCGGAACGCTGTCGGTCAGTGCGATCGAGGGAGTGACGGGTACGACCGGCACCTCCGACGTCCTGCACATGATCGGCGGCGGCACGGTCTCCGTGTCGGCGATCGAGTCGGTGGTGGGCTCGGCCAGCACGGACCGGGTCACCATGGCCGCGGCGGACGACATCTCGGTGAGCAACGTGGAGACGGTCACCGGTTCCGCGGGCGCCGATTCGGTCACCCTGCTGGCCTCCGGAACGCTGACGACGTCCAACGTCGAGACGGCCGTCGGTACCTCCGGCGCGGACACCTTCGTCTTCACCGGCAGCACCGGCGTATCGGTGACCGGTGGCGGCGGGGCGGACTCCTATACGGCAAGCTCCGGCAACGACACCTTCATCTTCACGTCGAACAGCGACTCGACCTCGGGGGCGGCGGACACGATCACGGGCTTCTCGGCGGGCGCTGGCGCGGCGGACGTGCTGGACTTCAGCGCGATCACCAGCTCCGGCACGCTGCAGACGGTCTCGGGAACGTACGACGCCGGCACCGGTGGATCAGGTGGCCAGGCGATCGTGCGGACGACGGGCGTGCTGGAGGTCGACACGGACGGCGACGGCTCGACCGACATCCAGATCAACCTGCCGGGCGTGGCGGTGAACGGCCTCAACTCCAACGATATCGCCTGGTAACGGGTTGTCCGGGCGGTTTCCCGGGCCGGTTCACCGGTCCGGTGCCGCCGCCCGCCGACCCTGCCTCCTAAAGACCCTGCCCCCCGCAGCCGTAAACGGCGGCGGGGGGTGCGTTCGTCCATGGGCGGCCGCACCCGAATCGATCCATCGTGGGGTGTCCGTCGCATGGCCGAATCCGGGGTCCACAACATCTTCCAAGCGCTCGAACAGGGCGATCATCCGCTTGCGGCCCAGCGCGCGCGCAGCCGCCTCGCCGATCATCCGACCGACGGCGAGGCCTGGTTCCTCCTGGGCATCGCGGAGCGCGCACTGGGCGATCCCCGGGCCGCCGCCGAGAGCTACCGGCGGGCGCTGGTCACTCACGACGCCCACGCGGACGTCTGGTTCAATCTGGGCAACGCGCTGCTGGACTGCGAGGAGCAGGCTCCGGCGCTCGAAGCCTTCGCTCAAGCCGTGGCGCGCCAGCCCGACCATTCGCGCGCACTGCAGCAGATCGTCCGCCTGGCGGGAATCCTCGGACGCGCAGACGTGGCCGAGGCCGCGACGGCAAAGCTGCTGGCGCTGGAACCGGACAACGTCGACATCCTCACTTCGAGACTTCGCAGCCTGCGCGAGGCAGGCCGCTGGAACGAAGCGCTCACTCTCTTTCAAGGCTCGCTGCCACGTGGGCTGGAGCATGCCGGCTTCCTCATGGAAGGGCGCAGGTCCTGGAGCACCAGGGGGGACTACCGGGCGCTGGCCGTGCTGTTCGAACGGCTCGACCAGCTCCAGCCCGGCAACGCGCTGGTCAAGTTTCATCTGGGTCTGAACCGGCTGCGGATCCAGCAGAACAGCGCCGCCATCGGTCCTCTGCGCGAGGCCGAGGCCTTGGGTCTGAAGGAGCGCGCCCTGTTCGTGAACCTGGGAACGGCGCTCGCGCGGCTCGACCAGGTCGACGAGGCGCTGCGCTATCTCGAACAGGCGGTGCCCGAATACCACCTGGATCCGAGCGCATACGTGTACACGTTCGCGCTCAAACAGAAGCTGTGCGACTGGCGCGGCCACGACACGCTGAAGGAACGGCTGCTCGATCCGGTGCTGGCCCCTGCCAAGGCGGATGCCTATCCCGCGCTGCCGTTTCCGCTGACAGCCTATCCGGGGCCCATCGACGAGGCGCAGCAGCTGGTGATCGCGAGGCGTTTCGCCGCCTTCGTGTCCCGCGGAATCGTGCCGTTCGAGAGCCACCCCTGGACCGGAACGCACAAGCGGATCCGGGTGGGGTATCTGTCGGCCGACTTCCACGACCATGCCACGGCGCATCTCATGCTGGGCATGTTCAAGCGCCACGACAAGAGCCGTTTCGAAGTATTCGCTTACTCGTACGGCATAGAGGACGGCTCTGACTATCGCCGCCGGATCAAGGCGGAGGTGGAACACTTCGTCGATCTGGCGCCGCTCACCGACCGGGATGCGGCCCGCCGCATCCATGCGGACGAGATCGACGTGCTGGTCGACCTGAAGGGATACACGCGCGAAGCCCGGACGGCCATCCTGGCCTACTGCCCGTCGCCGGTGCAGGTGGCCTGGCTCGGCTACCCGGGGAGCATGGGGGCCGCCTACATCGACTACGCCCTGGTGGACGCGACGGTGGTCCCGCCATCGCAGCAGGTCCACTACAGTGAGCGCCTGCTCTACATGCCCCACACCTACCAGGTGAACGACGACGAGCAGGCGATCGACCCCGACGTTCCCACGCGGGCGGACGCGGGTCTGCCGGCGCGCGCCCTGGTGTTCTGCTGCTTCTGCGCGCACTACAAGATCGACCCGACGATCTTCGACGCCTGGATGCGCATTCTCAAGGCGGTTCCCGGCAGCGTGCTGTGGCTGATCGACGGCTACGAGGCCGCGCGCCGGAACCTGCGCGCCGCGGCCGAAGCGGCCGGCGTGGACCCCAAGCGCCTCATCTTCGCGCCCAGGGAGAAGAAGGCAAGGCACCTGGCGCGGCATCGGCTGGCCGACCTGTTCCTGGACACCTGGGCCTACAACGCCCACACGACCATGAGCGACGCCCTGTGGGCCGGACTTCCGGCGATCACCTGCCCGGGCCAGACCTTCGCCCGCCGCGTGGGCGCGAGCCTGCTCAAGGCGTGCGGTCTGGAAGAACTGATCGCGCCCGATCTCGATGCCTACGTCCGGATGGCCGTGGACCTGGCGAGGGACCGCAAGCGCCGCGATGCATTGCGCGAGACCCTCGCCGCGCGCCGGCTGACGGCCCCGCTCTTCGACACGGCGGGTTTCGTGCGGGACTGGGAAGCGCGGCTGGTCGAAGTCGCTCCGGTAGCGAAGGACGACCGCGAACGCCGCCAACGCGAGGAAGCCCTGATGATGGGCGCCTTGCAGGCCCTCGACCGGGACGAGAACGCCCAGGCCGTGACGGCGCTGGAGCCCCTGCTCGATGCCGGCTGCGACCGCCCGGACGCCTGGAACCTCTATGCGGTGGCGCTGCGCCGCCAGAAGCGGTTCGACCTCGCGTCCCTGGCCTACCGCCGTGGCATCGGACTCAAGCCCGATTACGCCGAGATGATCGGCAACTACGCCAATCTGCTGCGCGAGCAGGACCACATCGAGGAATCCCTGCCGCTCTACCGCGAGGCCGTGCGTCTCGCGCCCAGGAACCGGCCGGCGCTCACCAATCTGGCGGCCGCGCTGGCTGCCTACGGGCGTCCGGAACCGCAACTCATGGCGCTGTCGGTGGCCGAGGACCTGGAGCCGGACAATCCCGACACGCACTGGGACAAGGCGCTGGCCCTGCTGATGATGGGCCGGCTGCGCGACGGGCTGCAGGAATACGAGTGGCGCTACCGCCGCAACCAGCCGCCCAAGCGCGAGTATCCGCAGCCGCTCTGGAAGGGCGAACTGCTGCACGGGCGGCGCATCTTCCTCCATTGGGAGCAGGGCTACGGCGACGTCATCCAGTTCCTCCGCTTCGTGCCGCTGGTGGTCGCCGCCGGCGGCCAGGTGGTCCTCGAAGTGCAGCCGGGACTCAAGCGCCTCGTGTCTGGCATCGACGGGGTCGTCGACGTGATCGAAGCCCCCGCCCAGCCGCCCGCCTTCGACGTCTGGCAGTCGCTGCTGTCCGTGCCGCTCGTGCTGGGCATCGACGAGACGACACTGCCGGCCGAGTGCCCCTATGTCCACGCGCCCGACGACCTGCGCGTCCACTGGCGCAAGCGTCTCGGCGCGAAGTCGACCCGTCCCCGCATCGGACTGGTATGGGCTGGCAATCCGAACGTGAAGAACGACCGGCTGCGCTCGCCCCGGCTGTCGCCGCTCCTGCCTCTGCTCGACTTCAAGGACGTCGACTGGGTGCTGCTGCAGCAGGGGGACGGACGGAAGGATCTGGAAGGCCTCAGGCTCCCCTCGAATGTCCGTGACTTCGGCGTGGAGGCGAAGGACTTCGCCGACACCGCGGCGATCATGAGCGAGCTGGATCTGGTCATCAGTTCCGACACCTCGACCGCTCATCTCGCGGCGGCGCTGGGCTGCCCGACGTGGGTGCTGCTGCACTATGCGTCCGACTGGCGCTGGGGGCTCGGCGATTCCACGCCGTGGTACCCGCAGGCCCGTCTGTTCCGGCAGGCCCAGTACGCGCGCTGGGACGGCGTCGTGAAGCAGGTGCGCGACGCGCTGCTGGATACCTTCGATGTCGCGAAACCGAAGGTGCCGCGCAAGCATGCGTCGCCCGCCACCACCGCGGAGGAGGTTCCCCCCATGCTGGCTGAAGCGTTCGCGCTGTACCGCAAGGGCAGCCCGCACCTCGCGCGCATGGCGGCACGAGCGGCCCTCGGCACGCACCCGCAGCGTCCGGATGCCTGGTGTCTGCTGGGCGTCGTGGAGCGTGCGCTTGGCGATGCCGAAGCCGCCGAGCGCGCCTACCGCAAGGCCATCGAACTTCTGCCTGGCTATGGGGATGCCTGGTTCAACCTGGGCAACCTGCACCGCGGCGCCCGGCGGCTGGAGCAGGCAAAGGCCGCCTACGAGGAAGTCATTCGCCAGCAGCCGGCCCACGCGCAGGCGCTGAGCCTGCTCTCGGATGTGATGCGCGAGTTGCAGGACCTGCCTGCCGCCGAAAGGCTCGCGCGCACGGCGGTCGACACCCAGCCGGAGTTCGCCGAGGCGTGGGGCCATCTGGGCAACGCGCTCAACGATCTGGAGCGCTTCGACGAAGCCGCGCAGTGTTACGAACGTGCACTGCAACTGCCCAATCCCCCGGCCGAAACGCACTACAACAAGGGTGTGGCACTGCAACGTGCCGGACACGTGGTGGAATCGATCGAGTGCTACCGCACGATCCTCGCGGCGAAGCCGGCCGAGGTGAACGCGCACTACAACCTGGCGACCGCGCTGCTGACGCTCGGCCAGTTCGAGGAAGGTTTCCGCGAGTACGAATGGCGGCTGCAGAAGCCCGACCTGCGCGAGCGCACCTATGCGCAACCTGCCTGGAGGGGCGAATCGCTCGCGGGCAAGCGGATCCTCCTCTATTGGGAACAGGGGTACGGCGACACGCTGCAGTTTCTCCGATTCCTGCCGCTGCTCGCGGAGCGCGGTGCGCGGATCGTCCTGGAACTGCAGGCCGGACTGAAGACCCTCGCCGCGCCGTTGCCGGGCGTGGAGGCGGTGTTCGACGCAGGAGAAACGCTTCCGCCCTTCGACGTCCACGCGCCGCTCATCTCGGTGCCCGCGCGTCTGGGGCTCGATGCAGGCCGTCTGCCCAGCCGGATTCCCTATCTGTCCGTTCCGGCGGAACTGACCGCCCGCTGGCGCCTGCGCCTGGGCCGGAAGGAGAAGCCGCTGCGCGTGGGGCTGGTGTGGGGCGGCAATCCCAACGTGCGCAGCGATCGGGTGCGATCGCCCCGGTTGAAGCCGCTGCTGCCGCTCATCCGCATTCCCGGCATTCAGTGGATCGTCCTGCAGCAGGGCGACGGCCGGCGCGATCTGGAAGCGCTTCGTCCCGAAGGGGACGTCCTGGACATCGCCCCGGAAGTCCGCGATTTCGCCGACACGGGCGCCATCATGAATTCTCTGGACATGATGATCAGTTCGGACACCTCCACGGCGCATCTTGCCGCCGCGCTGGGCGTGCCGACCTGGGCGCTGCTGCACTACGCCGCCGATTGGCGCTGGATGGAAGGCGAGGGGACCGTGTGGTATCCGGAACTGCGGGCCTTCCGGCAGCGTGCTCCCGGCGCGTGGGACGAGGTGGTCAGCCGCGTCGGCAAGGCGCTGGAAACGGCGACCCGGCCCACGCAACGCGAACGGGTGCCGGCATGACGGCGGCTGCGGACAAGGTCATTCTCAACGTGGGCTGCGGCCCGCGCGTCCCCGACAAGCTGCCGGGGGACTTCCGCCGGCCCGGCTGGAGGGAACTGCGGCTGGACATCGACCCCGGCGTGGAGCCGGACGTCGTCGCGTCGCTGGTCGACATGAGCGCCGTCGCGAGCGGCACCTGCGACGCCGTGTGGTCGTCGCACAACCTGGAACATCTCTACGCCTTCGAAGTGCCCAAGGCGCTGGGCGAGTTCCGGCGGGTCCTGAAGCCCGACGGCTTCCTGCTGATCACCCTGCCGGACCTGCAGGCCGTGGCCCGCGTCGTGGCCGAGGACCGGCCCGATGCCGTGCTCATGCGCACCCGCATCAATGGCGAGGAGGGCCCGGCTATCTCCGCGCTGGACATCATGTACGGCCACGACTGGTGGATCGAACGGGGCCGCACCTACATGGCACACCGGACAGGATTCACTGCCCGGAGTCTCGGCGCGAAACTTCTCGCCGCCGGGTTCGCCACCGTGGCCATCCGTCCGGGCAACGCCTTCGACCTGTGGGCCGTCGCCTCGGTGCAGCCCATGCAGGCGGACGTCGGCCTGCTCGAACGGGCCATGGGCACGCAGTTCGCCCCGGCCGGCCGGCCGGCGGCGTTGCCGGCAACGGTCTGATCCGAAGGAATCCGCATGGACCGCATCCGCTTCGTCTGGGAACTTCTGACCGCCAACGGGGAAGCCGCCCATCTGGGCGATTCGCCACGGCCTGAACTGGTGGACCTCGTCACCGGCGAGCCGCGGCGCGCGCTCGATGTGGGATGTCACCGGGGCGCGCTGGGCGCTGCGCTCAAGCAGCGTTTTCCGGGCCTTCACTGCACCGGCATCGAACTGAATCCGGTGACCGCCGAGGCGGCGCGGGAGCGTCTCGACCGCGTTGTCACCGCCGATGTGGAGACGCTGGATCTCGAGACGCAGCCCGAGCTGGCAGAGCCCTTCGATGCGCTGTTCCTGTCCGATGTGCTCGCCGGTCTGCGCGATCCCTGGCGCACCCTCATGCGTCTTTCCGGACTGCTCGAACCGGACGCGCGCATTTACGCCTCCGTACCCAACGCACGCAACTACCGGGTCATCTCCGAGCTGGTGAAAGGCCACTGGACCTACCAGCCGTCAGGCCTGCTGGACGTGACGCAGCTTCGCTTCTTCACGTTGAGCGAGTGCCGCAGGATGTTCGCCGAGACCGGCTACCGCGTGGAGGCCGTCGGGGCAGTGCGGGATCCCCGTGTGCAGCTCGACGGGCCCTTCCGCGCGCCGGTCACGATCATGGACAAGTGGTTCGCCCTGCACGACGTAGACGCCCAGATGGCGATGGAGCTTTCCACCCAGCGCTTCCTGTTCGTGCTTTCCCGGGTGTCCAGCGCCTCCGGAAATGACGGCCACCTTCCGCGTCGTCGTCATCTCCCCGCCGGGATACCGGCACGCCGCCGCCTTTCACGAGATGGCGGAAAGCCTCTACCACGCCATCCGCTCGCTGGGCTACCCCGCGAGCGTCGAGTACAACCGCTTCGCGGCCGGCGCCATCCACATCGTGCTCGGTTCCAATCTGGTGGGCCCGTCCGCCGTCGGCGAGATTCCCGAAGGCTCGATCATCTACAACCTCGAGCAGATCGACGCGACGTCCAAGTGGTGGCACCAGGGACTGCAGGCGCTCGTCTCCCGCTGCGAGACCTGGGACTACAGCGAGCGCAACATCGAGACCTTCGCGCGGCTGGGCGTCAGCCGGCCCGTCATTCACGTGCCGGTCGGCTATGTGCCCGAACTTACGCGCATCGCCGCTTCTCCGGACGAAGACATCGACGTGCTCTTCTACGGCTCGCTCAACGACAGGCGCCGCGCGGTGCTGGACGAACTCAAGGCCCGCGGCCTCAACGTGGTGTCGCTCTTCGGGGTCTACGGTCGGGAGCGCGACGCCTATATCGCGCGCGCCAAGGTCGTCCTCACGCTGCACATGTATCCGGCCAAGATCTTCGAGCAGGTCCGCGTGTCGTATCTGCTTTCCAACCACAAGGCCGTCGTCGCGGAGTGCGACGCCGATTCGGCCGTCGAGCCGGGCGTGGAGAACGCGGTGCGGCTCGCACCCTACGAGAAGCTGGTCGACGCCTGTCTGGAACTGGTGAACCGTCCGGCGGAACGCGCGCAGCTCGCCTATGCCGGCTACCGGTGGATCACGCGCCGAAGCTTCGCGGCCAGTCTCGCTCCGCAACTGGAGCGGCTCGCCCGGGAACGTCGTCTGGACCGGGTCGCGCCCGTGCCCCGGCAACTCAGGATCGGCGGCTTCCAGGTGCCGCTGGACGGCTGGCTCTGCGTGGACGAAGGCAATGCATCCGCCGACATCGTCCTGCGCGCCGGCCATTCGTTGCCGGTCGGGCGCGTGCGCGACACGCTGCGCTACGGCCGTGTCCTGCTGGAAACGGAGGGCTTCGACCTCATCGACGCCGGCAGCTGGCCCACCCGCGTGCACGACTTCGAAGGGTTCATGCACGACTGCGCACGGCTGCTGCGCTTCGGCGGCAGGATGAAGCTGCGCGTCCCACACGATCTGTCCGTGGGGGCCTGGGAGCACCCGCGAACCCGCCGGGCGTTCTCGGAGCGGTCGTTCACCGTGTTCGGCGATGCGCACCTCGCGCTGGGTACATCCTGGTCACGCTGGTCCGCAGGGGCTACCGCGGACTTCCCGGCGCCGAGCAACCAAGAACCGACCGAGCAGACCTGACCTGACACATGCGCGAACTCCTGTGGTCGCACCGGCGACTCTTCTACGCGGTCGCGGTGTTCAGCTTCTTCGTGAACCTGCTGCAGCTCGTGCCGTCCTTCTACTGGATGGCCGTCTTCGACCGCGTCATGACGTCTCGCAGCGAGGCGACGCTGTTCTATCTGACCCTCGGTGTGGCCGGCACCCTGCTGCTCATCATGGTGCTGGAGATTCTGCGGTCCCGGCTGCTGGTGGTGATCACCGTGTGGATCGACAAGAAGGTGGCGCCCGTCATTTTCGACGCCCTGGTCACGCAGGGCGGCCGGCCGGAGCACCCCGCCTATCCGGAAGGCATGCGCGATCTGCACACCTTCCGCAACTACATCACGGGCACCGGGATCTTCGCGCTGTTCGACGCGCCCTGGCTGCCGATCTACCTCCTGATCATCTTCCTGTTCTCCAAGTCGCTCGGCCTGTTCGCCCTGGGCGGCGTGTGCGTGCTGGTGGCCGTGGGCTGGGTCAACGAGAAGCTCTCCCGCAATGCACTGGAGACCATGCACAAGGAGATGGCCAGCTCCTCGCGGTTCGTGGACACGGTGTCGCGCAATGCCGAAAGCGTGCTCACGCTCGGGATGCTGGGCAATGTGCGCAACCGCTGGTCGGAGCTCAACGACCAGTCGCTGTCGCACCAGGCCGTGACGGCCCACGTGGTCGGCTCCACCATCAGTCTCACGCGGCTTGTCCGCCAGGTCGTGCAGATCATGATGCTGTGCGTGGGCGCGTGGCTCATCCTCGAGCAGGACACCTCCCCGGGCATCATGATGGCCGCCACCTTCATCGCCTCCCGGGCGCTGGTGCCGGTCGAGATGCTGTTGTCCAGCTGGACCCAGTTCGCCGAGGCCCGGGCGGCCTACGGCCGTCTCGACGACTTCCTGGTGCGCACGGGCAAGCGCGACGAAGATCGCGTCACTCTCGAAGCGCCCAAGGGCACCGTTTCCGTGGAACGCCTCGTGTTCGTCGTGCCCGGCCGGCCCGAGCCGGTGCTGAAGGGCGTCACCTTCGACGTGCGGCCCGGCGAGTCCATCGGCATCATCGGCCCTTCCGGATCGGGCAAGTCCACGCTCGCGCGCCTGCTCGTCGGGCTGTGGTCCCCCACCGCCGGCAAGGTCCGCTACGACGGCGCCGAGCTCGATCACTGGTCCCAGGACGACCTGGGCAAGCACATCGCCTATCTGCCCCAGACCATCGAACTCTTTTCCGGCACCATCGCCGAGAACATCGCACGCATGGGCAAGGTGGACGCGAAGGAAGTCGTGAAGGCCGCGACCCAGGCCGGCGTGCACGATCTGGTGGTTCACCTGCCCAAGGGCTACATGACCAAGGTATCAGACGGCAACAGCGGTCTGTCGGGTGGGCAGAAGCAGCGGATCGCGCTGGCCCGGGCGCTGTTCGGCGAACCGCGCATCGTGGTGCTCGACGAACCGAACTCGAATCTGGATTCCGAAGGCGAAGCGATGCTGCAGACCGTGCTCGCCGAGCTGAAGGCCCGCGGGGTGACCACGTTCATCATCGCGCATCGGCCCTCGGTGCTGTCGAACGTCGACCGCATCCTGGTCCTGCGCGACGGCATGGTCGAGAAGTTCGCTCCACGCCACGAGATCATGGGCCAGTACACCGGCCCGACGCCGGTGCCGCAGCCCGCCGCCGCGCCCAAGCCGCCCGTGCAGCAGGCGGCCTGAGCCGGTGAAATCGCCCCTTCACTTCATCTTCCGGATCGGCACCCCGGGCAAGCCGCCCGAGGATCCCGGTCCGATCCTGCGCTGGGGCTTCATGCTGATCGGCGTGTTCGTCTTCGGCGGCCTCGCCTGGATGGCGATGGCGCCGCTCGAGGGCGCGGTCGTGAGCGAAGGCGTGGTCAAGGTGCGCAACGAGCGCATCCCGGTCCAGCATCCCAAGGGCGGCATCGTGAGCGCGCTTCGGGTCAAGGACGGCGTGTCGGTACGCCCGGGCCAGTCGCTGTTCGAGATCTCCGAGCCCGCACGGCTGGCGGGCTTCCAGTCGATCCGCTACCAGCACATCTCCGAAACGGCGCGCAATGCCCGCCTGCGTTCGGAGCAGATGCTGTCCTCGAGCGTGGTGTTTCCCCCCACGGTCCTGGGCCGGGCGGAGGATCCCGAGGTCGCGCAGATGGTCCAGCAGGAAGAGACGGTGTTCCGCAACCGCCGCGACGCGCTGCTCATGGCGGAGCAGGCGATGCGGCGCGAGATGTCGCTCATCCGCGAGGAACGGGTCCAGCTCAACGAGCGCTCGCGCACGCAGAAGGAAGCCGTCAGCCTCGCGACCGAACAGCTCACCGCCAACGAGGATCTCGTGGCCCTGGGCTTCGTGTCGCGGCAGCGCATGCTGGAACTCAAGCGCGCCCAGGTGTCCGAGCAGGCGAGCGCGGGGCAGCTGGAAGCCGACCGGCTGCGAGCCGACCAGCGCCTGGCCGAGCTGGACCGCCGGGTGGCGGAACTGCGCAATCAGTTCTTCGAGGGCGTGGCCCAGGAATTGAAGGCGAGCGACGACCGCCTGCACCAGCTGGAGCAGAGCATGTCGGCGCAGCAGACGGAAGTGCAGCGCGACACCATCACGGCGCCCGTCGAGGGCACCGTCATGAACATGCGCTCGCTGTCGGTGGGGACGGCGATCGCGCCGATGCAGACGGTGATGGAGATCGTGCCCTCCGACGACTCGCTGTTCGTGGAGATTCCCATCCAGCCGCGGGACATCCGGTACGTGCACATCGGCGGTCGCGCGGACGTGCAGATCTCCGGCTGGAACCGCCGCACGATGCCCATGCTCGAGGCGTCGGTGGACTACATCTCGGCCGACGTCATGCGGGTTCGCGACGACCTGACGGCCTACATCGTCCGGCTCAAGATCCAGAAACCCATGAGCAAGGGCGAGACGGAACCGCTCAAACCCGGCATGCAGACCATCGTGTATGTGCGCACGCCGGCCAAGACGATTCTGGACTACCTCCTCGAGCCGCTCATCGATTCGATGCGCTCCGCCTTCCGGGAACCGGCCTGAACGCTCACGGAAGGGGGGCGGTCCGCGGATTGCCCGCAGCGTCGCGGCCCGGCGACAGGCACGCCGGCCATGACGTCCGGGGGGTCGGGGCGGCATAATGCAGGGTGTCACATCGGTGCGCCCTGGGGGAAGGTCCGGTCAACACATGCGGGTCGCCTTGCCGCCGGAATCGTGCAATGCCCAGGCGGGGCCGACGACAGGCTGGAACTCCGGCAGGAGCGTGAACGTCAACGAACGCTCATCTTTTGGCATGGTCGATGCGTGGCCCTGCCTCGATCCGTGGTATTCACCTCAATCAAACGAGCGGCGAACGAAGCCATGCGGATGACCATCAAGATCGTGTCGGTAGGAGGCAAACCCTTCGACGGACCTGTCGCGGTCTTCGACGACCGGGGCGGGACCATCGGCCGGCGGGTCGACTGTACCCTGGTGATTCCCGACAAGGAACGGCACGTTTCCCGCATCCACGCCGTCATCGCGTGCACTCCGCAGGGGTTCATCCTGCACGACCAGGGTTCCTTCCTGCCGGTGCGCGTCAACGGGATGCGGGTCGGCTACGGGTTGGAAGCGCCCGTCTGCGAGGGCGACGAGCTGCAGATCGGCCCCTTCGGCATGCGGGTCCAGGAAATGGAAACGGCCTGGGACATCGCCATGCGCGGCAGCAATCCCTTCGACAGGGCGGTGGCGGCACGGGCCGCTCAGTCGCCGGCGCCGAGACGTGCGCGGCAGCCCTCCCTGACCGAGGCGGCGCATTCCTTCACCATCACTGACCTGGGCGGAGACGGCGCGACGCCGGTGGATATCGTGCTGGACGCGGGCAGCGAACCCGCCCCGCAGCCTGTCGCTCCTGAACCTGCGCCCGCCGTACAGGAAACCAAGCCGCGGAGTCCGTCTCGCAAGAGCAGACGCGCCGACAAGACGATCCCGCCCGTGGTCGAGGTCGTTCATCCCGGGGTGGAAAGCGCGACGGCCGCGCCAGTGGAACCGCCGCCCGCTCCGGCAGAACCTTCGACCCCATTCGCGCCCAACGCGGCCATGGGCACGCCAACGGAAGCCGTCTCTGCTGCGGCGGACGAGAAGCCCGCGCGCAAGCCGCGCCGGACGAAAGCGCCCAACTCCACCTTCGAGCTCCTTGCGAGGCGCCTCGAAGCCAAGACGGACCAGGCCTACCAACCGTTCATGCCGGCGGTCTGGGAGGAGGGCGGCACCGCCCCCGCGGCATTGTCTCCCGAGGCGCCCGCGGCCCCTGCCCGGGAAGAGCCGCCCGCCGCAATGCCCGACGGGAACGTGGACGTCTCCAACGTCGCTTCGTTTCCCGCGACCGCTTCTGCGCCTGCCGCCGACTTCGCCATCGGTCCGGCCGAGCGCTTCGGCCACCTGCTCGCGGCTGCCGTCGGCGAACGGTCGCCGGAATCCCGCGAGACGCCTTCAGCGTCCGAGCAGGCTGTCGAAGTGCCGGACTCCGGCGGCAACGACGAGATGCCGGATCCCAGCCCCGCGGCGATGGTCGCGTTTTCCGGCGAGGATGCGGTGGCGGCAGGCGCGGAGAGCGGCCCGGTCGGCGGCGATTCCGGGGCCGAGGTATCCGCCTCGCCCGCAGCCCCGGATGAGGAGTCCGGCATCGAGGCGGACGAGCCGCCGTCGGAACCGGCGGAATCCCTGGGCAGCGTCGTGCGCCGCCGGCGGCAGCGCGGCGCGCACTCCGTCCTGGAAGTGTGGCGCGACGCTTCGGCGGCCGCGCCGGACCATTCGGCGGCAGCCCAGGCCGACGAGCCGGAAATCGTGCTGGTGCTGCAGCGGGTGGCTCCGGCGGCCGGGAGCGATGCGGCATCCGGGGACGAGTACCTGATTCCCATCCGCCGCCGGAACCGGCGCGGATCGGCCGGTCCTTCCACCGAAACGGCCGGACGCTCGCCCGAGTTCGCGGCCTGAACCTCGCGCGTACGGTGGCATTCCCTGCGGCGCTCATGGCGCCGCAGTTGTTTCAGTAGCCCCGGGACCGGTCCACGACGCCCGACAAGGCCTGTCCCGCGCTCAGCCGGCGAAGATTGGCGATCACCTGACCGGCGGCATCGGCGGCCATGGTGACCGCCGCGATGTGCGGCGTGACCACCACGCGCGGGTGGGTCCAGAGCGGGTGACCCGCCGGCAGCGGTTCGGTCTCGAACACGTCCAGCATGGCTCCCCCCAGTTGCCCGTCGTTTAGCGCCGCCAGCACGTCCTCTTCCACGACGTGTCCGCCGCGGGCGAGATTCACGAGGAACGCTCCGCGGGGCAGACGATCCAGCAACCGCCGGTCGATGATCCGCTGCGTCTGGGGCGTGAGGGGAAGGAAATTCACCAGCGACCGCACCGTTCGCAGCAGACCGTCCAGTGCCCCGGCGCCGCAATGATTCGTCACGCCGGGGACCGTTGCCGGTGTGCGGGTCCAGGCGTGCACCGGGTAGCCCAGCGCCCGCAGCAGCTCCGCGGCCTGCCGGCCCAGCACGCCCAGCCCCAGAATGCCGACAGGAAAATCGCCCGCCATGACGGGTTCGAGCGGCAGCCAGCGCCGCTCGCGCTGGAACGCCGAATATTCGTGCATGCGCCGGTGGAAATGCATGACGCCATAGGCGGCGTACTCGGCCATCTGCCGGCCCATGCCGGCGTCCACCATCCGGGTGACGGGCACGCCCTGCGGAAGATCCGGATCCTCCAGCAGCGCGTCGACGCCCGCTCCGAGCGAGAGGATCGCCCGCAGCCGGGGGAACTGCCCGTGCCAGCCCTTCGGCGGTTTCCAGACCAGGGTGCAGTCGACGCTTCCCGGATCGGCGATGTCCGGCCAGACGTCGAACTTCACTTCCGGACAGGCGGCCGCAATGGCATCGCGCCAGGGCCCGGGATCGTCGGTCTTGCTGTAGAACACCAGATGCATGGCGGTCGGAACGGGGAGGTGGACGAAGGACCGAAGCATACCGAGAAGACCGCCGCCTTCTCGCGGGACCGCCCGAGCTTCAGGCCGGAGGCGGTTCCGCCGTGCCCGCGTCCGTCAGTTCCTTCGCGGCGGCCCGGGCCGCGGCGAGCATCTCGTCCGACAGGCGCGGATCCGCCACCGCGCGGGACAGCGCGAGCGCTCCGGTCATGAGAGCCAGCAGCCCCAACGAACGTCGACGCCGTGCCGTGTCCGTCTCGCCGGGCAGGAGCCGCGCCAGGAGCGCCAGCGTGCTTTCGAGTCCCGCCGTGAAGGCGGCCCGCGCTTCATCCGATTGCCGCCGCATCTCCGGGCCCAGCGTCGGCAGCGGGCATCCCTCCCCCGGGTTGTCGCGGTGGGTACGGGAAAGATACCGGCCGAGCAGGCGCTCGAGCGGCTCGCCCGCGCCGGGACGGTTTGCCGCCGCTTCCATCGACGCCGCCATCCCCGCCAGCGCACGTCCGCACACCTCGGCCACCAATTCGTCCTTGGACCTGAAGTGGGTGTAGAAACCGCCATGGGTGAGCCCGGCTTCCGCCATGAGATCGGCCACTCCCGTGGCGTCGATGCCGCGGCTGCGGAAGCGCCGCGCAGCCGCCGCGACGATGGTCTCGCGCGTGTTCGCTGTCTGCTCCCTGGAACGTCGCATGATGGATCCTTGCGCTCTAGAATAGATGATGATCATAATGTAAAAAGAATCCGGTGCAAGCGCGACGGCGGACGAACCGTCCGGTGCCGGGTGTTTCTCTCCCTACAGGCGGCGGCGCGGTGACTCCCGAACAGCGAATCTACGGTGTGGTACCTCCGGAGCAGGCACGGACACTTTCCGGCCTCGAGTGGATGCAGGGCTGGGCCGAGGGCAGGCTTCCGGCCCCGCCCATCGGCCAGGTGTTCGACTTCGACATCTCCCAGGTGGAACCGGGGCGCGTCGTCTTCGCGGGCGCGCCCGACGCACGCTTCTACAACCCCATCGGCACCATCCACGGAGGGTATGCGGCCACTCTGCTCGACTCCTGCATGGGGTGCGCCGTGCACACCACGCTGGCGCCGGGCCAATGGCATACGACGCTCGAGATCAAGATCAACTACGTTCGCGCCATGAACGACCGCACGGGGCCTGTCACCGCCGAAGGGCGTGTGCTGCACGCGGGCCGTCAGGTCGCCACGGCCGAGGGTTTTCTGCGGGACAGCCAGGGACGGCTGATGGCCCACGGCACCACCACCTGCATGGTGTTCGCATCATGACCGCGGGCCACTGGCGCACCCCTGCCGCCGTTCTTGCGTGCGGCGCGATCATCCTGACCGTTGCCATGGGCACCCGGCAGGGTTTCGGTCTTTTCCTCCAGCCCATGGTGCAGGAGTTCGGCTGGGGCCGGACGACGTTCTCCTTCGCCATGGCCCTGTCCAACCTGCTGACCGGCGTATTCCAGCCCGTGTTCGGCGCGGTCGCCGACCGGTTGGGAGCCGCGCGGGTGGTGGCCGCGAGCGCGGTGCTGTATGCCGTGGGCCTCGCCTTGATGCCGGCATCCGATACCGCCTGCTGCTGAATCTGAGCGCGGGAGTCCTGATCGGGCTCGCCCTTTCGGGGACGATGTTCGGCGTGATCCTGGGCGTGATCGGGCGCGCCTATCCGCCCGAGCGCCGCAGCTTCGCGCTTGGCGTGGCGACTGCCGGCGGCTCGTTCGGCCAGTTCGTCATGCTGCCCCTCACCCAGTGGCTCATCGCGTCCATGGGCTGGAAGGGCGCGCTGTACGCGCTGGCGGCCGTGGTGCTGGTGATCGTTCCGCTGGCGGTGTCGCTCGTCGAGCGGCGCGCGCCCCACGATGCGCAGGCCAGACAGCAGTCGCTGGGCGAGGCGCTGCGGGAGGCGAGCCGAGAGCCGGGGTTCTGGTATCTCGTCGCAGGCTTCTTCGTCTGCGGATTCCAGGTGGCCTTCATCCAGGTGCATCTGCCCGCCTTCCTCATCGACTCGGGTCTCGCTGCGTCGGTCGGCGCCATGGCGCTCGCGCTCATCGGTCTGTTCAACATCGCAGGGTCGTTCCTGGCCGGTGCCCTGGGCGGCCGCTACAGCAAGAAACTGCTGTTGTCGGGCATCTACTTCGCGCGTGCCGTGGTGATCGGTCTTTTCCTGTGGTTCCCGCTCACGCCCTGGACCGTCTACGCCTTCGCCGCCGGAATCGGCTTTCTCTGGCTGGGCACGGTGCCACTCACCAACGGTCTCGTGGGACAGATCTTCGGTGTGCGGTTCGTGGCCACGCTCTTCGGCATCGTCTTCTTCAGCCACCAGGTCGGAAGTTTCCTGGGAGTCTGGCTCGGCGGCTATCTGTACGACGCGACGGGGTCCTACCACCTGGTCTGGTGGGGCGCGATCGGACTGTCGATCCTGGCCGGTCTGGTGAATCTTCCCATCGACGAGCGGCCCCTGGCCCGCCGCACACCTGCGCACGCGTGAGAACCGGGTGATAGTCCGGCGCGTGCGCCGGACTATCATCGGCGTCCCCCGACTTCTCAGGACCCAGTGCCATGGATCTCAAGCTCCAGGACAAGACCGCCTTCATCTCCGGTTCCAGCAAGGGCATCGGTCTGGCCATCGCCAAGGTGCTCGCGGCAGAAGGCTGCAAGGTGATCGTGAACGGGCGCACCGACGAAGCCGTCGCCTCGGGAATGCAGGGCGTGCGCGACAGCGCGCCCGGCGCAGCGGTCGAAGGCTTCGTCGCGGATCTGTCCACCGCGCAGGGAGCCGATGAAGCGGCGCGGCGCATCCCGGCTGTGGACATCCTCGTCAACAACCTCGGCATCTTCGAACGCAAGCCGTTCGAGCAGATCGCCGACGAAGACTGGCAGCGATACTTCGACGTGAACGTGATGAGCGGCGTGCGCCTGTCGCGCGTCTACCTCCCGGGCATGAAGGAGCGCAACTGGGGACGCGTCGTCTTCATCAGCAGCGAGAGCGGCATCCAGATTCCGCCCGACATGATCCACTACGGCATGACCAAGACGGCGCAGATGGCCATCTCCCGCGGGCTGGCCGAGACTTGCGTCGGGACCGGCGTGACCGTCAACACCGTGCTGCCAGGTCCCACGCTCTCGGATGGAAATCGCGCGGCGATCGCGAAGCGCGCGCCCGGCAAGACGATCCCCGAGGTGGAAAAGGACTTCTTCGAACGTGTCCGCCCCAGTTCGCTGCTCAAGCGCTACGCGACCCCCGAGGAAGTGGCGACGATGGTCGCGTACGTGTGCAGCCCGCTCGCGTCAGCGACGAACGGCGCAGCGCTGCGTGTGGAAGGCGGCGTGGTGCGAGCCTGCTTCGGCTGAGGGGTCCGGGCATCGCCCGGCCAGGAGCGATCTTCCCCGGGCCACCGCGAATCACTTCGGACGCAGCGATCGCACGTAGGCGATGACCTTGAGAATCTCGTCCGGCGTCATTCGCTCGTTGAAGGGCTGCATGGCGCCCGCCGCGCCGCCGTAGACGATCTCGAACATGCCCAGATCGGTATGGGAACGTTTGTAGTTGTACACGTCGTCGACTAGGCTCGGACCCATCCGGCCCGAGGCGTCGGCAAGGTGGCAGATCTGGCACCACTGCTCGAACCGCTGCTTTCCGTCGGCCGCCGCCTGTGCGTTCCCGATGTAGGGGTTGCGGCCGGTCCGCACGAACTCGGAGACGGCCGGCGGCACGTCGCTGCCTTGCAGAGCCGCCATGTCGAGCGGCTCGTCGTCCACGGCGCTGCGGAGCACGATGGGTGAGCCGGCGCCCTCGTGCGTCACCGCGGGAAAGGGGGCAAGCGCGACGAGCACGACAACGGCTCGCGCGACGACGCGACCGCTCATCCTGGGCAATTCCAATCTCATTTCGGTTCTCCGGAACGAAACAGCCCGGCGGCACGACGTGCCGCCGGGCTGCGATACGGCAGACCTACTTCTTGACGGTACGGGCGACTTCGGCTCCCGCGGGAACCTTGTCGGCCGGCATCAGACGCCACAGGGAGCCCGGCTTGTTCGCCGTGGGACCCTTGTCCTCGAGGTAGAAGCAGTGGCAGTTCACGGCCAGCACTGAACCGTCTTCGTCGGTGCCGCCTGCGGTGAACTGGAGCGTGGTGTGCAGCAGTTCCTGCATCTGCCACTTGTTGGCGCCGGCATCCCAGCCGGTGCCGAACACGCGGCCGGAGCACCAGTCGCCGGTCACGTACACGCCGTTCATGCCACCGTAGTTCGCCACGCCGAAGCCCTGCACCGAGCAGCCCCAGTCATCCTTGAGCTTCTGCGCGCCGGGATAGGGTTCCTGGTGCGGGTACTCCGCCACCGGCAGCACGCCCACGATCGGGCACTTGTCGTTGGGGCCCGTCATCGGATGGCACTTGGAGCCCTGGTTGTGCTTCCAGCCGTAGTTCTCGCCGCCCTTGCTGTTCGCCGGCTGCCAGTTGATCTCTTCCCAGTGGTTCTGCCCCACGTCGGAGATCCACAGGTCGCCGGTGGCGCGGTCGAACGCAAACTCGTAGGGGTTGCGCAGACCGTACGCCCAGATCTCGGGTTTGGACCCCATCTTGATCTTGGAGAAGCCTTCCTCGGTCACGCCGAAGAGCGTCATCATGCGGTCCTTCGAGGCGTCCGCGAACGGATTGTCGTGGGGAACCGAATACGCCACGCCGTCGGTCGTGTCCACGTCCAGACGCAGCATCTTGGACAGATGGGTGTCCAGGCGCTGGCCGGCGTCGAGAGGGTCGCCCTCCCATCCTGCGTCCCCCTTGCCGATGTACAGCATGCCGTCGGGACCGAACTCCAGGCCGCCGCCGTAGTGGTTGTAGTACGGCTGCGGGATCAGCATGATGACCTTGACGGTCTGGCTCGCGCGTTCGTTGCTGATGCGGTTGGGGCTTGACGGGTCGACGGTGTAGCGCGCGATCATCGAGGCTCCGTTGAACGGCAGCGATGCGTAGTGCACGTACACGTAGCCGTTCCGCTTGAAGTTGGGATGGAACGCGATGTCCCAGAGTCCCTGTTCCACGAAGCCCGTCTGGACCTCGCTGCCGAGAGGATTGGTCTTGGTGAGATCGAGGAACGGCTCGGAGAGCACCTTCCCGTCCTTGGTCACGATCTTCACCCTGCCGGTGCGTTCGACCACGAACAGCCGGCCGCTGCCGTCGTAGGCGGACTTCACGTTGGTCGGATCCTGGAATCCGTCCGCGATCTTCACCAACGCGACCTTGGGATTGCCCGGCAGCTTGCCGCCGGGATGGGCGACATCCTGCGGGGTTTGCGGCAGCGTCTGTGCGAACGCCGCATTCGCGAGAGCGAACGCGACGGTGGCCGCTGCAACGGTGAACGGCTTCAGCATGTGCTTCCTCCTGTTGATTTTCGTCGTGGGCGGAACGCGGATGCCGTGAGCGCCGGGCGATCGCGGTCTTCGTGTCCGGCGGCGATTCTCTTGTTCTCCCACCCTCGTACGCGCCGGACAAATGCCGGAACGGAACGGGGATTCATTCACGCACATGTCATGAATCGTTCCCGTTCAGCGCGAGAATCCGACGTACTTGCGCGGCCCGGCCACGGCATAGGCCCCGCCGGGCGGAATGTCTTGCTTGAACAGGGAAAACATCCTGTGTCATGGCGGGATGTCCGGGCGGGCACAACGGGAGTTTCGCCCTAACGCGCGTGTGTGTGAGCTACCCATACTCCCGCGGTCGGTCCTCGGAGGGCTCGGTATTGCGGCCTGCGCGGACCACGGTGCCGTTCCGCCATTCGCGCGGGCGGCACGCTCGCGGCACACGGCGTCAGCCGGGGCCGATCCAATTACACAGTGGAGGAAAAACGTGCTCAAGAAATGTCTTCTTGCGGCAGGAACCGTTGCCGCTCTCGCGGCCGCATTCCCGGCCGCCGCGCTGGACGTCAAGCTCGAGGTCGTTGCCGAAGGTCTCACTCATCCGATGACGATGGTTTCTCCGCCGGGAGACGACCGCAAGTTCATCGTGGAGCAGAGCGGCACCATCAAGATCCTCGGTGCCGACGGCAAGCTCATGGATGGCGACTTCCTCAACATCAAGCACAAGTTGCCGCCTCTCAAGTGGGAATTCGACGAGGAAGGATTGCTGGGCATCGCCTTCCCGCCCGACTTCAAGAAGACCGGCAAGTTCTACATCTCCTATACGGCGCAGCTGCGCGGCGATGCGGATCTGGGCAAGCAGCTCTGGTACGCGCACACGAACGTGGTGGCCGAGATGCGCGTCTCGAAGGACGACCCCAACAAGGCGGACACGAGCTACGAACGCATCGTGCACTACATCGACTGGCCGCAGTTCAACCACAACGGCCACTGGATCGCCTTCGGTCCCGACGGCATGCTGTACATCTCCACCGGTGACGGCGGATACGCCAACGACTGGGGTATCGGCCACAACGTGACGCTCGGCAACGGGCAGGACAAGACATCCCTGAACGGCAAGATGCTGCGCATCGATGTGCGCGGCGAGCCCTACACCGTGCCCAAGGACAACCCCTTCGTCGGCAAGAGCGACTACGCGCCCGAGATCTGGGCCATGGGTTTCCGCAACCCCTGGCGCTGCTCCTTCGACATGGGTGGAACCCACGAACTGTTCTGCGGTGACGTCGGCCAGAACAGCTTCGAGGAGATCGACATCGTCAAGAAGGGCGGCAACTACGGCTGGCGCGCGATGGAAGGCACGCATTGCTTCGACTACGTCAACCCGAACAGCCATCCGGCTAGCTGCAACAAGGCCGGCATGACCGATCCGATCATCGAGTACAAGAACTGCTCGAACCCCAACTTCGCCGCCAAGGGCGACTGCGAGGGCATCTCCATCACCGGCGGCTATGTCTACCGCGGCCCGAACAAGGCCTGGGACGGCGTCTACTTCTTCGGCGACTGGAGCAAGTCGTTCATGGTGGCCGAAGGCGTGCTGTTCGCCGGCAAGCGCTCGGGCGACAAGTGGACGAAGGAAACCGTCAACGTCACGAACATTCCCGGGTTCAAGGACTTCATCCTCGGTTTCGGCCAGGACAACCAGGGTAACGTCTATGTGATGGGAACCCGCGCCCGCGGTCCCAACGGCGAGCAGGACAAGATCTACAAGATCGTTCCCTGACGATCTCCGGGGCGCCGGCAGCATCGGCGCCATGGTTGACCCTCGCCGGGGCGGAACTCCCGCTCCGGCGAGTCGTTTTGAAAGTGCCAAGATGCGATACACCAAGCTGCGTCACTTCGCCGCCGGCGTCGTCCTGATGACCGGACTTGTCTCCGGCTCGCCCGCTCGGGCGGACGAGGAGGAGCCTCCGCCGTTTCCTGCGGAATTGCTGGGTCAGAAGGAGTACATCGACATCGGCAAGGGCGTGTTCACCCAGATATGCAAGTTCTGTCATGGCAAAAGTGCATATCCAGGAAAAGCTCCCAAGCTGAACCCCTCGCGTTACACCCCCGAATTCGTGTTCAATCGCGTGACCAACGGTTTTCGCGGTATGCCGTCCTTCAAGGAGCAGTTCACCGAGAAGGAACGCCAAGGGGTGGTCGTCTACGTCCTCAGCAAGGAATTCTCGAACTAGCGGCGCACAGACGCTGCCGAACTCACGGAGCTCGCGTGCGCGGGAGATCGCCGCGCGGGACGAGGGGAACAGGACGTGATTGGAACATCGGAGCGCGTCGCGGTCAGGCTGCCGCACGCCGAACGGCCTCCGTCGGGAGGCCGGGATCCTCAGTCTAAGCTGCGTCACGTGGAGGCGTGCCTCGACGGTCCCGTGGAGTACGTGAAATCCACAGGACTGGATGACTATGCCTTCGTGAACGAGGCGATGGCCCCCGTGTCGCTCGCCGATGCGGACATTGCCGCCACGCTGGGCGACAAGCGGCTGCCCACGCCTCTGATGATCGCTCCCATGACCGGGGGGACGCTCCAGGGTCTCCAGATCAATCGCACGCTGGCCGCCGCGGCTCAGCGGCACGGACTCGCCATGGGCGTCGGCAGTCAGCGCCTCGCCATCGAACAGCGCGATCTCGAACCGTTCTTCCGGGTGCGCGACGTCGCCCCCGACGTGCATCTCTTCGCGAACTTCGGTGCGGGGCAGGTCGCACGGGGCTGGGGTTCCGCGCAGGGCCGCCGCGCCGTGTCGATGATCGGCGCGGATGCGCTGTTCATCCACTGCAACGCAGTACAGGAGGCCATCCAGGGCGGCGACCGGGATTTCCGCGATCTGGCACGCGGCCTCGCTTCCCTGTGCCGGGATCTTGCGTCCGATGGCATTCCGGTATTCGCCCGCGAGGTGTGCTTCGGCCTGAGCGAAACATCGGCGCGCAGACTGATCGACTGCGGCGTGGCGGGGCTTGACTGTGCGGGAGCCGGCGGAACGTCGTGGGCGAAGGTGGAAGCCTATTGCGCCCAGTCGCCGCAGCGGCGCGAACTCGGTCTGCGCTTCGGGGAGTGGGGCATTCCCACCGCCCGGTCGATCCTCAACGTCCGCTGTGCGAGCCCGGATGTGCCGCTCATCGCGTCCGGAGGCCTGCGCAACGGCATCGATGTCGCCAAGGCGTTGGCCCTGGGCGCGGATGTCGCCGCCATGGCGCGGCCCTTCCTGGTCAAGGCGACGGAGGGCGAGCAGGCTCTCGACGCATTCATCGAGGCGACGCTCACCGAATTGCGCGTGTGCATGTTCGGCGCCGGGGCGGCCGACATTCCTGGCCTGCGCGGGACGCTGGCCCGGGAAAGGAGCTTCGCGTGAACCGCACCGTCGTCCTGAACGTCGTGGGGATGACACCCGCCCTCCTGCGTCATGCGCCGCATCTGTCGCGGCTGGCGGCCGAAGGCGCCATGCGACCGTTGACGACGGTGACGCCCGCGGTCACGACCACGGTCCAGTCCACGTTCCTCACGGGCATGTTGCCGCGTGATCACGGCATCGTGGCCAATGGCTGGTACTTCCGCGACCTCTCGGAAGTCCTGCTGTGGCGTCAGAGCAATCGTCTGGTGAGCGGCGAGATGGTGTGGGACGCCGCCCGCAAGCTCGACGCGGAGTTCACCTGCGCGCAGCTCTTCTGGTGGTACAACATGTACACGAGCGCGGATTGGTCGGTGACCCCGCGTCCCATGTACCCGGCCGACGGGCGCAAGCTGCCCGACATCTACACCCAGCCGCCCGGTCTGCGCGACGAGCTGCAGGAACGTCTCGGGCAGTTTCCCCTGTTCCGCTTCTGGGGCCCCGCCGCGGACATCGTGTCGACGCGCTGGATCGCCGAGTGTGCGCTGGATGTCCTGCAGCGGCAGCGTCCCACGCTCACGCTCGTGTACCTCCCGCATCTGGACTACAACCTTCAGCGCCTGGGACCGGACGATCCCGCGATCGCGAAGGACGTGGCGGACGTGGACGCCCTGTGCGGACGACTGATCGCCGCCGCGCGCGGGATGGACGCGCGGGTCGTCGTCCTGTCGGAGTACGGCATCACGGCCGTCGATCGCCCCGTCCACGTCAATCGCGCGCTGCGTCAGGCCGGCCTGCTGGCCGTCCGGGAGGAACTCGGGCGCGAGCTGCTGGACGCAGGCGCCTCGCGCGCCTTCGCCCTGGCCGATCACCAGATCGCGCACATCTATGTGCGCAATCCCTCCGACATCGATGCCGTGGCCGGGATCGTCGCGGCGCTGCCCGGCGTCGAGAAGGTCCTCGATGCGGAGGGCAAGCGCGCCCTGGGACTGGATCACGAGCGCTCCGGCGAACTCGTGGCGATCGCGGACGCGCGAAGCTGGTTCACGTACTACCACTTCCTTGACGAATCGCGCGCACCGGATTTTGCGCGCACGGTCGACATCCACCGCAAGCCCGGCTACGACCCGGTGGAACTGTTCATCGATCCGCAGATCATCCTCCCCAAGCTACGCATCGCGGCGAAGCTCGCCCGCAAGGCGATCGGCATGCGCACGCTGATGGACCTGATCTCGCTCGACGCCACGCTGGTGAAAGGCTCGCACGGCCGCCCCACCGACCGTGCCGAGGACGGGCCGCTCTTCATCAGTTCCGAGGCCGCGCTGCTCGACGAAGGTCCCGTGGCGGCAACATCGGTCAAACCGCTCCTGCTGCGGCACCTGTTCGGCCGCACGGGCGATCAACCTCTCGAGAGACTCGTGGCATGACACCGGAAGCGCTCCTCCACGACTGGCTGCAGGCGAGACTGGCCCCGCCTGCCGGCGCCTGGCTGTCCGGCACCGCGGCATCGGTGCGATCGTCCGCCAAGGATGGCGACCTCTATCTCGCCTTCAGTCTCGTGCCGCGCAAGTGCGGCAAGGGCGTTCTGGGGCTCATGCCCGCCGAACTTGCGGCGGCCGATGCCGCGCGGCCGGGATGGAAGCCGGCGTCCCTGACCGTCGATCAGGCGGCGCGGATCTACCTGCTGCTCGCGGCCGGTGGCGATGCCGACGCGTTCTGCCGCCGCCTCGATCAGTTGTGCGCGACGGCGGACGTGGCCGAACTCGTGGTTCTCTACCGCGGCCTGCCCCTGTACCCCCATGCGGAGCGGCACCGGCTCCGCGCCGCGGAGGGTGTGCGCACGAACATGCGCTCGGTGTTCGAGGCGGTCGCTCACGGCAATCCCTATCCCGCAGAACAACTGGAAGAGGGCCCGTGGAACCAGCTCGTGCTGAAGGCGCTCTTCGTGGGCAGCACGCTGGACCCGATCGCCGGCCTCGACGCGCGCGCGAATGCCGCGCTGGCCCGCATGCTTTGCGACTACGCGCACGAGCGCTGGTCCGCCGGGCGGCCCGTGAGCCCGGAACTGTGGCGATGCGTGGGTCCGTTCGCCACGGGAACCATGCTGGACGATTTGCGCCGGGCGCTTGAACAAGGCGACACGCGGCAGAAGGAAGCCGCGGCGCTGGCGCTTTCGCGCTCCCCCGACCCGGCTGCCAGCGCGTTGCTGGGCACGTATCCCTCTCTTGCCGCGCGCGTGAGCGACGGCTCGATCTCCTGGCGCTCGATCGCCGCGACCGTTTGATTCCCAGATCCCGGAGACTTCCATGCGATTCATCGATCCGCACATCCACATGCAGTCTCGCACCACCGACGACTACGAGCGCATGGCGGCGGCAGGCATCGTCGCCATCATCGAGCCCGCCTTCTGGCTCGGCCAGCCGCGAACCCAGGTGGGCGCCTACATCGACTACCTGTCGGCACTGGTGGGGTGGGAGCGATTCCGCGCCTCGCAGTTCGGCATCCGCCACTACTGCACCATCGGCCTCAACAGCAAGGAAGCCAACAACGAGGCGCTGGCCGAGCAGGTGATGGAGATCCTGCCGCGCTATCTGCTGAAGGACGGCGTCGTCGCGGTGGGCGAGATCGGCTACGACGATCAGTCGCCTGCCGAGGATCGCTTCTATCGCGCGCAACTGGCGCTGGCCGTGGAGCTGGACATGCTGGTCATGGTCCACACCCCCCATCGCGACAAGAAGGCGGGCACGAGCCGCAGCATGGACGTGGCCATCGAGATGGGCATGAAGCCGGAGCGGGTGATCATCGATCACAACAACGAGGAAACGGTGCGCGAGGTTCTGGACCGGGGCTTCTGGGCCGGCTTCACGCTCTATCCGAACACCAAGATGGGCAGCGAACGCATGGTGGAGATCGCCCGTCAGTACGGTCCCGAGCGCATCTTCATCGATTCCAGCGCGGACTGGGGCATTTCCGATCCCCTGGCCGTGCCGAAGACCGCGCGCCTCATGCTCGACCGGGGCATTCCGGCGGCGCACGTCGAGGCCATCTGCTACGGCAATGCACTGCGTGCCTACGAGCAGAGCGGCCAGATGAAAGAGTCGGACTGGAGCGGCGGACCGGTCATGGACCAGTCGACCATGTTCGAAGGGAACTCCGTGCTGCGTGGCCAGGCGCCGCGCGTCGGATCGCTCGCGCCGGTCGGCATCGGGAACGAAGAGGTGCTGATCAAGTGACGGCACCGACGCATTCGGAACGGCAAGCGTCTTCGGCCGGCCCCGCCGCGGTCGCGACGGCCGGCGCGCCGCGCGAAGCCGTCTACCTTCAGCGGTTTGCCGTCAGCTACGAGTACCCGGTCTACTTCACCGAACGGCTGTTCGACCGGAGCAATCCGGTCTTCCTGCAGACGATCACCCGGCAGGAAGCGGGGAAGCGGCACCGCTTCGTGGCATACATCGAATCGAACGTCGCTGCGAGCTGGCCGACCCTGCAGCACGACATCGCGGCCTACGCCGAGGCGCACTCGGACAGCATGCAGCTCGTCGCCCGTCCCGAGATCATCGCCGGCGGCGAGCAGGTCAAGAACAACCCCGAACTGGTCGCGCAGCTGCAGCGCCAGCTGACCGAGATGGGCATCGACCGCCATTCGTTCGTCGTTGCCATCGGCGGTGGCGCATTCCTGGACATGATGGGATTCGTCGCCGCCACCACCCATCGCGGACTGCGGCACATCCGCGTGCCCACCACCGTGCTCGCGCAGAACGACTCGGGCGTCGGAGTGAAGAATGGTGTCAACGCCTTCGGCATCAAGAATCTCGTCGGCGCGTTCGCGCCGCCCTTCGCCGTGCTGAACGACCTGGAATTCCTGCGCACGCTGCAGCCGCGCGATCGCATCGCCGGCGTGGCCGAGGCCGTGAAGGTGGCGCTCATCCGCGACCGGCAGTTCTTCGAATGGCTGGAGGCGAACGCGGCAGCACTGCAGGCATGCGAGCCCGACGCGACTTCCTACATGATCCGGCGCTGCGCGGAGCTGCACATGCGCCAGATCGCTCACGGAGGCGACCCCTTCGAGCGGGGCAGCGCGCGCCCGCTGGACTACGGCCACTGGGCCGCTCACAAGCTCGAGGCGCTCACCGCGCACGAACTGCGTCACGGCGAAGCGGTCGCGATCGGCCTCGCGCTGGACACGCGCTATTCCGTCCAGACGGGCATGCTCCAGCGCGGCGCAGAAGACCGCGTCCACCGCCTGCTGAAGAGCCTGGGGTTCTTCCTGTGGCATGCGGCCATGGAGACGCGGACCACGGCGGGCGAATGGAGCCTGCTGCGAGGTCTGGAGGAGTTCCGGGAGCATCTTGGCGGCGAACTCACCATCACGCTGCTGCGCGACATCGGCGTGGGAGAGGAAGTCCATCACATGGATGCCGACGAGATCCTCCAGGCCATGGCCTGGCTGCGCCGGCGCGAGACAGGGCGATGATCGCTGGAGAGGGCATTCACCTCACTTACTGCAGCAACATCCATCCCGGCGAGACCTGGCCCGAGGTCAGGCGGAATCTGGAGACGTTCGTTCCTCGTGTGCGCGACCGCGTTGCCCCGGGGAAGCTCTTCGGCATCGGGCTCAGGTTGTCCGCACGCGCGGCAGACGAACTGGGCGCGGGCACGGCGCTGGACGAACTGCTCGGATTCCTGCGCGCGAACGGTCTCTACGTCTTCACGCTCAACGGATTTCCCTACGGACCCTTCCATGGCGTGCCGGTCAAGTCGGAGGTCTACCGTCCCGACTGGCGCGACCCCGAGCGCCTGCGCTACACGAACGGGCTGGCGGATCTGCTCGCGCGGCTGCTGCCCGCCGACACCGCGATGACCGGCAGCCTCTCGACGGTGCCGGGCGCCTTCAAGGAGGACCTGCGCGGCGAAGGCGATGTCGACGCGATTGCCCAGAACCTGGTTCGCCATGTCGCTCACCTGGTGGAACTGGAGCGCCGGACCGGCCGGATCATCGCGACCGCCCTCGAGCCCGAGCCCTGCTGCATGCTGGAAACGATCGACGAGACCGTCGCATTCTTTCGCCGCCATGTCTTCACGCCAGCCTCGACGAGACTGCTGGGTTCGTTGACGGGACTGGACCGCATCGAAGCCGGTCAGGCGCTGCGGCGGCATCTGGGACTGTGCCTGGACCTGTGCCATGCGGCGGTGGAGTTCGAGGACCTCGATGCGGGACTCGCGAAACTGGCGGACACCGGCGTGAGCATCTTCAAGGTCCAGATCAGTGCGGGGTTGCGCATCGACCGGTTCGATGCGGACACCCTGTCGGCGCTTCGTGCATACGAAGATCCGGTCTACCTGCACCAGGTGGTGGAAGACGGCCCGGAGGGCCTGCGCCGGTTCGTCGATCTTCCGGAGGCGTTCGCCAGTCTCGCCGGCGGGGCGACCCCGCGCGAGTGGCGCGTGCACTTCCACGTGCCGGTGTTCCACGACGATCTGGGCCGCTTCCGTTCCACTCGCGATTTCATCGCGAAGGCGCTCGCCCGCCAGCGGAGCCAGGCGGTGTCGGACCACCTCGAGATCGAGACGTACACCTGGGGAGTCCTGCCCGAAGCCCTGCGCGCATCGGCCGTGGACGAAGCCATTGCACGGGAGTTCGAATGGGTGCTGCTGCAGGAACTGCAGGCATGAGACTGTCGACCGGTTTGCGTCTTGCGCGCATATCGCTGCTGCCGACCGTCTGGACCAACGTGCTCACCGGAGCGACGCTCGCGGGCAGCGACTGGACCGATGCGCACGTCCCTTTCCTGCTTGTCGCAATCTCGCTGTTCTACATCGGTGGAATGTTCCTCAACGACGCGTTCGACCGCGAGTTCGATGCGCGTTCACGGCCGGAGCGTCCCATCCCCTCGGGCGAAGTGACGGCGACGACGGTGTTCGGCTACGGCTTCGGGATGCTCGCGCTCGGCGCCCTGCTGCTCGTCGCGCCGGCGCTCTGGCTGGCGCAGGCGAATGCCGGCCCCGCTCTGCTCGGAGGTTGTCTGCTCGCCGGCGCCATCGTCCTCTACGACGCGTGGCACAAGAACAACCCCCTGAGCCCGCTGCTGATGGGGTCGTGCCGCATGCTCGTCTACGTCACGGCGGCGCTGGCCGTCGCGGGATCGCTTGCCGCGGACGTGGCCTACGGCGCAATCACCCTGCTCAGCTATCTCGTGGGCGTGACGTATGCGGCCAAGAACGAGCACCTCAATCGCCTCGATCATGCCTGGCCGCTCGTGTTCCTCGCGGCACCCGCGATCTACGGCGCGATCCTGGCGATCGACCACCCTCTCGTACTGTTGCCGTGGGCGATATTGCTCGGCTGGGGCGTCCTGGCCGTGCGACGCCTCATGCGCCGCGCGCCCGGGGACGTGCCGAAGGCCGTCGTCAGCCTTCTTGCCGGCATCACGCTGGTGGATGCGGTGCTGCTGGCCGGCCACGGTCAGATGCCCGCCATGATCTTCGCGCTCGGCGCTTTCGTGCTGGTGCTCTATCTCCAGCGCTGGGTGGCAGGCACGTGAGCGCTGTACCGGCGACATCGGCCGGCGTCGATCCTTCCGTACCCTGCGCGCCCGAACCGGGGCGGGTCCGGCCCTCCGTCGATCCGGATCGATGCGAGGCCAAGGGTGACTGCGTGCGAGTGTGCCCCTACGGCGTGTTCGAGATCCGTCCCGTCGATGCCGACGTCCGCGCGGGCATGTCGTGGAGGGGGCGTCTCAAGTCCTGGGTCCACGGCGGGCGCCAGGCCCAGGTGGTGGCGGCCGATCGCTGTCACGCCTGCGGACTCTGCGTGCGGTCCTGTCCCGAACAGGCGATCCGCCTCCTGCCTGCCGCGACTTGAGTCAGCCCCGATCGATGTCGCGGCCACGCGCATCGATCGGACCCTGCTCACCGGCTTGCGCGGCCACACGGAAAATCTCCGGGGTGTCCTCGGGAGTGCGTCCAGGCTCCATCGGGCTTGGTTCCGTGGAGCGGTCAACGGCGATCCACTAGCCTCCGTTCATCTCCCACGAGTTGCCACGGCGTCCGTTTCGTCATGACCGAAGACAGATCTCCCGATTCCCCTGCCCGCGACGCTCTGGAACAGCGCCGGCTCGCGGCCGCGCGCCTGCTGGCGGAAGGCAGGCGTGCCGCAGAACGAAGTCGCGCGACGCGTCGGTGTTGCCCGTTCCACGGTGTGCGAGTGGAATCGCCGTCTGAAGCGGGATGGGGAAGCCGGCTTGCAGGCATCGTCGCGCGGGCGGCCGCCGCGGCTCACGCCCAGCATGCAACAGTCCCTGTCGGAGATCCTGCGGCTCGCGGGCGACGCCGGACACGACAGCGGCCGCATGACCATCGCCCGCATGAGTCTTCTGGTCGAGGCCCTGTTCGACGTGCGCTACAGTGACGCGCAGATCTGCCGTCTCAGGGCCGCGCTCACGCCGGCTTCCATGGCGGCCGCCCGCGACTGACGCGATCGCGCCGCCTCTCCGCAACCCGTCACGGTCCCGCGCCGCCCAGGCGGAATCGCAGTCCGACGGACAGGAAGGTGACGCCGTTGTTGGGGGCCGCGAATCCCCCGTTCGATACGTGCTCCAGTCTGACGGTCAGCGCTTTGCCCGGATCCTCGCCCAGAGGGAAGGCGGCGCCGATGAATTCGCCCCACTGCCAGCGCGAGCCGAAATTCCGGATGCTCGCGAGCGCGTCGTGCGAGAAGTAGTGCACCCCCACCCCGAGTTCCAGCGCCACCGGCGCCGGAACCTTGCCGTTGGCGATGATCAGCATGGGCGTGAGGCTCCAGTCCCACAGACTGTCGCCGGAAGAGTCGTAGGGCAGCCACCAGTAGCCCACGCCGCCTTGCAGATGGAGTCTCGCCGTGCAAGCCGCGGTGCAGGGCAGCGAATCGAGCAGCGCCCATTGCATCGCCGCTGCCGCGCTTCGCACGCGGTCTCCCTCGCCTGCCCTGAACGCGAGATCCGCTCCGGGTGCGAGGGCCGGCATGCAGGTCAGCAACCCCGCTGCCGCGTGCCACGCCAGAACGCGCCGCAGTCCGGGCATCACCACTTGTAACCCAGGCTCAGGATCGTGGTCCGGTCGATGCTGCGGCGGCCGGCGGCCGGGTCGCCGTCCCAATCGACATTGATCTGGGCCGAGGCGATGAAGCCACCCTTGAGGGGAACGCGCAAGCCGGTCTGCGTGCGTGCGAACGTCTCCCGGATGTCGTCCAGGCTGGCGAACATCTCGCTGTTGTGGAAGAACTGCGCCACATCCTTGAAAAGCCAGTGGTCGAAGCGCGCCGCGAGACGGAGCGCGGTGTTGGCCTCGTCGGGCGTGGCGAAGTAATCGGTGCGCACCCGATCCAGGCCACTTTCCAGCGCGAGATGAGTGGTGGCGCGATCGATGGCCTGGTAGCCCCCTCCGACGCCCAGGGTCACCCGCAGGCGCAGATCCTTGAAGCGGTCGTGTTCGAACGTCGAGCCGGCGTACGCGTACCGGCGTTCGTCGATGAATCGGTCGTACTTGATGCCGACCGTGGCATTGGCCTCCGTTTCGTCGTTGCGCTCCGTCGCTTCGGTACCGCGCGCCGTCAGCAGCCAGCGGTCCAGGTGCCGCCGGGCAATCACTTCGCTGTCCAGCGTCGCCCGCGTCACCTCGGTGTTCCCCGAGGTGCTGGTGTACCCCGCATTCACGCGGCCGGTGACGCGCCAGTCCTGCTCCGAGAGCCGGCCAGGCAGAAGGGCGGTCACCCGGTCGGGGGACACCGGAATCGGGGCCGCGCCGGCTTCCGGAAGCACGGAAAGCTGTCCCGCGGGACCCTGCACGAGGCGCCCGGCGTGGCGGCTGTAATCCTTGAGGATGACCGTGAAGTCGCCCTCCGTCTCAATGGAGACGATGGAATCGACGTCGATGCCGATCGTTCCCGCGTAGGGCGTGGCGACCTCCAGCTTCGATGACTTCAGGCGCTGCACGGTGCCGGTGATCCGGTCGCCGTTGGTCAGCAGCACCGTGTCCGCCGACGCGTGGAACGAAAGGCATGCGGCCATCAGCGCGCCCGCGGCCGTTCTGAGCATCATGGGGATTCCGCGAGCGCTGCGCCGGAGGAGACGATCCGTCCGTCGAACAGTTCGATCACGCGATCGCAGCGGCGCGCGAGGCGCGCATCGTGCGTGACCAGGAGAAAGGCCGATCCTTGCTGCATGTTGAATTCCCTCATGAGGTGGAAGACCTCGTCCGCGGTCTTCGAATCGAGATTTCCCGTGGGTTCGTCCGCCAGCACCAGCGCCGGATGTCCCGCCAGCGCCCGCGCGATCGCCACCCGCTGCTGCTGTCCGCCCGACAGCTGCTGGGGACGGCTTCGCTCTTTGCCCGAGAGACCCACACGGGCCAGCAGGTCCCGCGCACTGGCGGCCATCGCGTCCGAGGGCCGGCCGTGGTCGATGATCTGCGGCATCATCACGTTCTCCAGCGCCGTGAACGCGGGGATGAGGTGGTGGAACTGGAAGACGAACCCGATGGTGCGGCCGCGCAGGCGGGTGACCCCGGCTTCGTCCAGGGCCGTTGCCTCGTTTCCCGCCACGTGAACTGTCCCGTGCGTGGGCCTTTCGAGCAGTCCCACGATGTTGAGCAGCGTGCTCTTCCCCGAGCCGGAAGGTCCGACCAGGGCCGCGAACTCGCCGGGCGCGAGTTCCAGCGAGATGCCGTGCAGCACCTCCGCCTCCAACGCGCTTCCGGCGTTGTAGGTCTTGCGCACGTCCGCGAGCCGCAGCACCGGTTCAGCCATTGCGGATCGCCGTCACGGGGTCCAGGCGCGCCGCTCGCCGGGCCGGCACCGCCGCAGCCACGATGCCGATGGCCAGCGCCGTGAGGCAGGCCGTTGCGATCATTCCCACGTCGGCTTCGGGCTTGAAGAGCGCCGTTCCATCGGCGTTGCGGAACACGCCGGCGAAGGCGGCCTCCAGGCCCACGCCTCCCGCCGAGCCGAGCAGCGATCCCAGCAGCCCGTACAGCGCACCCTGCAGCAGGAACACGGACATGATGCCGCGCCGGCTCGCGCCCATGGCACGCAGGATGCCGATCTCACTTCGCTTCTGCACCACCGAGACGACCAGGACGCTCGCGATACCCAGCGCGACGATCAGGATCACGAAGCCGCGGATCAGCCGGTTGGTGAGCGACTGGTTGCGCAGCGCGGCCAGAAGCTGGGCATTCGTCTGCATCCACGATTCGGAGAGCAGCCCCGTCCGCGACTCGATGACGCGCGCCACGCTCTCGGCCTCGAAGAGCCTCTCGACGGTCGCATCGATGCTCGAGACGCCTCCCGCCAGATCCAGCAGGTTCTGCGCGAGGCGCAGCGTGATGAAGATCCATCGCCTGTTCAGATCCTTGTTGCCCACGTCGACGATGCCGGCCACGGTGATCACGTCGTCCCGGTTCTCCGGCGACACCAGACGCAGCTTGTCACCCAGACCGACCCCGAGATCCTTCGCGAGTTCGATTCCGATGACGCCTTCGGTGCCCGTCACACGGAAATGACCGGCCACCACGTAGTCGGTCATCCGGACGATGCGCAGATACCGGTCGGGGTCCACCCCCAGCAGGGCCACCGACTTGGCAGCGTTTCCCCGCACGGCAAATGCGGGGCCGGATACCATGGGCGAGGCGGCCACGACGCCGGGTGCGCGCTCGACGAGCGGCAGGATGCGTTCCCACTGATCGATGGAGCGGAGACGCTGCGCACGCTTGTCCACGCGGGCGCTCACGGCCACGGTGTCGCGGTCGAGCACCTGCCGCGTCGTGTCCTCGGCCGGACGTACGACGACGTGGGCCTGGGTGCCCAGCGTGCGGGCGATGATGCTTGCCTGCAGGCCCGTGATGAGCGCCGTGAGGAAGATGATCACCGCGACACCGGCCGTGACGCCGCTCAGGATGAGCGCAGTCTGCATCCGGCCCTCGCGCAGGAATCGCAACGCGACCATCCAGGCAAAGGGCAGACGGGTCATGGCGTGCGCGGTCTGACGCTCATGCCCTCGCGGATACCCGGTTCGGACGCGAGCACCACGGACTCTCCTTCCGCCAGCCCGTCGATCACCTCCACGGTTCCGGTTCCCCGCGATCCCAGACGCAACGGCACACGGACCGTCCTGCCTGCGCGGACCGCGAGCGCCCACGGGGCCGATCCGGCGGCGTCCCGGACCGCATCCGAAGCGAGTGTGAGGGCGCGCGACTTCCTGCCTGCGACGATCTCCACCGAAACCGTCATGTCGATCCGCGCGAAGTCCGGGATTTCGGGCAGCGTCAGGCGCACCTCCACGGTGCCTCGTTGGACGTCCACGTTCGGGGCGATGTGAAAGACCCGCCCGGAGAACGGACGTCCGGGAAAGGCGTCGGCCAGGATGCGCGCTTCCTGCCCCGGCGCCAGGAACGAGAGGTTCTTCTCGTCGACGAAGACCTGGGCCTGGGTCTCGCCCGCGCCCACGTTGAAGAGCCGGCCTCCGGCGGTGACCAGGTCGCCTGGTTCCGCCCCCCTGCGGAGCACAACGCCTGCCACGGGGGTGACGATGCGCGTGTGGGTCAGGCGCGAACGCGCCGCATCGAGCGCCGCACGAGCCTGGGCCTCGCGGGCGTAGGCCAGCGATGCCTCGCTGCCTTTCGGGCGGGCAGCCTCGGTCTGCTTCAAGGCGGCGCGCCTCTGCGCCTCGGCAGATTCCAGATTGCGGCGTGCCTCGTCGAGGCGCGCCTGGCTGAAGAAGCCCGCGGCGTGAAGATCGGTGACGCGCACGTGCTCGCTGCGGGCGAGCTGCAGATTGGCATCTGCCTGTCTCAGCTGCTGCTCCGCCACCGGCAGCGTCGTGATGCCGAGCTGGGCGAGACGGGCCTTCGCCTCGTCCAGCGCCGCCCTCGCCTGCTCGACCGCAGCCTCCTGTTCCGCATCCTGCAGCGTGGCCAGGACAGTGCCGGCCGTGACGCGATCACCCTCGCGCACATTCACGCGGTCAACGACGCCGGCGATCTGGGTGCCGATCTCCACGCGCGACTGCGCGATGATCCGCCCCGTGGCCACGACCGACTGGATCAGGTCTCCGCGGGTTACCCGGGCCGTGCGGACCTCGGTGCCGGAGAACGTGCGCACCGCGAAGAGGGTCGCGACGGCGACGAGCACAGCCAGGACGACCGTCCAGGGCCGGAGCAGGGACCGTGCGCGAAGCATCGAATGGAGTCTTGCGAAGGGACGGGAGACGGCGGATTCTACCGGCATGGCGGCCCGGTCGGCCCGCTGCGCTCCGGTCGCTCAACGGGCCGCCGTCGATGGCGCGGTGTTCCGGAGGCGTCTCCGGAAGGAATCGCCACGCTCCGGTCCGACTCTGGAACGTGCAGCCGACCGGCCTTGGGGCGCGATGGAGTCTGCAGCACGGGAGCGAAGCGATGGAACGGACATACCAGGGGGGTTGTCACTGCGGACGCGTGCGGTTCGAGGTCGCCGGCGACCTCTCGAAAGCCACCGTGTGCAATTGCTCGATCTGCAGCAAGAAGGGCTTCGTGCACCTCATCGTGCCCAAGGAAGCCTTCCGCCTGCTGTCGGGCGCCGACGATCTTGCCGACTACCGGTTCAACACGGGAGTGGCGCACCACCTGTTCTGCAGGCACTGCGGCATCCACTCCTACTATGTTCCGCGGTCGGATCCCGACAGGATCGACGTCAACGTGCGCTGTCTGGAGGGTGTGAATCTGGACGAGCTGGAGCCCGCTGCCTTCGACGGGCGCAACTGGGAACGGGCGATGAGCAGCCACGTGCCCTGGCGTTGAGCCGGGCAGCGCGGCGCCGTGTCGTCCCGCCGGACCGGCTCGTCCTTCAGGCGGGCTGCTGCGCCGGTTCGGACCCGGACAGCGTGTGGCGCGCGAGAACCGGCTTCAGTTCGGGCTTGATGTGACGCTCGTCGTAGCCGTTGAAGATGTGGCCCAGGAGCCCGCGGTCCAGGTCGCTCGTGCCCATCATCCAGTCGGCGATGGGAAACGTGAGATTCATGTTGAGGTCCATCATGATTCCCTGGTTGTGATGTGCCGTGTGATGCCTGCGGATCGTGTTCACGAAGGGAATGTTGCGGACGAACCAGTTCTCGTGGACGTGGCAGCAGTAGTGGAAGGTCTCGTAGAGCAGATACTGCCCGACGATCGTCACCATCAGCACATACCCCGCGTTCGGATTGATCAGCGTGCCCAGCAGCAGCGCGAACGGAGTCCCCATGCCCATGAACGTGAACAGGGCGCGCCAGGGAAAGAAGATGATCCGGAACTCGCGCGTCGAGTCGACCGTCATCTCGTTGTTGGTGAAGTACTGGTGGTGCTGCCGCGTGTGACGGTCGTAGATCGCGCGCAGCGCCCACACGTCGATCAGCCGGTGCATCACGTACTTGTGGATCCACCACTCGAACAGGTTCGAGAATGCGAAGACCGGCACGACCAGCAGCCATTCCCACGAGGCGCCGGCCATGCGGGACAGGCACCAGGCAATGACGGAGATGCCCACCGCGTACATCACGCCGACGTGCACGAGGCCGTGGTAGTAGGGGCTGATCTCGGCCTGGTACCCGGCGCGGAACTGGCGCTGGCGCTCGCTCATCATGGTGGACCTCCGGAACGTGTCTTTCGCGAGCGGCTAATGTACGACTGATATATCAGATGCGCAAGGCGGAGCCTGCGTCAGGGTTCGGCGGACGCCGTGGCCCGGGTGAAGCTTTCGATGTTGTCCAGCAGGGTGTCCAGCGCGGCCGCGGCGGCGGCTTCCTTGCCGTCCGCGATGGCGCGCGCCACGTCGGCATGCAGTCTCGCGGCCTCCGGCATGTCCGCCGCCTGGCGGTAGTGGTGGTACCAGAAGCGCCGGGCGAGCGATTGCATGTTGGCCATCGCCGCGGCGGCGAACTCGTTGCGCGCGGCGACGAGGCACAGGTCGTTGAACTCGCGGTCGGTGCGCATGAAGGCCACGTCGTCGTTGCCGGCCGCCGCAGCTTCGAACCGCCTCGCCAGCTGCGAGAAGGCGTTGCGCTCCTCGGCGGTGGCGCGCCGGGCAGCACTGCGGGCCACGAGCCTTTCCACCTCGCGGCGCAGTTCCAGCAGCCGCAACTGCGTGCGCACGTTGATCTCGGAGATCACGATGCCGCGCCGGGGCAGGATCTGCACGAGCTTCTCCCGCGCCAGGCGCTGCAGCGCTTCGCGGATGGGAGTGCGGCCGATGCCCAGCGCTTCGGAGAGCATGGTCTCGGAGACCACGGTCCCGGGTGCCAGCTCCAGCCGGACGATCATCTCCTCGAGCGCGGTATACGCCACATCCGTCAGCGATGCGGCCTCGGCCGGCACGGGTGCTGCCCGAGTGGCAACGGTTCTCCGGCTGCGCGGCATGCGTGCAGCCGTCTTCGGAATGGATTTGTTCATGACCTCCGGCGACCCGCACACATGCGGGACGTGCGGCCGAAGGATACCGCCGGGCGGGCCGGACCGAGCGGTCGGCAAGCGCGGCGGCCCCGCAGGGAGCCGCCGCGAAGGTGACCTACTTCGGCATCCGCTTCTGCTTCATGTAGGCATGGACTTCCTCCATGGAGACGGTGCCATCCTTGTCTCCATCGATCGCTTCGAAATTCTCCGACACGCGCGGCATCGCCTTCGCTTCCTCCCTGTCCAGCGTGCCGTCCTTGTCCTTGTCCGCGTCCTCGAATGCAGCCTTGCCCTTCTGATGCATGCGCTTCATGCCGCCCATCATCCGCTTCGCTCCGGCCGAGAGCTCTTCCATGGACACTGTCCCGCTCTTGTCCGTGTCCAGCCGGTCGAAGTTCTTGGCGATCCGGGGCATCGCCTTCGCTTCCTCCCGGTCCAGCGTTCCGTCGCCGTCCTTGTCGGCGCTCTTGAACTTCGCTTCCATGCCTTCGTGGTGCCCGCCCTCGTGGTGATCCGCCAGAGCGGAGGTGGCGGCCAGGGACAGCAACGCAGCGGCCACGGCGGCCGCGATTCGGGATTCGTTCACGCGATTCTCCTTCGATGGGTTGACCGGCGGACGGCCGGCCGTCGTTCGGGCGGTTTGAGCCCGATGCCTCGCGCACGAGAGCGCACGAGCAGCCGCGCGGACCTGGCGGAACAGACAGGGTTCCGGCTTGCCGGGCAGCTGACCAAGGTCAACGCGCAGCCGCCGGTACCGCTGACATCGTGGTCATTGGGCAAGGGCGAGCGGGGACCCGGAAGAAACGCGAGCATGGCCATGACCACATTCGCCGGCACCCCGGCGGCCCGGCGAAGAACCGGACGATCGGAGGCGGGGACGCCGCCGCTTCAGTCGCCCGTCAGCCGTCCGATGTAGACCCGCGTGTCGTATTCGAAGGCGACCGTGTCTTCTGGCGACACCGTCCGGTCGAACAGCGCCCGGAGTTCCCCGAGCAAGGCATCGCGCCGCGGACCTTCCTTCGGCACGTAGGATTGCGAATCGTGCCGCGCCACCAGCAGATCCCAGTCGAAGACCTGCACGTTGTCGAGCACGACCGCCTCGAAGCCGCGCGGATGGAAGAATTCCGCGAGCACCTCGTCCGTGACATTGCGGTGCACGACCTGAAGATATTCGGGGCAGTGCTGCACGAGCAGGGCTTCGTAGCCGCGAAGGAACTCCGTGGTGTCGAGTCTCCTGTCGTTCCAGACAAGCACCACGCTTCCGCGAGGGCGGAGGATGCGCGCGAACTCGATGCGCGCGCGGGGCCGGTCGAACCAGTGGAACGCCTGCGCGGCCGTCACCATGTCCACGCTTCGTTCCGGTAGGCCCGTCGCTTCCGCCGGCGCGGCGATGCTGGTGAATCCCGCCAGCCCGGCGAGCAGTTCCTCGCCTGCCTCGCGCATCTCGCGATTGGGTTCCACCGCGCGAACGCGCGCGCCGTTTTCCAGCAGCAGCCGGGTGAAGAGCCCCGTGCCGGAGCCGACGTCGGCCACCTCGATGCCGGGGACGAAACCGCAGTGCAAACGCAGAACATCGACGAGTTGCGGCGGGTAACCAGGGCGCGCGCGCACGTAATCGGCGACGCGGTTTCCGAATCTGACGGTGGCGGCGGTCGGGGTCACGACGGGGAAATCTCTCGTTGACATCGTTCTTGGCCGGAACATAGCATACCGTCCGCTCCGATCGAGACGGAGCCCACTGGCAGTGCGCGTCCGGCGCAGATCGGATCGTGCGGCCCGTCGAAAAGTCGGAGGAGTCATGCGGTACTGGATCAACTCGGTCATCGTGGCCGCAGCGATGACGGTCTCACTTTCGTCGCACGCGCAGGACACCATCAAGATCGGCCTCGTGAACGAAACCACGGGCCCCAACGCGGAAGCGGGCAGCTACACGGTGAATGGCGCCCGGCTCGCGCTCGACGAGATCAACGCCTCCGGCGGCGTGATGGGAAAGAAGCTCGAGTTGAAGCTCGAGGACAACCAGAGCACGAATCCCGGCACCGTGCTCGCGTTCTCCAAGCTCTTCGCGGAGAAGGGCATCGCGGCCATCATCGGGCCGATCCGCAGCACGCAGACCCAGGCCGCATCTCCCACCGTCGCCAAGGCGGGCATTCCCACGATGATCGGCGGGACCGACCCCAGCCTTACCAAGGTCAACAACCGCTGGCTCTTCCGGGCCCGGCCCAACGACTCCTACTCCTCGCGGGTCATCGCCGATTTCGGCGTGAACACCCTGAAGAAGACCAAGTGGGCCATCATCCACTCGACCGACGCCTTCGGTTCGGGCGGCATGAACGCGCTCGCGGCCGCGCTGAAGACGCTGGGCGTGACGCCCGTGCTGGTGCAGGGTTACACGAACAATTC
Source organism: Betaproteobacteria bacterium (assembly GCA_016713305.1). Classification (NCBI taxonomy): domain Bacteria; kingdom Pseudomonadati; phylum Pseudomonadota; class Betaproteobacteria; species Betaproteobacteria bacterium. Next base: position 206,199 of record JADJPK010000005.1, read on the forward strand.
GCAGGACTTCACGCCTGTCGTCCTCGCCATCAAGAAGTCCGGCGCCGACGTCATCGGGACATACATGACCAATTCGCCCGACGTCGGCATCTTCGCCAAGCAGCTGAAGCAGCTGGGCGTTCAGGCCGAGTGGGTCGGCTCGCCGTCCGTGGTGACCGACACCGCGATGAAGCTCGCGGGCCCTGCCCTGCATGGCGTCTACGGCATCGCGGATTTCACGCCGGAGGCCTCCGCGGAGTCCAAGGCGTACACGGCGAAGTACAAGGAGCGGTTCAAGCTCGACCCGGATGTCTATTCGAGCTGGGCGTACGATGCGATGAAGGTGCTGGCGCTTGCCATCGGCAACGCGAAGAGCACGGAGCCGGAAGCGATCCGCAAGGCGATCGTCGCGATCCATGGATGGAAGGGGGTCGAAGGCACCTACAACTTCGACGACAAGGGTGACGGACTCCGCGGCTACAACGTCGTCAAGAACGAAGGCGGCAAGGTGTCCTTCATCAAGCACATCGACTTCAAGGACTGATCACGAAAACGCGGGCGCTGCCCGCGTTTTCGTTTGCACGACAAGAGGGGGAGGAGGACTCGCCGCCGGACCGGATCGAGGGATCCGGTGGCGACAGTCTGTCCCGGGGGGAGCCGGGATTCGATGGCCGGTTCGCGGGGGCTGCACGGAGTGCGCAGCGCTCGCAGACAGGGTCGCGGGTCCGGACACAACGCAACGGCAAGAGCGGGCACGTGCAGATACTGTTCGACAACTTGCAGGTCCTCTTCCAGGGCCTCGCGCTGGGAAGCATCTACGCGCTGGTGGCTCTGGGGTTCGTCCTCATCATCCGCGCCACGAACGTCGTCAACTTCGCCCAGGGCGACTTCGCGATGCTCGGTGCGTACGCGATGGTGCTCTTCTTCACCGGGTTGTCGTGGCCCTACTGGCTCGCGTTCATCGGCGCGCTCGTCGCCATGTCGATCTTCGGCGTGCTGTTCAATCTCGGCGTGTACTACCCGCTGCGCAACCGGCCGTTCCTGCCGGTGCTCATCAGCACGCTGGGCGCATCCATCTTCCTGCAGAACACCGTGCTGGCCGTGTTCGGACCCCAGCCCAAGCCGCTGGACAAGGTGCTCGACGCGGACGGCATCACGGTAGGCGGCGTGTTCCTGGACTCGCAGTACCTGGTGATTCTCGGCGTGACGGTGGCGCTGGTGCTGTTCACCTTCCTCTTCTTCGAGCACACGCTGATCGGCAAGAAGCTCCAGGCCACCTCCCAGGACAAGGACATGGCACGGCTTCTGGGGATTCCCGTCGCGCTGATGATCTCCATCACGTTCATCTACAGTGCCGTGCTGGGCGGGATCGCCGGCGTGCTGGTGGGGCCGATCCTCTTCGTCTCCATCGGCATGGGATCGATCATCGCGCTGAAGGCGTTCGCCGCCACCATCATTGGCGGCTTCGGCGACGTCACGGGTGCCATTGTGGGAGGCCTGCTGCTGGGGGTGATCGAAAGCCTCGCGGCCTATCACATCTCGGTGCCCTACAAGGACGCCTACGCGTTCCTGGCCCTGTTCATCTTCCTGCTGTTCCGCCCATCCGGCATCTTCGGAGAGAAGGTGTCGGAGAAAGCATGAAGACACCGCCCCCGTACGGATCCGCCCCGGGCGGGTCTGCCTGCGCCTGCCGCGCCACGCCCTCACCGCGCCGTTGAACATGCGACGACTCCATCTTCCGACCCTGATCGTCATCGCTGCGCTCGCGGTCGCCGCTGCCGTGGTTCCCTACATGTTCGAAGTGAGCCAGTACGTCGTGCAGATGTTCATGCAGGCGGTCACCTACGCCATTGCGGTTCTGGGCATGGTCGTGGTGCTGGGCTATACGGGGCAGATCAACCTGGCGCAGGCCGCGTTCTTCGGGTTCGGTGCCTACGGTGTGGCGCTGGGAATGGCGAGCGGTTCGCTCGGCTTCTGGATCTCGCTGGCGCTGGGCGTCGGCACAGCCACCGTGGCGGGGCTCGCACTGGGGCTCACCACGATCCGCCTGGGCGGTCACTACCTCGCGATGATCACGATCAGCTTCCAGCAGATCTTCGACCTGGTGCTGGTCAACTGGATCGAGGTCACACACGGACCCGACGGAATCGCGGGCATCGGACGTCCCTCGCTGTTCGGATTCGAACTCGCCGACGACCGCGCCTACCTGCTGTTCTGCGCAATTGTCCTCTACCTGCTCGTCTTCGCCGTGTGGTGGCTGCCGAACACCCGTCTGGGACGGGGCATGCGGTCGGTGCGCGAGAACGAGCTGGCGGCCGAGGTGGTGGGCGTGCACACATTGCGCACCAAGGTGGTCGCCTTCGCGCTGTCGGCGCTTCTGGGTGCGATCGGTGGCGGCCTGTACGCCGCGGGATTCGCCTACATCAGCCCGGACAATTTCAACTTCGCGCGGTCCATCGAGTTTCTCACCGCAGTTCTCCTCGGCGGTGCCCAGTCGCCCTTCGGCGGTGTGATCGGCACCGTGCTGATCGTGCAGATGCCCGAATGGCTCAAGCATCTGCCGGAGGCACTGTCGTTCATCAAGGACGTCTACCTGGCCGTGTACGGCCTGGGCGTGATCCTGATCATGGTGTTCCTGCCCGAAGGCATCTGGGGCCTCATCAAGGCAGGGCGGGCGCGTTTCGCGAAAGCTCCGACGACCGACACTTCCGGGGTGATGCCGCTCGACTTCGATGTTCAGGCGGGCAAGGGGGGCGCCCTGCTGCAGCTCGACAGGCTGGCGAAGCACTTCGGCGGCCTGAAGGCGGTCGACGGGATCGAGATGGAGGTGCAACGCGGCACCGTCCACGCGCTCATCGGCCCCAACGGATCGGGCAAGACGACCTCGCTCAACGTGGTGAGCGGAATCTACAAGCCCACCGAGGGGCGGGTCGTGTTCGAAGGCGAGGACGTCTCGCTGCTGCGCCCGCACCAGCGGGCCGGCAAGGGCGTGGGCCGCACGTTCCAGAACATCCGGCTCTTCTCGACCCTTTCCGCGCTCGAGAACGTCATGGTCGGTGCGCAGCGGGACAACAACCCCATTCCCTCGGGCGACAAGGCGCTGAGGGCGCGGGCGATGTCCGCGCTGTCGTTCGTCGGGCTCGCGGATCGCGCGCACATGATCGTGCGCAACCTGCCCTACGGGCATCAGCGGCTGGTGGAGATCGCCCGGGTGCTCGCGGGCCATCCCAAGCTGCTGCTGCTCGACGAACCGGCCGCCGGTCTCAATCAGACGGAGAAGATGGAACTCGTGGAACTGCTCAAGCGGTTGCGCGGGCACGGTCTCACCATCTTCCTCATCGATCACGACATGGGCCTGGTGGAAAAGATCTCCGACCGCATCACGGTGCTCAACTTCGGCCGCAAGATCGCGGAAGGCTCGCCCCAGGAAGTCCTGCGCAATCCGGACGTGATCGCCGCCTACCTGGGCACTTCCGGACCGGTGAACTGACATGGCTCTGCTCGAACTGCGCGACGTCCACAGCTACTACGGCAACGTCCATGCGTTGAAGGGCGTGAGCCTGCGCGTGGAACAGGGCGAACTGGTGACGCTGCTTGGCGCGAACGGCGCCGGCAAGAGCACCACGCTCAAGACCATATCGGGCCTGGTGCAGCCGTCGCGCGGTGAAGTCTTCTTCGAGGGGCAATCGCTGCAGCGCACGGCGCCCGAGGCCATCGCGCGCATGGGCATCAGCCACGTGCCCGAAGGGCGGCGAATCTTTCCCGGACTCACGGTGCGGGAGAACATCCTGCTCGGCGCCTCCAATCGCAAGGGTGTGCGCCGCGCGCAGCTCGAGCAGGAAGCCGACGAGATGTTCGGGATCTTTCCCGAGATCAGGCCGTTCGAGAACGCGCTCGGCTGGACGCTCTCCGGCGGCCAGCAGCAGATGCTGGCCGTGGCACGCGGCCTCATGGCCAAGCCCAAGCTGCTGCTTCTCGACGAGCCGTCGCTGGGGCTCGCGCCGCTCATCGTGCAGAACCTGTTTGCCACCATCCGTCAGATCCGCTCGCGCGGCACCACGATCCTGCTCGTGGAGCAGAACGCGAACATGGCGCTGTCGGTGGCGGACCGTGGTTATGTGCTGGAGACCGGCCAGCTCACCGTGGAAGGTTCGCCCAAGGACCTGCTGGACAACGAGGAAGTGCGCGCCGCCTATCTGGGCGGCCACCACGGCTGAGCACTGGCGCGTCGCCGCTCCCGTTCCGTTGGCGGAAGCAGCGCCAGGCGCGCGTCACCTGTCCCGCCCGCGACGCGCCGACCGGAACAAGAGAGTCTCGCAAGACCCAATCAATGGTGCCTGGTGCCTGGGTGCCAGCGTCGGCGTGCCGTTCGTCCTGCCGGTTGCCCTATCCGTTCGCTGACTCACGAGGCTTCCCGGTCCCCATGCGGTCCTGTGAGGGCAGCAAAGCCTGCGTCCGCCGCCGCAGCCCTTCGGGCAGGCGGGCATCCAGAATCGCATTCACCTCGCCCGGGGCGTACATCTGCGACAAGTGCATGAGCACGATGTGCTCGTTGCGGAAGCGGTCGGCCCGTTCGATCAGTTCGTCCAGGTGAATGTGACAGCCCGCCCGCGTGGCTTCCAGCGACTTGCGCCCGTCCAGGAACGTAGACTCGATCACGAGCACCTTCGTGTCGAGCAATTCGGGGTGGTGATCGAGCACCGAGACGAGCGTGTCGGTGACGTAGGCGAACTCTGCGATGTCGTGCAGGGCGAAGAGATCTTCGCCGGCGGCGGACCGTCGCCGGATCTCCTGTCCGCCGAGCCCGTGGAACTCCGCCTTGAGCCGCCGCACCCGCCTGACGATCTGGTAGGCGAGACAAGGGACGACGTGGAACGCCTGGCAGGCGCGGATCACGAGATCTCCTTCCAGCGGGCACTCCTCGCCGGCGCGCAGCCCGACGGCCTCGATGGTGAGCGGCCAGTGCTGCAGAACGCTCATGGCTTCCAGCGCGGCGTTCACGTGCGGCACGATCTCGGCCGGCATGACGACACGCAGAGGCCGCTGCATTCCGTTCAATGCGCGGATGCCCAGGAGCGCGGACAGCGCACCGGCGTGGTCGACGTGCCCGTGCGTGAGCAGCAGCGTCCGGACGCCGGCGAACGAACGCAGTGCCATGCCCGCATCCAGACCGATCCCGTACTGGGGGACGTGCAGGGCGGTGTGGATGCCGCCCACCGAAACGCCCCTTACCGTCAGCTGTCCTGCCTTGATCTCCTGCAGCATCGATACCGTTTCCAGGGAAGGTCCGGCCAATGTACGCGGATCGCGTCGCAACGGGAAACGGACGATGGCAAGTCGGGAGGCGAAGACGGGCCCGGGCGTACGCAGCGGCCGCGCACATGCGTCCGCTGAAACCCGGTGTCATCGGGCGGGACACTGCCGATTCTCATACTGGACAAGCGTCCGTCGCGGATGCATTGTCGCAGGTGAAAATGAGAGCGCCACTCCTGGCGATCGGACAGCCGATGACGCAGCCGCGCGCAATCCCCCGGCGCCGATGAACGACCGCACCCGCTATTCCCCCGCCCTGGGGGCAGGGGCCGGAATCTGGGACTGGAATCTGTCCCAGAGCGTACGGTTGTCCCCCTATCTCGAGACCCTGCTCGGGTTCCCTTCGGGCAGCTTTCCCGGCAGCCTTGCGGCCTTCCTGGGTCTGTTGCATCCGGTCGATGCGGTCCGCGTGCGCGATGCGCTGGAGGACATCCGGCGGGGCACGCGAACGCTGACACTGGAATTCCGCGTCGCTTCGGGCGACGGTCAGTACCGATGGTTCGCGGCCCAGGCGGAAATGCTGGCGGGCACGGCGGAGACGCCTTCGCACCTCGCCGGCACGATGCAGGAGCTGAGCCCGTCGGCCGTGGCGGACCGGCGCATGCGCCGGCAGCAGGATGCGCTGCTGTGGCTGGCGACCCGTCCCGAACTGCGGACAGGCCCGTTCCCGGAATCCCTGAAAGTCGTGGCCCGGGTCGCTGCGGAAACGCTGGACGTGCAGAGGGTGGGTATCTGGCTGTTCGACGCAACCGACACCCGGCTCGACTGCCTCGAGCTGTTCGACCGGCGGGAGGACCGGCACAGCCCCGTCCCGTCGTTGTCCAAGGGCTGCTATCCCCAGTACTTCGGCCACGTTCGCGACTCGAGAGCGATGGCCATCGCGGATGCGCAGTCGGACCCGCGATCGTCCGAGCTCGCGCAGGACTATCTGGCGCCGCTCGGCATCTCGGCGCTGCTCGACGCGGCGATCCGGCGCGAAGGTCGCAACGTGGGCGTCGTGTGTCACGAGTACAGCGGTCCGGCACGGGCCTGGACGCTGGACGAGCAGGGCTTCGCGGCGTCCGTGGCGGACCTCGTGGCGGAACTGCTGGAAGGGGATGCCCGCAGGAGCGCCGAGGACGCGCTGCGCCGAAGCGAGGAGCGCTATCGCGCCTTCGTGGAACAAAGCACCGAGGCCATCTGGCGGGTGGACGTGACGGACCCCATCCCTGCTGGGGCGTCGCCCGCCGAACAGATCGACCGCCTGGTCAGGCATGGCAGGCTCGCCGAGTGCAATCTCGCGCTTGCACGCATGCTGGGTTTCGAATCCTGCGAAAGCATCGTGGGGCGTCCCATGGCGAGCCTGGTGGGCGAGCGCAGGACGCGGGCCATTCTCGAGACCTGGCTGGACGCGGGCGGCCGGTTGCGCGACTTCGAAGTGCAGACGCAGGATCGCGCGGGCGCCGCCCGCTGGCTTTCGGTGTCGCTCATCGGGGTGCGGCAGGACGGCCTGCTGACGCGCATCTGGGGGACGTGGCGCGATGTCACCGACCGGCGTGTTGCGCTGGCGGCTCTGGAGCATCAGTCACGGCACGATGCGCTGACGGATCTCCCCAACCGGACCCGCTTCGCTGCGGATCTGGCCGACGCCATCGAGACGTGCCGCAAGATCGAAGGCCGCTTCGCGGTGCTGGTGATCGATCTCGATCACTTCAAGGAAATCAACGACACGCTCGGACATCCGATCGGCGACGCGCTGCTGGGCGCGCTGGGTCCGCGTCTGCAGTCGTCCCTGGACAGCGACCGCGAGACGATCGCGCGGCTGGGCGGAGACGAGTTCGCGATCGTGCTGCGCAGCCCGTCGTGCATTCACGATGCCGAGGCGCTGGCGCTGCGGCTGCTCTCGGCAATCCGGCAGCCGTTCAGCCTGGAAGGTGCGCGTCTGGAGATCGGCGCGAGCATCGGCATCAGCGTCTTTCCCGACGACGGGACCGATGCGGCCAGCCTGTTGCGGCGCGCCGACATCGCCATGTACAACGCCAAGCGCTCGCGCAGCGGCTATGCCTTCTACCGGGCCGAGCAGGATCGTCACAGCGTGCGCCGGCTCAACCTTCTGAGCGAGCTGGGCACGGCGATCCGCACGCGGCAGATCGTTCTGCACTATCAACCCAAGGTGATGTTGCGCGATGGCCGCGTGTGCGGGCTCGAGGCCCTGTGCCGCTGGCAGCATCCCGAGCACGGCATGGTGCCGCCTGACGAATTCATCCGGCTCGCGGAGATGGGCGATCTCATCCGGCCGCTCACGTCCCTGGTGATCGACGAGGCCCTGGCCCAGTGGGCACGCTGGGCCGCAGGCGGCCTGCGTCTGCCGGTCGCCGTCAACCTGTCGCCTCGCAGCCTGGTGGACGACGCGATCCTGCTGGATCTGGGGGATGCCCTGGACAAGCACGGCGTTCCGCCCGGCTTCGTGGAACTGGAACTGACCGAAAGTGCCTTCCTGCACGATCCGGAAAGGGCACTCACGTTGCTCGGCCGCATGCGCGCGCTCGGCGTGTCGCTCGCCATGGACGACTTCGGCACCGGCTTCTCGTCCCTGTCCTATCTGCGCCGGATGCCCATCCGGGCGCTCAAGATCGACAAGTCCTTCGTCATCTCCATGGCGGACCACCATGCCGATCAGGCGATCGTGCACTCCGTCGTGGATCTCGCGCGCAATCTGGGCCTCCTCGTCATCGCGGAGGGAATCGAGTCCGAGGGGATCGCGCGGCAGCTCCTGGATATCGGTTGCGAGATCGGCCAGGGGTACTGGTTCGCGCGCCCCCTGCCCGCCGATGCCGTGGCGGACTACTGTCTGCAGCGCGGTGTTGCGCCGTGCTGAGGAGGGCCTGTCAGGTCTTCGCGGCGTCTGCGTTTCCGGCCGGACCCGGAGCGGGCAGGACATGCGAGCCCAGCACGCGCAACGCCGCACAGGCGGCCCCGAAGCCGTTGTCGATGTTCGTTACCAGCAGGCCGGCCGCACAGCTGGACAGCATGGAGTGGAGCGCCGTGTGTCCTCCGGTGGCCACGCCGTAGCCCACGGACGTCGGCACGCCGATCACGACCCCCGGTGTGAGTCCGCCGACCACGGTCGGCAGCGCGGCGTCCATCCCGGCGACGACGATGACGACGGGGAGATGGCGGATCTCCTCCACGCGCTCCATGAGCCGCCAGATGCCGGCCACGCCCACGTCGGTGACCTCCAACGTGGGTTCGCCGTACCAGTGGAGCGTTCGGGAGACCTCGCGGACCACCTGGATGTCGGAGGTGCCCGCGGCAACGACAGCGACGCGTGTCGCCGTCCGCAGCGGCTCCGGGGCTCCGAAGTAGCCGGTCCGGGACAGCGGGTCGTACGCAACGGCGGCGCGATGATGCTCCGGCAACTGCGACATCTGCTCCTCGCTCAGGCGGGTGAGCAGGAGGCGCGCGTTGCGCTGCGCGGCCTGATCGAGGATGGCAGCCAGATGCGCGACCGGCTTGCTGCCGGCGAGGATCGCTTCCTCCAGCCCCATGCGACTGCGGCGATCGAAATCGAGGCGGATGTCCAGGTGCGCATTCATCGGGCGTGCACCTTCACCGGATGCAGGAAGGCGCTGCCCACCCGGTAGGGGGCGAACGCGACGCTGCCCGGGAATCCCCCCTCCCGGAACAGGCGCTCCACTTCCTGCGCGACCGGCGTACGCAGTTCTTCGGGCAGGGCGAGCGTCTGTGCATCCAGCTCGATCACGACGCCGTTGGCACGCACGCGGCACCGCACCGTGCGCGCTCCCAGCTTCTCCCGCACCAGATTCTCGCCCGCGTGCACGCAGGCCAGCATGGCGGGATCGATGCCGATCCCCGTTTCGATGCGGCTCGACAGGCACGGCGCCGAGGGAAGCTCGGCGATCTCGCCCAGCCCCACTGCGCGGGCGATGACGCGCACGCCGTTCTTGTCGATGCCGGCCTCCACGAAAGGATGACGGACGTCGTGCTCCTTCGCCGCTTCCAGTCCCGGCCGGTACTCGCCCAGATCGTCCGTGTTGGTGCCGGACACGATCTGCGCCGTCGTGGCCGGCCGGATGGCGCCGTACAGGCTGGTCTTGCAGTAGTAGCAGCGGTTCGACGGATTGGCGCGATACTGGGCATCGGAGAATTCGCCGGCATCGATGATCGTCAACGACCAGCCTTCCTGCTGCGCGATCGCCTGGGTGCGCTCCGTGGCCTCGCGCGGCACCGCGGGCGATACGGCATGGAACATCTCGACGCCTTCGCGGCCCGGCCGGCGGTGCGCCACGGTGGCCAGTGTGAGGCTGTCGATACCACCGCTCACGGCGCAGGCGACGCGCGGCATGGCGGCGAGCACGGCTTCGAGCCGTTCGAGCAGGTTCAGTGGGGCATTCATTTCTGGCTTCGTTCCTCTTCGCCATCGAGGCCGGAAGTCTCGGCGTCGTGACGTGTCTGCATGCGGCCCGCGGTGCCGCGCGAGTGGAGCGCGTCGTCGCTGTCCGCCTTGGCCGTGACCGAGTCGGCACGATGTGCGATCTTCACCCGGATCGAATGGTTGCCCACCTGTACGACCTTCATCTCGCGCGGCAGGCGGTGACGGTGCACCGTGTGATAGCGAAGACCGATGGTGGTGGTCTCGAGGAAGCAGGCTTCCACCGCGCGTGCCAGCGCTTCGGGCTCCGTCAGGACCTGCACGTGCGCGGCGACGCGTCCCTTCTTGCCGTAGGCCGGCATCTGCAGGACATCCAGGACACCCGCCAGCGAGCGGATCCTGTCCAGACCGATGGCGAGATCCTCCGGCGTCTGGTCGTCCACATCGAATTCGATCACCGCGGCCTCGGAGTCTTCCAGCGATGTGCGCGCCGCCTGCGGCTCGAACGCGAGCAGGCGCAGCACGTTGGCCATTCCGGGAAAGCGCCTCGTGCCGAAACCGTAGCCGTTGTGCCTGAGGATGCTCGGGCTCCTGGAGTGCCGCTGCTGATGGCAGGCGAGATGCCGGACGATCGCAGCGCCGGTGGGAGTGATGCGCTCGCCCTCCACGCCGTCATCGATGAAGGCGTAACCCTCGAGGATCGCGGCCGCGGCGGGCACGGGGACGGGCAGGCGCCCATGGGCCGTTCTGACGAATCCCGAGCCCAGGGGAAGCGTTCCTATGGTCCATTCCGTGGCATCCAGCGCGGTGATGAGATAGGCGGCACCGACGATGTCGGCCACCGAATCCCATTCGCCCAGCTCGTGGAACGACACGTCGTCGACCGGATGGCCGTGGATTTTCGATTCCGCCCCGGCCAGTACGGTGAAGATGCCGATCGCGTGATGCTTGACCTCCGGCGTCAGGGTGGAGGCCAGTAGATGCGTGCGGATGTCCGCGAAATCGCGATGCGTATGGGGGGCATGCGCGCCCTGCCGCAGCAAGTGACCCTCGGCGGGTGCGACCGGAACATAGCTGTCGCCCTGTCCCGGAATGTCGACGATGAAACGGCTGCCGGTGAGAGAGTGATCCTCGTGCGGCTCGAACCGGCAGTCGATGTCTTCCGGCAGGCCGGCCGCCCGGATCGCCGTCAGCATGCCTTCGCGCAACTGCGGAAAAGCGTCCGTGACGGCAGCGATGAACATGTCGCCGGCGATCCCGCCGACCGGGTCGAGATGAATCAGCATGAACGCGGGGCGGGCAGCAGGACGACCGCTTTCAGCGGCTCCCGGCAGTCTCGTGGAACACGGTCTTCAGGGCAGCGTGGCAACGCGTGCGAGGCAAGCGGGGACTCCGGCATGCCGGAGTCCCGCGCGGCGAACCTACGCCGTGGCGTGTTCGTGATGGCGTCCCAGCATGGGGTACAGCGTTCCCTTCGCATCGAACTTGAACGGCTCCGGTTCGCCCATCACCTCGAACATCGACGGGTTGGCCTTGATGAAGGGCAGCATCGGTTCGGACACGTGGATGTCCATGATCTCCAGCGTGTTGGCGATGCGCACGACCTTGGTGTCCTGCGGCTTCACGCGCACGACCGTCTTCACCGCGAGCTGGATGGCTTCGGCGTCCGTATTCATGATGAGCGGAATGCCCGCGCCGTCCAGGTACGTCGAGGTGATGATGTTCGCGTACGTCTTGGCGATGTCCAGATCCTTGTACAGGCGCATCGTGATCACGTCTGCGGCGCCCATGCCGGTCGCGTTGCCATGGGTTTCGGGCGTGAGTCCCAGCACGGCGATCTTCTTCACGAACGGCTTCATGTTCCACTCCACCAGGCGGCAGTTGCGGCCGGTGATGTTGGGGTCCATGCCCGAGCCCGAGATGTTCTTGCCGATCCGTTCCACGACCAGCACGTCGATCTCGTCGAACTGCAGCCGGGCCATCATTTCCTTGGCCTTTGCCTGGAGCACGGGCTCGCGTTCGAAAATCTTCTCCGCGGGAACCGCCTCGATGATGGCGGTCTCGTCGGCCGCGTTCTCGACCATCGCGACGCCAAGAAGGATGTTCTTCCTGGCCATGATGAGGCTGGCCGCGGCCGGAAGCAGCTCGCCGAACTTGTCCATGCCCTGCGTGTGCAGTTCGGTCGCGCCCACGATCTTGCCCATGCCAATGGTGAGCATCTTGACGATGCCGGATTCGATCGGTGCGCGGAAATTGGTGTGCGGCTTGACGCGGCAGACGACGACCACGCCGTCGGCCTCGGATGCCAGCTTGTCCATGTAGACCGGCATGCCGTCCGGCAGCTTGCCCACTTCCACCACGTCCATCTGGGAGCGGATCGGGCAGCCGACGAAGTCCTCGGTGATCCCGTAGCCTTCCAGCACTTCGTGCTGGCCTTCGGCCGTGGCACCGCCGTGGCTGCCCATGGCGGGGAAGATGAAGGGCTTGGCGCCCAGCGCCTTCAGTTCGGCGATGACCTGCTTGGCGCATTCCGCGATGTTGTTGATGCCGCGGCTGCCGCAGCCGACGGCGATGGTCATGCCCGGCTTCACCTTGGCACGCACTTCGGGGCGGAGGAACTCCGCGGCCACCGTCCTGGAGACATTCTCGACGCGCGGCAGCGCGAATTTCTGCCGCACATGGACCATGCGGGGCAGCGGTACGTCCAGTCCGCCGGCAATGTTGACCTCGATTCTGTCTCCGATCATGGGATCCTCCGATGCGTGATGGTTGCCGCCGGCAGACGGGTACGGCGGTGCCCGGCGAAGCCCTTGGATTGTGCCATCTTTGACCAGTGTCTGACTCGTTCGGGCGCCTCCGATGCGGGGCGGACCGCCGGGCCGAGGCGATGACCGGGTTCGCGCGGGGGGCCCGAGGGACACCCGGAACGATTCGGATCACCGGCGCGCTGCCACGGTGTGAAGGCAGCCGCGGGACGGGAGCGGCCCCGCCCCGCGGGTCATCGGCAGCCGGGAACGTCTGCGTCCCGAGCGCGCAGCATGCCGATCCGGCCTCCTTACACCAGGGACCGGTAGAGTTCCAGGTAGGTTCTCGCGGCGGCGTCCCAGGAAAAGTCGCGGGCCATGCCCGCGCGTTGCATGCGGCGCCATACGCGCCGGTGGGCGAATGCGCCCACGGCGCGGTCGAGGGCCTCCGCGAGCGCCTCGGGCGTGGGATCCCTGAAGAGGAATCCGGTCGCGTCCGGGACCGTCCCGGGTCCCGCTCCGGCGTCCGTGATGCTGTCGGCCAGGCCCCCGGTGGTACGGGCCACCACGGGAGTGCCATAGCGCTGGCTGTACATCTGGTTGAGACCGCAGGGCTCGAAGCGCGAAGGCATGACGAAGAAGTCAGCGCCTGCTTCCACCAAGTGCGAGAAGGCTTCGTCGAACCCCAGCCGGACGCCGGCCCTGCCGGGATACCGCTGCGCGAGGCCGGTGAAAGCGCTTTCCAACTCCGGTTCTCCGGAACCCAGCACGGCGAGCTGAAGGCCCGATTCCAGCAATGGTTCGATGCAGGCGATGAGGAGGTCGAGCCCCTTCTGGTGCGTGAGGCGGCTCACCGCGCCCAGCAACGGGGCCTTCGGATCGGCATCCAGCCCCAGCGCAACCTGGAGCGCCCGTTTGCTGGCCTCCTTGCGCGGAAGCGATGTGGCGTCGTAGCGGCGAGGCAGATGCGGATCCCGGGCGGGATCCCAGGTCTGCTCGTCGATGCCGTTCAGGATTCCGGTGAGATCCCGCGATCGCCAGGCCAGCAGGCCCTGAAGACCGAAACCCAGCGGCTCGCTCTGGATTTCGCGGGCGTAGGTGGGGCTCACGGTCGTGAGCCGGGTCGCGAACTGGATGCCGGCCTTGAGAAATGAAATGTTGCCGTAGTACTCCACCCCGTCGACCCGGTACAAGTCCCAGGGCAGCCCGACACGGGCCAGGGTGCCGGTCTGGAAGATGCCCTGGAAGGCAAGGTTGTGGATCGTCAGCAGCGTGGGGGCTCCGCCGCCCGACGCGGCCAGGAACGCGGGAGCCAGGCCGGTCTGCCAGTCGTTGCAGTGGAGCAGGTCCGGCCGCCAGCCGAGAGGCGACGATTCCTGGGCCAGGAGAGCGGCAACGCGTGAAAGCAGGCCGAAGCGGATGTCGTTGTCCGGCCAATCTTCGCCCGCCCGTCTCTGATAGAGCCCGCCTTCCCGGTCGAAAAGAGGCGGGCACTCGATGGCGAGCAGCGGCAGGCCGCCGGGCAATGTCGTGGCGAGAAGGCGAGCCGGTGGAAACGGCGGGAGAGCCAGATCGGCCACGGTTTCCCAACCATCGCCCGCGCCGGTCAGGACGGACCGGTATCCGGGCATCAGCAGCCGGACATCGGCACCCTCCCGGCGCAAAGCCAGCGGCAACGCGCCGCTCACGTCGGCCAGTCCGCCGGTCTTGACCAGCGGCACGGCCTCGGAGGTGGCGAAGAGGATCTTCACGCCGCCGGCGCCAGTACCACGAGACCGAGCGGCGGAAGGGTGAGGACGAGCGACTGTCCGTGGCCCATCCATTCCCGCGATTCGGTGAGAAGCCCCTCGCCGTTGCCCTGGTTCGACCCGCCGTAGAAGGAGGAATCGGTATTGAGCAGTTCCCGGTAGGCGCCCGGACGGGGAACGCCGATGCGATAGGGGCTTCGAGGTACCGGCGTGAAGTTGGCCGCGATCACCACGAAGCCGCCGTGCCGGTCGCGCCGGATCCAGGAGATCACGGACTGATCGGCATCGTGGCAGTCGATCCACTGGAACCCCGCGGCGTCGAAGTCCAGTTCGTGCAGCGCGGGCGTATCCCGGTAGAGCACGTTGAGATCGCGCGCGCAGGCCTGCACGCCGCGATGCCAGTGCGATTCGAGCAACCCCCAGTCGAGCTCGCCGCCCACGCGCCATTCACGGCCCTGGCCGAACTCCCCGCCCATGAACAGCAGTTTCTTGCCCGGCGATGCGGCCTGGCAGGCGAGCAGCAGGCGCAGGTTGGCGAACTTCTGCCAGGCGTCGCCCGGCATCTTGTCGAGCAGGGAACGCTTGCCGTGCACCACCTCGTCATGGGACAGGGGCAGCAGGAAGTTCTCGCTGTAGGCGTAGATCTGTCCGAACGTCAGCTTGTCCTGGTGGAACCGCCGGTACACGGGGTCCAGCGACATGTAGGCGAGCGTGTCGTTCATCCAGCCCATGTTCCATTTCATGGAGAAGCCCAGCCCGCCCACATAGGCGGGCCGCGACACCATGGGCCAGGCAGTCGACTCCTCGGCGAAGGTGAGGGCGCCGGGAAAATCGCGGTGGACCACGGTGTTCAGTTCACGGAGGAAGTCGATGGCTTCCAGGTTCTCGCGGCCGCCGAACCGGTTGGGAAGCCATTCGCCGTCACGGCGCGAATAGTCGAGGTACAGCATGGAAGCGACGGCGTCCACGCGCAGGCCGTCGACGTGGAACTCCTGCAGCCAATACACCGCGGAGGACAGCAGGAAGCTGCGGACTTCGTTGCGCCCGTAGTTGAAGACGTGGGTGCCCCATTCCTGATGCAGTCCCAACCGCGGGTCTTCGTGCTCGTAGAGTGCGGACCCGTCGAATCGTGCAAGCGCCCAGTCGTCGCGGGGAAAGTGGCCCGGCACCCAGTCGAGAATGACGCCGATCCCCGCGCCGTGACAGGTATCCACGAAGAAGCGCAGGTCGTCTTCGGTCCCGAACCGGCTGGTCGCGGCGAAGTAGCCGGTGGCCTGGTAACCCCACGATTCGTCCAGCGGGTGCTCCGAAAGCGGAAGCATCTCGATGTGCGTGTATCCCATGTCGCGCACGTACGGCACCAGATGCCCGGCCAGTTCGCGATAACTGTAGAAGCGTCCGTCGGGATGGCGTTTCCAGGAACCGGCGTGGACCTCGTAGGCGTTGAGCGGTCCGTGAAGCCAGTCGGACCGGCTGCGTCGCTCCATCCACGCCGCATCGTTCCAGCGATGCTCCCCGGGGCCGCATACGCGGGCGGCCGTCCCGGGCCGCAACTCGAAACGCCGCGCGTAGGGATCGGTCTTGGTCAGCAGCGCGCCGGTGCCGACTTGCCGGATCTCGAACTTGTACAGCGCACCGGGGGCGAGGCCGGGGATGAAAAGCTCCCATACGCCGCTCGAGCCCCGGCTCGTCATGGGGTGGCACCGGCCGTCCCAGCGGTTGAAGTCCCCGACCACACTGACGCGTTCCGCATTCGGCGCCCAGCAGCCGAACCGAACGCCGTCGACGCCATCGCGGGAATGAGGCTGGGCGCCGAGGATGCGCCAGGCCTGCAGCAGACGGCCCTCGTTGAACAGATACAGGTCCTGTTCGCCGATATCGGGCGGGAACGACCACGGGCTGACGATCTCCTGCTGCGAGCCGGACCAGTCGACGCGCAGCCGCACCGGCCGGAGGGGAACGTCGCTGCCGGTGGATTCGAACAGGCCCGGCCCTTGCCGATGCAGCGGTTTCCAGCCGTCGGCGAACAGCGCGGACACGGCGACCGCATGCGGATCGATGTGGCGAATGTGCCATCTGCCGCCGGCGGCGTGTGCGCCGAGCACCGCATGCGGATCATGGAGCCTTCCCTCGAGCAGCAGGGGCAGACGCGAATCTGTCATGAGATTTGTCTTCAATGCATGAAGATGGATGATGAAGCAACGCGGCCGGTTTGGCGATCCGGTGCACGCCGGATGCTTGCATTCCGTCGTCCAGGCCCGCGATGCGGGCGGGTATGATTGAACAGCCGTCAGCCGCACCGGCCGGGCGAACCGGCTGGCGGCGGAAAGGCACGATGCCGGAGCCCCGTGTTCCGGTCGCTCCGACTCTTCGGAAGTGGCGTCACCACCATGCAAAACGATCCTCGTTTCGTCAGCAGACTCACCAAGAACACTTACGCGCTGGTGCTTGCGGGCGGCAAGGGCAGCCGCCTGCGCAATCTCACGGACTGGCGCGCAAAGCCGGCGGTGCCGTTCGGCGGCAAGTTCCGGATTGTCGATTTCGTGCTCTCGAACTGCGTCAATTCGGGCATCCGGCAGATCGGCGTGGCGACGCAATACAAGGCCCACAGCCTGATCCGGCACATCCAGCGGGGCTGGAGCTTCCTCGATGGGCGCTTCAAGGAATTCGTCGACGTGCTGCCCGCCTCGCAGCGGACCTCCGACGAGTCCTGGTACCAGGGCACTGCCGACGCGGTGTACCAGAATCTCGACATCCTGCGTTCCTACCATCCCGAGTACGTACTGGTGCTGGGCGGGGATCACATCTACAAGATGGACTACGGCAAGATGCTGTCGGATCACGTGCTGAAGGGAGCCGACGTGACGGTGGCGTGCCTGGAGGTTCCGGTGGAGACGGCCACCGCGTTCGGAGTGATGGGCATCGACGCCGACTGGCGGGTGCGCGAATTCGTCGAGAAGCCCGCGAATCCCGAATCGGTTCCCGGCAAACCCGGCAAGGCGCTCGTCAGCATGGGTATCTACGCCTTCAACGCGGCTTTCCTGTACGAACAGCTCGAAATCGACACCCGGCTCAAGGATTCCAGCCACGACTTCGGCAAGGACCTCATTCCCTACCTCGTGGGCAATGCCAAGGTTTTCGCGCACAACTTCATCGAGAGCTGCGTCGCGGTGAAGGACGGGGTGCCGTACTGGCGGGACGTCGGCGAGGTGGAGGCGTTCTGGGAAGCCAATCTCGACCTTTCGCGCGTGGACCCCGAGCTGAATCTCTACGACACGAAGTGGCCGATCTGGACGCACCAGGAGCAGCTTCCGCCGGCGAAGTTTGTCTTCGACGAAGAAGGGCGGCGCGGCTACGCGGTCGATTCCCTCGTGTCGGGCGGGTGCATCGTGAGCGGTTCCCGCGTGGCGCGCTCCGTGCTTTTCTCGAACGTGCGCGTGCACAGCTACGGTGAGATCGAGGATTCCGTGCTGCTCCCGGACGTGGTGGTCGGCCGGCGGGTCAAGTTGCGCAAGTGCGTCGTGGACAAGCGCAGCATGCTCCCCGACGGCATCGAGATCGGGTTCGATCCCGAGGAAGACGCGAAGAGGTTCTATGTGAGCGACAACGGCATCACCCTCGTGACACCGGACATGCTGGGACAGCAGGTCTTCCATCAGCGCTGATCGACGCATGCCGATCGCCCCCGGGGTGCCGCCCGACGAGCCGCCGTCAGAAGCCGTTGCCACGCCAGCGCTCCGGCTGGTGCTGCTCTGGCACATGCACCAGCCCGATTTCCGCGACTGCGTGACCGGAGAGTTCCGGCTGCCCTGGGTGTATCTGCATGCGCTCAAGGACTACTCCGACATGGCATCGCATCTGGAGCGCCATCCGGGCGTCCGGGCCGTCGTGAACTTCGTCCCTGTTCTTGTCGACCAGCTCGAGGACTACGTCACGCAGTTCGACTCGGGCACGTTGCGCGACCCGCTGCTGGCCCTGCTCGCCCGTGAAGATCTGCAGGACATCACGGCGGCCGAACGGGAACTGGTGCTGGATCGCTGCTTTCGCGCCAACCACGTGAAGATGATCGAACCCTTCCCGGCGTATGCGCGGTTGAAGGCTCTGTTCCGGTTCGTGGACACCCAGGAAGGCGCGCCCCTCGAGTATCTGTCGGCCCAGTACATTGCCGATCTGCTGACCTGGTATCACCTCGCGTGGACCGGCGAGACCGTGCGGCGGGAATTCGCGCTGATCCCGAATCTCATGACCAAGGGGGGGCAGTTCAGCGCTGCAGACCGGCGGGCTCTGCTGGACGTGATCGCCGACGTGGTGCGTTCGATCGTTCCGCGCTGGCGCGCGTTGGCCGCACGCGGACAGGTGGAGATCTCGTCCACGCCGCACTTCCACCCCATCGGTCCGCTGATGCTCGATTTCGCCGCTGCGCGCGAAACCCAGCCCGGAGTGACGCTGCCCTATGCCTCACGTTATCCGGGCGGACGGCAACGGCTCACGGCCCAGATCGAATGGGCGCTGCACTCTCATGCCGGGCGGTTCGGTTCGACGCCTGCGGGCATGTGGCCTGCGGAGGGCGCCGTATCGCCGGCGTTCGTGGATCTCCTGGGCGCCGCGGGAATCGCCTGGTCGGCGAGCGGGCAGGGCGTGCTGGTGGCTTCGCTGGGAGTGGACGCCACCGTTCCCAAGTCGGAGTACCTGTACCGTGGTTATGTCGCCGGGGGCTCCGGCGTCACCTGTTTCTTCCGCGACGATCAGCTCTCCGACCGGATCGGCTTCGAGTACTCCCGCTGGCACGGACGCGATGCGGCGGCAGACTTCGTGGCGGAACTGGAACGCATCGCGGGATCGGCGCCCCGGACAGCGCACCCGTCGTTTCCGTGATCCTGGACGGCGAAAATGCGTGGGAGTACTACCCCTACAACGGTTTCTACTTCCTCGACGATCTGTACGGGTTGTTGGAGGACCACCCCGCCATCCGGACGACAACGTACGCAGACGTGCTGAGCGATCCGGCGACGCGGACGGGACGTCTAGAGCGGCTCGTGTCCGGGAGCTGGGTCTACGGAAATCTCTCCACCTGGATCGGGCACCCCGACAAGAACCGTGCGTGGGACCTGCTGTGCGAAGCCAAGCAGCAATACGATCTGGTGATCGAGAGCGGGCGGCTCAGCCCCATGCAGCAGGAACAGGCGTCGCGCCAGCTGGGCGTGTGCGAAGGGTCCGACTGGTGCTGGTGGTTCGGCGACTACAACCCGCCCGAATCGGTGTCGGCGATCGACGCGGTCTACCGCGCGAGCCTGGCGCAGCTGTACGTGCTGCTGGGTCTGCCGGTGCCCGCCGCGCTGGATGTGCCGGTGAGCCGGGGTGGAGCGGCGCACGGAAGCACGGTGGGGGCGATGCGGCGGTCGGCGTGAGAATGGACGCTGTGGAACCGACTCTGCTGAGGGCAGCCAAAGGCGCGTGTCAAGAACCGACGCATTGAGAAATCGTTGGAATGGAAAGGGGGCATCGAGCCTGTTTGGCTTCGTCAATGATCCAGCGAGGCCCTCTCTTCGGGAACAAGACTATGCTCCAGCATCGGGCGCGGCAGGTCCGGTTGCGGAACGAGCCCTGAGCGCCTCATACAACTGCGCTGGCCCCAGCAGAATGTCCTTCAGGCCCGCCTGTACCTTCGCCGACCCCAACGCCTGCGAACTCATTGCCTGATGAGCCTCGAACGCATCGATGATTGCGTCCATCAGTGCCTTGCTGAGGTCCGGTGAGTTGGCGAATTGCTCCTTGCTGTTGCTGGCTGCCTGCTGCACAAGAGTCTCGTTTTCCAGCAGCTTGCCCTTGAGCACGCCGTTCACGTAGACCAATTGGTCGTCGTCGGTCAGTTCGCCTTCGAACAAGCCATTGACCTTTTCGATGATCTCATTGAGGTAGGCCCGCTCCTTCTCCTGCACTGCACCACTGCCGACAGCGTCGATCGGGGCAGCCTGTAGGTGCCATCGGGGCCCAGTGTCATGGCCTGTTGCCCCCGGGCCTTGAGCGTGTGGTGAGTCAGCACTACCTTGGATAGGTCGACTACTACACGCTCGCGCCCGAATTCCAATAGCGGCAGCAGCCGTTTGAAGAAGACGTACCGCTTCTCGATGTCGGTGTTGCCGTAGTCGAATATCTGGCTCAGGAAGGCATACAGACGTATGTAGGAGGACATGTCGCTCTTGAACAGCACCAGGGCGTGGAGCGTGTCCGTAGACGCTTTGGCGGCCTTGTCGTCATCCAGTGCCTCGGCATTGCCCTTCTCGGTCTGCGCGGCTTTATAGCGCTTGAGCAGTCGGTCCGCCACAGGGGCAATGGCGGCATCCAGTTCCTTCTGCGTGCCATGCGGATCGAGTTCAACCTTCACCACGCGCTCCACTTCGAAGTCATCGTAGTGGCCTGCCGCATCGAGCTTGGCCCGCAAGTCGTAGACCAGGTGCGGGTCGGTGGCGCTCTCCAGCTCGGCCGTCTCGTAGTAGGTCTTGAACGCCTGCAGGATCTCGGTGGGGTCGTTGCCGAAGTCGAGACTGTAGGTGGTGTCCTTGCCTGGCAGGGCGCGGTTGAGCCGGGAGAGCGTCTGCACGGCCTGGATGCCGGCGAGTCGCTTGTCCACGTACATGCCGCACAGGAGCGGCTGATCAAAGCCCGTCTGGAACTTGTTGGCCACCAGCAGGAGGTGGTAGTCCGGCCCGGCGAAGGTGTCGCGGATGTCCCGACCCTTCAGTCCCGGATTCAGGAGGGGGCTGGTCTCGGTCACGGCCTCGGGAAAGCTGTCCTGGTCGTGCACCTCGCCCGAGAACGCCACGAGCACACCCAGCGGGTAGTTGCGGCTCTGAATGTAGGCGCGCATGGCCTTCTGCCACCGCACGGCTTCCTTGCGGCTGGCCACGACCACCATCGCTTTCGCTCGCCCGTTGAGTAGCGGCTGCACATTCTCCCGGTAGTGCTCCACCACCACCTGTACTTTCTGCGCGATGTTGTAGGGGTGCAGGCGAACCCACTGCATGATCCCCTTCATCGCGGCGCTGCGCTCGACCTGGGTTTCGTCGTATTCCCGGCCCTCGTGCGCCAGCCGGAATGCGAGGTTGTAGCTCGTGTAGTTCTTCAGCACATCGAGGATGAAGCCTTCCTCGATGGCCTGGCGCATGGAGTACACGTGGAAAGGCTGCGGCAGCCCGTCCGGCCCGGGGCGGCCGAAAAGCTCCAAGGTCTTGGCCTTGGGCGTGGCGGTGAACGCGACGTAGGTGAGTCCCTTCGTCGACGCCTTGGCCTCCATCTGCGCCGCGAGGAGGGCTTCAGTGTCCACCCCACCCCCGTCCTGGAGGTCGTTCCATTCCTCGACGGACAGCAGCTGCTTCAGCTTTGCGGCCGCCTCGCCGGTCTGGGAGCTGTGGGCCTCGTCGGCGATGACGGCGAAGCGCTTGCCTTCAGTCGCGGCCAGCTCCTGCACGGCCTGCAGTGCGAACGGGAAGGTCTGGATGGTGCAGACAATGATCTTCTTGCCGTCCTTCAACGCCTGGGTCAGCTGGGCGCTCTTGCTGCCGGACTCGTTGGTGATCGTCGCGACGACGCCGGTCGTACGCTCGAAGTCGAAGATGGCTTCCTGCAGCTGGGCGTCCAGCACGTTGCGGTCGCTCACGACCAGAACACTGTCGAACAGCTTCCGGTTTTGCGCATCGTGCAGGTCCGCGAGGAAGTGTGCGGTCCAGGCGATGGAGTTCGTCTTGCCGGAGCCTGCCGAGTGCTGAATCAGGTAGCGCTGACCCGGGCCATGCGCCAGGACGTCGGCCACGAGCCTGCGCGTGGCATCGAGCTGGTGATAGCGCGGGAAGATGACGGCCTGCAGCTGTTTCTTGTCGTCGCGCTTGGCGACGAGGTAGCGATGCAGGATGTCCAGCCAGCTCTCGCGCGCCCAGACTTCTTCCCACAGATAGGCGGTCGCGAAGCCTTCGGGGTTTGGCGCATTGCCTGCGCCGCCCTCATTGCCCCGGTTGAACGGCAGAAACTGCGTCCCCGGCCCTGCGAGTCGGGTCGTCATCATCACTTCGCTCTGGCCGACCGCGAAGTGCACCAGCGCTCCGCCCGGAAAGCCCAGCGCAGGCTCCAGGACACCGCCCTTGGGTTGGGGGTGCCGGTCGAAGCGGTACTGGTCCACGGCGTCGCGCACGCTCTGCGTGAAGTTCGTCTTCAGCTCCGCCGTCGCCACCGGGATGCCGTTGAGACACAGCATCAGATCGATGGATTCCCCGGGTTGGTTCGGGGAGTGGTGAACTTGGCGAAGTACCCGCAGGCGGTTGGCTTCGTACCGGGTCTGGATGGCAGGGTTCAGGCCCAGCGCCGGCTTGAACTGCGCGAGTTGCAGCGGCTCCTTCAAGCCCAGCATCTCGACACCCCGGCGCAGGACTTCCAACGTCCCGCGCTCGTTCAGACTCTTTCGAATCCGGTCGGCGAGCACGCCCGCCAGCTGGGCGCCGTGTGTCTTCGTCAGGCGCAGGTGGGCGTCAGGCTGTGCGACCTCCAACCAGGCGACCAGATCGGGGAGAAAGAGTCCGCGGGCCGTATCGAAGTCCTTCGCGGCGTTCGGTTCGTACCACCAGCCCTGCACACCCAGGTGCTGGCAGATTTCGTCTTCGAATTTTCTTTCCTGGTGGAGCGTCATGCGGTGGCCTCCGGACGCTCCTCATCCGTGAACAAGCGCACGTAGGCGTCGTAGCGGAAGCGGCGGTTACGGGCGTAGCCCGTCATTTCGACGAGAAGACCCAAATCGGCCAGGCGGGCCACCAAGGCATTGGCCGCCACATAGGTGGTTCCCGTGAGTGCCTTTACGTCGGAGACGGTCACGATGGGGCGTTTGAACAGACTTTCCAGGACCCGGTGGCCGTTGCCTGCCGCGCGCCCAAGTCTCTCTGTGATGGCGCTACGATGACGTTCCCGAAGGAGCTGAATGTTTCGCGCGGTCTCCGCCGCTTCCTGCGCGACCTCGCATACACCGCTCAAGAAGAACTTCAGCCACGCTTCCCAGGTTCCGTGATCACGAACGGCTTGCAGGTGGTCGTAGTAGGTCTGCCTGTGCTTGCGAAAGTAGTGGGAGAGATACAGCACTGGCTTGTGAAGCACCCCCCTCTCGGTCAGCAGAAATGTGATGAGCAACCTGCCCACACGCCCGTTCCCGTCGAGGAAGGGGTGGATGGTTTCGAACTGAACATGGGCGAGGGCGATCTTGACTACCGGTGGCAGATCGTCGTCGGCGTGGAGAAATCGTTCGAGGTCACCCAGTGCCTGCGGCACCTCCTCATGCGGTGGCGGCACGAAAGTCGCGGTGTTCAGCGTGCAACCGGCGGGTCCGATCCAGTTCTGACTGCGCCGCAGTTCCTGGCGTGAGTCGTCCACCGCGGACGCCCCGCAGCAACTCCGCGTGAATCTCGCGGACCAGGCGCACAGACACGGGTAGCTCCTCGAGTCGCGCGAGTCCGTGATTCATGGCGCGCACATAGTTCACGACTTCGTCCACGTCGCGCGGGCGTTGCTCGTCGAACAGATCGGCTTCGGCGGCCAGCAGGTCGTGCAGAGAGCTCTGCGTCCCCTCGATCTGGCTCGACAGCACGGCCTCCTTGCGCACGTACATGAACACGAAGAGATCGGGGTTGGGCAAGGTCAGCACCGACCCGTCCAGCCGCCCTAGGGCGCGGTCGGCCTGTGAGAGCAGCGCCTGGAGCTCGCCGCTCATCGCCAGAGGGGGGCGGGGCGGGAGTGGAGCGGGCATGAAGGCCCGGTAGCCGGTAGGTTGACGCACGTAGCGTCCGGCGCGAGCGGTTCCTTCGCCGTCTGGCATGCGAAAGGCTCCCTTTACTGCACCCCGTGACGAGGCGCATACATTAGGCAAGCTTTATTATGAGCGCTAGAGTCGGCCTTGTTCAAGGCAGGCTTGCGCAAGCTCCCAGGGTTCCACTACACCCAGCCCATGCCCGCATCCGTCAGTCAGCCTACGCCTCCCGCACCAGCAACTGCGGATCCCAGATGCGATCCGCCAATTGGCGATACAGGCGCTGGCGTTCTTCGAGGTCGGCCTTCTTGAAGGTGGCCATGGCCCGAAAAGGGAGCTGGGCCTGCCGGATGTACTCCATGAACCCGGGATTCCGCTCGTAGCACTGTTCGTGCAGCGATCGGGCGAGCAGATTCTGGGTCACGTAGTGCTGGCGCTTCTCCTCGTAGGTCAGGTCCCCGTAGCTGGCATTGAACGACTTGGGCAGGAGCAGCAACCCGCCGATGGTGTTCCGGGCGTACCAGAAGTCCGCCTCCGACTCGAACTCGTCGCGATGGCGGTCGTAGTGCGCGGCCCAGATGTGCTCGATCTCGAAGCGTCCGCGCCCGTCCACGAGGTAGTCGCTCGTCTGGCTGCGCATGCCGGATGCCGCCTCCAGGTGCGCGGTCATGCGAGCGAGCAGGACCTTTGATGTAGCGCCCGGACCACTGGTTGAGACCGAAGTCCGAAAGCCTCCCTGTGCCTCTCACTTGTCCCGTCGAAATCGCACCCCTGCTCCTCGAGCTTCTTGATCAGGACCGACACGAGTTCCCCGAGCGACTTGCCCCGGATGTCTCGAAGGATCGTGAACGCGGCGTACGACATCGCCGAGAAGGTCATGGTCAGGTAGTTCACGGCGCGGCGGGCAAGCAGGATGTCCAGGAAGATCGCGACCGCGCGAATCTTCCGGGTGACCACATCGGCCGGGTCGGTCTGCAGCAGGGGCGCGAGCAGCAGCGGGTACTGCAGCGTGAAGTTGAAGCACGCCACGTGGTACACCGGCTCCAGCCCTTCCACGGGCTTCAGGGACGCCTCACGGATGCGCTGGTACTGCCGCGTGTAAAACACGAAGTCCTGGCACACGAAGCGGAAGTAGTCGTCGTCCGTACGCAGGCCAAGCGCCTCCGCGTGCTGGGCGGCCCAGCGGTGGAACTCCGTCCCGATTCGCTCGAAGTCCTTGTTCTCGGAGCCGCTCTTGCGTTCCCGCACGCTCGTGGCGTAGCGGGCGCGCAGCCACGCCTTCACGGCATCCGTGTCCTCGTCCTTGCCGAGCTTGCGCAGCGCCTCGATCCGCTCCCGCCAGAGCCGTGCGGCCTCGTTGCGCTGGCCGATGTCCCGGATGTTGGCGAGCAGGTAGCCCTTGAGCATGTCCAGGGGCGATAGGGACAGGCCCCGGTCATTCATCGCCTCGAAGATCGTGTAGGCGTCCTCGTCCGACGCCGCGCGGATCTCGATGAGGTACACCTTCTCGGTCAGCCAGTCACAGAAGTAGGGCAGCGCGGCGTCGTCGATGTCGTCGCCGAGTTCCTGCAGCAGGTCGTCCAGGTCCTGGTAGCGGGCGACGATGTTCTGTACCGACTCCGAGGCATCGGTGGTGTCGGGGACCTCGCCGCCGAACAGCGCAGTCATGATCGTCCGGCGGTCCTCCACGGCGATGTTGAACGCGCGCTCGCCGAAACGTTCGGAGTAGATCAGGTCCTCCAGGTGGACCCGGTCGGGCCGCTGTCCCTGGCGGCGGTGCAGCAGCAGGAGCAGCAGGGTCAGCGTCGTCAGCCGCTGCTGGCCGTCCACGATGAACAGCTGGTTGTCCCGCTCGCTGAGGATGATGGAGCCGAGAAAGTAGTTGCCGTACTGTGCGACTGCACCGCGCGGGTTCCCGGGCCGGTGCGACTGCAGGAAGTGCGAGGTCAGGTCGTCGACCAGTTCCTTCACCTGCTTGCGCTGCCAGCGATACTCCCGCTGGTAGTAGTCGATGCCGTAGCGCTTGCCCTTGAGGACTTCGCTGACGGTACGGGCCTTGCCGTCGATGGTCTTCATGCGGTGACTCCCTCGGGCGCTTCGTGAGCCATCTGGACGGCACCGCGCACGTCGATCTGGCCGGTGACGCCGGCGGTGATGAGGGCGGAGCGGCGTTCACGGAGGAGCGCAATGGAACGCTCAGCATCTTGCTCGAGGGCATCCAGCTTTGCTCCCGCGACGTCAAGATAGTCAGCAATCGCAAGTTGCTCGTGGAGCGGCGGCCTCAGCATCACTGCGTTCCGAATCAGCGCTTGGCTAATGTTGGGGTCCTTCCTCGAACTCTCCGCGCCGATCATCCAGTACGGCCTGAAGAACTGAATGAATCGCCACACGTACCGGCTATCGAAATCCTCGTTCGGAAGCAAAGCGCACACGGCTTGATTAATGCATGACTCAAAGAGCAGCAACGCGTTCTTGCCGATTGTTCCCTCTCCCCCATACATGGCGACGAGCACGCTGTTCTTCGGCAAGATCGCGCATGCGCTCGCATTGATGGCCGCTTCCGTAATCGCTACTTCATACGTCGCCAACCGGTCGTTTCCAAGGTCAGTTGTGCGTATCCACGGATACCCACCTCGATCAGCATAGAACTCGTCCTGTCGGGCAGTGTCGGGCGTCCCACCGCTACTCGTCACGAACCACTTCTTGATTGTTCCGATCTCCCAGTGGTCCGGGACCTGTCCGACCCACGCCACGCCAGAGTCCTTCATCGGCACATCGGGATCAAGACCGCGGGTGACAGCTTGGGAGATGGTGGCCTGCCGCTTCTCGGTCAGCAGGGCAATGAGCTTCTCCTGCTCCGCGATCAGCGCATCGATCTTGGCGGTTTCGCGGTCGAGAAATCCCGCGATGAGTCGTTGTTCCGACGTCGGTGGAATGGTGATCAATGTATTCGCTAAGGGCTCCAAGTTGAGCGCACGAAACGTCGCGCCGCCTATGCTCGCCTCCCATTGAGAAACTGAGGGTAGCGCGCGAAGTGCCCAGAATACGAACCTCGCGACGTTCGGCGCTTCGACGGCTATCCGTGCGGTTCCCTGCGTGAGATTTGCCCCATCAAGCCACCCGGGAACGACCATGAGCTTTCCGAAACTGGGTCCGATCGAACACACGAGGTCGCCAGCGCGTACCAAGCTGCGTCGATACTCCTCAGCAATCTCTCGAGTCGTTCTAAGCAAAGCGTTTGGATCGGTGACGCCTTGCTCGTTGGTCATGTCAGCGGGTCGAATGTAAGGCACTCCGCCAGACGTATCCGGGCCGGCCTGAACAATGCCATAGGTGATCCGTCTCGTAGGATCAATCAGGTTTTTGAGTTTTCCGACTCGCCAGTGTTGCGGTATGACGCCGAGCCAGACTGCGCCGCTTTCCTTGTACGCCGGATACATCCCAAGTCTCACTCCGCCAACTCCCCCAACATCCCCACGATGCGCGCCGACACCGCCTTCAGCTCCTCGTCGATCGCCTCCAGACTCCGCGGCGGCTCGAACACGTAGAAGTGCCGGTTGAACGGAATCTCGTAGCCGACTTTGCTCTTCTCTTCGTCGATCCAGGCATCGGGCGCATGAGGCAGGACTTCGCGGGCGAAGTAGGCGGCGATGTCGTCCGACAGCGGCACGTTCTCGGTGTCGCGCAGCGCGCTGTCGGCGACGGGCTTGCCTTTCTGCTTGCCGCGTTCGGCCAGCACGACGTTGCCGGCTTCGTCGCGCAGGGGGCGTTCGACGGTGATGGTCGTGTAGCCGAAGTCCCGGGTGCGGAAGATGCGCGAGGTGGGCACGCGCTTGAGCCGGTCGCCTTCCGGCGCGGAGGGCGGGGATCGCCCTATGATGAGCGCCGGGGGCGGGGGGCTCGCCGATAGGCTGGCCCTTGGCGTCCAGCGCGGTGACCATCTCGGCCTCGACGAACCGGCCGAACAAGCGGGTGACGGTGGCGATGTGGTCCTCGCTCAGCTCCTTACGCTTGGAGCCCAGGCTCTTGCGCATCTTCTGCCAGAAGCCGCTGGCGTCTATGAGTTGCACCTGCCCTTTCCGGTGTCCGGCTTCTGGTTGGACAGCACCCAGACGTAGGTGGCGATGCCGGTGTTGTAGAACATGTCGGTGGGCAGGCCGACGATGGCTTCGACCAGATCGTTCTCCAGCATGTAGCGGCGAATCTCGCTCTCGCCGCTGCCGGCGCCGCCGGTGAACAGCGGCGAGCCGTTGAGCACGATGCCGAAGCGGCTGCCGCCATCGACGGCGGGGCGCATCTTGGAAATGAGATGCAGCAGGAACAGCATCGATCCGTCGCTCACCCGCGGCAGGCCGGGGCCGAACCGGCCGTCGAAGCCCTTCTTCTCGTGCTCGTCCCGGACAGCCTTCTCTACCTTCTTCCATTCCACGCCGAAGGGCGGGTTGGAAAGCATGTAGTCGAACCGGCGCTGCGGGTGGCCGTCGTCGCTCAGGGTGTTGCCGGCAACGATGTTGGCGACATCCTGGCCCTTGATGAGCATGTCCGCCTTGCAGATGGCGTAGGACTCGTCGTTGAGTTCCTGCCCGTACAGGGTGAGCCGGGCCTGCGGGTTGTGCTCCAGCAGATATTCGCCCGCCACCGAGAGCATGCCGCCGGTGCCTGCAGTGGGGTCGTAGAGGGTGCGCACGACGGCATTGCCGGGTGAGAGCACGTCGTTGTCCTCGATGAACAGCAGGTTCACCATCAGCCGGATGACCTCGCGCGGGGTGAAGTGCTCCCCGGCGGTCTCGTTGCTGATTTCCGCGAACTTGCGGATCAGCTCCTCGAACACCTGCCCCATCTGGGCGTTGCTGACGGTGTCCGGGTGCAGGTCGATGTTGGCGAACTTCTCGGCGACCAGGTAGAGCAGGTTGGCCTTGGCCAGCCGCTCGATCTGCGTGTGGAAGTCGAAGCGCTCGAAGATGTCCCGGGCCGCGGGGGAGAAGCCCTGGAGGTAGGCGTACAGGTTCTGCCGGATGTGGTCCTGGTCGCCCAGAAGCTTGCCGAGGTCGAGAGGACTCGTGTTGTAGAAGCTCTGACCGGCCTTGCGCAGCAGGAAAGGGTCCGGGTTCAGGCCGGCGCGGGTCTTGGCCTGACTCGGCCAGCACGGCAGGCTTGGTGGACTCCAGCACGCAGTCCAGCCGGCGCAGCACGGTGAAGGGGAGAATGACCTTGCCGTACTCGGATTGTTTGTAGTCGCCGCGCAGGAGGTCGGCGACGGACCAGATGAAGGAAGAGAGCGCTTGGTGATTCATTCTTCGTTGGTTGTCTGGCCAGCCGGCTCAGCTCCGTTCGCGGACTCCATGGCCGGAGCAGCCACTGCCACCGTCCAGTGACCGCCTGGCTCCTGTCGCAGGTCGAGGAGGTCGTAGGTCTTGAGCATGCTGACGAGACCCGCGTGGCCGTATGTCTGGGGCGAAAAAGATGGGTCTGTACGGCGTAGGTATGGGCCTAATCCTCCCACGTGCACCCGGCCATCGGGGGAGTCGGCGGCGAGAAGCCTGACGGCGCTGACCACGGACTTCGGGCGAAGTCTCGGTCTTGCAGCGGACTGTCCCTTGGCGGAAGGTGGCGATGCTTCCGCCAGGAGGGGGGATGGCGGAGGCGACCACTGGAAAAACTGGTCGCTCGCATTGCGCAGCGCCTCGGGCGTCTTGGCTTCTCCGATGACGTGAACCGTGGCGCCTCGTTCCCCGAGGTTGCGGCACAGGCCGGCAAAGTCGGAGTCGCTGGTCACAAGGCAAAAGGTGTCGGCGCGTTGGTCAAACAGTGCTTCGATGGCGTCGATGGCCAGAGCGATGTCTGAGGTGTTCTTGCCGGCTGCATACGAATACTGCAAGGAAGGGGTGAAGGCCTGTTGCACCAGGACAGTCTGCCATTTGTTGGCAAGCGCGCTGTACCCACCAAACCCGCGGCGAAGTACGACGCGTCCGAATTGGGCGGCCACCCGCAGCGCATACTCCAGGATGTCCGGGTCTGTATTTTCGCAGTCGACCAGTACCGCAACTCTTGTGTCGAGGTCTGAGATTTGTGGCTGCAACTTGCCTCCCTGCCGTGCGGACTGATGTGCTGAGCGTCTAATGCGGCGCCATTTCGCTACAAAACATCCACCCGTCGATATTAGTGAGTTTCTTCCAACGGTTGTGCTCGACAGATCTGCCGGATCGCTCTGCTGCCGGAATTCTCGCCTGGCAACTCAAGAAAGTGACTGTTCCACTCAGAATGTAGCGAAGGCGAAGAAGAAGATCTTCATCGGGTTTGCGTTCTGTTGGGGGTGGCCGCAGCGCGTCGGCGAGTCTTGCCAGCCCGGAGGCGCCGAAAGGCACCCGTGACGGGGCTGCTTGTCAAGGCGGCCGGCTCAGTGCGAAAACGATTTTCTGATCTGAAGCAAGCAGCAATAGGTGCTTTGCCTCTCCTATAATCCGGCGCTTTCCGATCTTCCCTCGAGGTAGCCATGGCCGAAGAACTTCGCGCCGAATCGCACGAGTCGGCAATCAAGAATCCGCAGCAGCTCGTGGTGGTCGTGATGCTCGCCTTTGCGATCCCGATCGCCATCATCGTCCTGGTCTCGCAGTTCGTCATGGGCGGTCTCAGGACCGCTCCCAGCGATGCCGGCCAGTCGGCGGAGGCGATCGGAAAGCGCATTCAACCGGTGGGTGAAATCGTGATGGCAGGCGGATCCGCGCCTGCCGCGGCACCTGCAGCCGCAGTAGCAGCCCCCGCACCCGCTCCCTCGGCTGCCCCCGCCCCCGCCGCGGCGGCGAAGCAGGACGGCAAGGCCGTGTACGACAAGGTCTGCGCGGTCTGTCACGGGGCCGGTATCGCGGGCGCGCCGAAAGCGGGCGACAAGGCGGCGTGGGGACCCCGCATCGGCCAGGGCAAGAACGTCCTGTACGAGCACGCGATCAAGGGCATCCGCGCCATGCCGGCAAAGGGCGGCAATGCTGCGCTGTCCGACGATGAAGTGAAGGCCGCGGTCGATGCCATGACCGCGATGGTCAAGTAGCAGCGCGCATTGGCGATTTCTCCTGCGTGACGGGCGTGCCGTCGGCCCGCCCGTCGGGAAGGCGAGGCGGTCAGGTGCCTTGCCTGCCTCCCTTCTGAAGAACCCATGAGCACCTTCGTCGTCGGTGATCTCCAGGGCTGCCTCGATCCGCTCGTCCGGCTGCTCGACCACTGTGGCTTCGACGCGGCGCGGGATCGTCTCTGGTGCGTGGGTGACCTCGTCAATCGAGGGCCCGACTCTCTCGGAATTCTTCGCTTCGTTCGTGGACTTGGCGATCGCGCCACCGTCGTGCTCGGCAACCACGATCTGCACCTTCTGGTCGCCGGCGGGGGCACGCCCCGCTGCATCGAGGCGACACCTTCCAGGATGTCCTGGCGGCACCGGACAGGGACGAATTGCTCGACTGGCTGCGGCACCGTCCCTTGTTCCACGTCGAAGGACCGTGGGCGCTGGTCCATGCAGGACTGCTGCCGCAGTGGACCGTGGAGAAGGCCCGCGCCCTGGCGGCGGAAGCCGAGGCCCTGCTCCAGTCGGACAGGTGCGACGAATTCCTGCGCTCGATGTACGGCAACAAGCCCGATCGCTGGGACGATGACCTTCAGGGATGGGATCGCGCCCGTGTGATCGTCAATGCGATGACGCGTCTGCGCGTCTGCACGCCGCAAGGCGTCATGGAGTTCCGCCACAAGGGCGAACTCGAGGACATCCCCCCGGGCTATCTGCCCTGGTACGAAGTGCCGGGCCGGTGCAGCCGGACGCACACGCTTCTCTTCGGCCACTGGTCCGCGCTGGGTTACCGGATCGGTCCGGATTACGTCGCGCTCGACAGCGGGTGCCTCTGGGGACGCAGTCTTACGGCGTTGCGGCTGGAAGACCGCCGGGCGTTCCACGTCGCCTGCCGGGCGGAGGCAGATTGAGGGCTTCTGCAATTCGCGCAGAGCAGAACTCGGCGAGATCGCGGCGATGCTTGCCCTGCGCGTGTACCGGCTCGAGCACGTGCAGTTCCACGACGATTTCCGGCTGCGAGGCGAGCAGGACCGTGGATTCCCAGAGGGACCGGTCGCCGGCGTAGGCCGCCTTGTCGTTCGGGCGTCCGTCCGGATACCGATAGCCCAGCGCCAGCGGAAGCGCGTACCCGCCGGACTGCACGAGCGGCTGCAACAGCGAGCCGTGGAACGGCTTCACCTCGGTTCCGTCCGTGGTCGTGCCTTCCGGGAACACCGCCATGGCCTGGCCCTCCGTCAGTGCCGTTTCCAGTGCCGAGTTGACGCGGGAGGTGTCGTGACGGCGGGCACGTTGCACGAAGACCGTTCCCTGTTTCGCCACCAGCCATCCGACCAGCGGCCAGCCGCGGATCTCCGACTTGGCGACGAACAGGCATTCGATGTGGCTGCGGATGACGAAGATGTCCAGCCACGACACGTGATTGGACAGCACCAGCAGGGGCCTCGCCTTCACAGGCGCGGCGATTCCAAGATGCCGGAGGCGCACGTGCAGGATCGCGAGGATCCGCCGGGACCACCAGCGAAAGCAGGCCGCGCGGCCACGCCTTCCCAGCCACGGAAAGACCGCGCCGCTCAGAAAGAGTCCGACCGCGACGTGCGTCGCCAGCAGCGCGATGCGGGTGTTGCGAACGAGTGCGCTATTCGATGGGGGCATGCTTCATGAAGTGCCGCGCGTACCGGACATCCATCCGGGACAGAGGCAACAGCATGAGCAGATCCGCCACGTTGAAATCCGGATCCCACGCCGGCTCGCCGCAGACCCAGGCGCCGCAGCGCAGGTATCCGCGCAGCAACGGAGGAACGGCGACGGCGCGCCCACCGTCCAGACGGTCCAGCGGAAGGGCGCAGCGCGGAAACACGCGGTACTCGATCGGACTCAGGCTGGTGTCCTGGAGCCGATTGTAAAGACTCGCCGCCGAGTGTCCACCGTCGGCCATGCTCACGGAAGCGCAGCCGACGAGGTACTCGTAGCGTTGCGACGTCATGTAGCGGGCGATCCCGGACCACAGCAGCGCGAGCGTCGCGCCGTTGCGATAGTCGGGGTGGACGCACGAACGGCCGATCTCCACGGTGCGATCGCGCAGATGCGAAAGACGGGTCAGATCGAACTCCTCGTCCGCATAGAAGCCACCCAGGCGCCGCGCCTGCGCGCCCGGAAGAATCCGGTACGTTCCCACCGTCTCGCCGGAACGTTCGTCGCGCACCACCAGGTGCTCGCAGTGTGCATCGAACAGGTCGCGGTCCACGCCCGGCTCGTTCGAGGACAGCCGCGCCCCGAGTTCGTCCGCGAATACCCGCCAGCGGAGCCTCTGGGCCTCGCGAATCTGCCCGGGTGTGCGGGCAAGGCCCACGGTCAGCGGCGCAGTCCTGCCGCCGACGCGGCGTTCTTCCAGTCCAAGCATGGAATCCTCTCGGAGAGTCGAGAAGATTCCAGCATAGGAAAGGGCAGTGACGCGTCGGTTACGCGATGGTTACGCGACCGTTAAGGAAGGTCCGGTCACGGAATGCGGGATCGACGTGCGCGCTTGCGTGCATCCATCGAGTCATCGTTCCGTCGCGGCGGACGCCGGGCGGAGATCCGAAGCCATCACCAGAGCCGCATGCCGAAGCTTTCCTTGAAGCGGGTCGCGATCTCGTCCCGGGTGAAGGAGTGGTTCTGGGCGCCGCGACGGGCGATCTTCAGCGAGCCGATCAGCGAAGCGAGGCGGCCCGTGAGCGCCCAGTCCAGCCCGTTGACGATGCCGTACAGGATTCCGCCGCGATAGGCGTCCCCGCATCCCGTCGGATCGACGACCGCTTCCGGAGTGACGCTCGGGATGTCGACGGACTTGCCGTCCTGCCACACGGTGGAACCCGATCCGCCGCGGGTCACGATGAACGCCTTGACGCGCCGCGAAAGCGATTCGACCGTCTCGCCGGTCTTCTCCTCCACGAGCCTCGCTTCGTAGTCGTTCACGGTGACGTAGGCGGCCTTGGCGATGAACGCCTTGACCTCGTCGCCGTTGAACATGGGCAGTCCCTGGCCCGGATCGAACACGAACGGAATGCCGGCCTCGTGGAATTCACGCGCGTGCTGCAGCATGCCGTCCCGGCCGTCCGGGGACACGATCCCGAGCTCGACGCCCTTCGCGTCGGCCACCGAGTTGCGGTGAGACTGCATCATCGCGCCCGGATGGAAGGCGGTGATCTGGTTGTCGTCGAGATCCGTGGTGATGAACGCCTGGGCGGTGAACGACTCCGGCACTTCGGTGACGTGGGTGCGGGCGAGTCCCAGCGCATCCAGCCTGTTGGCGTAGGGCTGGAAGTCCTGGCCCACCGTCGCCATGACGAGCGGCTCGCCCTCCAGCAGCTTGAGCGAGTACGCGATGTTGCCGGCGCAGCCCCCGAACTCGCGGCGCATGTCCGGAACGAGGAACGAGACGTTCAGGATGTGCAGCTGGTCGGGCAGGATGTGATGCTTGAAACGATCGTGAAACACCATGATCGTGTCGTAGGCCATGGAACCGCAGATCAGAGTAGTCATCGGGAGTCGGTGGATGCGTTGGGAAAAGGGGTCGGGTCAGCGCACCGTGACGAAGGGCCGCGAACCGAGTCGTGATGCCACGCGCTCGGCTTCGCCTCGCGCCGTGTTCCTGTCGGGAAACGGGCCGCTCTGCACGCGGTACAGGCCCGATACCGACACGACGGTGACCGGGTGCGGAAGATCGGAAAGCTCCGTCCGCATCTTGCGGGCAAAGTCCTCCGCGTTGCCGGGCTCGGAGAATGCGCCGAGCTGCAGGAATATCCCGTTGGTGGGCGGGAGCGGCGTCAGCGCGGGATCGCTCTGCACGCGAACGGGCGGTGGCGCAGGCTCCGGATCGGCTACGGTCAACGCGCTGGCTCCCGGAAGCAGGGTTTCCACCTCGACCATGCCGCTGCCGTCGTTGATCAGACCGAGCCGGTGCGCCGCCGCGTAGGAGAGATCGATCAGGCGGTCCTTGCGGAACGGGCCTCGGTCGTTGATGCGCACGACGACCGACTTGCCTGAAGCGAGCGACGTGACCTTCGCGTAGCTCGGCAGCGGAAGGATGGTATGCGCGGCGGTCATCGCGTACATGTCGTAGCGCTCGCCGGTCGAGGTGGGCTTGCCGTGATAGCGGCGGCCGTACCAGGTGGCGACACCGCGCGCCTTGTAGGGCGTGAGCCGCGTGAGAGGCGCGTAGTCCTGCCCCAGCGCCGAATAGGGGCGTAGCGATGCCTGATGCAGCGGTTCCGCGCGTGGCGTCGCATCGGGGATGCTGTCGAGGTCCGGCGGCGGATCTGCGCCCGGGCCGTCGTCGAGGTAGTAGCCGCCCTTGCCGGACGCCGTCGTCGCAGGCGCGGCCGCCTTCGTTCCGGACGGGGTGCCCGCGGCCGCCGGTCTGCGCTCGTTCGGCCCGATCTCGGTACTGGCGCATCCCGCGGCCAGGAGCCCGGCGGCGACGAGGACGCAGAGGGCCGGAAGCGGAACGATGCTCGGGAATCGCGGACGGATCTTCACGGTGACTAGCCTTTCACCAGACGCTTGTGCGTATGGATGCTCATCAGGATCCCGATGCCGAACAGCAGAGTGACGAGCGACGTGCCGCCATAGCTGATCAGCGGCAAGGGCACGCCGACCACCGGGAGCACCCCGCTCACCATGCCCATGTTCACGAATGCGTAGGTGAAGAATGTCAGGGTGACGGCACCCGCGAGCAGGCGCGAGAAGAGCACGGAGGCGTTCGCGGCGATGTACAGGCCGCGTCCGATGATGAGCACGAACAGCACCAGCAGCACCAGATTGCCGAACAGGCCGAACTCCTCGGAGTAGACGGCGAACACGAAGTCGGTCGTGCGTTCCGGCAGGAAATCGAGGCGGGCCTGCGTACCGTTTAGCCAGCCTTTGCCGAACAGCCCGCCCGAGCCCATGGCGATGGTGGACTGGATGGTGTGATAGCCGGTGCCCAGCGGATCCTGCGAGGGGTCGATCATGGTGAGGATACGTTGGCGCTGGTAGTCGTGCATCATGCCCCACAGCACCGGCAGCATCGACCCGCCGGCGATGGCCAGGCCGATGATGATCTTCCAGGAAAGTCCGGCGAGGAACAGCACATAGAAGCCCGCGGCGCCCACCAGAAGCGCGGTTCCGAGGTCCGGCTGCTTGGCGATGAGTCCCACGGGCACGGCGAGCACCACGGCGCCGATGGCGAAGTCCTTCAACCGCAGGATCGCCTCGTAGCGGTCGAAATACCACGCGAGCATCAGCGGCACGCCGATCTTCATGATCTCCGACGGCTGGATTCGCGTGACGCCGATGTTGAGCCAGCGCCGCGCGCCGTTGCTCACTTCTCCGAACAGCGCCACGCCCACGAGCAGTCCCAGGCCCAGGACGTACACGGGGAGCGCGAGCCGGGCCATGTGCTGGGGCGGGACGTTGGCTGCCACCCACATCACCGACACGGCGATTCCCATGTTGACGATCTGCCCGCCCACGCGCGAGAAATTCTGGCCGGACGCGCTGTACAGCACCACCATGCCGATGGACAGCAGCACGGCGACGACCGTGATGAGGAACGGATCCAGGTGCTTTACGAAGAGTCCGAATATCCGGTTAATCACTTTCCTCTTCCTGCGCGGGTGCTGCGGTGCCAGCCGGCTGCGCGTGCTCGGGTTCCTTCTCCTTCGGCGGCTTGGGCAGCTTGCCGAGGATCGCGAAATCGAAGACCGCCCGGGCGATCGGTGCTGCCGCGGAGCCCCCGTGGCCGCCGTTCTCCACGAGGATCGCCAGTGCCACCTTGGGATTTTCCGCGGGCGCGTACGCGATGTAGAGCGCGTGATCGCGGAAGCGCTCGGCAATCTTCGATTCGTCGTACTTCTCGCCCTGCTTCATGCCGATCACCTGCGCCGTACCGGTTTTCCCGGCAACGGCGTACTCCGCCCCCGAGAACGCCTGGGCCGCCGTGCCGCCCGGCTTGTTCACATCCACCATCGCATTGCGCACGCGCACGTAGTTGTCGTCGCTGATCGGGAAGGTGTTGAAGGGCTGCGGCTCGATCGTGCGCCGGTCGCCGGACTGGCTGTCCTCCACCTGACGGACCACGTGGGGCCGGTAGACGACGCCGCGATTGGCCAGGACGGCCGTGGCGAACGCGAGCTGGATCGGCGTGGCGAGGTTGTATCCCTGACCGATGCCGACCGAGATCGTGTCTCCCCCGAACCACTTCTGCTTGAACCGCCGCATCTTCCACTCCTGCGACGGCAGCAGGCCTCCCGACTCGCCAGGGATGTCGACGCCTGTCGGCTTGCCCAGGCCGAACTGGCCGATGAAGCGGTGGATGTTGTCGATGCCCAGCTCCTGGGCGAGGCCGTAGTAGTAGGTGTCGCAAGAGATGACGATGGACCGGTGCAGGTCCACCATGCCGTGCCCGCCCTTCTTCCAGTCCCGGTACACGTGCCCGGCTCCGCCCAGAACGAAGTAGCCGGGGTCGGAGATGGTGTACTCGGGAGAGCGCTTGCCCAGCTCGAGGCCGGCCAGCGCCATGAAGGGCTTGGAAGGTGGAACCGGGCGGGTACACGCCCTGGAGTGCCCGGTTGTTGAGCGGCTTGTCGGGCGAGTTGTTGAGCATCTCCCAGTTCTGCGGATCGATGCCCTCCACGAAGAGGTTCGGATCGAACCCCGGGCGGGACACGAGAGCCAGCACGCCGCCGGTGGAGGGTTCGATCGCGACCAGCGCGCCACGGCGCGTGCCGAAAGCCTGCTCCGCGATCTCCTGGATGCGCAGATCGACGGCCAGGTGCAGGTTGTTGCCGGAGACGGACGGGGTGGTGCGGAGCGTGCGGACGGCACGGCCTCCGGCGTCGGTTTCCACCTCCTCCACCCCCGCAACGCCGTGGAGGTCCCGCTCGTAACTGCCTTCCAGCCCGACCTTCCCGATGTAGTCGGCGCCGCGGTAGTTGGCGGCCAGGCCCTTCTCCTCCAGCCTGGCCATCTCCTTCTCGCTCAGGCGTCCGATGTAGCCGATCAGGTGGGAGGCGATCTCCCCGTTGGGGTAGTGACGGAAGAGCCTGGCGTTGATGTGCACGCCCGGAAAGCGGTACCGGTTGACCGAGAATCGCGCGACCTCCTCGTCGGTGAGGCGGGTGCGGATGGGAAGATTGTCGAGCTCCTTGCGGTCCTCGATCAGCTTGCGCAGCCGCTTGCGGTCGCGCGGGGCGATGTCGATGAACTCGGAGAGCTCGTCCAGCAGCGGCTCGACCGGTCCGGCCTCCTTGGGCGACATCTCCAGCGTGAAGGCGGAATAGTTGTGTGCCAGGACCACGCCATTGCGGTCGATCATCAGGCCCCGGTTCGGCACGACCGGCACGATGGAGATCCGGTTGGCCTCGGCCAGCGTCAGGTAGTAGTCGTGCTGCATCACCTGCAGCCAGAAGAACCGCAGCAGCAGCACGAAGAACAGGAACAGGACGCCGCCCGCGCAGACTGCCAGGCGCCAGTGGAAGCGTTCGAGTTCCCGGCCCAGGTCGCGCATTTCCACGCCATGGGCCTGCGGCCGGAATCCGGCCTTGGGCCGGCCGGTCGTGAGCCGTGCGAGCCAGGCACGCACGCGCGATTCCTCGTGACGCAGTTCGACGCCCCTTTGCTTGGGCCGGAAGCCGGCGCGGCTTCGCCCGAACTTCATCTTGGAGGGCAGGCGGAGGAGCATTCGGCGGGTGCGGCGGCTGACGTCCCGGTCAGCCGACTTCTTCCAGCTTCGTGCGCCGGCGCATGGGCACCAGAAGGATGCCCACCACCGCGGGCCAGAGGGCCGCTCCCGTGAGACTGGACACGAAATAGAGCATGTCCGGCGGATCCGCGTTGGCGATGAGCCGGATGAGCAGCTGCAGGGCCTGCTGCCCCGCGAGAATCGCCAGCACGTGCGCGATCTGATAGCTCATCGGGAACATCTGGATGCGCCGGTGCAGGAAGATGCCGGCGAAGGCGGCGACGCAGTACGAGATCGCGTGCTGGCCGAACAGGCTGGCGTCGGCCACGTCCATCAGCAGTCCCAGCACCCAGGCGGGCCACAGCCCCACGCGATGTGCCTGGAACACGCTCCAGTACAGGACGATCACGGCGACGAAGTCCGGGGTGGCGCTGGACAGCCAGCCGGGCAGGGGAATGAGATTCAGCAGCAGGGCGAGCAGCATCGTCACGATGATGTATCCGCCCCGCACCGGCAGGAGGATCTCGCCGCCGTGGATGTTGTCTCCCAGTCCGCTCAGGCTCATTGCGGGGTTTCCGTCCTTTCCTTCGGGGGGGCAGCCGGCGACGCAGGAGGCGACGCGGGCGGCGATGCAGGAGGCGATGCGAGGGTGTTCTCGGGCCGGTCCGGTCCATCGGACAGCACCGCCACCCGCGTGTAACTGGAGACTCCCGCCGCGGGAACACAGAGGATGCGCGCGAACGAGGTTGCGTTCCGCTCGATGCTGGTGACCACGGCGACCGGCAGACCGGGCGGGTAGGTCCCGTCGATGCCGGACGTCACGAACGCGTCTCCGCTCTTCACGTCGGCGTTCACGGGCATGAAGCGCAGCTCGACCATGCCCTCGGGGCCGAGGCCGAACGTGATGGAGCGGACACCGGTGCGCACGCTCTGTACCGGCACCGATTGCGACTTGTCGGTCAGCAGGGAAACCTCGGCCACGAGCGGAAAGACGCGGGTCACCTGGCCGATCACGCCCAGGTGATCCACCACGGCCTGGCCCGTCTTCACCCCATGCATCATTCCGCGGTCGATGACGACCTTGCGGGTGAACGGGTCGCGCGTCTCGTAGAGAATCTCCGCGATCGTGCGGGTGCGGCCGGGAATGGGGGGCGCGTTGACCAGGCGCCGGAGCTGCTCGTTCTCGGATTCGAGGGCACGGATGCGCTGAACGTCCGAACCGCTCAGGAGCCGTTCGCGCTTCAGTTGCTCGTTCTCGCGGTACAGCGCCGCCTGGGTCACGAAGAACTCGCCGACCCGCTTGATCAGCGT
Organism: Betaproteobacteria bacterium; assembly: GCA_016713305.1. Classification (NCBI taxonomy): domain Bacteria; kingdom Pseudomonadati; phylum Pseudomonadota; class Betaproteobacteria; species Betaproteobacteria bacterium. Next base: position 246,200 of record JADJPK010000005.1, read on the forward strand.
CGAGGGGACCGATGCGGCTTCCTGGAGCGGGAAAAGGACGACGGAAACGCCGGCGCGGATCTCTTCGAGGTAGCGAAAGCGGGCGTCCGCCACGAGCAGTACCAGCGAAAGGATGGCGAAGAAGGCCAGCCGTACGATCAGACTCGGGCCGCGCTTGAAGATCGGCGGCGCGGAAGCTTGCATCAGGTGACTCTAATGTCCGCGATATCCGCGTTCGCCCGGTTCGTCCGAACCGGGCCACGCGTGAAGGTGCCGGCCCCCGGCCACCCGGAGCCGGCGGAAGGGCCGGTCACCCGGTTCAGTCGTTCGTGAAGATGCTCGTCCACTTGTCCATGTGTTCGAGCGCCTTGCCGGACCCCCGGACCACGCAGGTGAGCGGGTCGTCGGCGACGATCACGGGCAGGCCGGTCTCCTCCATGAGCAGACGGTCGATCTCCCGCAGCAGCGCACCGCCGCCGGTGAGCACCATGCCGCGGTCGGCGATGTCGGCGCCCAGTTCGGGCGGCGTCTGCTCCAGCGCGGACTTCACCGCGCTGACGATGGAATTGAGCGGGTCGGTGAGCGCCTCGAGAATCTCGTTCGACGAGATCGTGAAGCTGCGCGGAATGCCCTCGGCCAGATTGCGTCCCTTGACTTCCTTCTCGCGGACTTCCGACCCCGGGAACGCCGAACCGATTTCCTTCTTGATCTCCTCGGCGGTCGTCTCGCCGATCAGCATGCCGTAGTTGCGGCGGATGTAGTTGATGATCGCCTCGTCGAACTTGTCCCCGCCGACCCGCACCGAGGCGGAGTAGACGATGCCGCCGAGCGATATGACACCGACCTCGGTGGTGCCACCGCCGATGTCGACGACCATGGAGCCGGTGGCCTCGTTCACGGGGAGCCCGGCACCGATGGCGGCCGCCATGGGCTCCTCGATGAGTTCGACCTTGCGGGCGCCCGCGCCGAAGGCGGACTCCTTGATGGCGCGCCGCTCCACCTGCGTGGAACCGCAGGGGACGCAGATGACGATCCGGGGCTGCGGACTGAACAGGCGGGCGTCGTGCACCTTCTTGATGAACTGCTTGAGCATCTGCTCCGTGACCGTGAAGTCGGCGATGACACCGTCCTTCATGGGCCGGATGGCGGTGATGTTGCCGGGGGTCCTGCCCAGCATCTGCTTCGCCATCAGGCCGACCTGCTCGATCACCTTCTTGCCGTTCGGCCCGTCCTGGCGGATGGCAACGACCGAAGGCTCGTCCAGCACGATGCCCTGGCCACGCACGTAGATGAGCGTGTTGGCAGTGCCGAGGTCGATGGCCAAATCATTGGAAAAGTAACCACTTAGAAAACCGAACATGCGAGAGTGCCCCGTGGGAGGACTTAGATTGTCGGGAATGCGGCGGGTGGTGCCGAAATGGGGCGATATGGTACCTTACGAGGCTTGATTGACAAAGGCGTTTCGTCACCGATTCGTCGAATTTCCAAGGGCAAAAACCTCCATGGCATTGACGCTCGAAGATGTCGCACGCATTGCGCATCTTGCCCGAATCCACATCTCTCAGGCAGAGGCGGAGCGCACGCTTTCGCAACTGAACGACATCTTCGCCATGATCGAGCAGATGCAGGCCGTGGACACGTCGGGCGTCGAGCCCATGGCACACCCGCTCGGCGGCGCCCAGCGCCTGCGGGACGACCGCGTGACCGAGGATGTGGACCGTGCCGCGCACATGCGAAACGCGCCGGAGCAGCAGGAGGGTCTGTTCCTCGTTCCCCGCGTGGTCGAATGACCCGCCCGCTCCGCCTTCATCCGTAGCAAGGACACTCCGTGACCCAGTTGCACCTCGCGCCGGTGGCCGAACTCGGCCGCCTGCTGGCCCGCCGGGAAGTCTCCTCGGTGGAACTCACCCGGCTCTTTCTCGACCGGATTGACCGTCACCGCGACCTCAACGCCTTTCTCGACGTGCGCCCCGAGGTGAGCCTGCGCCAGGCCGAAGTGGCCGACCGCCGTCTGGCCGCCGGCGAATCGGCGCCGCTGCTGGGAGTGCCGCTGGGCCACAAGGACATATTCGTGACGCGCGGGTGGGCCAGCACCGCCTCCAGCCGGATGCTCGAGGGTTACATGAGCCCGTTCGACGCCACCGTTGTCGAGCAGCTCGAGCGCGCGGGCATGGTGTGTCTGGGCAAGCTCAACTGCGACGAGTTCGCCATGGGCTCGTCCAACGAGCACAGTGCCTATGGACCCGTGCTGAATCCGTGGGACAAGGGCGCGGTCCCGGGAGGCAGTTCCGGCGGTTCTTCCGCGGCGGTCGCTGCGCGGATCGCGCCGGTGGCCACGGCGACGGACACGGGTGGCTCCATCCGCGAACCGGCCGCGTTCACGGGTATCACGGGCACGAAACCCACCTACGGCCGTCCCTCCCGCTGGGGCATGATCGCTTTCGCGTCGAGTCTGGACACGGCGGGCCTGATGACAGTATCCGCCGAGGACGCCGCCCTGGTCCTCTCGGCCATGCTGGGCTACGACCCGCGTGACTCCACCAGCGTGGACAGGCCGGCGGAGGACTGCGCGCGACTCCTCGACGCCCCGGTGAGGGGGGTGCGCATCGGCGTCCCCAGGGAATTCTTCGGCAAGGGGCTCGCTCCGGACGTGGAATCCGCGATCCGCGCGGCGCTCGCCACGTACGAGAAGCTGGGTGCGACGCTCGTCGACATCTCGCTGCCCAATGCGCATCTGGGCATTCCTGTCTATTACGTGGTCGCTCCGGCGGAATGTTCGAGCAATCTGAGCCGGTTCGACGGCGTGCGTTACGGGCACAGGGCCAAGGACTACGGCGACCTGACGGACATGATCAAGCGTTCGCGGGCGGAAGGACTGGGGCCCGAGCCGAAGCGCAGGATCCTCGTGGGAGCCTACGTGCTTTCGCACGGCTACTACGATGCGTACTACCTCAAGGCGCAGAAGGTGAGGCGGCTGATCGCCGACGAGTTCCAGCGCGCCTTCGCGCAGTGCGACGTCATTGCCGGACCGGTCACGACCAGTGTCGCTTTCGGATTCGGGGAGAAGGCTGCCGACCCGGTATCCATGTACCTGGCCGATCTCTATACGGTGCCGGGCAGCCTGGCCGGCATTCCCAGCATGAGTATCCCCTGCGGCTTCGGCGACAAGGGCAGGCCCGTGGGACTGCAGCTGATGGCCAACTACTTCGACGAGGCGCGCATGCTGGGCGTCGCCCATCAGTACCAGTGTGCGACCGACTGGCACCGGCGCGTGCCTGCCGGTTTCGGCGAGGCATGAGATGAACGCCATGTGGGAAGTCGTGATCGGGCTCGAGACTCACGCCCAGCTGTCGACGCAATCGAAGATCTTCTCGGGAGCCTCCACCGCTTTCGGGGCCGAGCCCAATGCGCAGGCGTGCGCCGTGGACCTGGCCCTGCCCGGGGTTCTCCCGGTGCTCAACCGCGGGGCCGTCGAGCGCGCCATCCGGTTCGGCCTCGCAGTGGGGGCGACGGTGAACCGCCGTTCCATCTTCGCGCGCAAGAATTACTTCTACCCGGATCTGCCCAAAGGCTATCAGATCAGCCAGTACGAGATACCCGTCGTGCTCGGCGGACACCTCGACATTCGAGTCGGGGATGCGGCCAAGCGCGTGCGGCTGACGCGGCGCATCTGGAGGAGGATGCCGGCAAGTCCCTGCACGAAGATTTCCACGGCATGAGCGGCATCGATCTCAACCGCGCGGGAACGCCGCTGCTGGAGATCGTCACGGAACCGGACATGCGCTCTTCCGCCGAGGCGGTGGCCTACGCAAGAGCCTTGCACTCGCTCGTGCGATGGATCGGGATCTGCGACGGCAACATGCAGGAAGGGTCGTTCCGCTGCGACGCGAACGTGTCGGTGAGGCGCAAGGGCGAAGAGCGCTTCGGTACGCGCTGCGAGATCAAGAACCTCAATTCCTTCCGTTTCCTGGAGCAGGCCATCGAGTACGAGATGGCGAGACAGATCGAGGTCCTGGAGGACGGCGGCACCATCTCCCAGGAAACGCGCCTGTACGATCCCGACCGCAACGAGACGCGGGCCATGCGCTCGAAGGAAGACGCGCAGGACTACCGGTATTTCCCCGATCCCGATCTTCTGCCGCTCGAGATCGACGAAGCGTGGGTGGCCTCCGTCCACGATGCGATGCCCGAACTGCCAGGAGCCAGGCGCGCGCGTTTCTCCAGTGCCTACCAGTTGTCCGAGTACGACGCCGCCACTCTGACGGCCAGCCGGGAAATGGCCGATTACTACGAGGCGCTCGTGACGGCCCTGCCGGCGGAACCCAAGCTCTGCGCGAACTGGCTGATGGGCGAGATGGCCGCACGGCTCAACAGGGAACAGATCGACCTTGCCCAGGCGCCCGTGAGCGCGGCGCGACTGGCAGCGCTGCTGCGGCGGATCGCCGACGGCACGCTGTCCGGCAAGCTCGCCCGCGAAGTCTTCGATGCGCTGTGGGCCGGCGAAGGCGAGGCCGATCAGATCATCGAGCAGCGGGGGCTCAGGCAGATCTCCGATTCCGGAGAACTCGAGCGCATCGTCGATGAGGTGCTTGCGGCGAATCCCAAGTCCGTGGAGGAGTTCCGGGCGGGCAAGGAGAAGGCGTTCAACGCCCTCGTGGGCCAGGTGATGAAGGCCACCAGGGGCAAAGGCCAATCCGCAGCAGGTCAACGATCTGCTGCGCAAGCGGCTGGGATAGACGTCCGGACTCCGACGGCGGTCAGCGGCCGTTGGTGGCTGTCCTGCGGTTGGCGAAGAGCACGAAGAAGGGCCGCTGGGCGAATGCGACGGCGCCCACGGCGGCCAGATAGGCAACCGCGAATCGGGCGATCAGGCCGGAACCCGTGGCCAGGTGCGACCGGTCGATGCTGAGCAGGAACTGCATCGCGGAGAAGCTCTGCCCGTACTTGAACACGTGCGATTCGGTTCCCGCGTGGATCAGCCCGAATGCCGCAAGACCTCCCGCCGCCAGGGCGATCAGCACCTCGTGCCCGCGCGTTCCGGCCCTGGCAGCGAACGAAGCCAATGCACTGCCCGCCAGGCACACGGCCAGCCCGGCCAGAAACAGCGACGCGAAGGCCCAAAGGCTTCCGCCCTGTGCGAGCAGTTCCGTGATGTTGTCGGTGGCCGCTTCCGTCACCATGACCCAGTGGCCGATCCCCAGAACGGCGAGCGTCGTCAGCAGCCAGGTGCGAATGCCGCTCCTGGCGGCTTCCCCCGCCAGTTTTCTGGTCAGCAGCGCACCGCCGGTGAGGGCCATCGAGGCGAGTGCGAAGACGGCGGAGAGGCGCACCACATCCTCCGTGCGGCCGGGCCAGTCGAAGATGGGCGAGCCGACGATGTCGTGGACACTCTCGGAGGGCACCGCCAGCGTGACGAGAAGCGATGTGACGAAGGCGTGCGCTGCCACGGCAGGCAGATACGCAATCTTGGCCGTATTCGAACGCAGGAGCGGAGCGAGTCCGGCCGGCACGCCCGCCAGCCAGAACCAGAAGATGGCCAGCAACGCTGCCGACATGAGGGGACTGCCGGCATACAGGAGTTCCCGGACGTTGTAGGGCAGCCCTGGAATGTGGGGGAGCGAAACGGCGACGAGGCCCACGGCCGCCATGCCTGCCGCGGCACCCCAGGCGAAGCCGGCCACGTCCAGTCCCGCGTGCGGTGAGCCTGCCGCGATCGGGTCGTCGCGGACGGATGCTGGTCGGGAGGCATTCTGCGGACGGAGCGCCGGGGCGATTTCGCGTGCCGGTTCCCTTGCCGCTGCGGTGATCCGCGTGGTGGCCCGTTCTGCCGCCGGCACGAGCAACGCCAGGCCCAAGGTCATGAAGAACGCGAGCGTCATGCGCGGAGCTTCGAAGAGAGAATCGACGCCGCCCACGGTGATGAAGCCCGCCATTCCCGCGATCATCGCAAGCAGCAGCGGATCGCCGGTCCCGAGAAAGCGTTTCGCCAGCACGAACAGGGTGTGTCCGAAAAGCAGGATGAAGGCGACGAGTCCCAGCCACCCCTGTTCGAAGAGGAATGAGATCCAGATGTTCTTGATGTGCCAGGGCAGGTGATCGAACACCCAGGGAAACCACCGGTCGGCTCCCTGGGCGAACGTTCCGTTCGCGACCAGATCGGCGCCATCCGGCGCTTCCAACCGCACTTCACGGATCTCTGCGAGGCTGCCGGGCCCGGCGTTCTCCAGGGAGAGCGTGACCGGCCGGCCGAGGCGTTCCGGCCACTTCATCTCCAGCACCGAACGATAGGACTTCCAGTCGCCGTTCAGACCGAACGTGGCGGATGCGCAACCGAAGGAGTCGAAGAAGTTCCGCTCGCACAGCAGCACGTTCAGCACGGCGGCTCCGGTGATGCCTCGTGCGACGACGTCGAGCCTGTAGGGCGTGTCGTGCCGCGCCGGCACCTTCTGTTCCATGTAGATCGGAGTGCCTGCGCCGAGCGCCAGCACGGGATTCCCCTCACGATTCTGGAAGCTGTAGGAGCCCGGCCGCCGCTCGGCCGGGCTGCGGTAGAAATAGCTCACGGGAAAGCGGCCCAGTCCCATGCCGGTCAACGCGCTCAGGGCATCGGTGTCGCGGATCTCCAGCACATGCCGCCAGTGATCGAATCGCACCCCTGCATCCTGCCGGCTCGATTCCATGCGCGACTGCGCGAACGAGCCCGTCAGCACGGGGATCGCGACGATGGCCGCGACGAGGCTCGCGGTGACGGCCAATGGAAGTGTGGCGCTTTCGCGGGCCCCGTTACGCCGCGCGAGCCATCCGGCCAGAAGGACGGCAAGCGCGATCACGAGCCCGATGTATCCGCCCCGCGCGAACGTCACTGCAAGCGCATAGGCCGCGGCACCGAACATGACCGTCCGCCAGAGGGCACCCTGCCAGCCGAGGCGGCCCCTGCTCATCACGAGCACGAAAGGTATCGTCAGCACGAGATAGGCTTCCACGTGCGACCCTCCCGTGTGCATGCTCGACATGTAACCGGACACACGGAAATCCCGCGAGAAATCGCCCAGCCCCGAAAAGACGATCCGTTCCCAGAGGATGGCGAGAATCTCCGCCGCGAGTCCCAGGAGCATGCCCATCCACCACAACCGGCCGACGGGCGTTCGCGACGGAGCCGGTGTCGCCACCAGGGGAAACAGCGCCACGGCCCACGCATATCCCTTCAGGACCCGCAGCGCGTTGTAGGGGCTGTAGTAGTGGCTGAACGCGTTCGCGTCGAGGGGGCCGGGGGGAAGCAGGGCGACCGCCGCACTGACGGCGAGCGATGCACCGAATATCAGCAGCAGGACCGTGCTGGCTCGCGGCAATGCCGCCAGGGAACCTGACCGGGTTGCGAGACGCCAGTATCCGACGGCCAGGGTGAGCAGCACGGCGGCATCGAACTCGTCCAGGAAGAACCGTCCCGACCATTGCGCCAGGTCGAATACCGGCAGCAGCGCCGGCACCACCAGCAGCCAGGCGTTGGGATATCTCCACAGCAAGACGGCGTAGATCAGTGCCCCGGTCAGAAGAGCGGGGCGGGCGATCGGGAATGTCCCGATCACATAGGCACTGGCTGCCAGCGCGACCAATCCCAGCGCGCGCCAGGTCCAGCGGATTTCGGTCCGCACTTCCACCGGCGGCACGGCCTCGCTGCCGGATACGCGGGCGCGGCTCAGGAACCAGGCCGCACATCCGCCGAGGGTCCCACCGGCAAGGGCGAGAAGCAGGTTGCCAGCGTCGGGTTGACGACCCGCGATGAAGAGCTTTCCCGCCTCCAGTCCCAACGAGGCCAGGGCGGAGATGGCCCAGGCCCGGCGCATGAGGCCACGCCCGGACGCGGGTGCCCAGCGAAGCAGCCAGGCGAAAATACCCATGGGTATGAAGGCAACCACGACGATCGTGGCGCTGCGAATGGCGAAGAGCGTGTCGGCAAAATACGCGCGCTGGAACGGCAGGAGCGGCATGCCGCCCAGTCGTGCCAGTGCGGCATCCGGCGCGAGCCACTCCCTCGAGATCCAGCCGCTTCCCCAACTCAGCAGCAGGAGATAGGGAACCACGGCCACCATCAGGACCGCACGAAGCAGCGGAAACGGCCCGTACGTCCTGGCGGCGGAACGCCGGACGAGCGCCGCAAGTCCGGCAAGTCCGGGCCCGGCCACGGGTGCAAGCAGGGCGCCGATGCCGGCGCCCAGCGCATTGGCCACGATGTCGCGGAACAACGGCGTCCGGCTGGACAGGAACATCTGTGCGAATTCGATGCACGCGCTCAGCCCGATGCAGGCGATCACCACCGCCAGCGAACCTGCAAACCGCGCCCAGTGGCGGCGCAAGGGAAGGGCGCACAAGGCCAGAAGGGCCAGAGGCACGTACAAGGCGATGTTGAGCCCCCAGTCCGACCAGGAAACCAGGCTGGAAGTCTCCTGCGAGAGCCGGGTGAAGGCGGCCCATGCCTCCGGAGCGGAACGCGGTTGCAGATCGAAGGGCAGCAGACTGCCGTAGATCAGCAGCGCCAGATACGCCAGGGCCGGCCAGGCGGGAACGGTTCGATCGTGTGGAAGGGGGGCTGAAGGGGCATCACGGTCCCCCAACCGCGCGCGGTGATCCTGGGCCGCCGACGTCATCGAAGATGCGCCGGATGCCGCTCCGCATCCGGACGACGGACTGCGGTCATCGCGCGTTGCGCGCCGCTGGCGTGCGGACCGATGTCTGGAAAATCATGAAGATGAGACGCCGCAACCGTGTCTCACCTTCGGGTTCCTGCCATCAGTTCCTTGAAACGTGTCCTGTCGTAGTCGTACTTCTGCTGGAGGTTGGCGATCTCCGCTTCCTTGAGTTTCAGTTCGCCGGCGATCTTTGCGGTGTCCTGCTCCGATGTCGTCAGTTCCTCCCGGACGGCCTCCGGCACCGGCTTTCCGGTCTTCACAAGACCGTCGACCTGCTTCCTCAGTCCTGTCGACCGGGACAGTGCCGTCTTGTATCGCGCCTCGATCGCCTGCTTGGCCTGCGTGGCCCCCGCGATCGCGCGGACCCGCGCATCATCGATCTCCGACTCGGTGGTGTAGGTGTTGAGCAGCGCGTTGTCCCGGCGCCGCTGTTCCTCGACCTGCTTTTCCTCGGACTTCCTGCGAATCCGTTCTTCCTGGATCGCCTGGACCTGGTCCTTGGTGAGCGCCGCTTCGTTCTGCTTGAGGACCCGCCCCTTCTTGTCGATTTCGGTCGAACTACGGTCCTTCTGGTCCGCCGGTATGGTTTCCGAATAGTGGGTGATGCCCTTGTCGTCCACCCACTTGTATAGCTTGCCGGCGTGGGCCGCCCCTGCCCCCAGGAGGAGGCCGGTGGCCGCGGCGCCGGCGAGATACCGCACTGTCTTCATGGTGTCGTGACTCCGTAGTGCCGACGATATTCCTCGACGGCATGCAACGAGGCTGCCAGTTCGGGGCGTCGGGCCAGATACGCGAGGACGTCGTCGAGCGTCGAGATGCTCAGCACCGGGATGCCGTAGTTCTCTCCCACTTCCTGAACTGCGGACAGGGTTCCCTGGCCACGTTCCTGCCGGTCAAGGGCGATCACGACGCCGGCAGGCTCCGCGCCCGCCTGGCGAATGATCTCGACCGACTCTCGCACCGAGGTCCCCGCCGAGATCACGTCATCGACCACAATGACCTTTCCCTTGAGGGGTGCGCCGATCACGGTCCCCCCTTCGCCGTGATCCTTCGCCTCCTTGCGGTTGAAGGCGAACGGCACGTTGCGGCCCGCGTCCGCCAGGGCCGCAGCGGTGGCCGCGACCAGCGGGATGCCCTTGTAGGCGGGGCCGAACAGCATGTCGAAGGCCACCCCGGAGCCCTGCAGGGTCATCGCGTAGAATCGGCCGAGTTGACGCAGGCTCTCGCCGTCGTTGAACAGACCGGCATTGAAGAAGTAGGGCGAAAGCCGGCCCGCCTTGGTCTTGAACTCTCCGAACAGCAGCACGCCCTTCGCGATCGCGAAGCGCACGAATTCCTCCCGATACCCCTCTTCCTGTCTCATGACATCATGCTGCGAATAGTGACGCTCAATCTTAACGGTATCCGTTCGGCGACGAAAAAGGGTTTTCTCCGCTGGCTGGAGGGGCACGGGGCCGATGTCGTCTGCGTGCAGGAACTGAAGGCGCACGAAACAGACATGGACGAGTCGATGCGCTTTCCCGCCGGGATGACCGGCGTGTTTCATCCGGCGCAACGGCGGGGCTACAGCGGCGTCGCGGTGTACTGCCGCCGGCAGCCGGACCGGATCGTGACCGGTCTGGGGATCGAGGACATCGACGCCGAAGGCCGCTTCCTGCAGGTCGATTTCGGCGAGCTGTCGGTCGTCTCTCTCTACCTCCCCTCGGGTTCCAGCTCGGAAGAGCGGCTGGCCGCGAAGTTCTCGTTCATGGAACGTTTCATCGGCCGGCTGGACGAACTGGCCCGCAGCGGGCGCCACGTGGTGATCTGCGGCGACTGGAACATCGCCCACAAGGAAATCGATCTCAGGAACTGGCGGTCGAACCAGCGAAATCCCGGATTTCTCCCCGAGGAACGCGCGTGGCTCTCGGGGGTCATCGACGTGCTGGGCTTTGTCGATGTGTTTCGCCGGCTGGACGACCGTCCGGAGCAATACACCTGGTGGTCCAACCGGGGACAGGCGTGGGCCAAGAACGTGGGCTGGCGGCTGGACTACCAGCTCGCGACGCCGGCGTTCGCCAGCCGTGCACGAGCGGTGGCGATCTACAAGGCCGAACGGTTCTCCGACCACGCGCCGCTCACCATCGACTACGACTGGTGACGTTCTCCGCGCGGCCGCGCGCCTACTTTGAAACGCGGGCGCCGGTCACGCCGAGCGTGGCTTCGACGTGCGCCGCCACGGACCTGGCATCCGCCTCGGTGGCGAGCCCGGCGATCCTCACCCTGTAGACGGGGGTCTGCCGCGATCCCGAAGGTTCGATGACCGCTGCGAAGCCGGCATCCCTCAGCCTGTCCCACGACTGGAGGGCCGCGCCGGAATCCTCCGTCGATGCGACGGTGACTTTCCATGGGCCGCGACGAGTCTGCGCCCCCGAACCGCCGCCGATCTCCGTTTCTCTCGCGTATGTCTCCAGTTCAGCCGGAGTGATCCTGCTGATGCCTGCCGCACCGTCCTTGCGGGGCCCATCGAACGCGGTGAGTGGCACGTCCATCCGCACCGGCGCGGATCCGTCTCCACGGACGTCGATGGCTCCCTCGATCAGGACGATGAACTCGCGGTCGGCGGAAGCCTTGCCCCATAGATCGGTGCCCCGGATGCCCGCCGTCACGGTCGGCAGCCGGATGGTGATGTCTCGCGTTGTCGTCTTCCTGGCCAGCGCCGAGGTGGTGAAGCGGAACGCGCCCGTCAGCACGCGCATCGTCGCAGTGAGGAGTGGCGTGCCCGAAGTCTTCCACTCCGACTGGGCGACGAAGAACCGGGACTGGCTGCCCAGCTTCACCACGCTGTCGTCGGGAAGACGAAGCTCGGCGCGGCTTCCTTCCCCTGTCTGCAGGACTTCGCCGGTCCGAAGCCGCGTACCGGGAGCGACGGGAAGCTTCGCGCCGTCCCGTATGACCCATGCAGGCGAGACGACCCGTTCGACCGTCGCATCGTGGACGTCGGCGGCCAGGGCGGCGAGCGCGGGAAGGAATGCAGCAATGAAGACGAGCGGATATCTCATGAACGGTCCTCGGGATGCACGGTGATCCCCGGCTCCTTGTACGTGCCGGAAGGCGCGGCGGATGGACAGGGGCCCGGGCGGCGCGACGGAAAGCCGGTCAGCAGCGGGTCAGGAAGGGTGTTCCTTCTCTATAATCCCCTGCTTTTCACGGTGAGACAACACCGCAACCGGCCGCCAGAATGGATCCCCAATTCCGTCCCACCGAAGTCGAACGTGCAGTACAGCAGGCATGGAACGCGACCCACGCTTTCCGCGCCGTCGAGATCCCCGGCAAGCCCAAGTACTACTGCCTCTCCATGTTTCCCTACCCTTCGGGAAAGCTGCACATGGGACACGTGCGCAACTACACGATCGGCGATGTGCTGACCCGTTATCACCGCATGCGCGGCTACAACGTGCTGCAGCCGATGGGATGGGATGCCTTCGGTCTGCCCGCGGAGAACGCCGCCATGGCCAACGGCGTGCCTCCGGCCCGCTGGACGTACGACAACATCGCGTACATGAAGAAGCAGCTTCAGTCGCTGGGTTTCGCCATCGACTGGGAGCGCGAGCTGGCGACCTGCAAGCCCGACTACTACCGCTGGAACCAGTGGCTCTTCCTGCGGATGCTGGAAAAGGGCATCGTGTACCAGAAGACGGGCGTGGTGAACGGGGACCCGGTCGACCAGACGGTGCTGGCCAACGAGCAGGTGATCGACGGGCGTGGCTGGCGCACGGGCGCTGTCGTGGAGAAGCGCGAGATCCCCATGTACTACATGCGGATCACGGCGTTTGCGGACGAACTCCTGACCGCGCTCGACGGCATGTCCGGCTGGCCGGAGCGCGTGCGTCTCATGCAGGCCAACTGGATCGGCAAGAGCCAGGGCGTGCGATTCGCGTTCCCGTACGAGCTGGACGGAGAGCGCGGAAAGTTGTGGGTCTTCACGACGCGGGCGGACACGATCATGGGTGTGACGTTCTGCGCTGTCGCCGCCGAGCATCCGCTCGCTGCGCGGGCTGCCCGGGACAATCCCGCGCTCGCCGCGTTCATCGAGGAATGCAAGCAGGGCTCCGTGATGGAAGCCGATCTTGCGACCATGGAAAAGAAGGGCATGCCCACGGGCATCTCGGTGACGCATCCGCTCACCGGCGAAACGGTCGAAGTCTGGGTGGGCAACTACGTCCTCATGGGGTACGGCGAAGGCGCGGTGATGGCAGTGCCCGGGCACGACGAGCGGGATTTCCACTTCGCGAAGAAATACGGTCTGCCGATAAAGCAGGTCGTCGCGGTGGGTGATGCCGCTTTCTCCACCGACGCCTGGCAGGAGTGGTACGCGGAAAAGGACGGCGCGCGTTGCGTGAACTCCGGCAAGTACGACGGCCTTCCCTATCGCGAGGCCGTCGATGCCATTGCCGCCGATCTGAACGGGCTGGATCTGGGAGAGAAACAGACGACATGGCGCCTGCGTGACTGGGGCATCTCGCGCCAGCGGTATTGGGGGACACCGATCCCCCTCATTCATTGCGATGCGTGCGGCACCGTGCCGGTGCCCGACGATCAGCTGCCTGTCGTGCTGCCCGAGGACTGCGTGCCGGACGGTTCGGGCAACCCCCTGAACAAGCGCGAGTCGTTCCTCAAAGTGAATTGCCCGAAGTGCGGGAAGGCGGCACGGCGCGAGACGGACACCATGGATACGTTCGTGGATTCGTCCTGGTACTACCTGCGCTACGCCTGTCCGGACAACCCGGCGGCCATGGTGGACCAACGGGTCAACTACTGGCTGCCCGTCGACCAGTACATCGGCGGCATCGAGCACGCGATCCTGCACCTGCTCTACTCGCGCTTCTGGACGAAGGTGATGCGCGACCTCGGCCTGCTCGCCATGGACGAGCCTTTCACCAATCTGCTGACGCAGGGCATGGTGCTGAACGAGATCTTCTTCCGCAAGGGCGGGACCGGCCGGATCCAGTATTTCAATCCGGCAGATGTCGAGGTGCGCACGGACGACAAGGGGGTGCGTCTCGGCACAGTGCTGAAGTCGGACGGCGAGCCCGTGGAATCGGGCGGTATCGGCACCATGTCGAAGTCCAAGAACAACGGGGTCGATCCGCAGGCGCTCATCGAGAAATACGGCGCCGACACGGCACGCTTCTTCATGATGTTCACCAGCCCGCCGGAACAGACGCTCGAGTGGTCCGATTCGGGCGTCGACGGCTCTTACCGGTTCCTGAAGCGTCTGTGGGCCTTCGCTCACCGCTATGCGGAGTCCATTCGTGCGGCGCTGCCCGAACCTCGCACGCTCGCAGAGCTCAAGCCGGCCCCCGGGCTGGCGGAGGCTCGGCGGGAAGTGCACGCGAACCTCAAGCAGGCGACGTTCGACATGCAGCGCAACCAGTTCAACACCGTCGCCTCGGCGTGCATGAAGATCCTGAATGCGCTCGAGCGGGCTCCCGCGGACGACACGGCATCCCACGCGCAGGTCGCCGAGGAGGGGTTGTCCATCCTGCTCCGCCTGCAGTCGCCCGTGACACCTCACGTGTGCCAGTACCTCTGGAAGGAACTCGGATTCGGCGAGGATCTGCTGAGTGCCGGCTGGCCCGAGCCTCTGGAGGCAGCGCTCGCTCAGGATGAGGTCGAGCTGGTGCTGCAGGTGAACGGCAAGCTGCGGGGAAGCATGCGTGTGGCCAAGGACGCCGATCGCGCCGCCATAGAACGGCTGGCCCTGGACAGCCCCCAAGTGCGCAAGTTCACCGAAGGGCAGACTCCCAGGAAAGTGATCGTCGTGCCGGGCCGGCTGGTCAACGTGGTGGTCTGAGCTCCGGGAGCGAGAGCCGCCGACCGCCATGCCATTCCGCCGCCGAACGCTCATCGCATTGCCGGCCGCCGCCGTCCTGGCTGCCTGCGGGTTCCAGTTGCGCGGCACCATCGATCTGCCGTTCGACACCCTGTTCGTGGAGGGCATGCCCTACTCGCCCTTCACCGGGCAGTTGAAGCGGAGCATTGCCGCGAGCGGCGGTACGAGGCTGTCGGCGACCACCAAGGATGCGGCGGCCATCGTCTACCTGATGTCGGAAGCGCAGGACCGCACGATTCTCGCGGTGTCCGGAGCAGGCCGTGTGCGGGAGATGCAGCTCCGCTACCGCCTGACCTTCAGGGTGACGGACCCTGCGGGCAAAGTCTGGCTGGCACCGGCCGAAGTCCTCGTCTTGCGCGACATGACGTACGACGACACCCAGATTCTCGCGAAGGAAGGCGAAGCCCAGATGTTGTTCAAGGAAATGCAGAACGACGCCGTGCAGCAGGTGCTGCGCCGGATCCAGGCGATTCGCGGCGCCAGCACGGAGCCGGAAGAATGACGTCCGGAAGCAAGACCCAGGGATCGGTCGGCGTGGTGCGTCCGCTCGACATGGACTTCGACGAGCCGCTGCCGCTGAAGTCGGGCGCCGTGATGCCCCGCTACAGTCTGCGCTACGAGACCTACGGCACGCTCAACGCGCAGCGCACCAATGCCGTCCTGGTGTGCCACGCGCTGAACGCTTCGCATCATGTGGCGGGATGGTACGAGAACGACCCCCGGGATGTCGGCTGGTGGGACAACCTGATCGGACCCGGACGCCCGGTGGACACGGATCGCTTCTTCGTCATCGGCGTCAACAACCTCGGCGGATGCCACGGTTCCACGGGTCCTGGCAGCGTCAATCCGGCCACGGGCAGACCGTGGGGTGCCGATTTTCCCGTGGTGACCGTCGAGGACTGGGTCGATGCGCAGGCACGTCTGGCCGATCGCCTGGGCATCCAGACTTTCGCGGCGGTCATCGGTGGCAGTCTCGGCGCCATGCAGGCGCTCCAGTGGAGCATCAGTTTTCCGCAGCGTGCGCGAAACTGTCTGGTGATCGCGGCCGCTCCCCGTCTTTCCGCCCAGAACATCGCCTTCAACGAGGTCGCGAGACAGGCGATCACCACCGATCCCGACTTCCACGGCGGCAATTTCTACGAGCACGGCGTCGTCCCGCGGCGCGGACTGCGTCTCGCACGCATGCTGGGTCACATCACGTACCTGTCCGACGATGCCATGGCGGAGAAGTTCGGCCGTGAGCTCAGGGAGGGCAAGTACAAGTTCGGCTTCGACGTGGAGTTCCAGATCGAATCCTACCTGCGCCACCAGGGCAACAAGTTCGCCACCTACTTCGATGCGAACACCTATCTGCGCATCACCAAGGCGCTCGACTATTTCGATCCGGCGCTTCCTCATGGCGGAAGCCTCGCGGCAGCTCTCGCGGTGGCGCGGTCGAGATTCCTCGTGATCTCGTTCACCTCGGACTGGCGCTTCTCGCCGGCGCGATCGCGCGAGATCGTGAAGGCGCTGCTCGACAACCGCCTGGACGTGAGCTACGCGGAGATCGACGCGCCCCATGGCCACGATGCGTTTCTCATGGACGATCCCCGCTACCACCGTGTGATCGCCGCCTACATGGAGAACATCGCGCCGTGAGTACTGCGAACACCCTCCATCGCGCCGCCCCGGCGCGGCCGCGCCGGCCCGATTTCGATGCCATCGCCCAATGGGTGCCGCAAGGCGCACGGGTACTCGACCTGGGCTGCGGCGACGGTTCGCTGCTTCGCTTTCTCAAGGAAACGCGAGGCGTGTCCGGTTACGGAGTGGACATCTCGGACGACAACGTGGCCGCCTGCATCGCGAACGGCGTGAACGTATTGCAGAGCGACCTCGAAGCGGGATTGTCGGGATTCGAATCGGGATCGTTCGACTACGTCATCCTGTCCCAGACGTTGCAGGCGATGAAGCATACCGAGCGGCTGCTGAAGGAGATCCTGCGTGTCGGCAGGGAAGGCATCGTGAGCTTTCCCAATTTCGGCTACTGGCGTGTCCGTCTGCAACTGCTCGCGGGGAACATGCCGGTGTCGCACGAGCTGCCCTATCAGTGGTACGACACGCCCAACATTCACCTCTTCACTCTCGCCGACTTCGAGACGTTCTGCAGGGGCCACGCCATCAGGATCCTGGACAAGGTGGTGCTGACGGAGGGTGCGGCCGTCACGTCGTTTCCCAACCTACTGGGCGCACTGGCGGTCTATCGCCTGGACCACGTGGCCGGCGCTGCACCGGTCGACCCTTGACAGGCGCACGGCCCGCATGACGGAGCGGCCGTCCGTGTGGTCGGCGCTGTTCACGCGCCGGATGCTCATCTGCGTCTTCACCGGATTCAGCTCGGGCCTGCCGCTGTACTTGCTGCTGAACCTGGTGCCCGCGTGGTTGCGCACCGAAGGCATCAGTCGCAAGGCGATCGGCGCGATGGCCCTCATCCAGTTCCCCACACGTGGAAATTTCTCTGGGCGCCGTTCCTGGACCGCTACGCCATCCCGCGGCTGGGCCGAAGGCGAGGCTGGATGCTCGCGACCCAGATCTGCCTCTTCGGCCTCGTCGCCTGGCTGGGGCGGCTCTCCCCGGGCGAAGACCTCGCTGGAATCGTCTACGTGGCCACAGCCGTCGCCCTGTTGAGCGCGACCCAGGACATCGCACTCGACGCCTACCGGCGCGAACTGCTTGCGGACTCGGAACTGGGCCTTGGCAATGCGGTGCACGTCAATGCCTATCGCGTTGCAGGTCTCGTACCCGGATCGCTTTCGCTGATCCTTGCCGACCACCTCCCGTGGTCGACCGTGTTCGCCATCACTGCCTGCTTCATGCTGCCCGGCATGGTCATGGCCCTGTCCGTGCGCGAGCCGGCGGTGGCAGCGGTGCCGAAGTCACTGCGCGAAGCGGTCGTGGAACCGTTCCACGAGTTCTGGACCCGCAGCGGCGCCGATGGTGCCATCCTCGTGCTCGCCTTCATCTTCTTCTACAAGCTGGGCGACAGCATGTGCACGGCGCTGGCGACACCGTTCTATCTGGACATGGGGTTCAGCAAGTCCGACATCGGGTTGATCGCCAAGAACGCGGGATTGTGGCCCAGCGTGGCCGGAGGTCTGCTCGGCGGGCTGTGGCTGGTGAAACTCGGCGTGAATCGTGGCCTGTGGCTGTTCGGCGTGGTGCAGGTCGTGAGCATTCTGGGATTCGTCTGGCTGGCCAATCTCGGTCCGTTTTCCGCGGTGGGCGCTTTCGAGCGAACCGCACTCGCCATCGTGATCAGCGGCGAGGCTCTCGGCGTGGGGCTCGGCACCGCCGCCTTCGTGGCCTACATCGCGCGAGCCACGCATCCCGCGTACACGGCGACACAATTCGCGCTCTTCACGAGCCTGGCGGCCATGCCCCGAACCTTCATCAATGCCATCACGGGCTGGCTGGTGGAGCGTCTCGGGTGGTCCGGCTTTTTCTGGCTGTGCGTGGGACTCGCGCTTCCGGGCATGGCCCTGCTCCTGCGCGTGGCGCCATGGCGCGAGAATCGAGCGGTGTGAAGCGGAGTTTCGCCGACTCGCGCGCGGAATGCGCGAGCGCATGCAAGGAGAGAAGCATCATGAAAGGACCCTCCCTGACGGCATTGTTGTGTTCGTGCGTACTGGTGGCCTCCGGCTGCGCGTCCCAAGGCAGCACCGACGGCAAGCGATCGATGACCAATACCGAGAAGGGCGCCGTGATCGGTGCTGTCGGAGGGGCCGTGGTGGGTGCAGCCGTGGCCGACAAGAAGGGCAAGGGCGCCTTGATCGGTGCCGTGGGCGGCGGTCTTGCGGGAGCGGCCGTCGGCAACTACATGGACCGGCAGAAGCAGGATCTCGAGAAGAATCTGCGCACGGAGCGAGACTCGGGTGCGGTGACCGTGCAGGAGCTCGCGAACGATGTCGTCAAGATCACGATGACGGCCCAGACCGCCTTCGATGTGGGCGAGGCCGAGATCAAACCAGGTTTCCGCAGCACCATGGACAAGCTGTCCGATGTCATCATCCGGTACGGCAAGACATCGCTGACCATTGTCGGCCACACCGATGCCGAAGGCTCGAAGGAGAACAATCAGGGGCTTTCACTGCGTCGCGCCGCTGCCGTCCAGAAGTACCTCGAGTCCCGCAACGTCAATCCCGCGCGGCTTGCCGCCGTGGGCAAGGGTGAAACCGAGCCCGTGTCGGACAACAAGACCGAGGCAGGCCGGCGAGCCAACCGGCGGGTGGAGATATTCGTGGAGCCCGTTCGGGCACAATGATCCGGCCCAGCCGCGAGGCGATGCGCCTTCACGCGTTCCTGACTCTCACGATGATCGACAAGACTGTTTCCGATCCTGTTTCTGCCGTCGCCGGAATCCACGACGGAGCCACGATTCTCATCGGCGGCTTCGGGTCGGCCGGCCAGCCGGCGGAACTGATCGACGCGCTGATCGCGCAGGGCGCACGCGATCTGACGATCGTCAGCAACAATGCCGGCAACGGCGAGACGGGGCTCGCGGCATTGATGGCTCAACGCCGCGTTCGCAAGATCATCTGTTCGTTTCCGCGGCAGGCGGATTCACAGGTCTTCGATGCGCTCTACCGTTCTGGCGAGATCGAACTGGAACTGGTTCCGCAGGGCAATCTGGCAGAGCGCATCCGCGCCGCCGGTGCGGGTATCGGCGCCTTCTACACTCCGACCGGATTTGGAACCGAACTCGCGCGGGGCAAGGAAACCCGCCGGATCGGCGGCCGCGATTTCGTGCTCGAGTTTCCGATCCATGCGGACTTCGCGTTCGTCAAGGCACGCCAGGCGGACCGTTGGGGCAATCTCGTCTACCGGAAGACCGCCCGGAATTTCGGACCGGTGATGGCCACCGCGGCTGCGTGCACGATCGCGCAGGTGGACGAGATCGTGGAACTCGGGACCCTGGATCCCGAGGCCGTGGTGACCCCCGGCATCTTCGTCAAGCGTGTGCTGCGGACCGGCGGCGCACACGGTGCAGCGGTGGCGGTACGCGGGACCGGTGACGGAGAAGATCGATGAGGCGGATGAACCGCGAGGACATGGCGGCCCGGCTCGCGCGGGATATACCCGACGGGGCTTGCGTGAATCTCGGCATCGGACTGCCGACACTCGTGGCAGATCATCTGCCCGCCGGCCGGGAAATCATCCTGCACAGCGAGAACGGGGTGCTCGGCATGGGCCCCGCCCCGGCGCCGGGAGAGGAGGACCCCGATCTCATCAATGCGGGCAAGCAGCCGGTCACGCTCTTGCCGGGCGGGTGCTTCTTCCACCACGCCGACTCGTTCGCCATGATGCGCGGAGGCCACGTCGACATCTGCGTGCTCGGCGCCTTTCAGGTTTCCGTCACCGGGGACCTCGCCAACTGGCACACCGGCGCTCCCGACGCCATCCCGGCAGTGGGGGAGCCATGGATCTCGCGATCGGCGCGAAGCGCCTGTTCGTGATGATGGAACACCTGACCAAGGCGGGAGAAAGCAAGATCGTGCAGACGTGCACCTATCCTCTGACGGGCGTGCGCTGCGTGAGCCGGATCTATACCGATCTCGCCGTCATCGATGTCACGCCCCGGGGGCTGGTCGTGGCCGACATGGTGACGGGGATGGATCTGGCGACTCTTCGCGATCTGACCAAGGTGCCGCTGCTCGGGGCCTCGGATCCAACGTGATTCCCGTTCGTCGCGACCGCGCGCTTCCCCGGCTTCGCCCGCGTTCGCCGGACTCAACCTGTCACCGGAGACATCGACACCATGCCTGAAGCGTTCATCTGCGCGGGTCTGCGCACCCCTATCGGCCGGTATGCCGGCTCGCTTTCGTCCGTGCGGCCCGATGATCTCGCGGCCGTGCCCCTCAAGGCGCTCGTCGAACGGCACGCTGGCGTCGACTGGTCCGCCGTCGACGATGTGGTCTTCGGCTGCGCCAATCAGGCCGGCGAAGACAATCGCAACGTGGCCAGAATGGCACTGCTCCTTGCCGGACTGCCCCAGGAGATTCCTGCTTCCACGATCAACCGGCTGTGCGGCTCCGGCATGGACGCGGTCGCGATCGTCGCGAGAGCCATCAAGGCGGGAGAAATGGACCTGGCCATCGCAGGCGGTGTCGAGAGCATGTCGCGTGCGCCGTTCGTCATGCCCAAGGCCGACACGGCCTTCTCCCGCAACAACGCCGTGTACGACACGACCATCGGCTGGCGTTTCGTGAATCCGGCCATGAAGCAGCTCTATGGGACCGACTCCATGCCCGAGACCGCGGAGAACGTCGCGGCGGAGTACGGGGTGGCCCGGACCGACCAGGATGCCTTCGCCCTGCGCTCGCAGACCAAGGCGCTTGCAGCACAGAAGAGCGGACGATTGGCCAAGGAAATCGTGCCCGTGACGCTGGCCGGACGGAAGGGCGATACGCAGACGGTCGACCGCGACGAGCATCCGCGCGAAACGTCTCTCGACGCTCTCGCGAAGCTGAAGCCCATCGTGAAGCCGGAAGGCACGGTGACGGCCGGCAACGCATCGGGTGTCAACGATGGCGCCTGCGCCGTGCTGATCGCGAGCGAGGCCGCTGTCCGCCGGCATTCGCTGATTCCGATCGCCCGTGTGGTCGGGGTGGCGACCGCGGGCTGTGCCCCGAGAGTCATGGGCATCGGTCCGGTTCCCGCCACGCAGAAGCTCATGGCACGAACGGGTCTTGCCGTCGACCGGATGGGCGTCATCGAACTGAACGAAGCTTTTGCGGCACAAGGCCTGGCCGTCCTTCGGGCGCTGGGTGTCGCCGACGACGACGCCCGAGTCAATCCGAACGGTGGCGCGATCGCGCTGGGGCATCCGCTCGGAATGAGCGGAGCCCGTCTTGTCGCCACGGCCGCTCACGAGCTTGCGGAACGCGGTGAGCGCTACGCGTTGACGACCATGTGCATCGGCGTGGGTCAAGGCATCGCTGCGGTTCTCGAGAGGGTCTGATCCGGGTTCTCTCGCGGGCCCCGGAGGGTCGGCAGACCCTGCCAGCACGTGATGCAGCCCCCGTTCGGATCTATGAGATTCGGACTACAGCAGGAACCGGGGGGCCGCGCATATGCTTCCGGCAAGTTGCGGGCTGCCGG
The DNA here is from genome assembly GCA_016713305.1 of Betaproteobacteria bacterium. NCBI lineage: Bacteria > Pseudomonadati > Pseudomonadota > Betaproteobacteria > Betaproteobacteria bacterium. Next base: position 267,875 of record JADJPK010000005.1, read on the forward strand.
ACATGCAAGGCTGGCTGCCCGCGCGGACCATCGGACCGCCGCAGTGTCGAGGCCGCGCCGGAACGTCCGATGCCGCGAGGGGTGCCCGCGTGAGCGCGCAGGTCCCGCTCCGTCCGTGACCGATCGGGCAGAGGACGACCATGGCCGGCATATACCTGAGTTACCGCCGTACCGATTCCGCCGGCTATTGCGGCCGGCTGGCTGACGACCTCGAACAGCGGTTTCCGGAATTCGGGGTCTTCCGTGACGTCGAATCCATCGAGGCAGGTGCGGATTGCATCGACGCAATCGAGCATGCCCTGCGTCTCGCCCCGGTGGTGCTCGCCGTCATCTGTCCTCGCTGGCTCGAATCCAAGGGAGCGGAAGATGCAGGACACGCTGAAGGTCCGGAGGCGATCGTCCGGCAGGAGATCGCTTCCGCTCTGCGGCTGGGCCTGTGGATCATCCCTGTCCTGGTCGATGGCGCGGCCGCGCCGCGGGCTGACGATCTTCCTGATGACATCCGGGCTCTGGCCGGGCGCCGTGCGCTGGAACTGTCCGACCTGCGCTGGGACTACGACGTGGAGCAGCTTTGCCGCCGGATCGAGAAGATCGCCGGCGTTTCCGCGTATGTTTCCTCGCGGACGGAGCCGCATGTCAGAGAAGCTCGGGACGCGGGAACGTTCTTCAGGTTCGCGGCCGGGACGCTCGCGGCCGTCGTGGCCGCCGGCATTCTGGGAGCATTCGAACGGCCCCCTGCAGCCGGCAGGCCGGTGAAGTCCCCATCGACCGAGCCTGCCCCGGAGCCGGCACTCTCATGGAACGTCCTGCCCTTCGCGAACGCGCCGCGTGAAACGCGGACGGCAACCGGAATCCATGACTCTCGGCGAGAGGGCGAGGGTGATCGCATCCGTATTCCTTTCCCCCTTCGGCACGATTCGCACCGGAGCCTCGTCGATACTTCGAGTCCAGGGCAGCCGGCGGAAGGTGCGAGATTGCGCTTCGAAGAGCCTCGCGGCAAAGCGATGGCCGTCGGGAACGGCACCCGGGCCGGACAAGGTGTCGCGGAGCATCCGGAAAGTGGCGGCCGGCAGAGCGTCCCGGCGCTTACCGCCGCGAGCGAGGATCTTCCGCAGCGATGGCGCCCGGACCCTGCGAAGAACTGACCGACCTTTTCGGCCCGTATCGAGGCCGCCAGGTGCGGCGTCGGAGCGCAGGCCAGGAGATCCGCCTCTCCCGTCCAGGGTGCACGCACCGTTCTCTCCTTCCCGGCATTCGTGGCCGACGAGAGGCGCCAACCAGGCAGGCGGCAGGAAACGGGGCGCCACGCGGATCGCTTCTTCTTCGGCGGGAGTGATACTGTCCCGGTATCGGGATCGGAGATGACAAGGGAGGACCACATGGCCAAGCGCGCACTTCTCATCGGCATCAATCGTTACCGGATTCCGGGGGCCGATCTTCGCGGCTGCGTGAACGACGTGACGAACATGCAGCGAGTACTCGTGCAGTTCTGCGGATTCCGCAAGTCCGACATCGCCGTACTGACCGATTTCGGCGCCACCAAGAAGGCGATGCAATCCGGCATCCGGTCCCTCGTGAGCAGTGGCCGCAAGGGAGACGTGCTGTTGCTTCACTATTCCGGCCATGGCGCCAATGTGCCGGATGCCGATGGCGACGAGGCCGATCGCCGGGACGAGATTCTCTGTCCCACCGATCTGGACTGGAAGGACCCTCTGACGGACGACTGGCTGCGAACCACCTTCGACCGGCTCAAGGCGGGGGTCAGCCTCACGGTCGTCATGGACTGCTGTCATTCCGGTACGAACACGCGAGCGCCGGTGGCGCCCGATGCCCCTTCGATTCCCCGCTATCTGCCGAATCCCTGGGATCTCGTCGCGACGGAGTCGGGCCGAAAGCTGCGAGGGTCGGTACGCGCGGGCATGCGTGCGTCGAGCAAGGCTGCCCGTCGCCGCAGCGACATCGTCCAGGTGGACATCCCCGAGGTGCTCGTCACCGGTTGCCGCGACACGCAGACGTCCGCGGACGCACATATCGGCGGCGCGTTCAATGGTGCGCTGACGTACAGCCTTGCCGAGGCGATACGGGAACGCAAAGGCGAGCTTTCGTACCGGGAACTGCACGCCCTCACGTTGGCCAGGCTCAAGCAGGGCGCGTTCGATCAGGTTCCCCAGCTGGAAGGCAGAAAGGAGAATCTCGGGCGAGCCATCTTTGCTCCCTCGATCTGATACGGGCCGGCACTCCGGGCGCCGGCCGGGAGGCGCGATGAGGAGGTGCGTGATCGGCGGGGCAGGCGCGCTGCGGAGGGGACGCGGGGTCCGCTAGAATTCCTTCCCCACCCTACTCAGCAGAGACACATCAATGCAGATCGGCACAATCGGCGTCGTCGGCGCCGGCACCATGGGCAACGGGATCGCGCAGACGCTGGCCGTGGCCGGCTACTCCGTGACCATGACCGACGTCGCCCAGCCCGCGCTCGACCGCGCGCTGAAGACCATCGACGGCAGCCTGGATCGGCTGGTCAAGAAAGAGAAGATGACGGCCGATGCCAAAGCGGCCGCCATGACCAAGATCACCGCCACGACCGATCTCGCCGGTCTGGGCAACGTCGATCTCGTGATCGAGGCCGCCACCGAGAACCTCGGCCTCAAGCTCGAGATCTTCGCCAGGCTCGACGCGATCATGAAGCAGGACGCCATACTCGCGTCGAACACTTCCTCGATCTCCATCACCAAGCTTGCCGCCGCCACCAGGCGTGCGAATCAAGTGATCGGCATGCACTTCTTCAATCCCGTCCCGGTCATGCAGCTGGTCGAGATCATCCGCGGCCTGCAGACGGACGACGCGACGTATTCCGCCGTGGAAGCCCTGGCCAAGGCGATCGGCAAGGCGCCGGTGCAGGTGCGCAATTCGCCGGGATTCGTGGTCAACCGGCTGTTGTGCCCCATGATCAACGAGGCGATCTTCGCCTTGTCGGAGGGATTGGCGACTGCACAGGAAATCGACGACGGGATGCGCATGGGGTGCAACCACCCGATCGGGCCGCTGGCCTTGTGCGATCTCATCGGCCTCGACGTGCAGCTCGCCGTGATGCAGGTCCTGTTCGAAGGGTTCAAGGATCCGAAGTACCGGCCCGCGCCTCTGCTGGTGGAGATGGTCGAGGCAGGCTATCTCGGGCGCAAGACCGGGCGGGGTTTCCACCGGTACGCGTGATCTTTCGGTGCGCGAAGCCCTGTGGCGTCGGCTCTGCAGATCGGCCCCTGTCGCCGAACGACATCACGGCGTTTCGGGGCGGCGCCGGGCGGGCGGCATGCGGCGTGCGAGTATCTTCAACCGTGAACGCCTGACGAACCGGACGCGCGCGCCCGGAAAGGGAGGATCGACATGACGGTGGTCGTCAACCATGCCAAGAGGCAATTGCAGGCCGGCCGTCTGGCGATCGGCCTGGGTCTGCGGCAAGCCAGGACCGTGGATATCGCCCAGCTGGCCAAGACGTGCGGATTCGACTGGCTCTTCATCGATTGCGAGCACAACTCCATGGACACGGACACGGCTGCGCAGATCGCAGCCGCGTCCCTCGCGGTAGGCATCACGCCCCTCGTGCGCGTGCCGGGATACGAGCACTATCATGCGTCGCGGATGCTGGACAACGGCGCGCAGGGCATCGTGGTTCCCCACGTGGAGACCGCCGACGAAGCCAGGCGTATCGCCGATCATTGCCGATTCCCCCCCGTGGGCCGGCGCTCGATGGGCGGCGGTTTGCAGCAGGTGGGCTTCGCGCCCATGCCCGTCGGCGATCTCGCGCGGACCGTCAACGAGGAGACACTCGTGGTGGTGATGCTGGAATCGCCCCGCGGCATCGAGAACTGCGAGGCCATCGCCGCGGTTCCCGGAATCGATGCGATTCTCATCGGGACCAACGATCTGTGCTTCGAGATGGGCATCCCCGGGGAGTTCGACGACCCGAGAGTGATCGAGGCCTACCGCAGGATGATTGCCGCGTGCCGCAAGCACGGAAAGTTCCCCGGCATGGGAGGGCTGTACACCCCCGAACTCCTGCAGCGCCACATCGAGATGGGGGTGCAGCTGGTGCTGGCCGGATCGGACTTCTCGCTCCTCTTGCAGGGCGGCCACGCCCGGGCCCAGCTCGTCCGCGGTTTCGAGGGCGTCTAGGGCAGGCCTCATCGCGGTCCGATCGGCCGCTGCAGCGATCCGCTGCCCGGCCGGACGGAATTTTTCAGGCTCAATCGAGCCGGACCGGAATCTCTCCGCGGGTCGACACTTCCGGCATGCGTCGCGTTGACGTTCGACCGAGGAGGTGCAGCATGAATCGATTCTTGGGAACCGGTTGCGTCGGGCTCGTTCTGGCCGGGATGGCTTTGTCGGCAATGGGCGCCCCTGCGGCGTGGCGCCTGGAAGGAAACGATCGCATCACCGTCGGCAGCTATGCGTGGACGGCGGGAACCGTCTGTTTTTCCATCAAGAACGACGAAGGAAAGGATGGCGCGGTCCGGATGTGGAAGACGAGCATGGGAGAGCCCGAACGCAGGGTGTACCGCGGGCAGGCCTGTTTTCCCGTCCTGGGGTTCGCCCGCATCCGCGCCGGTTTCCCTGAGGGCGGGGCGGTCACGATCCGCATCGCCAGCGAAGACATCGCCTCCCTGCCGTTCGCGACACGGGAACACTGAGACCCCGAAGTTTTCCGGGTCCGGAACCGATACTCCCCCTTACGCTTCAAACCGCACACCCCCCGGAGGCAAAGACATGCCGGATACCCTCTACCTCGCGATCGCGGAGCGCGCCTCGGCGCAGGCCGCCGCCCAGCTCTCGCTCCCCACCTACGATCCGGACTATGTCCTGAAACTGGCGAAGGGCGACAAGCCGACGCCGCCGGAGCTTCGGGAGCGCCTTCGCAGCGTATCCCAGCTCCACATCTTCTCCCGCAAACGGCTGCGAGATCTCGCCGAGGACGTCTCTCCGGAGGAAGGGATCCTGTTTCTCCCAGTGGGCCAGCAACTGATCGATCGGACCCGGGAGGCCGAGGCGCTCGGTCGTGACTCCGGAAGGGAAGACGGCGTGAGGCTCCAGTATCTGTGGATCGCCATGACCGGGTGCTTCCGTCTCGCGCGCCCCCATGCTCACGGGGAGGGCAGCCACGGACGGTACCTGGACAACGTGTGCGCGCTGGGCGAGGAAATGATGTCACTGGCGAAGCGCGTGCACGGGGAGCACAGCGTCTGGTTCCATCTGGCCCGGGTGAACCATTCCAGTGCCCGATTCCAGATACTGGCGGCCGAGAATCGGCTCGACGATGCATTCTTCGCTCATGGCTACGAGGTTTGCCGTTCGGCCGCGATGGACTGTCCGTGGTGGGTCGAGGTGCACCGCGATGCTCTCGAGTACGCGGCGCTGATGGGCAACGACCTTGCGCGGGACGAGTCCTTGCTGAGCCTGTGCCGTGCGGCCCGCAGCCGGCCGGCCGCGTGGGCAGTCAGCATCGCGCAGCATGGAATGGAGACGGTGGCGCTGGAGCGGATTCGAGCGAGCGCCGTCTTTGCCTGCCTCGCCGATCTTGTCGAAGAGGACAGGGAGCGCAGGCGGGCGGTAAGCCGGCTCGACCGGTGGCTGCTGGACACGCTGCACGATCTCGTCAAGCACGCACAGTGAGGAGATGATCGAATGAAATCACTTGCAGCAGTTCTCGCGATCGTCGTCGGGTTCCTCGTAGCCGGACCGGTTCGGGCAGAAGAACCCCGGACTTCTTCCCGTCCTTTCCATGCAGAAGCGACCGGGACGGTGGACGCGCCCGGGTTCTACGGGTGAACCGGGTGCCGGGGCGGACGGATTGTTCCCGGAAGATGGCCGAACGAACGTCAACGAAGGCGCAGTCCCCGGCGTTCTGGCCATCGTCACCGGGTGCGACGGTGATCCGCAAATGAGCAGGGCCAGCGGGCGACAGGTTCCCTGCAGCAAGCCGGGCCGTGTTGCAATCACAGGGAAAAGTCCTAGAATGGCGCAGTTCCGACCGTACCGATCGACCATCAAGGAGAAACAATGAAGCTCTCTCACCTGATCGCTGCAGCCGTCGCTGGCCTTGCGCTCACCGGTGCCGCACACGCTGCCGACGCTGCCAAGGCGCAGGCTCTGATCAAGGGCAGCGACTGCGCTGCCTGTCATTCCCCCGACACCAAGCTGGTCGGTCCCGCCTACAAGGAAATCTCCAAGAAGTACAAGGGTCAGAGCGTGACCGACACCTTGGTGAAGAAGGTCAAGGCGGGCGGTTCGGGCAACTGGGGTGCGATTCCCATGACCCCCCATCCGAATCTCAAGGATGAAGACGTCAAGACGATCGTGGAGTGGATCCTTTCCCTGCACTGAGCGTCAGTACCGCTTGCAGAACCGGCCGATCAGGCCGGTTTTTTTTTGTGGCGTTCTTCGATCTCACCCCGCAACCCCTCGAATTGACGAGGTTTTGGGGAGGGTGAATAATTTCATGCTCGCCATGCGTATCGGCCGCCCCGGGGCGGCCCCGGCCGGTCACACGGTCAGACCCCAAAAACTCCCACTGCTCGAGGAGACTCCATGTCCCGCAAGCAGCGTCCGCGCCCGCAGCTCAGGCGGCGGCCGAACAGATCACGGTGAAGATCGGGCACGCGGCGCCGCTCACGGGCAGCATCGCGCATCTCGGAAAGGACAACGAAAGTGGCGTCAAGCTCGCCATCGACGAGGCGAACGCCAAGGGAATCTCGATCGGCGGCAAGAATGTCCAGTTCGAAATGCTGAGCGAGGACGATGAAGGCAAACCGGACAAGGGGCCCATCATCGCCCAGAAGTTTGCCGACGCCAAAGTGGCCGGCGTCGTGGGACACCTCAATTCCGGCGTGACGATTCCGGCTTCGTCGGTATACAACCAGGCAGGCATTCCGATGATCAGCGGTTCGGCCACGAACCCCCAGTTGACGGAACAGGGCTTCGCCGTCACCTTCAGGACAGTCGGCCGGGACGATCAGCAAGGGCCCGCGATTGCGAGCTATCTCGTCGCCGAACACAAGCCGAAGGTCGCGGCAGTGGTGGACGATGCAACTTCATACGGAGAAGGCCTGGCGAACGAGGTCGAGAAGACGTTGAAGGCCGCCGGCGTCACCGTGTTGCCGCGCGAGAAAGGCACGGACAAGCAGAACGACTGGAAGGCGGTGCTCACCAAGCTTCGCGGCAAGAAGCCCGATGCGATCTTCTTCGGCGGCATGGACGCGGCCGCCGGACCCCTGATGAAACAGGGGAAGGAACTGGGACTGAAGGCGGTCTTCGCATTCGGTGACGGCGCTTGTTCGGACAAGATGAAGGAACTCGCCGGCGACGCAGCCGAAGGGCTCGTGTGTTCCCAGGCCGGCATTCCGGCCCAGGCCTCCAGCAAGCCGTTTCTCGATGCGTACAAGGCAAAGTTCAACGCCGATCCGATCATCTATGCGCCGTTCACCTATGACGCCACGAATCTTCTGATCGCCGCCATGCAGAAGGCGGATTCGGTCGATCCCGCGAAATACCTGCCGGCACTGAAGGCGATCGAATTGAACGGTGCCAGCGGAAAGATCCAGTTCGACGAGAAGGGTGACCGGAAAGATGCCGAGATGACCATCTTCACGATGAAAGGCGGCAAGATCGAGCCCGTCGCCATCATCAAGAGCGGCCAGACCGTGAAATACGAGGACTTCGTGAAGTCGCTCGCGGGCGAGGCCAAGTAACTCCCTCCGGCCCGGACGCGGCAGCCCCATCGGCGAGAAAACGGCACCCAAGCGGTGCTGTTTTCTTTCCTGCAAGCGAGAACCGGCGCCTGCGCGCTCATTCGTGGACATCTTCCTTCAGCAGATCATCAACGGCCTTACGCTGGGCAGCGTCTATGCCATCGTGGCGCTTGGTTACACGATGGTCTACGGCATCGTACAACTCATCAATTTCGCCCACGGCGAAGTCGTGATGATCGGAGCGATGGTGGCCCTGTGGGTCATCACGACCCTCGCTGGCAGCGGAACGCCGTTACCGGCTGTCGCGATCGTGGTTCTGGGCGCTCTTTGCGCGATTCCCGTCTGCATGGCCGTTGGCTATGCCATGGAGCGCGTGGCCTATCGTCCGCTGAGGCGGGCGCCTCGCCTCGCTCCGCTCATCACGGCGATCGGGATTTCCATCATCCTGCAGCACGTCGCGATGCTCGTGTGGAGCCGCAATCCCATGTCGTTTCCCCAGATCATCGCGAATCCCATCTACGAGATCGCCGGGGCCACCGTCAGCGCGGTGCAGATCGCCATCATCGCGCTCTCTCTCCTCATGATGGGTGGTCTCACGCTTCTGGTGTATCGGACCAAGCTGGGAATCGCCATGCGCGCCACCTCCGAGAATCCTCAGATCGCCGGGCTCATGGGTATCGATATCAACCGGGTGATCTCCGTCACGTTCATCATCGGGGCCGGTCTGGGCGCGGTGGCCGGGGTGATGGTCGGCACCTATTACGGAATCGCGCACTACACCATGGGTGCGCTGCTGGGGCTCAAGGCCTTCTCCGCTGCGGTCCTGGGAGGCATCGGCAATCTCGCCGGCGCAATGCTGGGGGGAATGCTCCTGGGTATCGTGGAGGCGCTGGGAACCGGGTATATCGGCGAGGCGACGGACCTCTGCAACATCGGCTGGATTTCCACGGCGCTGACCGAACGGTGCGCCAACGGTGGCCACATGATCCTGATGGGCAGCAACTACCAGGATGTCTTCGCCTTCATCGTTCTCATCTTCGTGCTGGTCTTTCGTCCGTCGGGTCTGCTGGGCGAACGGGTGAGCGACCGTGCCTGACCGCCGGAAACCCGAGAGCACATGATGCCGATGGCCAGTCTGAGAGGGCGGCCCGGCGCGTGGGCCGGCATGGTGGTGATCGCCTGCGTCCTGGCCGTGCTCCCCTTCGCGCTCGCGTCGGTCGGGACCGCCTGGGTTCGAATTACCAATCTCGCCATCCTTTTTGCCTTGCTGTCCCTCGGGCTCAACATCGTCGTCGGGTTCGCCGGTCTGCTGGATCTGGGCTACATCGCGTTCTACGGTGTCGGCGCATATACGTACGCACTTCTGGCTTCGCCCCATCTGGGACTGCATCTTCCGTTCTGGGTGATCCTGCCGATCGGCGCCTTGCTCGCGTGCGTGTTCGGTGTGCTGCTTGGCGCGCCGACGCTCAAGCTTCGCGGTGACTATCTCGCGATCGTCACGCTCGGGTTCGGCGAGATCGTCAGGATCTTTCTCAACAATCTCTCCCAGCCGATCAACATCACCAATGGCCCGCAGGGGATCTCGCGCATCGATCCCTTTCGAGTGGCTGGGTGGGACTTGAGCCGCACACAGCATCTTGGTGACCATGTGATCAGCGGCCCCATCAAGTACTACTACCTGCTCTTGCTGGTCCTGCTTGCGGTCATCGTGGTGAACCTCAGACTGCAGGACTCGCGCATCGGTCGTGCGTGGGTGGCCATTCGCGAGGATGAGACGGCCGCCCAGGCCATGGGAATCAACACCCGCAACGTGAAGTTGCTCGCATTCGCCATGGGAGCAAGTTTCGGCGGCATCGCAGGGGGCATGTTCGCAGCCATGCAGAGTTTCATCAGTCCCGAGAGCTTCGTGCTGGTGGAATCCGTGATGGTCCTGGCCATGGTCGTGCTCGGGGGCATGGGCAACATCTGGGGCGTCATCCTCGGGGCGATCCTGCTGTCTTTCGTGCCCGAGATCCTCCGCTACACCGTGGAACCGCTGCAGAAGGCCGTGTTCGGCCGCATGATCGTGGAACCCGAGGTCATCCGCATGCTGCTGTTCGGCCTTGCGCTCGTGCTGATGATGCTCTACCGGCCGGCCGGCCTGTGGCCCTCCAAGACCCGCCGGCGCGAACTCGTGTCCCGGCAATGAGCGCGCCGCACCTCGCCGACAAGCCGACGGCCGTGCTGCTGGAGGCCGTCGATATCGACAAACGATTCGGAGGTCTGACCGCGCTTTCGGGAGTCTCGCTCACGATCCGGCGCGGAGAGATCTACGGGCTCATCGGTCCGAACGGCGCCGGCAAGACGACCCTCTTCAATGTCCTGACCGGGCTCTATCGCGCCGAAGGAGGTTCGTTCCGCTTCGACGGCGAAGAGCTGTCCGGGCTCAAACCGTATCGATGCGCTCGCAGCGGTATCGCCCGCACGTTCCAGAACATCCGGCTGTTCGGCAACATGACGGCGCTCGAGAATGTCATGGTGGGGCAGCACCTCCAGACGCGTGCGGGAATCTTCGGCGCCATATTCCGCACGAAGCGGACGGTCGCCGAAGAGACCGAGGTCGTCGCCACGGCGCACCAGCTGCTGCAATACGTGGGGGTGGATCGTCACGCCAACACGCTTGCGCGCAGCCTTCCCTACGGCGATCAACGACGGCTCGAGATCGCGAGGGCGCTTGCGACCAGGCCGAAGTTGCTGGCTCTCGACGAGCCGGCGGCCGGCATGAATCCCACCGAGCGACAGGCGCTGGGACAGCTCATCGCGCGGATCCGGGCAGACGGCACGACCGTTCTGCTGATCGAACACGACGTCAAACTGGTGATGGGCATCTGCGACCGCGTCGCCGTGCTCGAGTACGGCAAGAAGATCGCGGAAGGTGTTCCCAAAGACGTGCAGCGCGATCCGGCTGTCATTGCCGCCTATCTCGGAACGCCAGCAGAGGAAGCGCAGGAGGGGAGTTCTTGAGCCTGCTAGACATTCGGGGGCTCACCGTCGCCTACGGCGGGATCGAGGCTGTGCGTGGGGTCGATCTTCGAGTGGAAGAGGGAGAACTCGTCGCCCTCATCGGCGCCAACGGCGCCGGCAAGACGACCACGCTCAAGGCGCTGGCCGGATTGCTGCGCCCGGTGGCAGGCTCGGTCCGCTACAAGTCCGAAGACGTCACCGGGCTTGCGTCGCACGTTCTGATCCGGAAGGGCGTGGCGCTGGTACCGGAAGGCCGTGGTGTCTTCTCTCGCCTCACCGTCGAGGAAAACCTCGCGATGGGCGCTTACATCCGGAACGATCGGGGGGCGGTGAAGGAAGACCTCGACCGGGTGCTGGAACTCTTTCCACGGCTGGGCGAACGGCGAGCACAGGTGGCGGGGACACTCTCCGGCGGCGAGCAGCAGATGCTTGCGATCGGACGCGCCATGATGAGCCGGCCGAGGCTGCTGCTTCTCGATGAACCCAGCATGGGTCTGGCGCCGCTCATGGTGCGCAAGATCTTCGAGGTGATCCAGTCGATCGCGGCCCAGGGTGTCACCATTCTGCTTGTCGAACAGAATGCGCTGCTGGCCTTGCAGGCTGCGACGCGTGGTTACGTGATGGAATCGGGGGTGATCACGCTGGAGGATTCGGGGCCGGCTCTGCTTGCCAGCCCCCAGGTGCGTCAGGCCTACCTTGGACAGTGACGACCGTCGGGCGTATGTCGCCCGCGTCTGACCGGATTCTCAGGTAGCAGATGCCGCGCGCCGGCTGACTTCGCGGATCTCGGTCCAGACGTCGCCGGGCTTTCCGTCGGCGCCGAAGCCGAAATATGCCTTGCGCTGCCGTGCCACCCGGGCGAGCAGCAGCAGTTCTTCCATGGCGTCCATGCTGAATCCCTTGCGGTTTCCCCGTTCGTCCACGATCAGCTTGCCAAGATACTCTTCGAAACCGTCACGTCCCCATAGCCCGGTCAGAGCCGCTGCGATATGGGGGAACTCCTCCAGGGCAGCGCGGGTTTCGATCTTCTCCGCGGGTTTTCTTTCCGGCTCGGAGAAGTCCAGTTCGGGAAATGCGAGATGAGAGTCCACGGGGATCCCGCCGGCTTCGTCCTCCGGAGGGACCGGAATGTGATGGGTGCCGAGCAGGTACTCGAGCCGCGCGACCCGGGCGCGCAACTTCTCGATGATCCGTTTCTGCTCTTCTGATTCGTTGCTCATCGTCTGCCGGTGATCTTCCGGGGCTTTCATCCAGTTGAGCATCGATGGGTCGCCCATGATCAATCCAATACTGTTGTGTCGAACTCTCAGTGACGGCTCGGCCGCCAAGAGATTGAGAATTTATTGCGTGAATTGTTCTGACGAAATAGCCAAGTCCATGCCAGAAGCCGGGTATATGCAAAAGTGCATACCCGGACCGCTGGCCGGTCAGGAGGCAGCGAGCCAGTCCTTGGGCTTCAGAAACTCCGAGTACAGCGCCGCTTCGGGGCTTCCCGGCTCGGGATGCCAGTCGTAGCGCCACCGGACGAGGGGCGGCATGGAAAGGAGGATGGATTCGGTACGACCGCCGGACTGCAGGCCGAATAGCGTGCCGCGATCGAAGACGAGGTTGAATTCCACGTAGCGACCACGGCGATAGGCCTGAAAGTCACGTTCCCGGTCGCCGAACGGCAACATGCGCCGCCTCTGGACGATGGGCACATAGGCGTCCAGGAAGTGATCGCCGACGCTGCGCGTCAGGGCGAAGCAGGTGGAATAGTCCGGAGCCGAGAGGTCGTCGAAGAAGATGCCTCCGATGCCCCGCGGCTCGTTCCGGTGCTTCAGGAAGAAATACCGGTCGCACCAGTCCTTGAAACGGGGATGGCAATCGGGACCAAACGGTGCAAGTGCACGATTGCAGGTTTCGTGGAAGTGCCGGGCATCCTCGGCAAAGCCGTAATAGGGCGTGAGATCCATCCCGCCACCGAACCACCACACGGGCGTTTCCCCGGTCTTGAGGGCAGCGAACAGGCGCACGTTGAGGTGAACTGTCGGGACATAGGGATTGCGCGGGTGGAGTACCAGCGATACCCCCATGGCTTCGAATCCGCGGCCTGCCAGTTCGGGGCGGCTCGCGGAGGCGGAAGGCGGCAGGCTCTTGCCATGCACATGGGAGAAGAGCACGCCGGCCCGTTCGAAAAGACCGCCCTCCTCGACGAGGCAGGAGCGGCCGCCCCCGCCTTCCGGCCGTTCCCAGTCGTCACGACGGAACGGGGTGCCATCCTCCGATTCCAGGCCCGCCACGATACGGGTCTGAAGGTCGAGGAAGAAGCCTTTGGCCTCCGCCAGGTCCGGCAAGGTGGATGTCAAAGCGGACTCCGGCGCGCACCGATGGCGCGATAGCCGATGTCGCGGCGCATCTGCCTTCCATCGAACTGGATCTGGTCAGCCACCTCGTACGCGCGTCGCTGCGCCACTCGAACCGTGTCGCCAAGCGCGGTCACACAGAGAACCCTTCCTCCCGAGGTGACGACCGCGCCGTCGCGTGCCGCGGTGCCGGCATGAAAGACGTGGACGTCTTCGGCGTTGCGCGGCCAACCGGTGATCACATCTCCTTTGCGCGGGGCATCGGGGTAACCGGCAGCGGCGAGCACGACTCCCAGCGCGAAGCGGCGATCCCACTGGGCATCGGCCCGGTCCAGGGTTCCGTTCACGCCGTGTTCCACCAGAGTGTGCAGGTCGCTCTTGAGACGCATGAGGATCGGTTGCGTCTCCGGGTCCCCCAGCCTGCAATTGAACTCAAGCACACGAAGCTCGCCCTTGGGGGAGATCATGAGACCCGCGTACAGAAAACCCGTGTAGGGCGTGCCTTCCGCCTCCATGCCCAGGATGACGGGCTGGATCACCTCGCGCATCACCCGGGCGTGGACCTCCGGTGTGATGACGGGCGCCGGCGAATAGGCGCCCATTCCGCCGGTGTTGGGGCCCTGATCGGCGTCCAGCAGACGCTTGTGGTCCTGGCTCGATGCCAGGGGCAGGACATGCCTGCCGTCCACCATGACGATGAAGCTTGCTTCCTCGCCTTCCAGGAATTCCTCGATCACGACGCGCGCACCCGCATCGCCCATGCGATTGTCCACGAGCATGGAATCCACTGCGGCATGTGCCTGTTGTGCCTCCATCGCCACGACCACGCCCTTGCCGGCTGCGAGCCCGTCAGCCTTGATGACGATGGGCGCACCTTCCGCATCGATGTAGGCGTGCGCTTCCCGGGCGTCTGAAAAAGTGCGGTGCTTCGCGGTGGGAATGCGATGCCGGACCATGAACTCCTTGGCGAAGTCCTTCGATGATTCCAGCCGGGCGGCTGCCCGCACGGGGCCGAATATCTTGAGTCCGGCAGCGCGGAAGGCATCGACGACGCCGGCGGCTAGGGGGGCCTCGGGGCCCACCACCGTGAGCGCGATGGATTCCCTCTTGGCGAATTCCACCAGGTCTTCCACCTAGGAGACATCGACATTGAACAGGCCGTCTTCACGCGAAGTTCCGGCATTGCCGGGCGCGATGTAGACCCGCGCGACACGCGCAGACTGCACCAGGCGCCACGCGATGGCGTGCTCCCGTCCGCCCGAACCGATGACAAGGAGATTCATGCTTTCCTCCCGCTCCGTGACCGGGACACCGTGATGGTTGATTCTCGGAGCGATTGCAGTCTGGGCGAGTCCATGGTGAGAACCTCAGTGCCGGAAATGGCGGGTGCCGGTGAAGACCATCGCGATGCCGCGCTCGTCCGCGGCGGCGATCACTTCGTCGTCCCGCATGCTTCCACCCGGTTGGATGACCGCGACGGCCCCTGCGTCCACGACCACGTCGAGTCCGTCGCGGAAGGGGAAGAAGGCGTCCGACGCCACCATGGACCCCTGGAGTGAAAGTCCTGCATTCTGGGCCTTGATCGAGGCGATGCGTGCTGAATCGATCCTGCTCATCTGGCCGGCTCCCACGCCCAGCGTTCTTCCGCGACCGCAGAACACGATGGCGTTGGACTTCACGAATTTCGCGACACGCCAGGCGAAGAGAAGATCGTGCAGCTGCTCCTGCGTCGGCGCCAGTCTGGTGACGACACGCAGTTCGGCCAGCGATACGTTCCGGGCATCCGGACTTTGCACAAGCACGCCTCCGCCCACCCGCTTTATGTCCTGGGCGTTGGGTTCCCTGGCGAGCGCCACTTCCAGCAGCCGCACGTTTGCCTTCGCAGCGAATACCTGCACCGCTTCGTCGGAGTAGCCGGGGGCGACCACCACTTCCACGAACTGATTCGCGACGATCTGCTTGGCCGTCTCCGTGTCGACCTTGCCGTTGAAGGCGATGATCCCGCCGAACGCTGACGTGGGGTCCGTTGCATAGGCGAGCCGGTACGCCTCGATCGCGCTCGCCGCCTCGGCGACGCCGCACGGATTGGCATGCTTCACGATCACGCAACCCGAGCGCTCGAGCGTCTTCACGCATTCCCAGGCGGCATCGGCGTCGGCGATGTTGTTGTACGAGAGTTCCTTCCCTTGGATCTGACGGTACCCGGCCAGGCTTCCCGCAGGAGCCGCAGCATCGCGGTAGAACGCACCTTTCTGGTGAGGATTCTCGCCGTAGCGAAGATCCTGCACTTTCGAATACGACAGATTCAGCTGGTCGGGGAACTCGTGCCGCACCCCGTCCTTGCCCAGCGCCGTGAGGTAATTGCTGATCGCGCCATCGTACCGGGCGGTGTGCGAGAAGGCTTTCTTCGCGAGATCGAAACGCATCTCCAGCCCCACGCGTCCCCCCGTGGATTTCATCTCCGCGAGGACCGCAGGGTAGTCTGCCGGATCGGTGACGACCGCGACGTGGCGATGGTTCTTCGCGGCTGCACGCACCATGGTCGGGCCGCCGATGTCGATGTTCTCGACGGCGTCTTCCAGCGTGCAATCGGGGTTGGCGACCGTCTGCTGGAACGGGTACAGATTGACCACCACGAAATCGATGTAGCCCATTCCCTCCCGGGTCATGGCATCGACATGGGAGGGAAGATCACGGCGCGCCAATATTCCGGCGTGTACGCGCGGATGCAGCGTTTTCACCCGACCGTCCAGCATTTCCGGAAATCCGGTGTAGGACGCGACCTCCGTCACCGGTATGCCCGCATCCGACAGGAGCTTGGCGGTGCCGCCCGTGGAAAGGATCGCCACTCCGAGACGGTGAAGATCTCGGGCGAAATCCACGATACCGGTCTTGTCGGAAACGCTGATGAGGGCTTGTCGCAGTTGAGTCATGGGAACGCTTCGTTGAATGGTGATTGCGGCCCGAGGGTTCAGATCAGGCCATAGAACTTGAGCTTCTTGCGCAAGGTGTTGCGGTTCATGCCGAGGATCTCCGCGGCCAGCGTCTGGTTGCCTTCGACCTGCGCCATGACGTACTCCAGCAGTGGCATCTCGACACACGCCATCACCATGTCGTGCAGCGGTGCGGGACGTTCTCCGTCAAGATCGCGGAAATACGCGTCGAGGGCCCTGCGAACGCAGCGCCCGATGTCGTTCTCGTTCTCTACGCGGCGCGCTGGTCTGTTGGCCATGATTTTCCGGCGAGCGTGGTTTGCTGGTTGAAGAAAGTGTCCACCGTGGAGAGCTGCGCCACAGGGTCCTCGAGCTGATTCATGCTGCGCCGCAGGGCGTCTCCGCCAGCGAGGGACCGTGAGTACCATCCGATGTGCTTGCGGGCCACACGGCAGCCGGCCACTGCGCCGTACAGGGAGTAGAGCGCCTCGAGGTGCTCGACGATGATCGCGTGAATCTCCTCCGGCGAGGGACCGGCCGCAACGGTTCCCTGTTCGAGGCTCGCGTCGATCTCCGAAAAGATCCATGGGCGGCCTTGTGCCGCACACCCGATCATCAAGGCGTCGGCCCCGGTCGATTCCAGCACCTGTCGGGCCTTTGCGGGCGAGTCGATGTCGCCATTGGCGATCACGGGGATCCGCACGGCCGACTTCACGGCGGCGATCGTCTCGTATTCCGCATGCCCGTCGTAGAAATCCGCGCGGGTCCGACCATGGATGGTGAGCGCACTGATTCCGGCTTCCTCGGCGATGTGGGCGATGCGCCCGGCGTTGCGACAGTCCCGGTTCCACCCCGTGCGCATCTTGAGGGTTACCGGCACGGCCACGGATTGGACGACACGTTCGAGAATCCGGGCAGCGAGCAATTCGTCCCTCATCAGCGCGGATCCGGCGAGGACGTTGCAGACCTTGCGCGCTGGGCATCCCATGTTGATGTCGATGATCTGGGCACCTTGCTCCACATTGAAGCGCGCCGCCTCGGCCATCTGCTCTGGATCGGTGCCGGCGATCTGCACGGCCACCGGTTCCGGTTCACCGTCGTGCGCGCGCCGCCTGCGACTCTTTGCCGTGTTCCAGAGGCGAGCGTCGGACGTCGTCATTTCGGAGACGGCGTATCCCGCGCCCAGCCGCCGGCAAAGCTGACGGAACGGGCGATCCGTGACGCCGGCCATCGGTGCCACCGCGAGCCGATTGCGGAGTCGATAGGGTCCGATCTGCATGCCGGAAGGCTCGGGCGGAGTCGACGAAGAAAGGGGGCGTATTGTAATCAGAAACCACTGGTGCGAACGCCGCAGAATCGCAAAACACGCAACGCATCGGAATGGCAGCGATGCTGTGGCTACCGAAGTGGAACGGATGTGAGCAGCGAGGTGAAGGAACGGCGGGGAACCGGAAGCAGATCGAGAATCTCGAGGCCGCATGCTCGCGCCGCCGCGGCGCCAGGCATCGAGATACGGAATGCGCGGGCAAGAAAGTCGGTGATACCGATGGTGACGGTACGATCCAATTGGCGTGACGCCGCGTATCCTTCCAGAACCTTCGCGGAGGCATTGCCTGCGTTCGTCAGCGCTTTGGTCAATGCCCACGCATCTCTCAGTCCCAGATTCAACCCCTGTCCCGCGACGGGGTGAAGGGTCTGCGCCGCATTGCCGATCACCGCGACGTTGCCGCGCGCGATGGGGCTCGTTCTTCGGAGCGACAGCGGGAATGCGCCGCGGTCGCGAATTGCCAGGAAACGGCCCAGCCGCCAGCCGAAAGACTGTTGCAAGGCATCGAGCACATGGCCGGACGAGGCGGACACGAGCCGTTCTGCGATCTCGGGTGGAAGCGTCCAGACAAGGGCGTAACCATCGAAGGATGGAAGCAGTGCAAGAGGCCCATGGTCGGTGAATCGTTCGAACGCGGTACCTGAACTCCCTTTGGCCACGCGCACCGTCCCCACCAGGGCATGAACACCGTAGTCATCTGACCGGACCGTGAATCCTGCCGAGTCCAGGAGCGCGCCGCCTCCGTCCGCGATGACGGCCACGCGCGCCGCCACGGGACCGCCGGACGTGGTCAGGCGCACTCCGTCGCCCTCGTCGTCGATGCGCTCGACCGTCGTTCCGAAATCGATCTCGCAGGTCTCCCGCGCCCGCTTCAGGATCGAATCGACCACGTCACCGTAGGTGGCGACAAAACCGAGCGCGGGAAGCGAGATGTCGGAGGCAAGAAGGTGAGTGCGGCCGACCGCGTGGCACTGCGACACATGAACCGCCAGGATCGGTGTTGCCGTGCCTATCTTGCGCAGATCGACCCCTGCTCCCAGAAGTTTGAGATGACTGCCCCAAGAAAGGGCGAGTCCACGGCGGTCCGCGCGGAATTGATCGGGACCGCGCGATTCGAGCACCCGGCAGCGGAAGCCCGCATCGGACAGAGCGCGTGCGAGATAGAGACCCACCGGCCCCGCACCCACGATACATATCTGTTCGTTCGAGCCGGTCGGAAGCACGTCCGTCAGGCCACGGTGCCCACGATGGATTCGATATCGGCAACCGACTTCGGCGTCTCCGCGGTGAGGAGTTCGCAACCGGTCGCCGTTACCAGCGCATCGTCTTCGATGCGGATGCCGATGTTCCAGAACGCCTCGGGGACGTTCTCCGCAGGACGGATGTAGCACCCTGGTTCGACGGTCAGCGTCATGCCGGTTTCCAGGGTCCGCCACTGGCCGTCCCGCTTGTAGTCACCCGCGTCGTGCACGTCCAGCCCGAGCCAGTGTCCCGTGCGGTGCATGTAGAAGCGGCGGAAGTCTCCCGACTCGATGACCGATTCCACCGTTCCGGCACACAACCCGAAGTCGATGAATCCCCGGACCAGCACGGCAACCGCCGCATCGTGCGCCGCTTCCCAGGGATTGCCCGGGCGAACCTGCGCGATCGCAGCCGCCTGCGCTGCAAGCACCAGCTCGTAGATATCCCTCTGCGGAGACGAGAACCGGCCATTCACCGGATAGGTCCGCGTGATATCGGAGGCATATCCCTCCAGTTCGCATCCGGCATCGATCAGCAGCAGGTCGCCGTCTTCCATGCGGCGCGTGTTCTCCACGTAGTGCAGGACGCACGCATTGGGGCCGCTCGCCACGATCGACGGGTAGGCCGGAAAACGGGCGCCGGAACCCACGAATTCATGCAGCAGCTCGGCCTCGATCTCGTACTCGTGCCTGCCCGGCCGGGTCGCCCTCATGGCGCGCGCGTGTGCCCGGGCCGAAATGGCGCCCGCAGCCCGCATGGTTGCGATCTCGTGAGAGTCCTTTATCAGACGCATGTCATCGAGCAGGCGCCGGATGTCGCGGATCTCGCCCGGGGCGGCGATCCCGCTCCTCGCCTTGGACCGCACCGCATTGAGCCACTCGATGATCCGGCCGTCCCAGGCAGCATCGGAGCCCACGTCCGTATACAGCGCCGGCTGGTCACCGAGCAGTTCTGCCATGCGCGTGTCGAGAGTGCTTATGTCGTTGGCCTCGTCGAAGCCGAACGCGTCCTTCGCAAGCGCGGGACCGAACCGGTAGCCATCCCAGATCTCGCGTTCCAGATTCTTCTCGCGGCAGAACAGGATGCACTTCGGATCCGGACCGGCGACGAGCACGAGAACCGACCCGGGCTCGGTGAATCCGGAGAGGTAGTAGAAGTAGCTGTCGAATCGGAACGGGTGGTGCGTGTCGCGATTGCGGGTGCGTTCGGCCGAGGTGGCCACGACTGCCACGCCACGTTCCATGGCACGGAGCAGGCGCGAACGCCGCTCCCGGAAGGGTGCGATGCTCGGGGGGATCTTCAGGGATTCGGTCATGTCAGGGATTCGCAGGTTGTCGCGCGCCGCGTGCAAGCAGACGCAGGTCGAGGGAGGCAAGCCGTTCCGGCGTTCCGACGTCCAGCCAGAAGCCATCAAGACGTTCCGCTGTGACCGCCCCGCGGGCCATCGCGTTCTGTAGCAAGACCCCCAGCTTTGCACGCGAGCCGCGTGGAATGTGCCGGAACAGCTCGGGGCGGTACATGCCGATGCCGCTGAACGTGAGCCGGGGCGACCCGTCGGCGAAGGCGCGATCTCCGTCCAGCCGGAAATCGCCGGCGGGATGGTGGTCCGGATTGTCCACCAGCAGCAGGTGTGCGAGCGCGTCGGAAGGCTCCAGATGGCGCCGTCCACGATTCGCCAGGGCGGCGAAGTCCGCTTCGCAATACACATCACCGTTGATCACGAGGAAGGGTTCGGTACCCAGCCGATCGAGGGCCAGCGCGATGCCTCCCGCGGTCTCCAGGGCCTCGCGTTCCGCCGAATACGTGATCGCGAGTCCCCAACGGCTCCCGTCGCCCAGAGCATCCTCGATCATGAAGCCGAGGTGGGCATGATTCACGATGATGTCGCGGATTCCCGCGGCGGCCAATCGTTCGAGATGCCAGACGATGAGCGGTTTTCCGCCCGCCTCCAGCAGAGGCTTCGGGCAACGGTCGGTCAGGGGCCTCATCCGCTCGCCCCGGCCGGCGGCCAGGATCATCGCCTTCAAGCTGTCCATGCCCACACCCGGCGCAAGACGTGCTCGGCGATGAGTTGCCCGGAGTTGCGGATACCTGCCATTTCCGG
Organism: Betaproteobacteria bacterium; assembly: GCA_016713305.1. Taxonomy (NCBI): domain Bacteria; kingdom Pseudomonadati; phylum Pseudomonadota; class Betaproteobacteria; species Betaproteobacteria bacterium. The sequence continues at coordinate 288,568 of JADJPK010000005.1, forward strand.
GACTTTCATCAGAAGGTGTAGCCAGCCTGGGGTGCGCGTTCCTCGATCGTGTCCAGGAGCGGCAGCAGGCCCGCGAGTTCGCCGTAGCGCAGCGCCGTGGACCGCACGTACCGCAAGAACCGCGGCGTGTCCTCCAGGTAGCCCCGCTTCCCGTCCCGGTAGTTGAGCCGGGCGAAGATGCCGAGCACCTTGAGGTGCCGTTGCATTCCCATCCATTCCACGTCGCGGTAGAACTCGCCGAAATCCGCCGACACGGGGAGCCGGGCACGACGCGCTTTTTCCCAGTAGCGGATGGTCCAGTCGAGGATCTCCCGTTCCTCCCAGCTGATGAAGGCGTCGCGCATCAGGGAAGCCACGTCATAAGTGATCGGACCATGCACGGCATCCTGGAAGTCCAGGATGCCGGGGTTCGGGTCGCTCACCATCAGATTGCGTGGCATGTAGTCGCGGTGAACGTAGACGCGAGGTTGCGCCAGGATGTTCCGAAGCAGGGTGGCGAACACGCCTTCGAGCATGCCGGCGAGTTCCGCGGTCGACTCAAGGCGGTGGTGCCGCGCCAGATACCAATCGGGAAAGAGCGCCAGTTCCCGCCGCAGCAGTGCCTCGTCGTAGGAGGGCAGCACATCCGGCCGGCTCGCGAGCTGCCAGGAAACGAGTGCCGTCGTCGCCGAATCGAACAGTCCGGGTGCGAGCGTCCGGTCGCGCTCGATCGCCTGCAGGAAGGTGGCATTGCCCAGGTCGGTCAGGAGCAGAAAACCGGCTCCGAGATCCTGTGCCAGCACTTTCGGCGCGTGCAGCCCCGCCTCATTCAGGAGTTGCGCCACCTTGACGAAAGGACGGCAATCCTCGTGCTCCGGTGGCGCGTCCATGATGATCCAGGATCGTTCGCCGTCGCGCGCGCGGAAGTAGCGGCGGAAGCTCGCGTCCGATGAGGCCGGTTCGAGGGACACCCGGATACCGGGCAGTGCACGGGACAACCAGACTTTTAGCGCGTCGAGACGATCCAAGGAGCGACCTGCGGGTTCTATACTTCCGGCATTCTAACAACGCCCCCGTCTCGCCACCCATGCCGCTCGTCGCCCGATGGCTGTTCGCCGCGGCCGTCTCGCTACCCGCGACGGCCATGGGGCAGTCGCTCGGACTCAAGCTCAAGCTCGATCCTGCGCTTCGCGCGCCGACGCCTGCCGAACTCACGCAGGGTGACTCCGCGCTCTTTCTCGAGGCCGATCGCGTGGCCGGCAAGGCGGGCGACAGTGTGCAGGCCGACGGCAACGTGCGCCTGCGGTCACGCGGCCAGACTGTCTTCGCCGACAACGTCGTCTATACACCCGCCGACGAGGTGCTCACGGCCACCGGCCATGTCAGGGTCGACAGGCTGGGAGACATGATCGAAGGCGCGAAGGTGCGCATCGACATGCGGAACGACAAGGCATACGCGGAGTCGCCCGAGTACTACTTCCGCGCGCTGAACGCGCGGGGCAAAGCCAATCGACTGTTCGTCGACAGCAAGACGCGCATCAAGGCCGAAGCGGCCACGTACAGCACCTGCGTCCCTCCCAGTCAGGACTGGTTTCTCAAGGTCAGGAAGCTCGATCTCGATCGCGAGAAGGATGAAGGCGTCGCCCGGGGGGCCACGGTGTATTTCAAGAATGTGCCGTTTCTCTACACGCCCTACATCGACTTTCCACTCTCCAATGCACGCAAGAGCGGCTTCCTCGGCCCGACCTATGGCACCACCGGCAAGAGCGGCTTCGAACTGACCGTCCCGTACTACCTCAATCTTGCCCCGAACTACGACGCCACGATCGCCCCGCGGTTCCTCGCCAAGCGAGGACTGATGTTCAACAACGAGTTCCGCTACCTCAACGCCAACTTCTCGGGCATCGTGAATGCGGAGTTCCTTCCCAACGATCGCGAACGCGGGGGCGAGCGCCGGTACGCGCTTGCCTTGCGCCACAACCATGCGCTCACGCCGGCGCTCACCGGCTACGTGAATCTGCAGAAGGCTTCCGACGACCGTTACTTTGTCGACCTGTCCAACCGGCTGGCCGTCACGTCGATATCCAATCTTCCCCGGGAAGGAGGGCTCACCTACAACGGCGGCTGGTGGACCTTCGCGGGCCGGACGCAGAAATTCCAGACGCTGCAGGATCCGCTGGCCCCCATCACTCCTCCCTATGCCAGGCTGCCGCAGCTCACCTTCACGGCGCTTCGGCAGGATGTGAGGGGATTCGATGCCAACCTTGCATCGGAGTACGTCTCCTTCTCCCATCCCACGTTGCTGAATGGCAGACGGACAACGATCTATCCGAGCCTCACGTATCCGATCCAGAGGTCGTTCGCCACCATACTTCCCAAGGTCGGCCTGCACTACACGCGTTACGAACTCGATGGCGCGGGCCAGCCGGGGACGCAGGACAGGATGCTGCCCATCTTCAGCGTGGACAGTTCGGTCACCTTCGAACGCAACACCAGTTTCCGCGGCACGCCGCTGCTGCAGACGCTCGAGCCGAGGCTCTACTACGTCTACATTCCCTATCACGATCAAAGCCGCCTGCCGGTCTTCGACACGGCTGTGGCGGACTTCAACCTCGCGCAGGTCTTCAGCGAGAACCAGTTCGTGGGCGGCGACCGCATCAACGATGCGAACCAGCTGACGGCAGGGGTGTCGAGCCGGTTGATCGACGCGCTGGACGGCCGCGAACGCCTGCGGCTCACGCTGGCCCAAAGATTCTTTTTCGCCGACCAGCGCGTGACCCTGCCCAACACGGTCGCGCGTACGCAGAACCGATCCGATGTGCTGGCAGCGCTCACGGGACGCATGAGCCAGTCCTGGTACATCGATACGGCAGTCAAGATGGACATCAATCAGGGCCGCCCGGACCGGTCGATGTTCTCGTTGCGCTACAACCCCCAGATCGGCAATCTCGTCAATCTCGGGTATCGCTTCAATCGCGGAAGCTTCGAGCAGGTCGATGTGTCGGGTCAGTGGCAGCTCAACGAACGCTGGAGCGGTGTCGGCCGCCTCGCCTACTCGATGTTCGACCGGCGCGCGACGACCACCATCGCCGGCATTGAGTACAATGCCGGTTGCTGGGTCGGCCGTTTCGTCCTGCAGGAATTCGTCACCTTCACCCAGGACAGCGTCCGGGCGTTCTTCTTCCAGCTGGAGTTGAACGGCCTGTCGAAGATCGGCTCCAATCCGCTGGAAATCCTCAGGCAGAACGTGCTGGGCTATCAGCGCATGAACGCACTGCCGCAGTCCCAGTTCAACGAAGACTACTACCCCATGCAGTGACCGCAGCCAGGTGCCGCCCTTGATGACCTACTCCAGACTTGCACTCATCTTTCTCGCATGCCTTTGGGCGGTGCTGCCGCAACATGCGGATGCCGCGGAGCGCAGACGGGATCCCATCCTGGTGGACCGTGTGATCGCCGTGGTGAACAACGAAGTCATCACCCAGCTCGAGCTGGAGGAGCAGGTCAAGCTGGCCTCACGCGAATTGACCAGGCAGGGGACCGCTCTGCCGCAGCGCGAATTGCTGGACAAGCAGTTGCTCGAGCGCATGATCACGACGCGGGTTCTGGTTCAGTATGCGAAGGAGACGGGGTTGCGCGTGGACGAGGCACAGGTGGACCGGGCGGTGTCCCGGCTGGCGAAGGAAAACAAGATGAGCCCGGCGGAACTGAAGGAGTTCCTGCAGGAAGAAGGGGTGGACTTCAGCCGGTATCGGGAGGATGTCCGCAACGACATTTTCATCGCGAGGCTTCGCGAACGCGAAGTGGAAGGCCGGGTTTCGGTGTCGGATGCGGAAATCGAGAGCTATCTCAAGGGCCAGCAGGCCTCCGGTCGCAACGACGAGTTCAATCTGTTGCATATCCTGGTCACGGTTCCCGAGGCGGCCGCTCCCGATCAGATCCAGGCGCGGAAGACACGCGCGGAGGAGGCGTTGGCCAAGCTGAGGCAGGGGGCCGACTTCAAGCAGGTCTCGGCGACCTACTCGGACGCCACCAACGCCTTGCAAGGGGGCGAACTCGGCTGGCGAAGCGTGGGCAGGCTGCCTTCCATCTTTGCGCAGGCCGTGTCCGGCATGAAGCCCGGCGATGTGTCGGGGCTGCTGCGGAGTCCCAACGGGTTCCACATTCTCAAGCTCGTCGAGAAGCGGTCCACCTCCAACCAGGTGGTGGTCGAGCAGACGAGGGCCCGTCACATTCTCGTGCGGCTGAACGAGATCGTCGCCGAAGACGAGGCAAAGCGGCGTCTGGAAGCGATCCGGGAGAAGGTCGTTGCGGGTGGCGATTTTGCGGAATTCGCCCGCGCTCAGTCGGAAGACTCGAGTGCTGCGCGGGGCGGGGACCTCGGTTGGCTCTCGCCAGGCGACACCGTGCCGGAGTTCGAACAGGCGATGGCAGCGCTCAAGCCAGGAGAAGTGAGCCCGCCGGTGCAGTCGCCGTTCGGGTGGCATCTGATCCAGGTCCTCCAGCGGCGTACCGAAGACATGACCAAGGAGCGGGAGCGTCAGCTTGCCCGTCAATCCATTCGCATGCGAAAGGGCGATGAAGCCTTCACCGACTGGGTGAGGCAGATGCGTGACCGCGCATTCGTCGAATATCGCCTAGAGGAGCGTTGAACCCTCCACTTGTCGCGGTCACCACCGGCGAACCTGCCGGGGTGGGACCCGAACTGTGCATGCGAGTCGCGGCAGGCTGTTCCCTGCCGCTGGTGCTCATCGGTGATCGCGACCTCCTCCGGGAGCGGGCGATGGCTTGCGGGATTCCCTCGTCGATTCCCGATCACGACCCGGCCGTCCCAAGCGGATTGCCGACCATTCTTCACGTGCCGCTCGCTGTGCCATCGGCGGCCGGACAGCCGGATGCCAGAAACGCGGACTACGTGCTCGCCACGCTGGATCGGGCGATCGACGGCTGTACCTCCGGGGAGTTCTGCGCCATGGTCACGGCCCCCGTGCAGAAGTCCGTCATCGCGGAGGGAGGCCACGATTTCATGGGACATACCGAGTACCTCGCGGAGCGATGCGGCGTCGATCGGGTGGTCATGATGCTCGTCGGCGGCGGGATGCGGGTTGCGTTGGCAACGACGCACCTCGCCTTGCGCGACGTACCGGATGCCATCAAGCAGCCGTCCCTGGAAGAGACCATCCGGATTCTTCACGCGGATCTGAAATCGAAGTTCGGCATCGCCCGTCCGCGAATCCTGGTGGCCGGCCTCAATCCTCACGCGGGCGAGGCCGGGCGGTTCGGTCGCGAGGAAATCGAGGTGATCGAACCCGTGATCCGGGCCATGCAGCGGCGGGGGTTCGACGTCACCGGCCCGCTGCCAGCGGACACGTTGTTCCAGTCACGCTACCTCGATCGCGCAGATGCTGTTCTTGCGATGTATCACGACCAGGGGCTCGCCGTTCTCAAGTACGCAAGCTTCGGACGGGGCGTGAACGTCACCTTGGGCCTGCCGATCGTGCGAACGTCGGTGGATCATGGCACGGCGCTCGACCTCGCCGGCACCGGCAAAGCCGACGACGGAAGTCTCCGTGCCGCGGTGGAACTCGCCTGCGCTCTTGCCGGTGTCGGGCGGGAGGGGTTCTCCGATGACCGCTGAACGAACAGCAGGAGCCTCGCGATCCCATGTCCCCAGGAAGCGCTTCGGACAACACTTTCTGGCCGACAGGTCGGTCATCCGGAAGATTCTCGATGCGCTTGCGCCGGCTGGGGGCGACAACGTACTGGAGATCGGTCCGGGCCTGGGTGCACTCACGGAACCCCTGCTCGAGAGGATTCCGTTTCTTCAAGTGGTCGAGATCGACAGGGACATCGTTCAGCGGCTGCGGGCGGCCCACGAGGAAAGCCGCTTGCGGATACATGAAGGTGACGCGCTGCAGTTCGACTTCGGAATCGCGGGAGCGGATCTGCGTGTGGTGGGCAACCTTCCGTACAACATCTCCACGCCGCTTCTTTTCCGCCTTGCGCAGTGGCGGGCACGAATCCGGGACTGTCATTTCATGCTGCAGAAGGAAGTCGTGGACCGCATGGTCGATCATCCGGGCGGACCGGACTACGGCAGACTCAGTGTCATGCTGCAGTATCGCTTCCGGATGGAGAAGCTCTTCGAAGTTCCGCCGGGCGCGTTCCGCCCGCCGCCCAAGGTTCGTTCTGCCGTCGTGCGCATGACACCGCTGGGACCGGAAGCACCGGTTGCGCTCGATGAGCAGGCTTTGGGTGAAGTGGTGACCAGGGCCTTCACCCGCAGGCGCAAGACCCTTCGCAACGCTCTCGAGGGCTATCTCGACGTTCCGCGCATAGAAGCGGCCGGGCTGGATCCGGCATCGCGCCCGGAGACGGTCGATGTCGGCGGATTCATCCGTGCCGCCGACGAATACGTCAGGAGGCGCGCGATCGCTGAATGAACTCGATCTTGTATCCGTCAGGGTCCTCGACGAACGCGATCACCGTGGTTCCGTGCTTCATGGGTCCGGCCTCCCGCGTGACCTTGCCGCCCCTGCTTCTTCACGTCCTCGCACGCCTTGTAGGCGTCTTCCACTTCCAGTGCGATGTGGCCGTAACCCGTACCCAGTTCGTAGCTCTTGGTGTCCCAGTTATGGGTGAGTTCGAGCACTGTTTCCTTGTCCTCTCGTCGCCGTAGCCGATGAAGCAGAGGGTGAAACGGCCGTCCGGATAGTCCTTCTGACGAAGCACGCGCATTCCGAGCACGTGACTATAGAAGTCCACCGAACGCTGAAGATCGCCCACTCGAAGCATTGTGTGCAGGATACGCATGATCGCCCTCAGATCTGAACCATCTCGAAATCTTCCTTGCGTGCTCCGCATTCGGGACACACCCAGTTCATCGGCACGTCGTCCCAGCGGGTTCCGGCGGGGATGCCCTCTTCGGGTAGGCCCGCGGCTTCGTCGTAGATGAAGCCGCAAATGAGGCACATGAAGGTCTTGTATTCTGTGGTGGAAGACATCGCGCGCTCGGCATTGGATAAAATGGAAATTGTACGTTCAAACGTCCATTCGCCAAAGGCGGCGTGTGCGTTTCGAGCGAAGAGTCTGCCCGCTTCAGGGCACGCAACGGAACCCTGCCGATGATTCATGGTTTGTACGCCATCACACCCGATTCATGGGATAGCCAGCGCCTGCTAGACGGGGTCGAGGCGGCTGTCGAAGGGGGGGCATCCGTTCTGCAGTACCGGCGCAAGGCGATCGCGATTTCCGAGCGTAGAAAGGAAGCGGCGGCGATTCGGGAGATCTGCCGCCCGCGGGGCGTTCCGCTCATCGTCAACGATGACCCCACCCTCGCGGCCGAGGTGCATGCCGATGGCGTTCATCTAGGGCGGGACGACGGTTCGGTGGCGGCAGCACGCGCTGTCCTCGGAGGGACGTCCATGATAGGTGTCTCCTGCTACGACGATCTCGAGCGTGCGGGGCGAGCCTTTCACGAAGGGGCCGATTACGTGGCGTTCGGCAGTTTCTTTCCTTCCGCGGTGAAGCCCCACGCCGTCCGTCCCCCGGTGTCCCTGCTGAGCGCAGCACGTGACCGCATCGCGCTTCCGCGAGTCGCGATCGGCGGCATCACCGTGCACAATGCGGCCCTGTTGATCGAGGAGGGCGCCGATGCGGTGGCCGTCATCTCCGACCTGTTCGACGCGCAAGACATCCGTGCCAGGGCGGAACTGTTCTCGTCATTGTTTCGTGCCACGCAACCGTTCATCGAGGTTCCATGACTTCCCGCAATGAATCCCTTTTCGCCCGGTCACAGAAAGTCATCCCGGGTGGAGTGAATTCTCCCGTCCGCGCGTTTCGCTCCGTGGGTGGCGTTCCACGCTTCTTCGTTCGCGGCGAAGGTGCCTGGCTTTGGGATGCCGACGGGCGCAAGTACGTCGACTACGTCGGTTCCTGGGGGCCGATGATCGTCGGGCACGCTCATCCCGAGGTGGTTCAGGCTGTCCAGACGGCTGCCGCATCGAGTCTCTCCTTCGGCGCTCCGACGGAGAAGGAACTGGAGATGGCCGAACTGCTCACGACGCTGCTTCCCTCCATGGAGATGGTGCGTCTGGTGAGTTCGGGCACGGAAGCGACGATGTCGGCCATCCGCCTTGCGCGCGGGTTCACCGGCCGCAACGTGATCGTCAAGTTCGAAGGCTGCTATCACGGGCATGCCGACGCGCTGCTCGTGAAGGCGGGATCGGGAGCGCTGACATTCGGCCAGCCGAGTTCGGCCGGCGTACCGGCCGACACGACTCGTCACACCCTGGTCCTGGACTACAACGACGTGGAGGCTCTCGAGAGCGCCTTCGCTGCCCAGGGGAAGGATATCGCGGCCGTCATTCTCGAACCCGTCGTGGGCAACATGAACCTGGTGCGCCCTTCCGAGGACTTTCTTCGCGCGCTACGCGACCTGACGGCGCATCACGGTGCGGTATTGATCTTCGACGAGGTGATGACCGGCTTTCGTGTGGGCCCCCGCGGCGCGCAGGGGCTCTTCGGCATCACCCCGGATCTGACGACCCTGGGCAAGGTGGTCGGCGGTGGCATGCCACTGGGCGCGTTCGGTGGCCGTCGCGAGATCATGGAGCGTCTCGCCCCGCTCGGGCCGGTTTACCAGGCGGGGACGCTGTCGGGCAATCCGGTGGCCGTCGCCGCGGGACTTGCCACGCTCAAGCTGGTCCAGGCACCGGGTTTCTTCGATCGGCTTTCCGACGCGACATCGAGACTCGTGTCCGGCCTTGTCGATGAGGCCAGGAAGAACGGGGTGGAGTTCTCGGGCGATTGTGTGGGCGGAATGTTCGGCTTGTTCTTCCGTGCGAACCCCCCGGCGACGTTTGCAGAGGTGATGACGGCGGATCGGGAGAAGTTCAACCGGTTCTTCCACCTCATGCTCGATCGTGGGATCTATCTTGCCCCGTCCGCCTTCGAAGCGGGCTTCGTGTCGTCCGCCCATGGCGAAGAAGAACTGGGCTTGACGATCGTCGCGGCGGGCGAGGCTTTTTCCGCGCTCGCCGCGTGACCGCCACGCTCTACTTCAGGCCGGCCACGTACTCGGAAAGGGCGGAGATTTCCGCATCGCTGAGCTTGGCCGCGATGGCACGCATCATGGAATTCGCGTCGTTGGCTCGCTCGCCGGCACGGAAGGCCTTCAGTTGTGCGGCCGTGTATTCCTGATGCTGGCCCCCGAGGCGAGGATACTGGGCCGGAATTCCGGCTCCGGATGGCGAGTGGCATCCGGAGCACGCGGGGATGCCGCGGGCAGTATCGCCGCCCCGATAGAGCTTCTGGCCCTTCGCCGCGAGATCCTTGTCGCGGGTCCCGGCATGACGGAGCTTCTGCTGGCCGAAGAATGCGCCCACGTCATTCATCGATTCCGGGGTGAGCATGGCGGCCATCCCTGCCATGATCGGATTGGCCCGGGTGCCGCTCTTGAATTCCGCGAGCTGCTTGGCGATGTACTCGGGGTGCTGCTGCGCGAGGCTCGGATTGGTCGGAATCATGCTGTTGCCATCCGGCCCGTGACAGGCGGCGCACGCTGCGGCGGCCGCCTGGCCCTTCGCCGAATCTCCCTTCGCGGCGGCATGGGCGCTTACGGCTACCAACAGGGTCGTCGTGGCAAGACAAACGGCGATACGGGTGCGGGTCATGGAGTCCTCGAAGTAAGGCGTATTCGGTCGTACCGGCGGCCATGCATTGCCGCCGGGGCAGCCAAGAAACGGTCGGATTATCGAACAACCCGAAATTTTAGCGGATTTGCCCTGTGACCGAAGCTCGGCACGACACTGTCAATCCTCTGGCGCATGCCTCGTATTCAGCCAGCGCCCACGATCTGGCGCAATTGCCTTCGCCGTTCGGGCCCGAGGTAGCGTTCGCGGGCCGTTCCAATGCCGGCAAATCCAGCGCGATCAACGCACTGGTCGGACACAATCGGCTTGCGTTCGTCAGCAAGACGCCGGGACGGACGCAGATGATCAATTTCTTCGTGCTGCCGGGAGGCCGCTATCTGGTCGATCTTCCGGGATACGGGTATGCAAAGGTGCCTGAGGCCGAGCGAAAGCGGTGGGGTCACCTGATCGGCACCTACCTGCAGACTCGACCCAACCTCGCGGGTCTCGTCGCGATCATGGACGTCCGGCATCCCCTGACACCGCTGGATCGTCAACTCCTCGATTGGTTCTTGCCCGCTGGCCGGCCGGTGCATATTCTGCTGACCAAGGCCGACAAGCTGAGTCGGCAGCAGGCCGCCCGGCAGTTGGGGAGGTCAAACGGGAGCTCGAGACTCATGATCTCGTGTCGGTACAGCTGTTCTCGAGTCTGAATCTGGGGGGGGTCGAAGAAGCGCGGGCCATCATCGGGCGGTGGCTGGCTGCCATGCCCCTTCCATAAAAAGAAACCCCCGGAACCGGTCCGGGGGCAAGCCTTTGATCAGGCACCCGCTCAGGGAGGAGAAGCGGGAGACGTCACCGTCTGGTCTTTTGTACGTCGGCCATGAAATTAGTTCCGCCGCAGACTAATGGAGTTGCGGGCGTCTCCGTGTAGAGACGTCCGGCATTCGCTACCGAACCATTCGAGGATTCGCAGATGTCCCTGCCTTTGAGCTCATTTCCCACCAGACGCATGCGCCGCAATCGTCGTCATGACTTCTCTCGCCGTCTGGTACGCGAAACCACCCTGACGGCCAGCGATCTCATCTACCCCGTGTTCGTGATCGAGGGACAGAATCGGGTCGAGCCTGTCGGATCGATGCCGGGGGTGGAACGCATGACCGTCGACCGTCTGCTTCCCGTCGCGGAGCGCTGCGTCCGGCTGCGGATTCCGGCGATCGCTCTCTTTCCTGTCGTGGATGCGTCGCGAAAATCGCCTCTTGCAGAAGAGGCGTATCACTCCGATGGACTTGTCCCGCGGACCGTGGCGGCGCTCAAGAACCGTTTCCCGGAGTTGGGTGTCATCACTGACGTCGCTCTGGATCCCTATACGAGTCACGGGCAGGATGGACTGCTGGACGCATCCGGGTATGTCATGAACGACGAGACCATCGAGGTGCTGGTCCGGCAGGCGGAATGCCATGCCGCGGCGGGTGTGGATATCGTGGCACCCTCGGACATGATGGATGGCCGGATAGGGGCCATCCGGAATCATCTCGACTCCGCGGGCCACCAGATGGTTCGAATAATGGCCTATTCCGCGAAGTACGCCTCCAGCTTCTACGGGCCGTTCCGCGACGCCGTCGGCTCGGCAGGCAATCTGGGTGGTGGCAACAAGTACACCTATCAGATGGATCCCGCCAACTCGGACGAGGCGCTGTGGGAAGTCGGGTTGGATCTGCAGGAGGGTGCGGACATGGTCATGATCAAGCCCGGCATGCCCTACCTCGACATCGTCCGCAGGGTGAAGGACGCCTACGGGGCGCCGACGATGGTCTATCAAGTGAGCGGCGAATACGCGATGCTCAAGGCGGCCGGTGGCAACGGCTGGATCGACTAGAAGAAATGCGTGATCGAGAGCCTTCTCTCGTTCAAGCGGGCGGGAGCCGACGCGGTGCTTACCTACTTCGCGCTGGAGGCGGCCGCCTGGATGGAGGCGGGCGGAGTCTGAAGCCGCAAGCGGCCGGTGTCATCCCAGTTTGGACTTGCGCTCCCGCTCGAGCCGGATGATGTAACGCTGAATCACGGTGTCGGTGCCGGGCGGGACATTGACGAACATGCAACCGACGCGGCGGGTGACCCTCTGGTCTCGCAACGGGATATCGACCACGTTTCGCACCTGCAAGGTGACGGACAGCACGCCCAGTTCCGGCAGAGTGATGGTGCAGCCGGCGAACTCGGTACCCACTTCGACCGGGACTGATTCCGGAAATCCCGTCAGTCCCACGCCCCCAAGGCTGATATCGAACAACGGCACCACCACCGGCTTCTGGTTCTCGACGGGAATGGTGCACTTCACCGGGCGCAGAACCGGAGTTTCTGCTCTGAAGAACTCTCGCCGCTGAAACTTGAGGAGCCTGGGGGGAAGGGGAATGTACAGGGCGGGCCTGCCCTCGAATTCGGCGAGCTTGCTGCGATCCACTTCCCAACGGATCTTGATCTTGTCGTGCCGGCTTACGAAGGCGATGCGATCGGAACTGGCGAGTCTTCGGTTGAGCCCGTCGTCCTTGGCTGCGTCCACCACGCAAATTCCGTTCTGGAGGTCCACGGCGAGCAGGCCGTCACGAACGATTCCCTGCCGGCATTGAAGTGGGCCGTCACGATCTCCGGCCATCATCGCGCCGCGGAGAATGAAGCCGATTTCCACCCGGGAGTGGATCAGAAACCGGGATTCGTCTTCCTCGGGGACGAGCTTCTTGTCTGGCGTAGTGGATTCCATGTCTGCTAAGGCCGTCTCCCGCAGCGGAAAGACAACCAAGGGGATTTCGGCAGCGAGACCATTAAGTTAAGGCGCGGTCCTGTCTGCATTTGGAGACAGAGTCTGCTCGAGCCACGGGGCCCGGACTCGTTCTATGGGGCGGCTGTCTTGCGATGAACGAATCGAATGCCGGCTGTCTCTACGCGAGAACACCGTGAGTCGCGTACCCGCCTCGTCGTCGGAGGAAAGCTCGTAAACCGGTACCACTCGGGTCTCGCCGGCCACAGTGAATCGGCCCTCCCTCGGCTTGAAGACGATCCGGTTGTTGATCAGGAACATCTCGAGTTCCTTCGGGTCATCGGTGAATAGATGCAGATCGATGTCCGAATACCGCCCCGCGCTGCCGGACAGGACCGGCCCGACGAGATGAGGGTCGAATGCCGCCAGGCGCCGCATTGTCCGCAGCGCGGCGACCCGGAGTTCTTCCAGCCGTTCTGCCTGCTCCCCTGCCTGATAGAGCTGCTGATACTCCTTGAGTGCCTGCTCTATCTCCTCGTTGTCTGGCAAATTCCGCGTGTCGGGGGCGCCAGTCTGCCGGGCTGCCTTCCGCTTGGCCAGGCCATAGTCATCGATTCCGTCCTCCGCCATCAGGCGGGCTGCAGCCTGCGCTATTCGCATCCGCATTTGCCGTTGATTGTGGGAGTCGCGTGGCATGGTGAAGGATGTCGCGTATCAATAGAGTTGGTCGTCGACCTCGTCGTGCTTGCCGCGCCGCTTTTCGGAAGGCTGTGTTGCGGCATCGTCGTCCGGGGGCAGATTCTCCTGGAAAAAGTACTCCGGGACCGAATCCGTCCCCCGGTCGTCGCGCAACCCCGTGTGCGGGTTGACCTGGGCCGCCACGACCCCCTCGGGCGCCACGGCGGGTTCGTCGGGAAGACCCTTCAGGGACGTTTCCATGTACGACATCCAGATGGGCAGCGCGGCCGCGGCACCGGTTTCGCTGGAGCCGAGGGATTTGGGGTTGTCGTACCCGACCCACGCGATGGCGACGAGTTTCGGATTGAAGCCGGCAAACCAGGCATCCCTCTGGTCGTTGGTCGTCCCCGTCTTGCCGGCAAGGTCCGTGCGCCCCAGCTTCATGGCACGGGCTGCCGTCCCCCCCCTCACCACATCCTGCATCATGCTGGTCATGAGAAAGGCGTTCCGGGCATCGATGATTCGAGGCGCCGCATCTCCTGCCCGGGCGGGCCTGGACTTCTGGATGACCTTGCCCTTCCCGTCGGTGACTCGATCGATGTAGTAGGGCGAGACCAGGAACCCGCCGTTCGCGAACGTCGCATACCCGGCCGCCATCTGGAGCGGCGTGACCGATCCCGCGCCGAGCGCCATGGTGAGATAGGGGGGAATCAGCTTTCGCTCGAAACCGAAGCGAGCCGCATAGTCCTGGGCATATTGAGGTCCGATTGCCTGAAGGATGCGGATGGAGACCATGTTCTTGGATTGCGTGAGCGCCGTTCGCATGGTGATTGGCCCGTCGAACTCGCCGTCGAAGTTCTTCGGCTCCCAGACCGCCGAACCCGTCTCCGTGGCGTCGAAGCTGAGGGGGGCGTCGTTGATGATGGTCGCCGGAGTGAACCCCTTCTCCAGTGCGGCCGAATAGACAAAAGGCTTGAAGCTGGATCCCGGCTGCCGATAGGCCTGGGTGACATGGTTGAACTGGTTGCGGCCGAAATCGAAGCCTCCCACCAGCGCACGGATTGCACCGGAGTTCGAATCCACGGCAACCAGCGCCGCTTCAACCAGCGGCAATTGGACGACCTGCCAACGGCCATCGTCATCCTTGGTCACGCGCACCAGAGCACCGCGACGCAGTCGCCTTTCGGCTGGCGCCTTGTCTCCGAGCATGCGCTGCGCGAACCGCAATCCTTCACCTGCCACGCTGACGCGCCCGATGCCCTTGGCGAACAGGACCATTCCCTCCCGGTTCAGCTGCAGCACGAGGGCCGGATAGATCCCGTCCGAACTGCTCTCGTCACCGAACAGTTCCTCGATCGATTCGTCGGTGGCGCCTGACGGGATCTCCATGTATCCCTCCGCACCCCGGTAACCGTGCCGCCGGTCGTAGTCGAGCACGCCTCTGCGCACCGCGGCATAGGCAGCGTCCTGATGCTGACGGGATATCGTCGTGTGAACCCGCAGTCCCGAGGTGTAGGCGTCTTCCTTGAACTGGTCATACACGGTCTGGCGAACCATTTCCGTCAGATAGTCCGCGCGGGTGGCATACGACTGACCTTCCCGACGGACTTCGACCGGCGCATCGACGGCCGTTCGATGCGTTTCTTCGTCGATATATCCGAGGGCCAGCATCCGCTTGAGCACGTATTCCTGCCGTGTCTTGGCCCGCGAGGGATTGGCCACGGGGTTGAATGTGGACGGCGCTTTCGGCAGGCCGGCAAGCATCGCCTGTTCGGAAACGTTAAGTCTCGCCAGAGGTTTGCCGAAATAGGTCTGTGCGGCGGCCGCGAACCCGTAGGCCCGTTGTCCGAGAAAGATCTGGTTGATGTAGAGCTGAAGAATCTGGTCCTTGGAGAGGTTGTGCTCGATCTTGAACGCCAGAAGTGCTTCGTTGAACTTGCGCGTGAAGGTCTTTTCCTTCGTCAGGAAGAAGTTGCGCGCGACTTGCATGGTGATCGTGCTGGCGCCCTGGCGAGCGCCGCCATGCATGAAATTCGACAAGGCCGCCCGTGCGACGCCGATGTAGTCGACGCCGCCATGCTCGTAGAAGCGTTCGTCTTCAGCAGCGATGATGGCTTGCACCATGGTCTTGGGCACATCGGCGATGGAGACGAGCGCCCGCCGTTCCTCGCCGAACTCGCCGATGAGTTCCCCCTCGTGGCTGAAGACCTGGAGGGGGATCTTGGGCCGGTAGTCGGTGAGCACCTCGAGGGAGGGCAGGCTCGGGTAGGCCACGACGGTGGCATAGCCGAGGAGCAGCGCGGCCGCCACGGCCATGGACATGATCAGGAAGAACGGGAAGAACCACCAGCGAAGCAGCATGGGCCGATTTTTTGCTTGGGCGCCTCGGCTGGAAGCAATTTCCGGGGCGGAAGCAGGATTATAAGGGCCTCTGCGGTCAAGCCGGTGCCGTGTCTTGATTTCTCAAGCTTGATTTGTAGTTGCGACTCGTATCTAATGTGAATTAGGCGCAAATTGGCGTAACTCGCCCATGCTCAAGGGAAAAATTGATTTCTCGGCCGTGTCCCAGTTCCTCACGGAACTGATGAAGCCCAAGACCCCGCCATTGATCGGAGTGGACATCAGTTCCTCTTCCGTGAAGCTGGTGGAACTGGTGCCCGCAGGGAAGGGTCGCGTGCGACTGGAGCGCTATGCCATCGAGCCGCTGCCGAAAGATGCGGTCGTGGACGGCAACATCATGAATCTGGAGGAGGTCGGCGAAGCCCTCAAGCGCGGCTGGAAGCGGCTCAACTCCATGATAAAGAATCTCTCGATGGCGCTGCCGTCCGCTGCCGTGATCACGAAGAAGATCGTGGTGCCGGCCGGACAGAGCGAAGAAGACCTCGAGATGCAGGTGGAGACGGAGGCGAACCAGTACATTCCCTTCGCTCTCGAGGAGGTCAATCTGGACTTCCAGATCCTCGGGCCTTCGATGACCAATCCTGAAGAAGTCGAGGTGCTCATCGCAGCTTCCCGCAAGGAAAAGGTCGAAGACCGGGTCGCGGTCGCGGAGTCCCAGGGCCTGAAGGCCGTCGTCATGGACATCGACTCCTTTGCGGCTCAGACGGCCTTCGAACTCATCGAATCGCAGTTGCCCGAAGGCGGTGTCGATCAGACGATCGCCCTCGTCGATGTGGGCGCGACGATGATGAACATCAACGTCCTGCGCAATCGACAGTCGGTGTACTTCCGCGAGCAGCCGTTCGGCGGCAATCAGCTGACCCAGGAGATCCAGCGCGTGTTCGCGCTGTCGGCCGAGGAGGCGGAGAACGCCAAGCGCAACGGTGGATTGCCCGAGAACTACGAGACCGACGTACTGCGGCCGTTCATGGACACGCTGGCACTCGAGGTCACGCGGGCGCTGCAGTTCTTCTTCACGTCGACGCAGTACAACCAGGTCCACCA
The DNA here is from genome assembly GCA_016713305.1 of Betaproteobacteria bacterium. Classification (NCBI taxonomy): domain Bacteria; kingdom Pseudomonadati; phylum Pseudomonadota; class Betaproteobacteria; species Betaproteobacteria bacterium. The sequence continues at coordinate 305,056 of JADJPK010000005.1, forward strand.
CATCGTTCTGGCCGGGGGGTGCTCCACGATTCCCGGGCTCGACTCGGTCGTCTCGCGGCGCACCGGCGTGAACACGTTCGTCGCCGATCCGTTCAGTGCCATGGACAAGTCGTCGCGCATCAAGGAGCGTCAGCTTTCCATGGACGCCCCCTCGTTGCTGGTCGCCTGCGGTCTCGCCATGCGGAGATTCGATCCGTGATCCCAATCAACCTACTACCGCACCGAGAGGAGCGGCGGAAGGAGCAGCGCAAGCGCTTCGCGATCATGGGCGCCCTCACCCTCGGCCTGGGGGTGGTGATCGTGTTCGCGGTGCACACCTATTTCGCGAACCAGATCGATTACCAGATGGGGCGCAATCAGTTCCTGGACGGCGAGATCGCGGTCCTGGATAGGCAGATCGAGGAAATCAAGAAGCTCAAGGAACAGACGCAGGCGCTGCTCGAGCGCAAGAAAGTCGTCGAGTCCCTGCAGTCCAACCGTTCGGAAACCGTGCGTCTGCTCGACCAGCTCGTGCGGCAGATCCCCGACGGCGTGCATCTGAAGGCCGTCAAGCAGATCGGGCCCAAAGTCACCGTCACCGGATATGCAACATCGAATGCGCGAGTTTCGACGCTCATGCGCAACTTCGAAGCGTCGCCCTGGTTGGAAAGCCCGGGGCTCATCGAGATCAAGGCGGTCACGGTGGACAAGCAGCTGCAGAATGAATTCAGCCTCAACGTGAACCTCACCCGGGAAAAGCCGCCGGAAGCCGTTGCCGCGCCGGCAGGCAAGAAAGCGCCGAAGGGTTAGCCAACATGACACTCGACGATCTGCAGCGGCTCAACTTCAAGGACATCGGCAACTGGCCGGTGCTCCCGAAGCTCGGCGCCCTGGTCATACTGCTTCTGGCCATCATCTTCCTCGGCTTCTGGTTCGACTGGCGCGCGCAAGCGGACACTCTCGAGGCCGAGCGCCAGAAGGAACAGGACCTCCGGCAGAAGTTTCTCGAGCGCAAGACGCAGGCGATCAACCTGGATCTCTATCGCAAACAGCTCTCGGACATCGAGCAATCGTTTGGCGCGATGCTGAAGCAGCTTCCCAACAAGTCGGAGATGGAAGCGCTGCTCACCGACATCAACCAGGCGGGTCTCGGCCGGGGCTGCAGTTCACGCTATTCCGTCCGGCGCCCCAGGAAACGATGTCGGAGTTCTATGCCGAGCTTCCCATCACGATCCGCGTGACCGGCGCCTATCACGACATCGGTTCGTTCGCGAGCGACGTCTCGCAGCTTTCCCGGATCGTCACCTTGAACGACATCGCCCTGTCGGTGGACAACGGCGAGATCGCGATGGACGCGACCGCCAAGACCTATCGCTATCTCGATGAATCCGAGGTGGCCGCCCAGAAGAAGAAGGACAAGCCGGGAGCCAAGCCATGATGCGTCTTTGGCCCTTGTCGGCGCTGGTGTTCGTCCTCGCCGGATGCGGCACCGAGGAATACCAGGACCTGCGGCAGTTCGTGAACGATTCCGGCAACAATCTTCGGGGACGCGTCGATCCGCTGCCGGAGGTGAAGCCCTACGAGCCCTTTGCCTACGAAGCGTTCGATCTGCAGGATCCGTTCAAGCCGCGCAAGCCCGAGAATGCGGACAAGAACGCAGGAGAGCGCCCCTCGCAGGCCAGCGATCTGCGTCGCAAGGAAGCGCTGGAAGCTTACCCGCTCGAGAGCCTGAAGATGGTCGGCACGCTGCAGGACAAGAGCAAGAAGATGTTCGCCCTCGTCAAGACGCCGGAAAACAACTTGTATCAGATCAAGATAGGCAACTACCTCGGCCAGAACTTCGGAATCGTCACGATGATCACCGAGACGTCGGTCACGTTGAAGGAAGTATTCCAGGACACGTCCGGCGTATGGTCGGAGCGCACGAGCAGCCTGCAGCTGCTTGATGAAGAGGAGTCGAAGCAATGAGGACCTCGTGGATGGCACTGAGCCGATTCCTTGCCGCAGCAGCGGCTCTCCTGCTTTATGCCAACAGCGGCATGGCGGCGAAGGATGCCCCTGAACCGGGCATGAATTCGATCGAAGCCATCGACGTTCTTTCCGGGCAGGGCGGTCGCGTCGTAGTGAAGGTGAAGACGCGTGACGCGCTCGCCAATCCGCCGGTCGCCTTCACCGTGAACAATCCTCCGCGCATTGCGTTCGATTTCCCCGGAACCGCAAACGGCCTCGGGAAGAGCACGCAGGAAGTGGGAAACACGGAACTCCGTTCGGTCCGTCTCGGGCAATCCGGCGGGCGTACGCGTGTCGTGCTGAACCTGACCCGGCCCGTCAAGTACGAGACCCAGATGGACGGCAAGACCTTCGTGATCTCGCTTCAGGCCGGAGGAGGCCCCGCCGCCGCGTCCGCCAACGAATCGACGCATTTCGCCCAGGGGCGCAACAACGTACAGCACTCGCTTCTGAACATCGACTTCAGGCGCGGCAAGGCAGGCGAAGGTCAGGTCGTCGTCGAGATGGCCGACAGCACGACCGGCATCGACATTCGCCGCCAAGGCAAGTCGATCGTCATCGATTTCATCCAGGCTGAAATTCCGTCCAACCTGCAGCGCCGGTTGGACGTGACGGACTTCGCCACCCCGGTGGAGATCGTCGAGGCATCCAAGCAGGGTGGCAATGCGAGGCTGATCATCTCGCCCAAGGGCAACTGGGAGCATTCCGCCTACCAGACGGACAACCGCTTGATCGTGGAAGTGAAGACCATCGTCGAGGATCCCACCAAGATCGGTGCCGCCTCGGGCCGCGGGTACACGGGTGACAAGCTGTCGCTCAACTTCCAGAACATCGAAGTACGTGCCGTGCTGCAGGTGATCGCAGACTTCACCGGCCTCAACATCATCACGAGCGACACCGTGGGTGGCAACCTCACCCTGCGGCTGAAGGATGTTCCGTGGGACCAGGCACTGGACATCATCCTCCAGGCCAAGGGCCTGGACATGCGCAAGAACGGAAACGTGGTGTGGATCGCACCGCGCGATGAGCTGGCCACCAAGGAGAAGCTTGCCCTGGAGGCGCAGCAGCAGATCCAGGAACTGGAACCGACGAGGACCGAGAGCTTTCAGCTGAACTACATGAAGGCGGAGTCCTTCCAGAAGATCGTTTCGGACCAGAACCAGCGCCTGCTCTCCAAGCGTGGCAGCGCCGTGATCGATCCTCGGACCAACACGCTGTTCGTCCAGGACACACCCGGAAAGCTCGAGGAGATTGCCGCCCTCATCAAGAAGATCGACATTGCCGTGCGTCAGGTCATGATCGAAGCGCGCATCGTCGAGGCAACCGACACGTTCGGACGTTCTCTCGGTGCCAGGCTGGGCACGATCACCACCAACGGTTCGGGATTCCAGCCCTTCGGAGGCGATCGCGCCAGGATGTTCATCGGCGGCAACGTCCGAAGCGTCGGTGTCCAGACCGGGCAGGCGGAAGACTATGCCGGGAGCTTCTTCCCCGATTCCCTTGCCGTGAACCTGCCAGCTCCGGGCCTGGGCGCCGCGAGCGGAACGCCTGGCGCCTTCACGTTCACACTCTTCAACCCCAGCCAGACCCGCTTCCTTAACCTCGAACTTTCCGCCCTCCAGCTCGATGCACGCGGCAAGCTCATTTCCAGCCCGCGCGTGATCACCGCCGACAACATCGAGGCGAACATCGAGCAGGGGACGGAAATTCCGTATCAGACGGCCACGGCGTCGGGTGCGACAAGCATCAGCTTCCGCAAGGCGACGCTGTCGCTCAAGGTGAAGCCGCAGATCACGCCCGACGACAACGTGATCATGCGGCTGGATGTCCACAAGGACAGCATCGGCGTGACCACCAATGCCGGCCCGGCCATCGACACCAAGCAGGTCACCACTGAGGTCCTGGTGGAGAACGGCGGCACGGTGGGGATCGGCGGCATCTACACACAGGACGAGACCTCCCAGGTCAGCAAGATCCCGCTCCTGGGCGATATTCCCATTCTCGGCTTCCTGTTCCGGAACGAGCGCCGTTTCAACGATCGCCGCGAGTTGCTGGTGTTCGTGACGCCGCGCATCCTCAAGGACAATCTCACCGTCCGCTAGACTGCGGGCCAGGATCGCCGGCGAAAACCCCGGGGGCAAGTCCCCGGGGTTTTCGCTTTTCTGGAGCGCGACTGTGGCGCAGGCGCTCGGGTGGCAAGGGTGGAACCAAGTAGAATCGCTGGATGACCACCTCCCCCTTCAGACGCCTGCAGCCCGCCGCGGCCGTCCCCGGCAACGTGTTTCTCGTCGGACTGATGGGGGCCGGCAAGACTTCCGTGGGCCGATTGATCGCGAAGCGCCTTGGCAAGCAGTTCCTCGACTCGGATCACGAGATCGAAGCGCGCACGGGCGTGAAGATCCCGGTCATCTTCGAGATCGAAGGAGAGGCCGGTTTTCGCCAGCGCGAGGCGGCGATGATCGATGAGCTCACGCAACTCGACGGGATCGTTCTCGCGACGGGCGGCGGAGCGGTGCTGAACCCGTCCAACCGCAGGGCGCTCCACGAGCGCGGATCGGTCGTCTATCTTCGCGCCAGCGTGGATGAACTGTGGAACCGCACCCGGCGCGACAGGAACCGTCCTCTGCTTCAAACCGCAGACCCCCGCGGCAGGCTCGCCGAACTCATGGCCATCCGGGACCCCCTCTACCGGGAAGTGGCGCATCTCATCATGGACACTGGGAGCCAGAGTCTCCGGACGCTGGTCAACCGGCTGGAATCCGCCCTGGTGCGGAAACTCGAAGTCACACAGGAGCAGCCAGGGTGCTGACGACCGTTGTCGGGCTGGGCGACCGGGCCTACCCCATTCACATCGGGGCTGGCCTGCTTGCCAAGCCCGAACTCGTTCTTCCCCACCTGCCGCAGAAGCGCGTGGCCGTCGTGACGAACGACACGATCGCGCCGATCTATCTCGAGCAGTTCACCGGTGCCCTTCAGGCAGCCGGTGTGGTCGTGCTTCCCATCGTGGTGAAGGATGGCGAAGCGTTCAAGACCTGGGACACGCTGAACGAGATCTTCAATGCTCTGCTAGCTGCACGCTGCGAACGCAAGACGACGCTCATTGCGTTGGGTGGCGGTGTCATCGGCGATCTCACCGGTTTTGCTGCGGCCACCTTTCTCCGGGGGGTGCCCTTTCTGCAGGTGCCCACGACGCTGCTTTCGCAGGTGGACTCCTCGGTCGGCGGCAAGACCGGCATCAATCATCCCCTCGGCAAGAACATGATAGGGGCGTTCTACCAACCGACGGCGGTACTGGCGGACATCGGAACTCTCGACACGCTGCCCGACCGGGAACTCTCGGCGGGGCTGGCTGAAGTCATCAAGTATGGTGTGCTCGGGGATGCGGCTTTCTTCGCCTGGCTCGAAGCCAACATCGACCCGTTGCTGCGGCGCGACCGTGCCGCCCTCGCGCATGCCATCGAGCGATGCTGCCGGAACAAGGCCGACATCGTCGAGGAGGATGAACGCGAGACCGGGCGGCGGGCCCTGCTCAATCTCGGGCACACGTTCGGGCACGCCATCGAGGCGGCACTCGGGTTCGGAACCTGGCTGCATGGTGAGGCGGTCGCTGCCGGAATGGTGCTGGCCGCCCGCGCTTCCCGTGAACTGGGCCACTTGCCGGAGCGGGAGGTCGCCCGCATCGAGGCGATTCTCGAGCGGGCGAGGCTGCCGGTCAACGCGCCGGGACTTCCGCTCGCACAATGGCTCGATCTCATGGGGCACGACAAGAAGGTGGAGGGCGGGAAGCTGCGATTCGTGCTTCTGCGTGCTCTGGGGGACGCCTATGTGGATGGGTCCGTGCCCCCCGACGTGCTCGCGCGGGTGCTCTCCGCCCGCGCCGCGAATGGCTGATCTGGCTCCCTACGCAGCGCGCCCCGACGTCTCCAGGGGGCGGCGCGTCGCCGAAGCGCCTGCGGCGGGACGCGGCGAGTATCAGCGCGACCGCGACCGCATCGTTCACTCCACCGCATTCCGCCGTCTCGAATACAAGACCCAGGTCTTCGTGAACCATGAAGGGGATCTGTTCCGCACCCGGCTCACCCATTCCATCGAGGTCGCCCAGATCGCGCGCTCGGTCGCACGCAATCTCGGCCTGAACGAGGACCTCGTGGAGGCGGTGTCCCTGGCGCACGACCTCGGCCACACACCGTTCGGCCATGCGGGGCAGGACGCGCTGAACGAGTGCATGCGGGATCACGGGGGATTCGAGCACAACCTTCAGTCGTTGCGGACGGTGGACTATCTGGAGACTCGCTACGCCGAGTTCGACGGGCTCAATCTGACCTTCGAGACGCGCGAGGGAGTCCTCAAGCACTGTTCGATCAAGAATGCGGCGCAACTGGGCGACGTCGGCGAGCGGTTTCTCAAGAAGCGCCAGCCCGGCCTGGAAGCCCAGCTCGCCAACATCGCCGACGAGCTGGCGTACAACAATCACGATGTGGACGACGGGCTGCGCTCCGGCCTGCTGGACCTCGAGACCCTGTCCGGCGTCGGCATCTTCCGCAGGCACATGGACGAGGTCACCCTCCGCTATCCGGATCTCCAGGACCGGCGGCGGGTTCACGAGACGATCCGCCGCATGATCAACACTCTTGTGTCCGATCTCACCTCCCAGAGCCGCGCCGCCATAGCCGCCGCCGCGCCGGCAACCATCGACGACGTTCGCGCGGCCCCGCCTCTCATCGGGTTCAGCGCCGCGATCCGGGACGAGCAGCAGGAACTCAAGGTGTTTCTGCGCAAGCACCTGTACCAGCACTACCGCGTTGCGCGCATGGCGGCCAAGTCCAAGCGCATCGTTACCGAACTGTTCGCCGCGTTCGCGGCGGACACCCGGCTTCTTCCTCCAGAATTCCAGCGGCGGGCCGAATCCGACGGAATGCGAGCCATCGCCGACTACATTGCCGGCATGACCGACCGGTACGCCATCGCGGAGCACCGGCGGCTCTTTGCCATCGAATCGATCTAGGGAAGGCCCAAGACCTGGGCTGCCCTGCATTCCTGGGCCCGTCCGGCGGATGGGAGCGCCAGGGCAGTACGGGGTTCGAAGTACGAGGGTCTGCACGACCGGTGGCGCTGCCGCACGAGGAGCCATCTCGCCCGCGGTCCAGCGGGAAGATCCGGCCGGATGCAGTGACGGCCTCGATGCGGACCGGATGCACTTTCATGGTGCTGCCACGCCGGCCATGCCTGCCGGCTCACATCAAAACTCTTGAGTCATCGGCAAGACCGCGCTCTCGCCCGGTTGAAGCCCCCGGGCCTTGGGGTTAACATTTCGCCCCTTGCCCTCAGAGAACGCGAGCCTGTCAAGGCGTGAGGGACCCCCCCGCATCCGCGCATCCGGGGGGGGCGCGCGAGCCCAAGCAGAAGACCGAGAGGTACACCGTGGTTGAGTCCTTCCCGCCGAGCCAACAGGGGTTGTATCACCCCCATAACGAGCACGACGCCTGCGGCGTGGGTTTTGTCGCCCACATCAAGGGACGAAAAAGTCACGAAATCGTCGCGCAGGGCCTCCAGATTCTTCGCAATCTCACCCATCGGGGGCGACGGGCGCCGATCCGCTCGCCGGCGACGGCGCCGGTATTCTTCTCCAGTTGCCCCGTGCGTTCTTCCGCGAGGAGTTGAAGTCGCGCGGCATCGAGCTTCCCCCGCTGGGCGAGTACGGCGTGGGCATGGTCTTCCTGCCGCAGGAGCCGGCCAGCCGGCTGGCTTGCGAGCAGGAGATCGAGCGCGCAATCCGCGCAGAAGGGCAGGTGCTGCTCGGCTGGCGCGATGTGCCGCGCGACCAGTCGGTCCTCGGCGAGTCGGTCAAGCGCATCGAGCCGGTCATGCGGCAGGTGTTCATCGGGGCCGGGAGCAATGTCACGGTGACCGATGCGCTCGAGCGCAAGCTCTACGTGATCCGCAAGCGTTCCGGACATGCGATCCAGTCCCTCAAGCTTGCGCATGGCAAGGAGTTCTACGTTCCCTCCATGTCGGCACGCACCATCGTCTACAAGGGCATGCTGCTGGCCGATCAGCTGGGGAACTACTACCTTGACCTGCGGGATCCGCGGGTGGTTTCGGCCCTTGCACTGGTGCACCAGCGCTTCTCGACCAACACCTTCCCGACCTGGGACCTCGCCCATCCGTTCCGGCTGATCGCCCACAACGGCGAGATCAACACGCTGCGTGGCAACGTCAATTGGCTGCGTGCCCGTGAAGGTGCGATCTCCTCTCCGGCACTGGGCAAGGACCTCGACAAGCTCTGGCCGCTCGTCTATCCGGGGCAGTCCGACTCGGCGTCGTTCGACAATGCGCTCGAACTGCTGGTGATGAGCGGATACTCGATGTCCCACGCCATGATGATGCTGATTCCCGAGGCGTGGGAGAAGCACACGCTGATGGATCCCAACCGCCGCGCGTTCTATGAATATCACGCGGCCATGATGGAGCCCTGGGACGGTCCCGCGGCGGTGGCCTTCACCGATGGACGCCAGATCGGTGCCACTCTGGACCGCAACGGATTGCGTCCTGCCCGGTATTTCGTGACGGACGACGACCATGTCGTGATGGCATCCGAAACGGGTGTCCTGCCCATTTCCGAAGACCGCGTCGTCAAGAAGTGGCGCCTGCAGCCCGGCAAGATGTTCCTCGTGGATCTGGAGCTTGGCCGGATCATCGACGACAAGGAGCTCAAGGACCAGCTGGCGGCTGCCAAGCCGTACCGGGGCTGGATCGACAGCATCCGGGTGAAGCTCGACGACATCGCGGAGCCGAACGTCGAGCTGCCCGTGGCGAGCGTGCCTCTGCTGGACCGCCAGCAGGCCTTCGGCTACACGCAGGAGGACCTCAAGTTCCAGCTGCTGCCCATGGGCAGCAATGGTGAGGAATCCATAGGTTCCATGGGCAACGACAGCCCGCTGGCCGTGCTGTCCGACAAGAACAAGACGCTGTACCACTACTTCAAGCAGCTCTTCGCGCAGGTGACCAATCCGCCGATCGATCCGATTCGCGAGGAATTGGTCATGTCGCTGGTGTCGTTCGTCGGCCCCAAGCCGAATCTGCTGGGCATCGACGAAACGAATCCCCCCATGCGTCTCGAGTTGTCGCAGCCTGTCCTCGACTTCGCGGACATGGAGAAGATCCGGCACATCGCTGCGCACACGGACAACAAGTTCCGCGCGTACGAAATCGACATCTGCTATCCCGTTGCCTGGGGCAATCAGGCCATCGAGGCGCGTCTGGCGAGTCTTTGCGCCGAGGCCGTGGATGCGGTCCGCTCGGGGTACAACATCCTGATTCTGTCGGACCGCAAGGTGAGCGCGGAACGCGTTGCCATTCCCGCGCTGCTCGCCACATCGGCCATTCACCTGGATCTCGTCAACCGCGGGCTGCGAACCTCCGCCGGCCTGGTGGTCGAGACAGGGTCCGCACGGGAAGTGCACCACTTTGCGCTGCTCGGAGGTTTCGGCGCCGAGGCGGTGCACCCCTACCTCGCCCTGGAAACGCTGCAGGTTGCGCAGGACGGGCTGCCGGCCGACATCGCGGGCGAGAAGGCCGCGAAGAACTTCGTCAAGGCGGTGGGCAAGGGGCTCATGAAGGTCATGTCGAAGATGGGCATCTCGACCTACATGTCCTACACCGGCGCGCAGATCTTCGAGGCGGTCGGGCTGGCCAGCACTCTTGTCGACAAGTACTTCACGGGAACAACCTCGTCGGTGGAAGGCATCGGCGTCTTCGAGGTGGCGGAAGAAGCGATCCGCATGCACCGCAGCGCCTTCAGCAGCGATCCCGTGCTGGCCGGTGCACTGGAAGCAGGCGGCGAATACGCTTTCCGGATCCGCGGCGAAGAACACATGTGGACGCCGGATGCGATCGCGAAACTCCAGCATTCCACGCGCGCCAACTCCTACGAGACCTACCAGGAATACGCACGGATCATCAACGATCAGTCGCGGCGCCACATGACCTTCCGCGGGCTCTTCGATTTCCGCGTGGACCCGGATCGTTCCGTTCCGCTGGAAGAAGTGGAACCCGCGAAGGAGATCGTGAAGCGATTTGCGACTGGTGCCATGTCGCTCGGCTCCATCTCGACAGAGGCGCATTCGACGCTCGCCGTTGCGATGAACCGCATCGGCGGCAAGTCCAACACGGGTGAAGGAGGCGAGGATCCCCGGCGATTCACGCCGGTGAAGAGCGGTGAAACGCTGGCGTCGCGGCTGGGCAAGGACCGCGTCGCGCGCGACATCGAGCTCAAGGAAGGCGATTCGCTTCGCTCCAAGATCAAGCAGGTCGCCTCCGGACGGTTCGGGGTGACGGCGGAGTACCTGGGTTCGGCCGACCAGATCCAGATCAAGATGGCCCAGGGCGCCAAGCCCGGAGAAGGCGGGCAGTTGCCCGGTCACAAGGTCTCCGAGTACATCGCGGAACTGCGGTTCTCGGTGCCTGGCGTGGGGCTCATCTCGCCGCCTCCGCATCACGACATCTATTCCATCGAGGATCTGGCGCAGCTCATCCACGACCTGAAGAACGCCAACCCTCGGGCGTCCATCAGCGTGAAACTCGTGTCCGAGATCGGCGTGGGTACGGTGGCAGCGGGTGTGTCCAAGGCCAAGTCGGACCACGTGACCATTGCGGGGCACGACGGCGGAACCGGGGCGTCGCCCTGGTCGTCGATCAAGCATGCGGGCACGCCCTGGGAACTCGGGCTTGCCGAAACGCAGCAGACACTGGTGCTGAACAAGCTGCGCGGAAGGATCGCCGTACAGGTCGATGGCCAGATGAAGACCGGCCGCGATGTCGTCGTCGGTGCGATGCTCGGCGCGGACGAGTTCGGCTTTGCCACGGCCCCGCTGGTGGTGACCGGCTGCATCATGATGCGCAAGTGCCATCTCAACACCTGTCCCGTGGGCGTTGCGACGCAGGATCCGGAACTGCGCAGGAAATTCCGCGGTCAGCCCGAGCACGTGGTGAATTACTTCTTCTTCGTTGCCGAAGAAGTGCGGTCCTACATGGCGCAGCTGGGCATTCGCCGCTTTGACGATCTCATCGGCCGGTCGGATCTTCTGGACATGAAGGCAGGGATCGATCACTGGAAGGCGAGAGGGCTCGACTTCAGCAAGGTCTTCTATACCCCGGCCGTGAGTGCCGAGGTGGCTCGCAGGCACGTCGAAACACAGGATCACGGGCTGGAGAAGGCACTCGACCACAGGCTGATCGAGCTGGCGGGGCCGGCCCTCGAACGCGGCGAGAAGGTGGCCATCGACATGCCGATCCGCAATCTGAACCGGACGGTGGGCACCATGCTTTCGTCCGAGGTCGCCCGCCGCTACGGGTTGGCCGGCCTGCCCGACGATACGATTCACGTGAAATTCGCGGGTTCCGCGGGTCAGAGTTTCGGCGCCTTCCTTTCGCGCGGGATCACGCTCGATCTCATCGGCGAGGCCAACGACTATGTGGGCAAGGGGCTGTCCGGCGGACGCATCGTGGTGCAGCCTTCACCCAAGTTCCGCGGGGACCCCACCCAGAACATCATCGTGGGCAACACCGTCATGTACGGAGCGATCGCGGGTGAAGCCTATTTCCGCGGGGTGGGCGGCGAGCGCTTCTGCGTGCGCAACTCCGGTGGAGTGGCGGTGGTGGAAGGGTGCGGGGACCACGGGTGCGAGTACATGACGGGCGGAACCGTGCTGGTGCTGGGAATGACCGGCCGCAACTTCGCGGCAGGCATGTCCGGCGGCATCGGATACGTGCTGGACGAGGACGGTTCGTTCAAGTCGCGCTGCAACCTGTCCATGGTCACACTCGAACCGGTGCTGACGGAATCGGAACAGGAAGCCAGGCTCTCACGTGACCTGTGGCACCTTCAGACCTCCGACGAGGCGGTGCTCAAGCGTTACGTCGAGAATCATGCCCGCTTCACCGGAAGTGCGCGGGCACAGACGATTCTGGACAGCTGGAACGAGTGGCGCCCCCGTTTCGTCAAGGTGTTCCCGAACGAGTATCGCCGTGCGCTGGGAGAACTCGCGCAGAAGAACGGCAAGATCGCAGCCTGATCCGCAGACACCAGAAGGCCGCGGGCGAAAGTCCGCGGCTCCCTCCGCGAGCCTCCGGCGGACGGCACCACATCACTGAAGACTGACAAAGACGATGGGCAAGATCACCGGTTTCATGGAGTTCCAACGCCTCGCCGAGGCCACCGAAACGAAGGATGCGCGGCTCAAGCATTGGCACGAGTTCGTCGGCCACCTCAAGGACGACGAGGCAAAGCTCCAGGGGGCGCGCTGCATGGATTGCGGCATTCCGTTCTGCATGCAGGGCTGTCCGGTGAACAACATCATTCCGGACTGGAACGACCTGGTCTACAAGCAGAACTGGCAGAGCGCGATCGCCACGCTGCATTCGACGAACAATTTTCCCGAGTTCACCGGCCGCATCTGTCCTGCTCCCTGCGAAGCGGCCTGTACGCTGAACATCAACAACGACGCCGTCGGCATCAAGTCCATAGAACACGCGATCATCGACAAGGCTTGGGAGATGGGCTGGGTGGTTCCGCAACCGCCCGTCCGCAAGACAGGCAAGCGCGTGGCAGTGGTGGGCTCGGGGCCTGCGGGGCTCGCCTGTGCTCAGCAACTCGCCCGCGCAGGTCACGCCGTCGTGGTGTTCGAGAAGAACGACAGGATCGGCGGACTGCTCCGCTACGGCATTCCCGATTTCAAGATGGACAAGCACCACATCGATCGCCGCATGGCGCAGATGCAGGCGGAAGGTGTTGAGTTCCGGCCCGGCGTGCTGATCGGCGCCTTGCCTTCCGACACCAAGGTCGGCAATGCAGCGACGGAGACGATCCCGGCTGAACGCGTCCTTGCGGACTTCGACGCCGTGGTGTTGTCCGGCGGTGCAGAGCAGTCGCGCGATCTGCAGATTCCCGGCCGACACCTGAAAGGCGTTCATTTCGCGATGGAGTTCCTGCCCATGCAGAACAGGGTGGTCGCGGGGGACAAGGTCAAGGATCAGATTCTTGCGACGGGCAAGCACGTCATCGTCATCGGCGGGGGCGACACGGGTTCCGATTGCGTCGGCACCTCCAACCGTCATGGCGCCAAGTCCGTGACACAGTTCGAACTGCTGCCGCAGCCCCCGGAGCAGGAGAACAAGCCGCTGACCTGGCCTTACTGGCCGCTCAAGCTGCGCACCTCTTCCTCGCACGAAGAAGGCTGTGCGCGTGACTGGGCAGTCTCCACCCGCGAATTCAAGGGCGAGAATGGTCAAGTGACCGGTCTCGTGGCGGTTCGCGTCGAATGGAAGAAGGACGCAGCGACCGGTCAGATGAAGATGCAGGAAGTGGCCGGCAGCGAGTTCGAGCTGCACGCAGATCTGGTCCTCTTTGCCATGGGCTTCGTTTCGCCCGTCGCCACCGTGCTCGAGTCGTTCGGCGTGGAGAAGGACGGTCGCGGCAACGCGAAAGCAGTGACGGAAGGGTCGGGTAGCTATCGCACCAGCGTTTCCAAGGTGTTTGCCGCCGGCGACATGCGCCGGGGCCAGTCGCTGGTGGTCTGGGCCATCCGGGAAGGTCGCCAGTGCGCGCGCGCAGTGGACGAATTCCTGATGGGAAGCAGCGAGCTGCCTCGGTGATCCGGTCTGCTCCGCCGCACACCGGCATGGCGGAGCAGCATCGACCTCCGGGGACTCTTTCGGACATCCCCGTCCGCGACATTCCGAATCCCCCAACTTCCGTCACCCGTTGATGCGGGTGCCTGCTCCCATGTCACGTCCCAAGAACGACACGTTTCTTCGCGCCCTGCTCCGGGAGCCCACCCCCTATACGCCGATCTGGATCATGCGTCAGGCAGGTCGTTACCTTGCAGAGTACAACGCCACGCGTGCACGGGCGGGCGATTTCCTCTCGCTGTGCCGCAGCCCCGATCTCGCGACCGAGGTCACGCTGCAGCCGCTCGCGCGGTTTCCCCTCGATGCCGCCATATTGTTCTCCGATATCCTCACGATCCCGGACGCAATGGGACTGGGCCTGTACTTCGCCGAAGGCGAGGGCCCCCGCTTCGAGCGGCCGCTGCGTGAGGAGTGGGAGATCAACGATCTTTCGGTGCCGGATCCATGGGATCACCTGCGGTATGTCATGGACGCGGTGTCGCAGATCCGAAAGGCGCTCGACAACACAGTCCCGCTGATCGGCTTCTCCGGAAGCCCGTTCACGCTTGCCTGCTACATGATCGAGGGACAGGGCGGCACCGACTTCGAGCGCGTCAAGACGATGCTGTATGCGCGCCCGGATCTCCTGCACAAGATTCTCGGAATCACCGCCAAGGCGGTCATCGCCTACGTGAATGCGCAGATCGAAAGCGGCGCGCAGGCGGTCATGATCTTCGACACATGGGGCGGCGCCCTTTCCGAAGCGTCCTATGCGGAATTCTCGCTGCAATACCTGCATCAGATCGTGCAGGAAATCACCCGGACGCGTGACGGCCAGCGGATTCCCAACATCCTCTTCACCAAGGGCGGCGGCCTGTGGCTGGAAAGGATGGCGGCCACCGGATGCGATGCCGTGGGGCTGGACTGGACCATCGACATCGGGGCGGCGCGAGCCCGGGTGGGCACCCGCGTGGCGCTCCAGGGTAACCTCGATCCTTCCATTCTCCTGACCGATCCGGACACCGTGCGACGCGAGGCCCATAAGGTGCTCGCCGCCTACGGATCCGGCAGCGGCCACGTGTTCAACCTCGGTCACGGCGTATCACGGCACACACCTCCGGAAAACGTGGCGGCGCTCGTGGATGCCGTCCACGAGCAGTCCAGAAACTATCATTAGTCGAGGTTCGCCCGGGCGAACGGCCAACTTATGCACAAATTGGGAGCGTGGTCGCGCACTTGCGTGCCGTTATCCAGATGGAATGCCCGGTTTGTCGTGCACCTCGTTGATTTCTGGTAATAAAGTGGTAGCGGTCGGACTGGGTTGCGCAATCCGGAAAGGAACGCGCTTGACATTTGCCGGCGGGGCCTATCAACAGATTTATCCACAGCAATGATCGATCACGAAAACATCTTGCCGGCCATAGGGTTCCACGTCGCATGTGACGCAATTCCGTAGCTGTCGAGGCTAACCCGCTGATGCCAGGAAACCCGGATGACCATTCTTCGCGTGGCCCTGGATGTGCCCGTCGATGAGCTGTTCGACTACACCGAACCACCGGAAGGCAGGGCCACGCCGGGCGAACTGATCGTCGTGCCCTTCGGCCGGCGTCGCGCCGTAGGGGTGGTCGTCGAAACGGCTGAGACGACTTCCGTTTCGCCCGACAGGCTCAAATCGCCTCTCCGGCTCTTGCGCCATCTGCCGGCGCTGCCTGCCGACTTTCTCCATCTGGCGTCCTTCTGCAGCCGTTACTACGCGCACCCTTTGGGGGCCACGCTGCATACTGCGCTGCCCACGGCGCTGCGCAGGACATCGAGCCGTTCGGTCAACCGCTCCACCTGGTACGTTCTGACCGATTCGGGGCGGGCGGTCGAGCCGGACGCGATTTCTTCCCGGTCGATCGCCCAACGGAGCCTGCTGGCGCTGCTGCGCTGCAACGGCACGGTCTCCCGGTCGCAGGTCGAGACGATGGGAGAGACCGGGCAACGATGGCTGCGCGAATTCCTCAAACGCGGTTGGGTACAGACAAGCGATGCGCCTGCCTCGGTCCCGGAGTCCGGCCCGGTGTTCGCGGAGAGCGGACCGATACTCGTGCAGTCGCAACAGGAGGCGGTCGCACGAATCGCAGCCAGCCTCGACAGCTTCGCTCCCACGCTTCTTCACGGGGTGACAGGCAGCGGCAAGACAGAGGTCTACCTTCGGGTCATCGAGGAAGTCCTGTCGCGAGGCCGCCAGGCCCTTCTGCTGGTCCCCGAAATCAATCTCACGCCCCAGCTCGAGGCGCGCGTCAGCGATCGTTTCGGCCGTGACAAGGTGGTGGCGTTGCACAGTCATCTTGCTGACGGAGAACGTTGCGAGCGGTGGCTGACGGCGGCAAGGGGGGAGGCGGCCATCGTGATCGGGACGCGCCTCGCTGTATTCACCCCGATGCCCCGCCTCGGACTCATCGTCGTCGACGAGGAGCACGACCCGTCGTACAAGCAGCAGGAAGGATTGCGTTACCACGCGCGGGACGTGGCGATCTTCCGCGCCCGCGAAAAAGGGATTCCCGTGGTGCTGGGTTCGGCCACACCTTCCATGGAAAGCTGGCGGCATGCGTCGACCGCCCGCTATGTGCTGCTGAGGCTTCCTCAGCGTCCTCGCAGTGCGGCCCCGGTGATTCGTCTGGTCGATTGCCGCGACCTGGGACAAGGAGACGGAATCTCGCCAGTCCTTGGCGGCGCCTTGGCGCGTACGCTGGAGCGGGGCGAGCAGTCGCTCGTCTTCCTCAACCGGCGCGGATACGCGCCGACCCTGTTCTGCCACGCGTGCGGATGGGTGGCGCCCTGCAGCCGCTGCAGCGCCCGTCTGACGGTCCACCTGAGCGCCGGAAGACTGCGCTGTCATTACTGCGGGCACGAAGAGGCGATCGCCCGCCATTGTCCCAGTTGCGGAAATCAGGACTTGCTGCCCGTCGGTGCGGGGACACAGCGCCTGGAGGCGGCCCTGGCAGCGCGTCTTCCCGGTGCTCGCATTGCCCGTGTCGACAGGGACAGCACGCGGCAGAAGGATGCCTTCAACCGGCTGCGCGACGACGTGGAAGAGAACAGGCTGGACATTCTGGTGGGAACGCAGATGCTCGCCAAGGGTCACGACTTTCCGAGGCTGACGCTGGTCGGCGTCGTGGATGCCGACGCCGCGCTGCTTGCCGCGGATTTTCGGGCCGAGGAACGTCTGTTCGCCCTGCTGCTTCAGGTTTCCGGCCGCGCGGGCCGGGCAGGTCTGCCGGGGGAAGTCCTCGTGCAGACCCGCATGCCGGATCATCCGCTCTATGCAGCGCTGGTGAAGCAGGATTACGCTGCTTTTGCCGAGCAGCAGCTGGCGGTCCGCGAACGGATGTCCTTCCCTCCGTTCTCCCATCAGGTCCTGTTGCGGGCGGAGGCCGGCGACCAGTCCGCGGTGTTCGAGTTTCTGGACTCCGCCGCCGCCCTCGCACGGCAGCTGGCGCCGGGGGTGAGTGTCTACGATCCGGTGCCCGCGTGGATGGCGAAGCTCGCCGGAAAATGGCGCGGCCAGCTGCTGGTCCAGAGCGCGGAGCGTGCTCCGCTCCATCGACTGCTCCGGAGCTGGATTCCGCAACTCCAATCGCGCCGCGTACGCTGGTCCGTCGACGTGGATCCGCTGGATTCCTGACATGCGGGCCCGCGGGGAATCGGTCGTGGTGACAGGGACCGGAGCAAACCCGCGGCTATAATCCAGCGCTTTGCCGGTTGAGCCCATGTCCGCAGCATCCACCCCTCTCGACGCCAAGACCCATCTCGCGGAGCTGTTCCGGACAGCGCTGGAAGTCGTTGCACCCGAAGCGGCCGCGACTTCAGTCACGCTCGAGCGTCCCAAGTCTTCCACCCACGGGGACTACGCCTGCAACGCGGCCATGCAGCTTGCGAAGGCGCTCAAGAAGAATCCCCGGCAGATCGCGCAGAGCATCGTCGACCAGCTTCCCGATTCACCCTGGGTGGAAAAGGTCGAGATCGCCGGGGCCGGTTTCATCAATGTCTTCCTGCGCCCGCAGGCGCGCTGCCAGATCGTGCGCCGTGTCCTGGCGCTGGGCGAGACCTATGGCGTCGGCACCTTCGGCAGGGGGCGCAAGATCCAGGTGGAGTACGTCTCCGCCAATCCGACGGGCCCTCTGCACGTCGGGCACGGGCGCGGGGCCGCTTACGGAGACAGTCTGGCCAACGTGCTGAAGGCCGCAGGCTTCGACGTGTTCCGGGAGTACTACGTCAACGACGCCGGACGGCAGATGGATATCCTGTCCGTGTCCGCCTGGGTGCGGTATCTCGAACTGTTCGGTCCCACCGTTCCGTTTCCCGCCAACGGTTATCAGGGCGACTATGTCCGCTTGCGTGCCGAGGAGCTGAAGGCGCTCGATGGCGACCGTTTCGTGCGCTCGCCGCAGGAAGTGGCGACGGGGTTGCCGGCCGCGGACGACACCGACGAGGACGCGGTGGAGGTGCGCATGGACGCCCTCATCGAGCGGGCCAAGCATCTGCTGGGCGACGACTTCGGCCACCTCACGCGGCAGGTGCTGGAGCGGCAGCTCGACGAGATCCGCGATGTGTTGGGGCGCTTCGGCGTGCGGTTCGACATGTGGTACTCGGAAAGATCGCTCTTCGAGTCCGGCCGTGTCGCCGAGGTACTGGATCTGCTGGAAAGCCGCGGGCACCTTTACATGCAGGATGGGGCGCGGTGGTTCCGATCCACCGCCTTCGGCGACGACAAGGACCGCGTGGTCCAGCGGGAGAACGGTCTCTACACCTACTTCGCCTCCGACATTGCCTATCACCACGACAAGATCGTGCGCGGCTTCGAGCGCGTCATCGATGTCTGGGGGGCGGATCACCACGGATATATCCCGCGAGTGAAGGCGGCCTTGCAGGCCTTGGGCCACGATCCGGAAACGCTGGAGGTGCCGCTCATCCAGCTCGTCGCCCTGTTTCGCGGCGGAGAGCCGGTCAAGATGGGCAAGCGAAGCGGCAGCTTCGTCACGCTCGAGGATCTCTTCGACGAGGTGGGCGTCGACGCCACGCGTTACTTCTATCTGGCGCGCAAGTGCGATCAGCACCTGGATTTCGACCTGGATCTCGCCAAGTCCCAGAGCAACGACAATCCGGTGTACTACATCCAATACGCCCATGCCCGCGTGTGCAGCGTGATGCAGCAGTGGGGGGGCGACGAGGCGTCGCTTGCGGACACCGATCTTCTGCCGCTCGCCGCCCCGCAGGAGGCTACGCTCATGCAGCGACTGCAGGACTATCCCGACGCGGTGGAAGCCGCGGCGCGCGATCTCGCTCCGCACGCGCTGGCCTTCTACCTTCGCGATCTTGCGGGCGAGTTCCATAGCTACTACAACGCGACCCACTTCCTCGTTCCGGAGGAAGAACTGCGTCTGGCACGGCTTGCCCTGGTTGCGGCCGTGCGTCAGGTGCTGCGAAATGGCCTCGTCCTCCTGGGCGTGGGCGTCCCCGAGAAAATGTGAGCCTCGTGGCTACCAAAGACTACAAATCGCCGTCTCCGCGTTCCTCCGGCCGGTCCGGCAGCTCGATGCTGGTCGGCATCGTCATCGGCCTCGTCGTCGGGCTGGCCATAGCGCTGGGCGTGGCGATCTATCTCTTCAAGATGCCCGAGCCGTTCAAGCCCGTGGAGCAGGCGAGAGAACTGAAGCCGATTCCTCCCCCCAAGCCGCCCGCTGCACAGAAGTCACCTTCTGCCACTCCGGAAGACGCGGGCAAGTCCGACGCGGCGGGAGCGGCGCCGGGCAAGTCGGACTTCGACTTCTATGGAATCCTGGCGGGCAAGGAACAGCCGGTGAAGGAGAGCGAAGTCCCCAGAGCTGCCGACGCCAGGCCCGACGGCGGCAAGCCGGCAGGCACGTATTTCCTCCAGGTCGGGGCTTTCCAGAACGCCGCGGATGCCGATAACCTCAAGGCGAAACTCGCCTTGGCGGGTTTCGAGGCTCAGATCCAGACGGCAGTCCTGCCCGACGACAAGACGTGGCATCGTGTCCGCCTCGGTCCATTCCAGAGCGTTGAGTCCATGGAACCGGTCAAGGCGCGACTGAAAGAGAACCATATGGAAGCGTCGCTGATCAAAGTGCAGGAAAAGCGGGCGCCTTGAGACCGGCCGATTACCGAACCCAGGAGGTGAAATGAAGCGTATTCCGGCATTGCTGATGTCCGCAGTACTGGTCTTTGCGGGCGGCAGCGCCCTGGCCAAGGTCGAGCCCGACAAGGATTACAAGCCCCTGGCCCAGGCCCAGGCGCCGGAAGCGGCGGGCAAGGTCGAGGTGCTCGAGTTCTTCCAGTACGGTTGCGGACACTGCTTCGACTTCGAGCCGGCCATGAAGGCGTGGAAGGCGAAGAAGCCGAAGGATGTCGAGTTCCGGTACGTGCCCACGGTCTGGGACGAATCGCGCATTCCCCAGGCCAAGATCTACTACGCCCTCGAGGCACTCGGCCTGGTGGATCAGTTTCACGAGAAGGTCTACGACGCCGTGCACGAAAAACACCTGAAGCTCTGGGATCGCGAAATCCTGAACAAGTGGGTCGCGCAGCAGCCGGGCATCGACGCCAAGAAGTTCGCCGAAGCCTACGATTCCTTCGGTGTGAACAACAAGGTGCAGCGGGCCATGCAGATGACCAAGGCCTATCGCATCACCGGCACGCCCACGGTGGCCGTGGCGGGCAAGTATCTGACGGGCCCTTCCTTTGCCGTCGAGGGCGGCAAGCCCGACTACGCGCGAGTGCACCAGATCATCGATGAACTGATCGGGATGGAAAAGAAGAAGTCGGGCAAGTGATGCCACCGGAAGCCGGCCCTCGAGCCGGCTTCTTCGTTTCTGCGGTCCGCTGCGAATGAAACCCGCGAGCGCTTCTGCCAGCGCATTCATCACGGGTGCGTCCGACGGCATCGGCGCCGCACTGGCACGCGTCTATGCGCGCCGCGGTTGGACTCTCGGTCTGGTGGCGCGCCGGCGGGACCGGCTCGACACTCTGGCGAGCACGCTGGGCGTGCCGTGCGGAATCTACGCGGCCGACGTCCGGGACCGCGACGCAATGACCACGGCTGCCGCGCAGTTCACGGCGGCCTACGGCACGCCGGACATCGTCATTGCCAACGCGGGCGTCAATGCCGGCAATCTCACCGGGTTCGCCGACGACCTCGAGACCCTGCAGTGGATCATGGACGTCAATGTCGTGGGGGCCGTGAAGACCTTCCAGCCGTTCGTGGAGGCGATGCGTGCGCGCGGTTCGGGCGCGCTCGTGGGCGTGGCGAGCGTAGCGGGGATCCGTGGCCTTCCGGGCGCAGGCGCCTATTGCGCCTCCAAGTCCGCCCTCATCACCTTCCTGGAGAGTCTGCGCGTCGAGTTGCGTGGTACTGGTGTCGATGTCGTGACGCTGCTTCCCGGCTACATCGCGACCGGGATGACGGCAGGCAATCCCTATCCGATGCCGTTCCTGCTGAACGTCGACGAGGCTGCGGAGCGGTTCGCTCGCGTCATCGATGCCAGGCGGCCGTACGCGGTCGTGCCCTGGCAGATGGCGGCCGTGGCGAAGCTGCTGCGCGTACTGCCCAGGTCCGTGTTCGACCGGGCATTCGCACGCGCCGGCCGCAAGCCCAGGCGAGCGCCCGGGCAGAACTGAGCGGCCGCGTCAGCGCAGCGCGAGGCCGGTGAGGGCCTCAAGTTCCTGCAGTGCCACGTCCGGATCGTCCACCTTGATGGTGGCCATGCCCAACGCTCGGGCAGGTTTCAGATTGATGCCAAGGTCGTCGAGGAAGACGGTTTCGCCAGGGGTCACGCCCAGTTGGTCGCACGCCATGCGGTAGATGGCGGGCTCCGGCTTGCGCACGCCCACCTTGCTCGACTCCAGCACGAACTCGAACAGGCTTGCGACATCCCGCCAGGCCGCGGCACGTTCCGCGGAGACGACTTCCGGTCCCACGGCCCCGAAGTTGTTCGTGATGCACGCCGTGCGAAGGTGAGTACGGCAGCGCCGCAGGGCCTCCACCATCGCCGGACGCACCTCGCCGAAAGCAGGCGGACGACGTCGCGTCCCGGTACCGCGTGGCCGAGCGCCGCAGACTCCTCGGCGAAAGCGGAGTCGAACCCTTCGAGATCGATCTCGGCGCGTTCGAGCCGGGCCCAGGCGTTGTGATCCGGATTGACCGTGTTCACGGTCCGGATGAAGTGTTGGGGCAGGCCATGCTCACGCTCGTAGCGGGCAAACGCGATGAAGGGGCTCGTGGTGAAGACGCCGCCGAAGTCCCAGACGACGGCGCGCACGGACGATGCACGCTTCATCGGTGCGATTTCTTGTATTCGTTGATCGCCCGCTTGAGATCCTTGTACTCCTCGCACGGAATCGGGGTACACAGGCGGTTCAGTTCCGCCAGATGCGTCTCGGCCTTGTCGAGCTGATCCGTCTGCAGGTAAGCCTCGCCGATGTATTCGTGAGCCGCCTTGTGCTGCGGGTTGATCCGCAGCGCTTCGTCGTAGGCGCTGAACGATTCGGCGAACTTTCCAAGCTTCCGGTAGGCGAAACCGAGCCAGTTGTGCGCGTCCGCGTTGCCGGGGTCGGCAGCGACGGCCTTGCGCAGCGCGTTCAGCGCACCCTCCCAATCCTGCTTCTCGATGGCCTGCCGGCCGGCGACGAAGTTCGCCTCCGTGCTCGAGGCACCCGATTCGCCCATATTGGCGAAGGCCGGTGTACCGGTCAGGCACGCGAGGGCCACAACGCAACTCACCGCACGATTCAGTCGGGACATGACGGTTCTCCTGGTTGATCGGACGTGAACCGTGGATTCTAGGGAAGGTGCGATCGATACGCACCCCACCGATGCCGCCGCATCGTCGCAGGGCGTCGATCGACAGCCACGATGCGGCCAGCCGCCGCGATCTGGACGTCCGGAATGCCGGACGTGCACGGGTATCCGGCGGACACGGTGTTCCGGGCCGGCATGTTCCCCAGGTGCCGCGGAGGCATCAGGGAGGAGCCAGGAAGCCGGTCGAGTCCAGCTCCTGCAACAGCGCCCGGTAATCGGCGGCACCCTGGCTGGACGGAGCGAATGCGAAGATGTCCTTGCCGTGCATCGGACTTTCCGCCAACGACACGGCTTCGTGGATGCGCGTTTCGCAGACGATCGGGCCGAACGCCTGCTGCAGGTCGCGATAGATGCGAAACGACAGCTTGCGGCGGGCGTCGTAGCGCGTCACGACCACCCGCCGGTGAAACTTGCGGTTGCCCTTGCGCTCCAGGACATCCAGCGCCGCGTTGATCCTGTGGACACCCTGCAGGGACAGGAAATCCGCGGATACGGGAATCAGCACGTGATCCGCCGCCATCAACGCGTTCAGCGTCAGCACCCCCAGCATGGGACAGCAATCGATGAGTACGTCGGGATGCTCCATCCAGCCTGCAGCCTCCACGCCGGCCTTCAGCTTTCGCGTCATGCTGACATCCGATCCATGAAGCGCATCCACCTTCGACAGGTCCAGCGAGGACGGGACGAGACGGAAACCCGGAGGGACCTCGCGTGCAAGCCGGTCAAGGGGCACGTCCTGGGTGAAGAAGGCATAGACGCTTTCCGTCCCCGGCACGTTGCGGACACCGGCCGCCAGCGACAGGTGAGACTGCGGATCGAGATCGATGGCCACCGGCGGTCGGTCGGCGCGGGTGAGCGCGGCGGCGAGATTGAACGTGGTGGTCGTCTTGCCGACGCCGCCCTTCTGGTTGAAGACCGCGACGACGCTCATGAATGCTGAACGGGCATCGGCGTGATCAACCCTTCAGCTCGATCTCGACGAACGCGAACTCGTGATCGTTCGCATTGATGACATCGTGTTCCACGCCCGCCTGCCGCGAATAGGACACGCCGGCGTGCAGTTGCACCTCGCGGGTGCCTGCGGGTTCCACCAGCCGGACCCGGCCGTCGACCAGCGGAACGACGACATAGTCCATCTCGTGCCGGTGATATCCCGTGGCCGCCCCGGGAGCGAACCGCCATTCCGTCACCCGGACCCGGTCGTTGTCGATCTGTACTGTCGGCTTGGCGGAGATCATGCCCGGATTATGACGAGAGGGGCGCCCGATTGGCTAGCCCGCGCTTTCCGCATCCCCGAAACGTCGCGCTGCAGGGCATTTCGGTACGGTCTTGATGGTTTCTTGATATTCGTCGGCACACATTTGGCCCCGCCCTGATGGCAGCGCTCCTACACTGTCTCCCGGCATCTACGAAGGAGGTGGCCATGACCGACATGCTCGCCCTTGTCGTCTTCCTCGCCCTGATCGGGCTGGCGGGAGGATTGATCATGCTCTGCGACCGGCTGGGGTCCCGGCCGTGAGCGCCCTGTACGCGCTGGGCGCGCTCGTCGCCGCCGGCCTCTTGATCTATCTCGTGGTGGCGCTCCTGCGCCCGGAGGACTTCTCATGACGACCCACGCCTGGATTCTCCTGACGGTGTTCCTGCTCGCCGTCGCCCTGCTTGCGCGGCCGGTCGGGTTGTACCTCGCCGCGGTTTTCGAGGGGCGGCTGCCGTTCGGCGCCCGCTTCGAGACACGTCTGCTGACTCTGTGCGGCGTCCGTCCGGACGAGGAAACCGGGTGGTCCCGCTACGCGATCTCCCTGCTCGTCTTCAACGGGATCGGCGTCATCGCCGTGTATCTGCTGCAGCGGCTGCAGAGTGTCCTGCCGCTGAATCCGCAGGCGCTCCCCGCGGTGAGTGCGGATTCGGCGCTGAACACAGCCGTGAGCTTCGTCACGAACACGAACTGGCAAGGCTACGCGGGCGAGGCTGCCATGAGCTACTTCGTGCAGAGCGGAGCGCTCGCCGTGCAGAACTTCCTCTCCGCCGCGACAGGCATCGTCGTGGCCATCGCCCTCATCCGGGGATTCGCGCGCCACGGCAGCGGAACCATCGGAAACGCATGGCTGGATCTCACGCGGGCCACGGTCTGGGTGCTGCTGCCCGTCTCCATCCTGTTGTCCGTGTTCCTGGTGAGCCAGGGGGTCATCCAGAATTTCGACGCCTACAAGGAAGCCACGACACTCGACGGGACGTCCGTCGACAGGCCCAGGGTGGATTCAGCGGGCCAGCCGGTCGTCGACCTGGCCGGCAAGCCCGTGGTCGACACGGAGACGATCCGCACGCAGACGATCGCCATGGGTCCTGTCGCCTCGCAGGAGGCGATCAAGATGATCGGTACCAACGGCGGTGGCTTCTTCAACGCCAACTCCGCGCACCCCTATGAGAATCCCACCCCGCTCACGAATCTCGTGGAGATGCTCGCGATCTTCCTCATCCCTGCGGGCCTCTGCATCGCCTTCGGGCGCATGGTGGGCGACGAGCGTCAGGGCTGGGCCATTTTCGCCGCCATGGGAGTCCTGTTCGTCGTGTTCGCCGTGGGTGCGATGACATTCGAACAGGCCGGCAATCCGGTGTTGACGTCCCTGGGTGTCGATCAGGGCATCTCCGGCGAGCAGCCAGGTGGAAACATGGAGGGCAAGGAGACGCGGTTCGGGATTGCGCAGTCGGGCCTGTTCGCCGCCATCACGACGGCCGCCTCTTGCGGTGCGGTCAACGCCATGCACGACTCGTTCACGGCTCTCGGCGGCATGGTGCCGCTGGTGCTGATGCAACTCGGCGAAGTCGTATTCGGCGGCGTCGGAGCCGGACTGTACGGGATGCTCGTGTTCGCCGTTCTCGCAGTGTTCATCGCGGGCTTGATGATCGGCCGCACGCCGGAGTATCTGGGCAAGAAGATCGAGGCGTACGAGATGAAGATGACGTCCATCGCCATACTGGTGACGCCCCTGGTGGTCCTGATCGGTACGGCAGTCGCGGTAGCGGTCGAACCCGGCAGGGTGGGCGTGGCCAATCCGGGCGCGCACGGGTTCTCGGAGATCCTGTACGCGTTCACTTCCGCGGGGAACAACAACGGCAGTGCCTTCGCCGGCCTGTCGGCCAACACCTTCTTCTACAACAACGCTCTGGCCTTCGCGATGTGGCTTGGCCGATTCGGCGTCATCGTGCCGGTGCTCGCGATGGCCGGCGCGCTCGCCGCGAAGAAGCGCATTGCGGCCGGCAACGGCACCATGCCCACGCACGGCCCGCTGTTCGTCGTCCTGCTGATCGGCACCGTGCTGCTGATCGGACTGCTCAACTACGTTCCGGCGCTGGCCCTCGGGCCGGTGGCGGAGCATCTCGCGCAGGCTGCCCTGCGCTGAGCCCAGGGGGATCACCATGACCATCCGCCACCATTCCTTGTTCGACACCCAGCTTGCCGGACCGGCGCTCGTCGAAGCGCTGCGCAAGCTCGATCCGCGCGTGCAATGGCGCAATCCGGTGATGTTCGTCGTCTACATCGGCAGCGCGTTCACCACACTGCTCTGGATCGAGGCCCTGCGCGGCCAGGCCGAAGCCTCGGCCTGGTTCATCGCCGGCATCACCCTCTGGCTCTGGTTCACCGTCCTCTTCGCGAACTTCGCCGAGGCGCTCGCCGAAGGCCGGAGCAAGGCGCAGGCGGCAGCCTTGCGGGGCCTCAAGAAGGAGACGTGGGCCAAGAAGCTCCATGGAGAGACCGTGAGTTCGGAATGGCACACGGTGCCTGCCACGGATCTGCGCCGTGGCGACTGCGTCCTGGTCGCCGCCCAGGAGGTCATTCCGGCCGATGGCGAAGTCATCGACGGCGTGGCCTCGGTCGACGAAAGCGCGATCACCGGAGAATCGGCGCCGGTGATCCGCGAATCCGGCGGCGATTTCTCCGCCGTGACCGGAGGCACGCGGGTGCTGTCCGACTGGATCGTCGTGCGCGTCACCGTGAACCCGGGGGAGACTTTCGTGGACCGCATGATCGCCATGGTGGAGAACGCCAAGCGCCAGAAGACACCCAACGAGATCGCCCTGACCATTCTGCTGGTGGCGCTGACGATCATCTTCCTGGGCGTCACGGTCACGCTGCTGCCTTACTCGCTCTACAGCGTTGCCGCGTCCGGGGCCGGTGCGCCCGTGTCGCTGACCGTTCTCGTGGCGCTGCTCGTGTGCCTCATTCCGACCACGATCGCCGGCTTGCTCTCCGCCATCGGCGTTGCCGGCATGAGCCGCATGATGCAGGCGAACGTGATCGCGACGTCGGGCCGTGCTGTCGAGGCGGCGGGCGACGTCGATGTGCTCCTGCTGGACAAGACCGGCACCATCACCCTCGGCAATCGCCAGGCGGCAGCGTTCCTGCCGGCACAAGGCGTGACGGAGGCGGACTTGGCCGATGCTGCCCAGCTCGCCTCGCTGGCCGACGAAACACCCGAAGGCCGCAGCATCGTCGTGCTGGCCAAGCAGCGGTTCAATCTGCGCGCCCGCGACATCGCAGCGCTGGGCGCGACGTTCGTCCATTTCTCGGCGCAGACTCGCATGAGCGGTGTGGACCTGGGGCTCCGCCGCGTCCGCAAAGGGGCCGCGGATGCGATCCGCACGCACGTGGAATCCCAGGGTGGCCGCTTTCCACCCGACGTGGTGGCTTCGGTCGAGGAGACCGCCCGCCGCGGATCCACGCCGCTCGTGGTCGCGGATGACGCCAGGGTCCTGGGCGTCGTGGAGCTGAAGGACATCGTGAAGGGCGGCATCAAGGAGCGTTTCGCCGAATTGCGGCGCATGGGAATCCGCACCGTGATGATCACCGGCGACAACCGGCTGACCGCGGCCGCCATTGCGGCGGAGGCCGGTGTGGACGATTTTCTTGCCGAGGCCACGCCGGAGGCGAAGCTTCAGTTGATCCGCAAGTTCCAGGGCGAGGGCCGGCTGGTCGCCATGACGGGCGACGGCACGAACGATGCGCCCGCGCTCGCTCAGGCGGACGTGGCCGTGGCCATGAACACCGGAACACAGGCCGCGAAGGAGGCCGGCAACATGGTCGATCTCGACAGTAACCCGACCAAGCTCATCGAGGTCGTGGAGACGGGCAAGCAGATGCTGATGACCCGGGGTGCGCTCACGACGTTCAGCGTCGCCAACGATGTCGCGAAGTACTTCGCCATCGTTCCCGCCGCCTTCGTCGCGACTTACCCGCAACTGGCCGCCCTCAACGTGATGGGGCTTGCTTCGCCCGCGTCGGCCATTCTGTCCGCCGTGATCTTCAACGCGCTGATCATCGTCGTGCTCATTCCGCTCGCATTGAAGGGCGTGACCTATCGCCCTTCGGGCGCGGCGACGGTGTTGCGGCGCAATCTGGCGGTCTACGGTGTGGGCGGCATCGTCGCACCGTTCATCGGAATCAAGGCGATCGACCTGCTGATCGCCACTCTGGGTCTTGCCTGAGGAGGTATGCCATGGGGACTCTGCTTCGTCCTGCCCTGTCGTTGTTCGTCGCGCTGACGCTGCTCACCGGCGCGCTCTACCCTGTCCTGGTGACGGTGGTGGCGAGGCTCGCCTTTCCCCACGAAAGCGAGGGAAGCCTGATCCGCCGTGACGGCCGGATCGTCGGCTCGTCGCTGATCGGCCAGAACTTCACCGATCCGAAGTACTTCTGGGGCCGTCCTTCGGCGACGGGAGG
Organism: Betaproteobacteria bacterium; assembly: GCA_016713305.1. Lineage (NCBI taxonomy): Bacteria > Pseudomonadati > Pseudomonadota > Betaproteobacteria > Betaproteobacteria bacterium. The sequence continues at coordinate 333,291 of JADJPK010000005.1, forward strand.
CATGCCCTACAACGCGTCTGCATCGAGTGGCTCCAATCAGGGCCCCGCCAATCCCGCGCTCACGGATGCGGTCAAGGCGCGCATCGACGCGCTGCGCGCCGCGGCTCCGGGGGACCGGCGCCCGATTCCGGTGGATCTCGTCACCGCCTCGGCGAGCGGGCTGGATCCCGAGATCACCATTGCCGGAGCGCGCTATCAGGTGCCCCGCGTGGCAGCGGCCCGCGGCCTGGACGCCGCCGCCGTGACCGCACTCGTCGAACGCGTCGCCGTGCAGCGCAAGTTCGGCTTTCTCGGCGAGCCGCGCGTCAACGTCCTGCAACTGAACCTCCTGCTGGACGGTCGCGGATCGTGAGCGGCGCACCTGCCAAGGCGGCTTGCCGCCCACGCCCGGATTCCCGACCGTGATGGAAGACCGTCCGGACCCCGACGCCCTGCTCAAGCGCATCGAGGCCGAGGAGGCACGCGCCCCCAGAGGGAAGCTGAAGATCTTCTTCGGAGCTTCCGCCGGCGTCGGCAAGACCTTCGCCATGCTCGCGGCCGCGCGGCGGATGAAGGAGCAGGGTGTCGACGTGGTGATCGGTGTTGTCGAGACGCACGGACGCGTCGAAACCGAGACCATGGCGCAGAACATCGAGCGAGTGCCGTTGCGGCAGGTCCGGTACCGGGATCGCACGCTTCCGGAATTCGATCTCGACGCCACGCTCGAGCGCCGTCCTGCGCTCGTTCTGGTGGACGAACTGGCGCACTCCAACGTGCCGGGATCGCGCCACCCCAAGCGCTGGCAGGATGTCGAGGAACTGCTCGCCGCAGGAATCGACGTGTACTCCACCGTGAACGTCCAGCACCTGGAAACGCTCAGCGAGGTGGTCGGCGGCATCGCCGGCATTCGCGTGCTCGAAACCGTGCCCGAACATGTCTTCGATGGTGCGGACGAGGTGGTGCTCGTCGATCTGCCGCCGGACGAACTGCTGCAGCGCCTGAAGGAAGGCAAGGTGTACGTGCCGGATCAGGCGCAGCGTGCCGTCGCCAGTTTCTTTCGCAAGGGCAATCTGATTGCGCTGCGCGAGCTCGCCTTGCGGCGCACCGCCGATCGCGTGGACGCGGACATGCTGACGTATCGCCGCAGCGCGGCCGTCTCGCAGGTCTGGCAGACTCAGGAGTCCCTGCTCGTCTGCATCGGTCCCGACGGGGCCGGCGAGAAGCTCCTGCGCAGCGCCGCGCGATTCGCCGCCCGGCTGAACGTCCCCTGGCACGCGGTCTATGTGGAGACTCCGAAGCTGCAGCGTCTGTCCGAGGCGCGGCGGCACGGTGTTCTCCGGGCGCTGCGTCTCGCCCGGGACATGGGCGCGGAAACGGCGACGCTCGCCGGGAGCGACGAGGCCGAGGTGATCGTCAAGTACGCGAGGGATCACAACCTCGCCAATGTCGTCGTGGGACGAAACCTGGGGCGGAAGAGGGCCCCGTGGCAGCGGTCCTTCGCCGACCGGGTCGGCATGGCCGCACCTGAACTGGACGTCATCCAGACCGCTCCGGGGCTCGAGGCGCGGCCGCGGCGGGGCGAAGAGGAGGACAGCCTGCTCGCGGATCTCGGCGGCCGGTTCCGCGCCCCGTGGCCCGCGTACGGCAAGGCCGCCGGCGCATCGGCTCTTGTCGCGCTCCTCGCCGCGCCCCTTCACGACGTGGTCGAGCTGACCAACGTCATCATGCTGTTCCTGCTCGCCGTGGTCGTCGTCGCTGTTCGGTACGGCAGAGGACCTGCGGTCGCCGCTGCCGTCCTGAGCGTGGCCGCGTTCGATTTTCTCTACGTGCCGCCACGCTTCACGTTCGCGGTCAGCGACGTTCAGTACCTGATGACCTTCGCCGTGATGCTGGTGGTGGCGCTCGTGATCGGCCAGCTCACTGCCGATCTCACCTATCAGGCCAAGGTGGCGAACCGGCGGGAGGCGCGGGTCCGGGCCCTCTACACCATGTCGCGGGATCTGTCCGCGGCGCTGCTGCCCGACCAGATCTCGGAGATCGTGACCCAGTTCATCAAGGCAGAATTCGACACGCGCGGCCGTCCTCGCAGCCGACGCGAACGGGGCGCTGCCGGCAGGCGATGTCAGCCTGCAGATCGATCGCGGCGTCGCGCAGTGGGCATTCGATCACGGCGAACCGGCAGGCCACGGCACCGACACCCTCCCGGGCAGCGCGCTGCTGTACCTCCCGTTGCGGGCGCCGATGCGCATCCGTGGCGTGCTCGCCGTGGAACCGAGGCGATCGCTCAGGTTCTATTCACCGGAACAGCTTCGTCTGCTGGAGACTTGCGCCAGCCTGGTGGCCATCACGCTGGAGCGGCTGCACTACGTCGACGTGGCGCAGACGACCACCCTGCAGATCGAGTCGGAACGCCTTCGCAATTCGCTGCTCGCCGCGATTTCCCATGACCTGCGGACACCGCTCTCCGTTCTCATGGGGCTCGCCGAGTCCCTGGTGATGACACGGCCCGGCCTGACCGATGCGCAGCGGGAACTGACCGAGGCCATGACGGAGGAGATCCGGCGCATGACGTCCCTGGTCGAAAACCTCCTCGACATGGCCAGGCTGCAATCGGGACGCGTGGAACTCGACCTCCAGTGGCATCCGCTCGAAGAAGTCGTGGGAAGCGCCCTGAAGGCCCTGGAGCCGATGCTCGCCGGCCGCGAGGTGCAGGTCCGCCTGCCGGAGGATCTGCCGCTGCTCCGGTTGGACGCGCCGCTGATGCAGCGCGTATTCTCGAATCTGCTCGAGAACGCCGTGAAGTACACACCCCGCGGCAGCGTCATCGGCATCGCGGCAGCCGCGAACGAGCAGGAGGTCGAGATCTCGGTGTCGGACGACGGGCCGGGGCTGCCCCGGGGCAAGGAGGAAAGATTGTTCGACAAGTTCGAGCGCGGGCAGCGGGAGAGTCCCACTCCCGGCGTGGGACTGGGGCTCGCCATCTGCCGCGCGATCGTGGAAGCTCACGGCGGTCGCATCCGTGCCTCCAACCGTGCCGAAGGCGGGGCCCGGTTCTCGTTCACCGTGCCGCGCGGCACACCTCCCATCGTTCCCGTCGACGAACCTCCCGGAGACAGGGAGCCGTGAGCGAGGCGGTCCCCGTGGTGATCGTCGTCGAAGACGAGGAAAGGATCCGGCGTTTCGTGAGCATGGCGCTCCAGACCGAAGGCTTGAGTGCGGTCGAGGCCGAGAACGCCCGGCGCGGGCTCATCGATGCGGGGACGCGCCGGCCGGATCTGGTCATCCTCGATCTCGGCCTGCCGGACATGGATGGAACCGAGTTCATCCGCGACCTTCGCACCTGGTCCGACGTCCCCGTCATCGTCCTCTCGGCGCGGACAGCCGAAGCCGAGAAGGTGGCTGCGCTGGATGCCGGTGCCGACGACTACCTCACGAAGCCCTTCAGTGCCGCCGAATTGCTGGCGCGGGTGCGGGCGCACCTTCGCAGGCGGGCCGCGATCGCCGGATCCGGCGCGTCCAGCCTCGCGTTCGGGCAGATCGAGATCGATCTCGGCAAGCGGGTCGTCAGGAAGGGAGGAGCCGTCGTCCACCTCACGCCCATCGAATACCGGCTGCTCGCCTACCTCGCCGCCAACCCCGACTGCGTCCTGACTCACCGCCAGATCCTCAAGGCCGTCTGGGGGCCGCATCATGTGGAGGACAGCCACTATGTGCGCGTTTTCATGGCCCAGTTGCGCAAGAAACTGGAGGCCGACCCGTCGCGGCCGCGGCACTTCGTGACCGAGTCGGGCGTCGGCTACCGCTTCGTCGGTTGAGCGGGCGGGCGTGCCACCGGCCTGCCCACGCGCGACCGCAAGCACGTCGGTTCGGTCGATTGTCCGCGATCGCGTCCTGATTCCGATGATGCTGCGCGCACGTTGCCGCAGGATCGGAGGCGTTCACGCTTCGGAGGGATTGCAGGGGGCAAGGACGGCTGCCAGCACTTCGATGAAGAGCCGGGTACGAAGCGGCAGAAGCCGGCGTCCCGGGAACACGGCCCAGGCGGTAGAGGTCCCGAGCGTCCACTCGGGAAGCACGCGCTCCAGGCGCCGCTCCGCGATGTCGGACATCGTGAAGAAGTCCGTGGCTGCAGCAACGCCCGCGTCCTGCCGGGCCATGCGCAGCAGAAGGTCCGGCGCATTCGCGGTCGTCCTGCGCGGCGGATCGATCTCCGGGTCTCCGTGGTTCCGTCGCGATGCCGCCGCTCGAGCCGCCATGGGATCGGTTCGCCCGCGCGCGACATCATCATCAGCGCCGGGAGCTGCCGCAGCGCTTCCGGGTCATCCGGGTTTCCATGCGTCTGCAGGAAGGCAGGCGAGGCGTACAGACCCATGTGGAAGACGGCCAGGCGGCGGGCCGCCAGTTGCGCGTCGTCGTCCAGGGCGCCCATTCTCACGGCCAGATCGAAACCTTCGCCGACGAGATCCACACGCCGGGGAGACAGATCCAGTTCCAGCGAGACATCGGGATGGTCCACCGCGAACCGCGCCAACGTGGGCGCCAGCGCGTAGGACGCGAAGTCTCCCGGCATGGACACCCTCAGCCGGCCCCGCGGCGACGTCTGCCTGTGCTGCGCGAACGAGAGGGTGTCTTCGACTTCCGCGGCGATCGAACGCGCGCGCAGCAGGACGTCCTCACCGAACGCGGTCACCGACAGCTTGCGGGTGGTCCTTTGCAGGAGCTTTTCGCCAAGACGGCGTTCAAGGCCGGCAATCCGGCGCGACACCGTGGACTTGGGCAACCTGAGCCGCTCCGCGGCCCGGCTGAAGCTGCCCGCTTCCATGACTCGGGCGAAGAGAAGAAGGTCGTCGGCATCGGAGTTCATGGGCGGATTGTTCCATCAAAGCAACAATGAAATCCAGAATGACGGCTTCTGTTGCCGCGGGGGCGCCAATACAGTTCATGCCATCACAACCTCCGGAGTGAAACGCCATGAACATCCTGCAGGTGAATTCCAGTGCGCGAGGGTCCGCCTCGCTATCGACCCGTCTGGCCAGCGAACTCGTTCAGCGGCTGCTCGATTCGACGCCTGCCGCGGTCCGCAAGGTGCGGGATCTGGGTCAGAATCCGCCTGCCGTCATGGACGAGACCGCGCTCGGAGCGCTTTTCACTCCTGATTCGCAGCGAACGCCGGAACAGAAGGCGCGCGTTGCGGCCGACGACGCCCTGATCGCGGAGATCCAGGCAGCCGACACCGTGGTGATCGCCGCCCCCATGATCAACTTCGGGGTAAGCGCCCTGCTCAAGAACTGGATCGATGCCATTTCCCGGGCGCGTGTCACGTTCCGCTACACGGAGCGCGGTGTCGAGGGATTGCTGGGAGGCCGGAAGGTCTACGTGGTACTCACCCGGGGCGGTGTCCACCGCGGCCTGCCGACCGACAACGTGGTGCCCTATCTTCGAACCGTGCTGACCTTCCTGGGCATGACCGATGTGCACTTCGTGTATGCCGAAGGGCTTTCCATGGGGCCGGAGGCCGAGGCGCGCGGGCTGGACCGGGCGCGCGAGGAAATGAACGAACTGATCGCGCCGGCGTTGTCCCTGCCGGCCTGACGAGACGACAAAGGAGAGAAGCATGAGTGCATTGCCCATCACCATCCACGCCGTGGCAAGGCCCAGGCCCGTGGAGCGCCTCGTGGCGGGGCAGGCGACGAGCGACGGTGCCGGGGTCAAGCTCACCCGTGTGCTCACGCAGTCGCTGCAACGGCGTCTCGATCCGTTCCTGATGCTCGACGCCTTCGGCAGCGACAACCCGGACGAGTACATCGCAGGTTTCCCCTCGCACCCGCACCGCGGATTCGAGACAATCACCTACATGATCGCCGGCCGGATGCGGCATCGCGATTCCGGCGGCAACGAGGGCCTTCTGACCAACGGAGGCGTGCAGTGGATGACCGCCGGCCGCGGCGTGATTCACAGCGAATTGCCCGAACAGGAAGAAGGGCGGATGGAGGGCTTCCAGCTCTGGCTCAATCTGGCGGCGAAGGACAAGATGATGCCCGCGTGGTATCGGGACATCCCGTCCGAACAGATTCCCGAGGTTCGTGGGGAAGGAGTGACCGTTCGGGTGATCGCGGGCGAAAGCATGGGCATCGCCGGTGCCATGAAGCGGGACGTGACCGAGCCGCTCTACCTTGACGTGCATCTGGAGGCCGGAGCGAGCCTTGCCCAGTCCATCCCGGCGGGGCACAACGCGTTCGTTTACGTGTATCGAGGCCGCGTTGCGATAGGCGCGACGTCCGTCCCGGCACAACGCATGGCAATCCTGGCCAACGCTGCGGATGCGGATGGTGTGGAACTGGTCGCGGGAGACGAGCCGGCACGTGCGCTCATCATCGCGGGGCGCCCGCTCAACGAGCCAATAGCGCAGTACGGACCCTTCGTGATGAACAACGAGAACGAATTGCGCCAGGCCTTCCTGGACTATCAGTCGGGACGGCTGGTCGACGCCGGCTGACACCGGCGCCGCCCCATCGCTTGTCCTGGCACGGTAGCGGTCGGCACCGGGCTTGACTGCCCGGTGCCGACGCCTCGTCTAGACGGGAATCAGCTTGCGGTTTGCCGGACCCGGCAGCGTCTTGAACGCCGGACCTTCGATCGGGAAGTAGCCCGTCGACTTGACCGTGCTCACGTAGAACCACTTCGCGGAGCATTCGGCATGATTGGCCGTCACGACCATGAACCCGCGTTGATGGGTGTTCGCGTACTGCAGCGGACCGATGATCTGGGTGAGTCCCGCCGCCACGGCAACCGGATTCTCCAGCGGGAAGTACTCCTCCAGGCCGGGCGAAGACACACCCGGCGTCGCGAACTCCACACCCACCGCGTTGCCGGCGTAGTCGGCGAGATCGTTGGCCCAGGCGTTGTGGGTGTCCCCCGAGAGCACGACCAGATTGCGGTTCAGCGCCCGCATCAAGCCCAGCACGTTCTCCCTTGCCATGAAGTAGCCGTCCCAGGCATCGAGGTTGTAGGGGATGGCGGGCTGGGCGAGGATCGCCTGTTCGGGCGCCGTCAGCAGTTCCGGATGAGTGGCTGCCTTCTGCAGCAGGGCCACGTAGTTGGAAAAGGAGATCTGCGCAAGCACCAGCGGTGCGGGAATGTTCATGCGGCCCATGAGCACCTGCTGGCCCAGCACCTGCCATGTCGCCGTGGAACCGGCCACCTGCGCGTTGAGCCAGCCCGACTGTTCCGCACCCAGGAGCTGACGGGCCGGTTGGGTGAGCGCTGCCTGGAATGCCGCCGCGTCGAAGCCTCCCACACCGAAGTAGTCCGTGTACGACAGCTGCCGATCCCTGCCGATCACCCGGGTGTCGAGCATGTGCAGGGCGATGAGGTTGCCGAAGGCGAATGACCTGTAGATGCGGTCCGGGCGCGAAGCATCGACGGGCCGGGTCGGCATCCACTCGTGATAGGCCCGTACCGCGGCGGCCTTGCGCAGGGAGAAGAGGCCTTCGGTCGCAGGGTCGTGGTTCTCGGCGCCGTCCTTCCACGTGTCGTTGGCGATCTCGTGATCGTCCCACACCGCGATCATCGGCATGCGCGCATGCAGCGTCTGCAGATCCGGATCGCTCCGGTACTGGGCATAGCGCTGACGGTAGTCGGCGAGCGAGACGATCTCGCTGGCCGGCTCCACCTCGCGTCCCATCGCGGCCGCCGTGTCCGAAGCATATCCGCCCCGTGGATACTCGTAGATGTAGTCGCCCAGGTGCACCGAGGCGAAGAGATCGTCCAGCTTCGCAGCCTCGCCGTACGCATGGAAGTAGCCCGCCGGGTAGTTGGAGCAGGAGAACACGGCAAGCTTGAGCTGTTCGACGTGACCCACAGGCAGCGTCCGGGTACGTCCGACGGGAGACTCCGCGGCTCCGGCGCTGAACCGGTAAAAGAGCGTGGCCCCGCTGGGGAGCCCGAGGACGTCCACCTTGACCGTGAAGTCCCGCCCGGAATTCGTGAGGACACGGCCTCGGCGCAGAACGCGGCGGAAGGCGTCGTCCAGCGCAATCTCCCAAGTCACCGGAACGGGCGCATCCTGTTGCGGCGTCACGCGGGTCCAGATCACGACTCGGTCCGCCAGAGGATCGCCGCTGGCCACGCCGTGGAGGAACGAGAAGGGAGTGGCGGCGGCCTGGGCGGGGAGCCCGGCGGCCGTCGCGCCCAATGCGCCGACGCCCCGAATGAAGTCGCGGCGGTCGATCCGTCTGTGGAAGCTCATGGCATCTCCGGGTGCTTTCAGAATGAGCGCCGGAGTATTGCGGTCAGGGGTGTCAGGCCGATGAACAGGCTCGATCGGAAGGTAGCTCCTACGGCTCACTGCCCGCACGCGTGGCCGTCACGCGGCGGTCGTAGACTCAGACGGAACATCGGTGTGCCCCGCTTCCACCGTTTCGGACGGGCGCACTTCATGACATCCACCGAGGACGACCGTGAAGAACTCCCTGAGAATCGCCGCGCTGGCCGGCGCCGCTGCCTTGCTTCAGCTTCCTGCCGCTCACGCGCTGTCGCTCGTCGACAGCGTGCTGAACGGGAATACCGCCGGAACCGACTTCAGTACGCCTGACACGGTCGCCGTCGACATCGGCTTCAATGCACCGGGCAGCGTGGTCCTGACCTACGAGGTGGACGCCGCGGACATCGACCGCGGCTCGGCCCTGTTCAACAGCATTGTCGACAACTTCACGGCTTCGCCCTTCGGCACGCTTTCGTTCGCGCTGGATGCAGGCAAGTTCGTGCCTGGCGGTTTCATATCCAACGACGGCACCGCGACCGCGACGATCCAGCAGGACCGCCTGGTCTCGTTCACCTTTACGCCCGCTCTGGTGACGCAGGCGTATGTCGGCGACCCCTTCTTCGATGGTGCTGGCGAAAACTGGTTGATCCGTTTCGACGGAATGACTGCCGGCGAGCGGATTTCCCTTTCGGTGACCGCCGCAGTCCCGGAGCCCGAAACCTGGGCGCTGCTGGCGGCTGGCCTCGGCATTCTTGCCATGTCGGCCCGCAGAAGGCGGCAGGCCGGCTGAGCCGTCGATCATTCCGCGCGCGGCCCCCATGGCGTCCGCGCCGTCCCGTGCCGGGCTATAGTTCTCCCTCAGCAATTCAGACCAACGACGGGAGGATTCACGATGAGCGGGACTCGATTCAAGTCGCTGCTGCTGGCGGCGATACTGGGCACGGCCGCGGCAGCGAACGCCGCCGACACCATCAAGGTGGCGCACGTCGATCCACTGAGCGGGCCGTTCGCGCTGGTCGGAGAGAGCGACGGGCGGATGCTGCAGGCGGCGATCGACGACATCAACGCCCGCGGCGGCGTGCTGAACGGCACCAAGCTCGAGCTGCTGCACTTCGACAGCAAGAGCAGCCCGCAGGAGACGGTGCTCATCATGAAGCAGATCATCGACTCGGGAATCCGCTTCGTCTCCCTCGGTTCCGGCTCCCACATCGCCCATGCCATCGTCGAGACGCTCAACAAGCACAACAGCCGCAATCCGGATCAGGCCGTCGTTCTCCTCAACATCGCGGCGCAGGATCCTCCCCTCACGAACGAGAAGTGCAGCTTCTGGCATTTCCGCTGGGAAGCGCACACCGACATGCGCGTGAACGCGCTCACCGACCACATCGTCAAGCTGAAGGGCACGCCGAAGGTCTACCTCATCAATCAGGATTACGCGTTCGGGCAGGCCATCAGCCGCGCCGCCAAGGAAATGCTGGCCGCGAAGCGTCCCGACATCAAGGTGGTGGGCGACGACCTCCACCCGCTCGGCAAGGTGAAGGACTTCGCACCGTACGTTTCCAAGATCAAGGCCTCCGGGGCGGACACGGTGCTGACGGGCAACTGGGGTCCCGATCTGTCGCTGCTCATCAAGGCCAGCAAGGAGGCCGGGCTGGGCGTCGTCTACTACACGCTCAATGCGCACAACGCGGGCGTGCCTTCATCGATCGGCAAGGCCGGTGACGGGCACATCCGGCAGATCATCACCTGGCACGCCAACATCGCGGACAACAAGGTCGAAAAGTTCGCCAACGACTACAAGAAGCGCTTCAACGAGGACATGTGGCTGTTCCTGCCGAAGCTGCAGATGGACATGCTGGCCAAGGCCATCGACACGGCGCAGTCCGCGGACCCGGTGAAGGTCGCCAAGGCGCTGCACGGCATGCGGTATGCCGGCGAAACCGGCGAGGCGTGGATGCGCGCCGAAGACCATCAGCTGATCGTTCCGCAGTACATCGCGACGTTCAGCAGGGTGGGCGGTCCGGTGAAGTACGACGCCGAAGGCACGGGCTACGGCTGGAAGACGGATCTCAGGCTCGAAGGCAAGGACGGCGCGCTGCCCACGACCTGCAAGATGGAGGTTCCGAAGTAACGGTGCGGCCCGCCGTGCGAACGCCCGCGCGGCGGGCCGCGCTACCATCGGACCTGACACAGATCCCCCACCAGGAGTTCCGATGGCGCATCCTCTCGCCGGCCGTCCGGCACCGGCCGAATCCCTGACCGATATTCCCGCGCTGCTCGAGGCCTATCGGGCGACTCCGGACGTGACCGATCCGCGCCAGCGCGTGGCCTTCGGGACGAGCGGTCACCGGGGCAACGCCTTCGACCGCAGCTTCAACGAAGCGCACATCCTTGCTGTCACCCAGGCGGTGTGCGACTACCGCCGATCCCGGAACATCGGCGGGCCCCTGTATCTGGGCAAGGACACACACGCGCTGTCGGGTCCGGCTCAGGACTCGGCGGTCGAGGTTCTCGCCGCCAATGGCGTATCGACTTTCCTCCAGGCGGAGGGCGGCTTCACTCCCACTCCCGTCATTTCTCGCGCGATCCTTGAGCACAACCGGAATCCCGGCGAGCGCGCCGACGGCATCGTGATCACACCCTCGCACAACCCGCCTCAGGATGGCGGGATCAAGTACAACCCGCCACATGGCGGACCGGCAGATACGGATGTCACCGGGTGGATCGAGCGCAGGGCCAACGAGCTGCTGGCGGAATCGAACGCCGGCGTGCGGCGCACGCCCCGCGCACAAGCGCTCGCATCGCCTGCCGTCACGGCGATCGATTTCGCGGCGGAGTACATCGCGGACCTCGACAGCGTGATCGACATGGCGGCGATTCGGGATGCCAGGGTCCGGATCGGCGTCGATCCGATGGGCGGGGCGGCAGTCGCGTACTGGGAGCCCATCGCACAACGCTACGGACTGGATCTGCAGGTGGTGAACGACCGCGTGGATCCGGCATTCGGATTCATGACCCTCGATCACGACGGCAAGATCCGCATGGACTGTTCCAGTCAGTACGCGATGGCGAGCCTGGTGGGCCTCAAGGACCGCTTCGACGTGGCCTGGGGCAACGACGCGGACGTAGACCGTCACGGCATCGTCACGCCGTCCGCCGGTCTCATGAACCCCAACCACTACCTCGCGGTCGCGATCCATTACCTGCTCGGTCACCGTCCCCAGTGGCCTGCTGCGGCGGCCATCGGCAAGACGCTCGTGTCGAGCGGACTGATCGACCGGGTCGTGGCGGCGGCGGGACGCCGGCTGCTGGAGGTCCCCGTCGGCTTCAAGTGGTTCTCGCCCGGGCTTCTCGACGGGAGCATCTGCTTCGGCGGAGAGGAGAGCGCGGGAGCGAGCTTCCTGCGCCGCGACGGCACCGTCTGGACCACCGACAAGGACGGCATCATCCTGGCGCTCCTGGCGGCGGAGATCACGGCGGTGACGGGGAAGGATCCCGGCATGCACTACGCCGAGCTTGCTGCCCGCCATGGCACGCCCTTCTACGTGCGGATCGACGCTCCGGCCAGCCCCGCACAGAAGGCGGCGTTCAAGAAGCTCACGGCGGAGGCGGTCAAGGCCGGTGTGCTCGCCGGAGATCCGATCGTCGCGAGACTCACGGCGGCACCGGGCAACGGCGCCTCCATCGGCGGGCTCAAGGTGGTGACGGAGCAGGGCTGGTTCGCAGCGCGCCCGTCCGGTACGGAGGACATCTACAAGCTGTATGCGGAGAGCTTCCGCAGCGCCGGGCACCTGGACCGCCTGGTGAACGAGGCCCGCGCGATCGTCACCGACGCGCTTTCCGCCTAGGCGGAAAAGCAAAACGGCCATTCCGGAGAATGGCCGTCGAGCACTTTCCAGCCGGCACTCGCCGGCCTCGCTGCGCGCTCAGTGGTTGTCGCGCGGCACGCCCTTGGTGGTGGAGATCCTCTGATACTTCACGGCAGGCTTCAGCACCATGCCGTTGGACAGTTCGTCCACCATGCTGCGCTGGATTTCCTGCCACGGCGTCTGGCTCTCCGGCACCGCATACCCGCCCTTCTTCTTGAGCGCGTCCATGCGCTTCTTGTACTCCTCGGTGCTGATGAGGATGTTTGCGGTGCGCTTGTTGAGATCGATGCGAACCTTGTCGCCCGTCTTGAGGATCGCCAGGCCGCTGCCTTCGCTCGCCGCTTCCGGCGAGGCATTGAGGATGGAGGGCGAACCGGACGTGCCCGACTGGCGGCCATCTCCGATGCAGGGCAACTCCGTCGCACCGCGCTTGATCATCTCGGCGGGCGGCTGCATGTTCACGACCTCGGCCGCGCCGGGGTAACCCTTGGGGCCGGTGCCGCGGACGAACAGCATGCAGTTCTCGTCGATCTTGAGCTTGGGATCGTCGATGCGGTGGTGGTAGTCCTCGGGGCCGTCGAACACGATCGCCCGGCCTTCCCAGGCGTTGGGGTCCTTCGGATTGGACAGATAGCGGTAGCGGAACGCCTGCGAGATCACGCTCGTCTTCATGATCGCGCTGTCGAACAGATTGCCCTTGAGGTTCAGGAATCCGGCCTGGGACTTCATCGGCTTCTTGTAGGGCCAGATCACCAGCGGGTCCTGCACGGGCGTGTTCTTGCAGTTGTCGGCCAGCGACTTGCCGTTCACTGTGACGGTGTTCTTGCGGATCTTGCCGGCCTTCAGCAGTTCGTTCACGACGCCCGGAACGCCGCCCGCGCGGTAGTACTCCTCGCCCAGGTACTCGCCTGCCGGCTGCATGTTCACCAGCAGCGGGATGTCGTAGCCCACCTTCTCCCAGTCGTCGGTCGTGAGCTTGACGCCGATGTGCTTGGCAATAGCGTTGAAGTGGATCGGCGCGTTGGTCGAACCGCCGATGGCCGAGTTCACCACGATCACGTTCTCGAAGGCCTCGCGGGTCATGATCTTGGAGGGACGCAGGTCCTCCCACACCATCTCCACGATGCGCTTGCCGGTCTCGTAGGCGTTCGCCTCGCGATCGCGGTGAGGTGCCGGGATGGCGGCGCTGCCGGGCAGAGACATGCCCAGCGCTTCGGCCAGCGAGTTCATCGTCGAGGCCGTTCCCATGGTGTTGCAGTGGCCGGCGGACGGAGCGGAGGACGCGATGACCTCGATGAACTGCTCGTGGTTGATCTCGCCTGCTGCCAGCAGCTGCCGGGCCTTCCAGACGATGGTGCCGGACCCGGTGCGTTCGCCGCGGAACCAGCCGTTCAGCATGGGTCCGCCGGACAGCACGATGGCCGGGATGTCCACGGTCGCGGCCGCCATGAGCTGGGCGGGTGTCGTCTTGTCACAGCCGGTGGTCAGCACCACGCCGTCGATGAAGTAACCGTAGAGAAGTTCGACCAGGCCCAGGTAGCAGAGATTGCGGTCCAGCGCCGCGGTGGGCCGCTTGCCGGTTTCCTGGATGGGATGCAGCGGAACCTCGAACGCGATGCCACCGGCTTCGCGGATGCCCTCGCGCACTCGGTGCGCGAGTTCCAGGTGATGCCGGTTGCAGGGCGACAGATCCGAGCCGGACTGGGCGATCGCGATGATCGGCTTGCCGGCCTGGAGTTCCTGGCGCGTCAGACCGAAGTTCATGTAGCGCTCGAGGTACAGCGCCGTCATGTCCGGATTCTCCGGATTCGCGAACCACTTGCGCGATCTCAGCTTGTTGGGATCCTTGTTGATCGTGTTCCTTGCCATGGTCGAACCACTCCTCCCGGTGCGTGTGTGTGTCGTACTGAGCCCAAAGATGTTCCGACCGGTGCGCCGTGACTGGCCGCCACCGGTCAGACATTCTCCAAGGGAATTCTACCCGCCCCATGCCTTGAGATTGAGGAACTCGCGGCGGGTCCTGGGGCCGTGGGTGAGATAGGTCGGGTCCGCACGTTCGGCACGGTACTCGCGGCGCTCCTCCGCGACCTTGTCGCTCGTCAGATGCTTGCGGAGCACGTGGTCCGGCACGGGATAGAGCTTGAGCGCATTGAGCCCGAAGATCTTGGCGCGCATGTCCCTGGTGATCTCGGGATAGCCGTGCTTTTCCCGCAGCGCGGGCGAGATCTGGAAGGTGCGAAACGCCTGGATCTGGTCCTGGGGCGAGCCGTACCAGATGGAATCCGTCCCCCACAGCACGTTGTTCTCGCCGCACGCCTTCAGCAGCTTGCCCAGCGTGTGCGCCGCCGTGTCGGGGTCGCGCATGGCGAATCGCCAGGTGGATCCCAGTTCCGCGTAGACATTGGACCCCGGGCCTACGCCGTTCTCCATGAGGCTGGTCACGAGCGCATCGACGCCGTCGGTGCGTTTCGGATCGTGCGGACCTTCCGGCGAACCGGTGACGAAGCCGGAGTGATAGATGAGGAAATTCACGTCGGGATAGCGCTTGGCGATGCGGCCGATGTCCACGCAGGTGGAGTGTTCGTAGGAGCGCTTGCCGAAAGGCAGACCCTTGTGCACGGCGATGTTGCGGATGCCCAGCCTGCGCGCCTTCTCGATCATGGCGATGCCCGGCGCGTCGTCGAGGTAGAAGCCGGGAGTGCCGTCCGGCCCCCACTGGGTGTACGTCTTCCACGCGGCGATGCGATAGCGCGAGGCCAGCTCGTCCATGCCGTCCAGGTCGCCGGGCTGATTGGGATTGACCCGGCCGTGGATGTACAGGCGGTGCATGCCGTCCAGGCGTTCGACGATCCGCGCGGTGGCGTGGGCTTCCTCGATGGTGAGCGGTTCGCCCTGCCGTGTCGACGGCACGAACGAGAGGACCATGAGGTCGGTGTCCGAATCCATGAACACGTCCTTCACGAATTCGTCGGAACCGATGCACTGGAGGTAGTCGAGCTGCCCCGGTCCCTGACAGGCGGTGGTCTTGGGCATCTGCTTGAGCGGCGTGGCGCCGGGCGGCAGCAGTTTCGTCCAGGCGCCGGTGGGATTCACGAAGTGGCCCTGCACGTCGAAGATGAACTCCTCGCCCTCCACGGTGGCGGCGGCGAGCTGACGGTCCAGAGCGGCTTCGGCCGGGACATCGTAGAAGCCGCCGGTTCTGCCGTGCCGCGCATAGGCCTCGTTCATGGCGAGCAGCGCCGTGGCGGCGCCGCAAGCCGACACGAGAAAGTTGCGCCGCGGTAGCGCAAGCCGCCGGGCATTGCGAGTGGCGTCGTCCAGACCGGCCTTCTTCGCTTCGTGATGCACCGGTTCGAGCGGTACCGGAGAGAATTCACCGTTGGTGGTGGTGTCGAGCTTGATGGGCAGGCGCGTGCCTTCGGGGTCGTTCAGGAATTTCAATGCCGTCTCCTCGTTGCTGGGTGACTGGGAAAGGGCATTGTGATCCGGAGGACGGCGAATGTCAGGCCGAATCGGCATGCGTCGACCCGTCCGGTTGCACCGGATCCGCCAAAGGGGTAGGGTCCCTGGCAGTAGAGACAGCATGCGTGCGGCTGCATCGATGCGCGCGCGAAGCCGTCCCGTTCCGCTGCCAGGTGGCGGCGGGAACGCACCAGTCCAAGGAGATCCGCCATGTCATTCCGCCCCCGTCTTCAGTCGTCCGCAGCGGCGCTGCTGCTGGTCGCCGCTGCAACGGCATCCGCCGCCTCGTCATTGTCGGTGGAGTACTTCTCGGTGTCCTACGACGACCCGGACTTCGATTCCCAGTGTTGCAGCTCGCCTGCGGACATGGTGGCCGGGTCGCTCGGCCCGAACGGGCTGCCTATGCTCGGCGAGGGTTACAACGATTCCGCGGCATTCCCCATCAGCGATCTCTCGGCAGATCGCGAGATCACGTGGTGGTCGCCGACCCGCAACGCCAATGTCGCCGCCACGGGGACCGCGACAGTCACCATGCCGTTCGAGAACTACGCGATGTACGCGCCAAACGCCACGGGAAGCGACGACGGTGCGGCATTCCTCACCGCCGTCTTCCGGGGGAATTTCGAACTGACGGCACCGGCTGCCGTGACATTCACCCTGGGATCCGACGACGACGCCTTCTTCTACGTCGATGGCGACCTCGTCGTCCAGAACGGCGGCGTGCATGCGCTCGATGCCGCACCCGTCACGACGGAAGTGCTCGCCGAGGGAACGCATACTTTGGCCCTCTTCTATGCCGACCGGTATGCGACGGGCGCCTCCCTGTACTTCTCCATCGACACCGAGGACGTGACGGTCACCCCCGAAGTGCCGGAACCGTCGGAGTGGATGCTGTTGGGTGGCGGCCTTGCATTCCTGTCGCTGGCGGTGTCGCGGACACGCCGCCGCCGCTGACGGAACTTCTCACGAACTGCAGGACAACATCGAACACCCCGCCCGGTTGCGCGCCCAGTCCGGGCGCCGCCCGGCGAAGCGTTCGCGGCCCGGCTGTTCGGTGTAAGGCCGGCGCATCACGTCCAGCAGTTCGGTGATGCCGGCGTTGTCGCCCTCGGTGGCGCGATCGATGGCCTCCTGGGCCAGGTAGTTGCGCAGCACGTAGAGCGGATTGACCCGGTTCATCCGCTCGCGCCGGGCGGCAGCAGGCTCGCCGTCTTCCCGAACGCGGCGGCCATGGCGCTCGAGCCACTGCAGCAGCGCCGGGCCGTGCCGCTCCCGCTTGACCTCGTCGTAGAAGGCCTGGTCGAGCGGTTCGAGCGAAGGCGACGCCGGATCGACGTGGGCGAGACGGCGAAAGAAGATCGTCATGTCCACTTCGGCCGCTTCCAGCAGGTCATACAGGTCGCCGATCAGGTCGGCATCCTCTTCGCGGCATTCGGCGAGTCCCAGCTTGCCGGCCGTATTGCCGCGCTCGCACGTCACGTAGGTCTCGATGTAGCGCTGAAGCGCATCCTGCAGCGGTTCCACTTCTGGAAAGGCCGGGACCAGGGCGTTGCCCAACTGCCACAGATTCCAGTACGCGATCTGCGACTGCTGGCCGAAGCGGTACCGGCGGCCCTGGGCATCCGTTGTGTTGGGTGTCCAGCCGCGGTCGAAATTGTCGACCCACCCGTAGGGCCCGTAGTCGATGGTGAGTCCGAGGATGGACATGTTGTCCGTGTTCATCACGCCATGGACGAACCCCACGCGCATCCAGTGCGCCACCATGCGCGCTGTCCGCTCGCAGACCTCGGTGAACCAACGGGCGCGGCGTTCGACGGTGTCGACGATGCCGCCCAGTTCCGCATAGTCGCGGCGGATCGTGAACTCGATGAGCCGTTCCAGCAGGGCTGCGTCACCGCGCGACGAAGGCAGTTCGAAGTTGCCGAACCGGATGAAGGACGGCGCCACGCGGCATACCACGGCGCCGGGCTCGGGTTCCGGATTGCCGTCGTAGAACATGTCCCGGATCACCGGCTCGCCCGTCGCCACGAGGCTGAGCGCCCGTGTCGTCGGCACGCCGAGGTGATGCATCGCTTCACTGCAAAGGAATTCGCGCACCGACGAGCGCAGGACGGCGCGGCCGTCCGCGGTCCGTGAGTAGGGCGTGAGGCCGGCTCCCTTCAGCTGCAATTCCCAGCGCTCGCCGGCGGGGGTGACGACCTCGCCCAGCGTGATCGCACGGCCATCGCCCAGCTGCCCCGCCCAGTTGCCGAACTGGTGTCCGCCGTAGTTGGCGGAATAGGGCTCCATGCCCTCGATGAGCGAATTGCCGCCGAACACCTCTGCGAACTCGCGCGTTGCGACGTCTTCCGGTGCGATGCCGACGAGCGCCGCGACTTCGGGCGAGTGGGCAATCAGCGTGGGCGCGGCAACCGGTGTGGGCTGCACGCGGGAGAACAGGGCGCCGTGGACCTGCCGCCGCCGGGACCCCGATTCGGGATCTCCGGGCAGCTGGCGCACGAACGTGTTGTCGAATCTGGACGCGTGTATCAAGGCCGTTCCTGGGGACGAGTCGATGTTCGACGTCTTTGGCCGGCACATGTTCCGCCACGGCGCAGGTCGTCTTGGCGCAAGTCTGCCCTATACTGGCCCGGGCGTTCACCCTCGTGAACGCGGCTGGCCGTCTTCCCGGAGAACCACGGTGATCGTCGAACAGATCTGGACCGGTAACGCCTACCGGAACTTCAACTACCTGATCGTCTGCCCCGAGACCGGCGAGGCGCTCGCGATCGACCCGCTCGACCACGCGAAGTGCCTGGCCACGGCCGGCGCCAGGGGATGGCACATCACCCAGGTGCTCAACACGCACGAGCATGGCGATCACACGGGGGGCAACCAGGCGGTCATCGCGGCGACGGGGGCCAAGCTGCTGGCTCATCACAACGCGGGCGGGCGCATTCCCGGCGTGGACCGCGGGCTTGCCGCGGGCGATGTCGTCCGGGTCGGCAAGACGGTGGAACTGGAAGTGATGGATACGCCCGGCCACACCATGTGTCACGTCTGCTTGCGGTCGCACACGGACAACCCGGCCCTGTTCTGCGGCGACACGCTTTTCAACGCCGGGGCGGGGAATTGCCACAACGGGGGCCATCCCGATGAGCTCTACCGCACGTTCGCAGATCAGCTGGCCGGGTTGCCGGACGGCACCCGCGTCTATCCCGGTCACGACTACATCTCCAACAACCTCGGCTTCACCCTGGATCGCGAGCCCGACAACGCTCGCGCGAAGCGGCTGCTGGACGAAGTGCTGGATCAGGACCCGGCCCACGCCATGGTGACCACGCTGGCGCTGGAAAAGGAGATCAACACCTTCTTCCGGCTGCACAGTCCCACGGTGATCGCCCGCCTGCGCGACGCGTTCGACGACCTGCCGGAGAATCCGGATGCGCGCACCGTCTTCGTCAAGCTGCGCGAGCTGCGCAACAAGTGGTGAGGGATCCGTTCTCGGCCGGTGAGGGATCCGTTCTCGGCCGGGCTTCTTTCGATCGAACAGGAGCGCACATGAAGAGGCGGCTTCAGGGATTCGTTGCGGTGGCGCTGGGCTGCGCGCTGGGTATCACGGTGTCGTTCGCCGACGAGCGCATTCCCGAGTGGGCCTATGTGGTCAATCCGCCCTCCTTGAAGCCGGCTCCGGACGACGGAATCCCGCGCAGCGTTCCGGGAAGCGACCGCCGTTTCACGCTGACCCAGATCCGCGACGTCGCCCACGCACCCGACTGGCATCCGGGCGATCATGCGGCCATGCCGTCGCCCGTTGCGCACGGTCCCAGGCCGGGCGTTCTGGCGTGCGGCTACTGTCACCTTCCCAACGGCCTCGGCCGGCCGGAAAACTCGAGCCTCGCAGGTCTGCCGGTCGACTACATCGTCCGCCAGGTGGCGGAGTTCAAGAGCGGTGCACGCAGGAGTTCGGAACCGCGGTCGCTTCCCGTGAACTTCATGGTGAGCACGGCAAAAGGCGCGCTCGATGACGAGGTGCGGGCGGCCGCGGAATACTTCTCCGCATTGCCGCTCACTCCCTGGATCCGTGTCGTGGAATCCGGCACGGTGCCCGTTCCCACGATCACGGGCTGGATGCTCGCGCCGGCGGACCCTCCGGCGATGGAACCGATCGGCCAACGCATCGTCGAGATGCCCGAGGATCTGGAACGCACGGAGCTTCGCGACGCACGCTCGGGGTTCGTCGCCTACGTTCCGCCCGGCAGCATCGAGCGCGGGCGCGCGCTCGCCGCAGGTCAATCGAAGGGCCTGACCGCCTGCAGCGTGTGCCACGGCGCCGGCCTTCGCGGGCTCGGACCCGTCCCGGGGCTCGCCGGCCGGTCACCGAGCTATGTGGTGCGGCAGCTCCACGACATGCGCAACGGCACACGGGACGGCCTCTGGGCGGCGCTCATGAAGCCTGTCGTGAGCGTGCTCACGCCGGACGACATCCTCGATCTCGCGGCCTATACGGCCTCGCTCGCACCTTGATCAGACCTTCCCCTGATTCGCGGCATCGAGAACTTCGCGGAAGAAGCCGTCTGCGTGGTCCGCGTCAATCCAGCGCACGACGACCACCATGCGGCGTTCCGGTTCGACCCACGTGAACGAACTGCCTGCGCCAAACGCGAAGAAGCTCGATTCCGGCACGCTCGGAAACACGCGCCGTCCCTGGTTGAGCCACAGCAGGTAACCGTAGAACGGCGCGATGGGGCAGGGAGTGCGCATGCGCCCGATCCAGTCCTGTGACAGGACGCGTTGCCCGTTGGCCATGCCCCCATCGAGCAGCATCTGGCCCACCCGTGCCTGATCGCGGCTGCCGATGGATACGCCAGCGCCCCAATGGGTTCCTCCGGGGACCGACTGCATGCGCTGGCCGTCGATCTCCACCCACGCGTCGTCGTAGCCGACCCACCGCCAGTCCCGGCTCGCGCCCACCGGATCCATGATCGCTTCCCGGAAGACCTCGGGCAGCGGCTCGCGCAACAGGTGCAGCAGCGCCAGCGACAGCTGGTTCACGCGCACGTCGTTGTACTCCCAGAACGTTCCCGGTTCCTGCAGCGGCCGGGCGTCGCCTTTGGTACCCGTGACTTTCACTTCCTGGAACTGGACGGTGCGGTAGCGATCGGCGCGGTCCGACAATCCGAAGCATTCGCCCTCCCACTCGCTGGTCTGCTGCAGGATGTGCTCCCATGTGACGCGTGCATTGCGGCCGTCGTCGAATCCGATGCCTGGAATCCGGCGCCCGATGGGTTCCCGCACATCGGCAATCAGCCCCCGGTCGAACGCGACGCCGGCGAGCAGCGCGAGGTAGGTCTTGGCGACGCTGAAGGTGAGATCCGGGCGATCGGGTTCGCCCCACGCCGCGACCTCGCGCCCCTCGATCCGGATCACGCCGGATACGGGGCCGCGGTCGTGTATCGGTCCGCGCAGCCGGTTCCATGGAGGCGGATCCTGCACGTGGATGCCCCAGCGGTCGTCGACCTTGCGGGTCCAGGAGGTTTCGTGCGCCTCGGCAAACTGGATCGCGCCGGCAAAGGAAGTCGGATTCATGACCTTGTCTCGCAGGGAATAACCCCTATCGTAGCGGCGTTGAGGCGGCGTGGCGCGCGCCGATAACTGTTCCAGAATTGGCCGTCGAGGCGGGGGTGGACGCCCGGTGCGCCGCCGACCCGCAAGATCAACGAGAAACGTCGTCATGCCACACACGATTTCCCTGGAACCACTGGCCGGCTCCTCAGGTGCCACGGCCGTCCCTGCGATCGCCATGAATGTTGTGCCCGGGAGCGGGTCATGCGCTGGGGGTTGATCGTCACGGCGGGTCTCGTGGCCGCGGGCGTCTGGTATTTCGGCAGAGGCGGCGATCCCGTCAGCGCGGAAACGCGCAAGTTCGAAACCGCCATCGTGCAAGGCCTGGACCGTGAAATCGCCGCCGGTTACCTGTGTCTCCGGGCCGGACCGTTCCCGGTGGACACGAGGGACCGCTGGAGGCTGCAGTGCGACCGGTGCGAGGACCTCAACGCCGCAGGCCTCGTCGAACGCACCGCCGGTCCGGATGCCACGCCCGACAAGCCGCAGTGGATCTACGAGCTCACCGAGCTTGGCAAGAGCGTTTACACCACCGAGGAAGATTCCGTGTCGGGCGATCGCAGTCCGCGCTTCTGCTTCGGCCGCGCCAAGGTGAGGCGCCTGGTCTCGTCGCAACCGCCGTTCACCATGGGCGGCCAGAAGGCCATCGGGCTCACGTACGAGATGGAAGCCATCGATCCGCATCCCTTCCTCTTCGATCCCAAGGCACAGCCGCTCAAGATGCCCACCCCGGGCCGGGAGGTGCCGAAGGTGTTTCCGCCGGTCACCACCACCGTCATGCTGACCCCCTGGGGCAGCTATCTGGGGACCGATCCTTCCTTCAAGTACGGCGCCGCCGCGCGCTGAGACCGCCATGGGCCGGCTCCTCTCCACTTCACCGAAGCGCGCCCTGATCGCCTTGCTGGTCGGGCTCGTTCCCGGGCTGCTGTTCGTGTGGCCTCTCATTCACGCCAAGTGGCTCGAAGGCGCGATTCCGTTCGGGCCGGGACGGTCCCAACCCCCCGTGGCGGACAAGCCGACCGGCGAGGAAGTGGATGTCACCACGCAGAGCTTCGTCGTGACATGGTCCGACCGGAATACGGAGCGCCCCGCGCCGCCTCTCTCTCTTCGAATCGCACCGACCGAGTGGTACGCGTGGTGGTCGTTCCAGGGGGCCCGAAGAAAGATCCCCGTGACGGCTCGCGGTCCCGAGCAGCTTCTGCTGGAAGTGAGCGTGCCCGGACACGACGGCATGCCGCCGGAGAACGTCGCGCCCATCTGCCTCGAGAACAAGCCGGTCGAGGCATGCCGGCTGGGCCGCGCCCGCCTCATCGTCTATCGGGACGACACGGACTGGGATCGTCAGGACATCCTTCTGGGGAAACGGGCGCCGCGGTCGGATCGCCGCGTCACGGCGGACGGCCGAAGCCTGCCTCCCCTGCTGTCCTACTGGACCGGAGAAGACAAGGAAACCGGGCAGGAGCGGTTCCTGGGATGGGCCTGCGACAAGGGCCCGCAGGTTCTTCCTCTTCCGCCGGAGACCGGGGCTCGTCCCGAATCGCTTTACCGCTGTTTCGAACCCGGCGACTGGTGGTCGCGTCGCTGGCCCGAGGCGTTCGGATTCCGCAAGCAGGCGGTCCTCTTCGACTGCGATCTGAACGACCATTGCGAGATCGCATTCCACTTCCGCCGCCGGCTCGTGAATCTCCAGACGGAACTGCTTCCCGCCGAGGACAAGGAGAGAACACGGGTCCAGCTCTGGTACTCGGCGCTGGCCATGCTGAACCGCATGAACGCGCAGGCATCGCAACTGCCCCCCGACGAGGGCGAGGTCGTGCAGGCTCGCACGCAGATCGCGGCGTGCGAAGCCGTGGCTGCGGTCCTGGCCGACGTGCCGTCCGTGGAACGCAAGGGGTTCACCCAGGCGGCATCGAGCCGGATCGACAAGCAGCTGCTGAGCTGCCGCCAGGCGGCTCACATCGCCGCTCGGCTGGGCGCCCCCTCGGCTGCCGTGGCGGAATCCCTGCTCGCACGCGCCTTCACCGCGTTGTCGAACGCAGGGGCGGTGCGCTCCGAGATGAGGCCGTGGCTCGAAGCGTGGATCACGACCCTGCAGCTGACCCGGCAGGACCAGACCCCCAAGGCGCTGCAGGCGTCGTTGCTCTGGCTGCGCGAATACTCCCGGACACCCGACGGTGCCCCCGCGCTGGTCGCCAACACACGCGCTCTGCTTGGCCGATTTGCGCACACTCTGGACGAACAGCGGCGAGAGGCCGCGTACATGCAGCTTGCCCACCCTCTGGAGTCGGCGCAGTCCGTCTCCGAGCTGCGCGCTCTCTGGGAGGAATGGATTGCCACGGAAGCGAAGGCGGGTGGTGCTCGCGGCCCAGGGCTCCTTCGTCCATTGAAAGAACTCGCACACATCCAATGGCGAGCGGGCGAATTCGACGCCATGCGCACAACCATCGCGCAGCTTCAGGACGTGTGGTTCGCACTGCCACATCCGGAGGACGACGCCGCGAAACAGCGCTTCGGTGAAGGAGGCGCGAGCATCGTGTTTCTTTGGAAGATGGTGGCCTTCCAACCCGAGGGCGACCCCACGACGGCTCTTGCTTCGGCGAGCGAGGTGGTCCAACGGATGCGCCAGTCGCTGGACCCCACGGACATGCGGGCTCGCGCGGCGGAGCAGTACCTGAGGGAGATCGCTGCGCGGCGGACGGCGGCTCGCTGAAGCGGCCCGCCGTCCGGCGCTCATCGCCGCTCTTCCCTGGCTCGACATCAACCCTGCTTGCGTGCGATCGCTCTCGCTAGCTCCGCCTTGTTCATCGACGAACGTCCAGGGATTTCCATCGCCTTCGCTCGTTCGTAGAGTTCGTCACGGGAATGTCCCTTCGCGTCCACACCCCCGAAACTCTCCCCGCCCTTGCCTCGAGCGGCGCGGCCGGCTTTCGCGGCGCGCGGATCCGACGGCCCCTTCTCCTTTTTCGGCACCCAGTGGTCTCCGACTTTCTCGAAGCTGTGCTTGAGCGCCGCTATGGCCGTGCGGCCGACACGCTCTCCTGACCCGTACTCCTTCTCCGCGTTCGCGAGTGTCTTCGCGTAGGTGCGCTGTGCCTTGTCCGGTGAGCGCTCGAGCGTGCCGGGCATCTTCACTCCGTATTTCCTGGCCATTGCTCCCTCCACTGAAGGTGATGACTCAGTGGACGGGCAAGTCGCATTCCGTGTCTCCTCCGAAGCATGAAGGGCACACCGATTGCCCGCCACGGCCGTCCGGGGACATTCCCGGGAACGTCAAGCGGCGCGGACTCGTTCACGGGGACGCATCGTCGCGCGAGAGTGCGACATCGACCGTGCCGAACCTGCCGCGTTTTCACGATCGACAGCAAGGAGAGACAAATGAACTGGGATCGCATCGAAGGGAACTGGAAACAGATCACCGGAAAGGCCAAGGAGAAGTGGGGCAAGCTCACGGACGACGATCTTGACGTGGTGGCGGGAAAGCGGGATCAGCTCTCCGGCAAGATCCAGGAACGCTACGGCATCACCAAGGACGAAGCCGAGAAGCAGCTCACCGACTGGGAACGTCGCGCCGACGACACCTGGTTCCAGTAAGGCGCTCGCTCGCAGACTGCGCCTCCGGGCGCGGTCTGCACCCGTCACTCGATCCACTCGATCGCGGTCGCGGCATCGCCTGCGTATCGCCATCTGGCTGACTGAACATCCAGGTCCTCGACAGTCGGACTTCCTGGCCGTCTTTGCACTTTTTCCTCTTTGGCCCGGGCTGTCAGAGAATTCGCCAGCGCAACTGATCCGTCGTTTTCCTGAACGCCGGTCATGATCCTGCCGCGAGCTTCCGCTCCGTCTTTGAATCCGGCTGCGCCGGGGGTAATCTTGGCGGGGGCGATCGAGGAGACGCCCTGTAACGCGGCCTGTCGCGGCCGGTGAGATCACCGCCCTCGCCCGATTCGGCTTTTCGCAACGAGCACAGGATCAAAACAATGGCGTCTGCCAACGGAAAGAGACGCGGCTTGCTCGCCGCCCTTGCAGTGTCTTCGCTTTTCTCCACGTCTTCGTTCGCCGCCGGTTCGGTGGCCATGCAGGTCGAACATCTCGTCAAGCAGGCCATGGCCGAGTACAACACGGCGATGGAAGACAGCGACAGTGCCGCCTTCGGCAAGTACTTCGCTTCCAACGCCAAGTACGAATCGCCGCTATTCAAGTACTCGACCCGCGCCGACCTGGCCCGCCATCTCGACAGCGAGTTCAAGACCTACAAGGCGCGCTACCAGGTGAACAAGATGTTCATCCAGGAAACATCGGCGGCCATCGTGCTGACCTGGGAGGCCGTCGATCGCAAGTCGGGCGACGAATACAAGATCGACATGGTCGGCCTGTTCGAAGTGGGCTCCAGCGGGCAATTCAGTTCGGCGACCTTCTATTTCGATTCCGCGAAAGCTCAGGCGCTGGCGAAACTGGTCAAGTGAGGGAACGCAAATGAGCAAGCGAAACCCGACCCTTCGCGCGAGCATCTGCACCGCAATGGCCGCAGCCGTCGTGGGAGGCGTCCTCGCCGTCCCGGTACTTGCGGCGGCCGAGGAAGACGCATTCGTCTGCATGGAAGAGTCGCAGGAAAAGTGCGATCGCGAGAACGAGAACATGGGTCTCTTCATCAAGGGGCGGGATGCCTTGGAAAACGGCCGCGAAAGCGGTGACCTGAGCGAAGCGCGCCGATACGCGGCCGAACTGATGGCTCGCGAGGACCTCAAGCACGGCAAGGCGCTGATGAAGTTCGTCTACATGCAGGTGAGCCAGGGGGTTCACAAGAACCTGGTCGAGGCTTACCGCTGGGTTGCCGCGGATATTGCCGCAGATGCGAAGTACAAGCGTCTGGATCTGCAGTGGGTACTGGACAAGCTATCGGCGCGGATGACGCCCGAGCAACTCAGCGAAGCGAAGAAGTGAACGTCAGGCAGTAAAGAACGCAAAAGGCGTCGTGCTTTCGCACGACGCCCCGGGAAATCGTCGCCGAGAAGGGATGCGCGGCTATTGTTTCAGCCGCAGTTCCACCTTCACGTACTTGGCGAGCGTCTCGATCGTTTCCTCATCGATCAGCCCCTTGAACGACGGCATGCCCTTGCCGGCACGGCCATTGGTGATCGTCTGCACGACTTCCTGTTCGGTGAGCTTCGTCACCCGGAGGTCGGCACCGTAGCCGCCTTCGTTCTGGCCTCCGCGGCCGTCGCCCATGTGGCACGTGATGCAGCCGAATTTCTCGAAAGCCGCACGGCCGCCCGCACGCGGCACGACGATCTCCGGGCGATCCCCGGTTTCAGTCTCTGCCGATGCCAATTCCGGCTGGGCGGTCAAGGCGCTGATCGCACACACGGTGGCGCCCAGCAGGATCGTTCTTGATTTGCGAAAGCCGTTCATTCACGTCTACCTTGGTTTCTGAGTCGCCGCCCGACGCATCGAGCCGGCGATGTTCTCTGTCGATTGGAACTGCCTCCGTCACAGGGCCGGCTTCCGGCCGGCCCTGTGCGTCCTGCGCGCCGGCTTACTCGGCCAGCTCGAACACGTACAGCATGTTGCTCGGAACCTGCGACTTCAGCTCAGGCGTGGCGCTCACGAACCACTGCGGCCAGGCACCGCCCAGACCGACTTCGATGGCGATGTACTGCTTTCCATCGGCCATGAAGCTGACAGGCGGCGCATTGATCGCCGAACCCGTCTCGAACTTCCACAGCTCTTCGAGCGTGTCGGCATCGAGCGCGACGACCTGACCTTCCGCGTAGCCCGCAAACACCAGTCCGCCGGCGGTGGACATCAGACCGCCCAGCTGCGGGTGCTTGGTCGGCTTCTTGGCGACCACCTTGCCGGTGCCCACGTCGATCGCGGTGACCGAGCCGCTGATACGGCCGCAGTCCGGATCCTCGAAGGTCGAGAACGGTGCGCCGCCCAGGAACAGCTGGCGGTGCTTGAACTCACCCGGAATGGCCACTTCGTTGAACGCCTTGTTGCAGCCGTCGATGGTCGGAATGTAGTACCGGTTGGTCTGCGGGTTGTACGTGGTGGGCGGCCAGTTCTTGCCCCCCATGTGCCCCGGACGCAGCACGCCTTCCACGGTACCGCGACCCTTGGTCGCCGTGCCGCGGCCCGCTGCCGTACCCGGCACGTAGGTCTGCACGTCCTTCTTCGGGTCGTAGGTCTTCGGCTTGCACTTGGCGTCCAGGCCACCCGACCAGTTCAGCGCATCCACGAACTGCGTGCACCACAGCGGCTCGCCGGTCTTGCGATCGAGGGCGTAGGCGTAACCGTTGCGGTTGGCGTGCAGGGTCGCACGACGGAAGGCGCCGTTGATCTGCGTATCGACGAAGGTGTTCTCGGCGATCGAGTCATAGTCGTACGGATCGTTCGGCGTGTGCTGGAAGCCCCACTTGATCTTGCCCGAGTCGGCGTCGAGCGCGATGGTCGAGTCGGTCCACAGGTTGTCGCCGGGACGATAGGCGTTGTCCCAGTCCGGACCGGGGTTGGCCGTGCCCCAGATGATGAGGTTCAGCTCGGGGTCGTAGGAGCCCGTGACCCAGGTCGTACCGCCACCCGTCTTCCACGCACCGTGCTTGTCCTTCCACGTCTCGTGACCAGGCTCGCCCGGGCCGGGAATCGTGTAGGTTCTCCAGCGGCGCTTGCCGGTCTTCATGTCGAGCGCTTCGAGCCAGCCACGCACGCCGTATTCGGCGCCCGCCATGCCGGTCACGACCATGTCCTTGACGATGAGCGGTGCGCCCGTGATGACTTCGCTCTTGCCGGGGTCGGCCACCTGCGCTTCCCAGATCTTCGAGCCGTCGGTCTTGTTCAGCGCCAGGACCCGGCCGTCGATGACGGCAGAGATCACCATGTTGCCCGACAGCACGGCGCCACGGTTGTCGATGCCGCAGCAGGCCACGGTGGTCGCGTAGTCGGGATCCGGCGCCGGGTTGTACTGCCACACCATCTTCGGCACGCCTCCGCGCGTGTCGAGCTTGGTGACCACCCCCCAGCCGGTGGTGATGTAGAGGAAGCCGTCTTCCGCGACCGGCGTACCTTCCAGGCCGGCGAAGGGCCACTTGATGATTTCCTTGCCGCCGCCTTGCGTGCCGCCCATCGCCCAGGTGAACGCCACCTTGAGCTTCTTGACGTTGCCCTTGTTGATCTGGTTCAGCCCCGAGAAGCGGTGCGCCTCCAGGTTGCCGTGGTGATTGAGCCAGTTACCCGGTTCTTTTTCGCTATTGACCAGACGGTCCCAGGTGACGTCGCCTGCGAAAGCGCTGGCTGTGGCCAGTGCTCCGGCGAGAATCGCAACCCGTTGCGTCATCGTCTTGATGCGTTTCGTTCTCATGACGACTGCTCCTTGGTTTGAATTGACCTCCCGAATCCACACGCCCGCAGGCGCGTAGCGGACAGAGTCTAACCAAGGATTTCTCGCGGCCACAACTGTGACAGGGTGTTAATGAATGAGGGGTTGCGGAGTGCGAGTGGCCGCAATGGCGGGTTGTGCACTGCGGTACGTACCGCCTGCAGAGAGACAGAGGGTCGAGGCGACGGCTTTCTGTTTTGCGTTGCAGCGTAAGACAGGCGAAAGTGCCGACACGGGCAACGCAAGGGTGGATCAAATGGCGGAGGAGGCTGTGTCACCGAGAACGACGCGAGGAGGCTCGGGTCGCTGCGCTCGACTCCCGCCCTGCGGCCGGAAGTCAGCCTTCGCCGCAAGCCGCGCCGTCCCGACGCGCGACGGTCACTCCACCGTCACGCTCTTCGCAAGACATGAAGAGCTTGTGGCTCCGGCCGCTACGCTTGACTTCCGCCCTGCGGCCGGAAGTCAGCCTTCGCCGCAAGCCGCGCCGTCCCACCGGGCAACGGTCACTCCACCGTCACGCTCTTCGAAAGCAGAGAATGGCTTGTGGCTCCGGCCGCTACGCTTGACTTCCGCCCTGCGGCCGGAAGTCAGCCTTCGCCGCAAGCCGCGCCGTCCCACCGGGTAACGGTCACTCCACCGTCACGCTCTTCGCCAGATTCCGCGGCTTGTCCACATCCGTACCGCGGGCCAGGGCGGTGTGGTAGGCGAGCATCTGCAGCGGGATGACGTGCAGGATCGGGGATAGCTCCCCGTAGTGTTCGGGCAGGCGGATGACGTGCACGCCTTCGCTCGCCTGGATGTGCGTGTCGGCATCGGCGAAGACGAACAGCTCTCCGCCGCGTGCGCGCACTTCCATCATGTTGCTCTTGAGCTTTTCCACCAGCGTGTCGTTCGGTGCCACGGTCACCACGGGCATCGCGCCGGTCACCAGCGCCAGCGGACCATGCTTGAGTTCTCCCGCCGGATAGGCCTCGGCGTGGATGTAGGAGATTTCCTTGAGCTTGAGCGCGCCTTCCAGCGCGATCGGGTAGTGCAGGCCTCTTCCCAGGAACAGCGCGTTCTCCTTGCGGGCGAAGGTCTCGCTCCAGGCGATGATGTGGGTCTCCAGCGCCAGCACGCTGCTCACGGCCGCAGGCAGGTGACGCAGGGCACGGATGGCATCGTGTTCCTGTTCCGCCGTCAGGCGGCCCTTGGCCTTGGCCAGGGCCAGCGTCAGCAGGTACAGGCCGACCAGCTGGGTGGTGAAGGCCTTGGTCGAGGCCACG
Organism: Betaproteobacteria bacterium; assembly: GCA_016713305.1. Lineage (NCBI taxonomy): Bacteria > Pseudomonadati > Pseudomonadota > Betaproteobacteria > Betaproteobacteria bacterium. The sequence goes on from JADJPK010000005.1 coordinate 363,105, forward strand.
CCGATCTCGGCGCCGGCGCGGGTGAGGAAGTGCATGGCCGTCTCGCGCACCATGGCACTGGTGCCGACGTTGCACACGGCCAGGGTGTGATTCATGCCCAGCGACTTGGCGTGCTTGAGGGCAGCCAGGGTGTCGGCCGTCTCGCCGGACTGGGAGATGACCACGACCAGGGCCTTGGGGTTGGCGACGGAGGTACGGTAACGGTACTCGCTGGCGATCTCCACGGTCACCGGCACCCCGGCGATGGCTTCCAGCCAGTAGCGGGCGACGCAGCCGGAGTAGTAGCTCGTGCCGCAGGCCAGGATGAGCACGCTGTCGATGTCGCGGAAGGCGGTCTTGGCAGCCTCGCCGAACAGGTCGGGGTCGACCCCGCCCACCTGCTCGATGGTGTCGCTGATGGCGCGCGGCTGCTCGAAGATTTCCTTCTGCATGTAGTGCCGGTAGGGCCCCAGCTCGACGGCCCCGGAATACGCCTGGACGACCCGGGCTTCACGGATCACCTTGGCTCCGGTCCGGTCGTAGATCGTCACGCCTTCGCGTGTGAGGTCGGCCACGTCGCCTTCCTCGAGGTAGATGATGCGGTCGGTGGTGCCGGCCAGCGCCATGGCATCCGAGGCGAGAAAATTCTCGCCCTGGCCCAGCCCCGCCACGAGCGGCGAACCGAAGCGCGCCCCGACCACGCGGTGCGGCTCGTCCTTGGCGAACACGGCGATGGCGTAGGCACCGTGGAAGCGGGCTATGGCCTGCTTCACGGCCGCGAGCAGGTCGCCGCGGTAGTACGAGTGCACCAGGTGGGCGATGACCTCGGTGTCGGTCTCGCTCACGAATTCGTAGCCGGCCTTCCTGAGCTCCGAGCGCAGCTCCTCGTAGTTCTCGATGATGCCGTTGTGGACGACGGCGATCTCGTTGCGCGAGAAGTGCGGGTGGGCATTGGCGGTCGCGGGCGCGCCGTGGGTGGCCCAGCGGGTGTGGGAGATGCCGGTGGTGCCCTCGATCCTGTCCTGGTCGATCTGGCTGGCCAGTTCGGCCACGCGAGAGGTGCTGCGCGCGCGCTCCAGGCCGTTGCGATGCACAGCGACGCCACACGAGTCATAGCCCCGGTACTCCAGGCGCCTGAGGCCTTCCACCAGGACCGGCACGATGTTGCGACTGGCTACTGCTCCGACGATTCCACACATGATGTCGACTACCGAAAAAGTGTTGATCGAGGCGCACCGGGCGCCGGTCGTCCGGAAAGGGTGACTACTTCTTCGCGCCCTTCACCGGGCGCTTCCATCCGGCGATCGTCGTCTGCTTGGCACGCGAGATCGTGAGCTCGCCGGGAGGGGCGTCCTTCGTGAGCGTCGTCCCGGCGCCGAGCGTCGCGCCCTTGCCCACGCGCACCGGCGCTACGAGCTGCGTGTCGCTGCCGATGAAGACATCGTCTTCGATGATGGTCTTGTACTTGTTGGCACCGTCGTAGTTGCAGGTGATCGTGCCTGCGCCCACGTTCACGTTCCGCCCGATTTCGCTGTCTCCGATGTAGGCGAGGTGATTGGCCTTCGACCCATCGCCGAGCGAGCTGGCCTTCACTTCCACGAAGTTGCCGATGTGCACGTCGCGCGCGAGAGCTGCCCCGGGACGCAGCCGCGCGAACGGGCCGATGCGCGCGGCTTCGCCGACCTGTGCGCCTTCGAAGTGCGAATACGCCTGGACCTTGCTGCCAGCCGCGATCGCGGTGTCCTTGATGACGCAATAGGGGCCGATCTCCGCGCCTTCGCCGATGCTCACCTTGCCCTCGAAGACGCAGCCCACGTCGATGATCACATCGCGAGCGCACTGGAGCTCGCCGCGCACGTCGATGCGTGCGGGGTCAGCCAGCGTGACGCCGTTCGTCATGAGGGTGACGGCAATCTCCTGCTGGCGCACGCGCTCGAGCTGGGCGAGCTGTTCGCGGCTGTTCACGCCCGCCACTTCCCATTCGGTATCCGGTCGCGCGGTGCGAATGGGTTTGCCTTCGCGCGCGGCCATGCCGATGACGTCGGTGAGGTAATACTCGCCCTGCGCGTTGTCGTTGCGCAGCGCGCTGACCCATTCCCTGAGCCAGGCGCTGGGCAGGGCGATGATGCCCGTGTTGATCTCGCGGATGCTGCGGATCGCCTCGCCGGCATCCTTCTCTTCGACGATCGCCTGCACGGCGCCAGTTCCGTCACGCACGATGCGCCCGTAGCCCGTGGGGTCTTCCAGCTCGACGGTGAGGACGCACAAGGCATCCTTGGCGGCATCGCAGACGCGTTGGATCGTGGATACCCGCGTCAGCGGCACGTCGCCGTAGAGCACGAGCGTCACGCCGTGATCGGCGAGGGCGGGCAGGGCCTTACGTACAGCGTCACCTGTCCCGAGCTGGGGTTCCTGCAGCACGAAACTCGCGCCTGACTCGTGGAACGCGGCGGGCACCGCTTCTCCGCCGTGGCCATATACGACCACAATCCTCTCCGCAGCCAGCGCTTTCGCCGCATCGACGACGTGACCCAGCAGGGGCTTGCCTGCCAACCGATGCAGGACCTTCGGCAGCGCGCTCTTCATGCGCGTGCCTTTTCCGGCCGCCAGGATGACGACTTGCAACTGGGACATCAGGAATTCCTCCACACCAACGGTTGGCCGACACGCCGGGCTACTGCGGCATGTCGCGGTGGTTCGACAGGGGTGCGCCGCCGTGCGGCGCGAAGCGGTTCGCTGAGGCTGTATGGCACGCCAGGAAAGCCCGCGTCAGGGCGGGGTGCGGCTTTCGGACTGGGACTTCGGGGTTGCACGTTGCATGCCAATGCAGCAGCGCCGCTGGTTGACGGCGTCCAGTGCCCAGGCGACGACGGCTTCCTGTACGCCAACGGCATCCCGTGCTCTGGGGTGATTGATGAGGCTCACCACGACCAGCACACGTCCGTCGGCGCCATGGACATATCCGGCAATGCCACGGACCGTGTCCAGATAGCCTGTCTTCAGGTGCGCGCGGCCCGCCACGGAGGTTCCCGCCAGACGCCGCTTGAGCGTACCGTCCACGCCTGCGAGCGGCAGGGACGAAACGAACTCTGCAGCGAGGGGGCTCAGCCACGCATTCTCGAGCAACCGCGCAAGCGTGACGGGAGCGATCTGCTCCGTGCGCGACAGTCCGGAGCCGTTCTCCAGGTTGAGCTCCGGCGCGGGTATGCCTTTGACGTCCAGCCAGCGGACTACCGCTTCCCGCGCCTTGTCGGCCATCGCCGGTACCGACACCGATGAACCCAGGGTCAGGAACACCTGCCGCGCCATCACGTTGTTGCTGTTCTTGTTGATGTCACGGACGATCTCCGCGAGTGGGGCGGAATCGATGGCACCCAGCCACTGTGCTCCCGACGGCAGTACGTCGTAGCGTGCCCGCCCCGAGAAGCTGCCGCCCAGTCCGCGCCACAGGTGATCGAACAGGCCGCGCGCATAGTCCAGCGGGGGAAGCAGCATGAAGTGCCGTGTCTTCTCCCCACACGAAAGTGGATAGTTCCCCTCGAAGGTGAGGGTGTGGCGGACGAGATCCGCGACCGGCTTTTCGGGCCACGAGTCGCACGGGCCGTCGTTGACGTCCAGGCGATTGACGATGCCGAATTCCGGCAGCGGCGGCTCCGGAAGGATGCGTATGGTGCGCCGCTGCGGATCGGGAACGAAGGTGAGTCGCACGGCCCGGAAGTTGAGCAGGAACGCGTCCGCGCCCGCGTTGTAGGGACGCGTCGGTTCGCCATCGAACTGCCCGGGGTCGATGTCGTCGATCTGGAAGTACGAGCGATCGATGACGAGATCGCCGGAGATGTCGCGCAGGCCCCGGGCCCGGAGATCGCGCAGCAGCATCCACAGGTTCTCCATCGTGAGCCGCGGATCGCCGCCTCCCTTCAAGACGAGGTTTCCGTTGAGTCTGCCCGCCTGCACCGGCCCGTCCGCATACGCGTCGGTGCGCCAGGTGTAGGCCGGTCCCAGGATGTCCAGCGCAGCGTAGGTGGTGACAACCTTCATGACCGAGGCGGGGTTCATCGGCTGCTGCGCGTTGTGCATGAGGACCGGACGTCCGCCAGGTTCGATGACTGCGACACCCAGCGCCGTGTCCGGAACCCCTGCGCTCTTGAGCGCAGCGCGCACCGGCGCAGGCAGCGTGTCCTGCCCCTGACTGACCGTGGGCACCAGAGCCACCGCCGCCATCGCGACTGCGCACGCGAGCTGACGAAATCGAGACAACGAGGCTGCGATTCGCCCGACCCCCCGGTCGCAGGGGCGGCGCTCGGCACTACGCATCGAACGTATCGCCGATCTCGGGTAACGTGAGGCACAACCAGCCCAGCTGCGATCGAAGAGTGTCCGCGAAGATCTCGCGCGTCGACCGTTCACCATGGACGAGGAACGTGTGCTCCGGTTCGCGGCGGATGCCGCGCAGCCAGCCGATCAGAGCGGCCTGATCGGCGTGCGCGGAAAGGCCGCCGATGGTGTGGATCTTCGCCCTGACCGCCACTTCCTCACCGAAGAGGCGCACGGTCTGCGCGCCGTCGACCAGCCGCCTTCCCAAGGTGCCGCCCGCTTGAAAGCCCACGATGACGATTCCGCATTCCGGACGGGGAAGGTTCTGGCGCAGGTGGTACTTGATCCGCCCTGCCTCGCACATGCCGCTCGCGGAGATGATCACCGCGCCTGAACGGACCCTGTTGAGGGCGATGGACTCCTCCACTTCCTGCACGAAGTGCACGCCGGGCGTTCCGCCGCTGCCACGCAGCCAAGCCATCGTCTCGGTGGCCTCCGGTTCCAGCACACCCATGTGCTTGAGCGTGATCTCGGTGGCCGCCAGCGCCATCGGCGAGTCCACGTAGATCTGCATTTCCGGCACGCGCTTCTCCCGGTAGAGCTGCAGCAGGAGATACACGATGTCCTGCGTGCGGCCGACGGCGAACGCGGGAATGACGACGTTTCCACCGCGCTGCGACAGCGTCTCGGTGACGGCCGCAGACAGCTCGTCCAGCGTCTGCGGCATGCCCTTGTGCAGGCGGTTGCCGTAGGTGGACTCCATCACCAGCACGTCCGCGTCCTCGACGCTTTGCGGATCGCGCATCAGGGGATGACCCGGCTGGCCGATGTCGCCGGAGAACACCATCTTGCGGGTCCTGCTGCCTTCCTCGACCCATACTTCGATGAACGCCGAGCCGAGAATGTGACCGGCATCGCGCATCCGGGCGCGGACCTTCGCGTGCGGCGCGAATTCCTCGTCGTACTGGACGCGTTTGAGCCGCTTGAGCGAGGCGTAGGCCTGAGTCACCGTGTACAGGGAGCGACCTCGACTTCGCCGCGGCGCTTTTCGCGCCGGCGGTGCTTGGTCTCCCACTCGAGCTCCTTCTCCTGGATGTGGCCGCTGTCAGGGAGCATCACGCCCAGGAGATCGGCGGTCGCCGCCGTGCAGTAGATCGGGCCCCGATAGCCCAGCATCGTCAGGCGGGGAATCAGTCCCGAATGGTCGATGTGGGCGTGCGTGAGGAGAACGAAGTCCAGTTCGCGGACGTCGAAATCCAGCGCATCGCGATTCTTGCGGTCGGTCTCGCCGCCGCCCTGAAACATGCCGCAATCGACCAGGAACTGGCACGAGGACGTGAAGACGTGAAAGCACGATCCCGTGACTTCTCCGGCGGCGCCGAGAAAGCGTATCTGCATGTCCTGCGAATCCTCCTGGTGTCAGCACTCGCGCGTGCCGGCTGCGAAACGGCGGCAAATCCATTTCTTCGATTCCGCTGCGAAGAATTCGTGCGCGCTGCCGTTCTACGCCCCTGAATGATGCGCGATCGGTCGAACCGTTGTCGACCAGGGGCCGCGCCGGCCAACCCCACGAGCGGATACAGGGTTTCCCAGCGCCGGGCATTCGATTTGCAAGAGAAGGGGCAGTGACCGGTTCGTTGCCATGTTTCCTTGCTTCAGGAGGGAGAGACATGCAGTTGCTGGACAGTATCGAGTCCCAGATGCAGGCCACGCGTCTGCCGCTCGTCGCCATCACCGTGGCCGCAGTGCCCTGCCCGGATACTCCGGTGATTCTCACTCTTCACTGGCATGGCTTCGTTCACGAGAAACTCACGGACGACCCGTCGGCCGCGGCGATCGGCTACACGCCGTTGCCCAGTTCTGCCCTGCAGTTGAACGAACCGTGGGACGACATTTGCGCGCTCGACCTCGCCGCGCTGGAAGCGGGATGGGAACTGGGCGCATGGGATGTCTCCCGCGCCGAGGCGCCTTCCTGCATGAGACCCGGTGCAGACACGCGTGAGGCTGTCGACTGCCTCAAGGCATTCGGATCATTCCCCTGGGGCGTCAACGGCAACGACGTGGTCGTCGCCGACGCGCCGGATGCGGACGAACTGGTTTCCGTCGCCGCCCGGCGCGGTTACCTGATGTGGCTTTTCCGCCCCGTGCACGGCGGCATCTGGAAGGAGGTGGCGGATGACGTCACCTTGCGGCCCGACGGTACGAGGGAGCCGCCCTGCCCGGTGGCGCCTCTTCCGGCTGTGAGGGGCAAGGCGCGCAAGACCATCTATCGCTTTGGAATCTCCCAGGGGCAGACGCCGACGGGGTTGATCATGTAGGGCCCGACGATGTGGCCCCATGCCGTCGGGAGCGCCTTGTGCCAGAACAGGCGAATGACAGGAGGGCGTACGGCGAATGGCGCCGGGCAGCCTTCGATTCGCGGTGGCGGTTTCCGCTGCGGGCCAGTATCGCGAACGACCGTCATGACCCTCGCTGCACGCGAACGTACAGGGCTCCGGCCGAAGGCAGGGATGGTGCCGCTTATCCGAATCGAACGGATGACCTACCGCTTACAAGGCGTTCCGCATGGTATCCACGGTGGTCCGAGAACTCTCGTAAAGTATTGATAAATATTCGTCGGTAAGCCATTCTAGTCCTAGACAGTCCTGAGCTATCCGGATAAAGTGGTATCCATCGTGGTATCCGGGAACCTGTCCAGCCGTGGCAACCGTCAAGAAACTGACCGATTCGAGCCTTCGGGGCTGGAAGCCGGAGGAAGGCAAGACCGAGCAACGAAAGCTGGTGGAGCGTGGGCTGTACCTCTTCCTCCGGCAACGCAAGGACGGCACGGTCGCCATGCAGTGGCAATACCGTGTTCAGGTTGCCGGTGCGCGGCGTTGGCTTTCTCTCGGTGCCTTTCCAGCGGTCGGCCTCGCCAAAGCACGGGAAGAACTCCTCCGGCATGAAGCGGTTCACGAGGCGGCCAAGAAAGGCGAAGCCGATCACCCCGTTATCACTGCGCGGCAGACTCGCAAAGCCAAGCTCGCGATGCCGACCGTCGCCCAAGTCTTCCAAGAATGGATCGCGGACAAGCGCTTAGGCAGTCCGAGGAAGCGCGGCTTGCCTGTCCGTGAGCGGACCATCGAGATACTCCAGCAGAATTACGATGCCGACATAGGAAGCCGAATCGGCGAATCGAAGATTGCGACCGTCACGGGAACGGCTCTTAGAGGATGCGTCGACGCCGCGCGAACCCGACGGGCGCCCGGTGCCGCAGCGATGGTTTACCGCACCCTTCGAGGGCTGATCCGGTTCGCCATAAAGCGGGGCTACATCTCCGGGGGTTGATCCCATGCAAGGCATGGAGAACCCTCGCCCTACCGTGCTGCCGAGCCGAATGCCGCAAACGATGCGGAGGTTCTGGCGTTGCTGCGGACCTTGGACTCCTCGCGGCTATGGCCGTCGACTCGGTACGCCGTCGAGTTTCAGCTACTGACTGGCGCGCGGCCCGGTGAGGTTCGTCTCGCGACTCGGTCCGAAATTGATCTCGAAGCCCGGACTTGGACTCTGCCAAGCGAGCGAGTCAAATCCGACCGGGCTTTCCAAGTGCATCTGTCGCCGCGCGCCATAGAGATTGTAAGAGTCGCGTTCGAACTGCCTCGCGAATCCGGCGATTACCTCTTTCCCGGTTACGAGGGCGCAGCCTTGGAGAAAATGGCCGTTGCTCGTGCTCTTCGGCGACTCGCTCCTCGCGTTACCCAAAAAGGGGGCAAGGCTCTTCGTCCCCATGATTTGCGCAAGACGTTCCGGACGATGCTGTCCCGGCTCGGTGTTCAGCCGCACATTGCCGAACTTTGCCTCAATCATCTTGAGACCGAGACGATGCGCCGCGTTTACGACGGGTATGACTACGGGGCGGAAATGGCGGATGCGTGGGAGCGGGTCTCTAGCCATATCACAGCGCTGCGATCCGGGGGCGCTCAAGTCATCTCGATTCGTGCAACGGCGACCGAAATCCCGGCAAAGATCGCTTGACCGATTCGTCACAGGTTAGTCAGTGAACCTGCGCTGACTGTCTACTGCGGGAGACTTTGTCGTGCCGCGCATAACGCCTAGTCAAGCTCAGCCCACTTTCATCGCTCGTCCGGTTCCATTGTCGGAGAAGGCGAAAGAAGAGCTTCTCCGAATCGTCGGCTATGGGCACATAGACCTTTTGGAAGAGTCGCTGGCACATCAGATGCCCGACGCTGCTGTCGTTTCCACGCGTCCAGGTGAACCTGTGGTTCTGGTCCGAGGTGTCATTGTCGAAGGTGCGCGAGAGAAGTCCAAGGCAGGACAGATGATTCTGGAAGTGGAAGCCGCCTTGGGACTCGGCGTCAACGGAGCCGAGCACCTGGACAAGATTCCCCGTGCTTCGGACTACAAAACGGTCTACGAGGGTCTAGCGAGAGATTCGCTCGCCTTGCTCAATAAGCTGACAGGGCTATCGCAATACTACCGCGACCAGTTTGCGGCCTGCGAAGTGGACGTCTATGAAATCGACCGGACCCTAGCAACGCTCGCCGATACGTCAGTGAGGCTAGAAGCGAAGTTTGCCAACATCTCTTCGAAGGGTGCGCCCAAGAAGCTCGCCCTTCTGGAGACGATTTCCCGCTTGAGGCGGATCTTTCGGGATTACTACGCGGGGCCAATGAGTGAGGCGACATCACGCGGGGCCGCCCGACTCAAGTCGCCTCAACAACACGCGGAATTCAACTTTGTATGGTGCGCAGTCCGAGACGCTCGGCTCATGGCCGACAACCCAAGGAATCTTCTCCTCTTGGAGGAGTGGCTTCGGGATCCCAAGACTGCACAGAGAGAGGACCGAAACGAGACCATCTCTCGAATAGCTAAGGCTAACTACGCAAGACAGGCGGTTCAAGAGAAGAAGGACGCAAGAAAGAAGGGCGGTACCCCGAACGAGAAAAGCAAGACAAAGAAACCGGGGCGCTAGCCGGTCTCGTGTACAGCAGAAGTGAAGAGCGACGCAGGGAAAAGTGTACGTCTACGTTTACCTTTTTCCCGGCGTGACTTGCTGGACGTTCCGAACTCGATCTAGATAATTCGAAACCGTGATCCGACTACCTCGTTCGCTCGGTCGCGGCCAAAGAAGTCCAAGTGCGGATCACTGGCCCAAGACCCAGGAGAAGCCGCATGGCAGTAAGTCATTCCCCGAAGCAGTTCCCCAATTCCGCACCGGCAGTACGTCGCTTTCTTCGTATTAGGGCCGTGCTCGAACAGACGGGCCTTTCCGCAGCGCACTTTATGCGCACATCGCAGAGGGTCGGTTTCCTCGGGGCGTATCTATCGGTGAGCGCGCCGTTGCGTGGCCTTCGGACGAAGTCGCAGCATGGATAGACGAGCGGGTCGCCTCGTCGCGCCGTGCGTCCTGACCGGAGGAACAACATGCAACCGGTACCCAAGAAACAAAACGCCGCGCGGGGGCGCGGCGTCCAAAGCGAGAACTCAACAAAGCAGACTACAGGCGTAAGTGTGGCTGAGTTGTCGGAGACCATCAAGGCCCGGCTCTTGTCGGGCGAGTCTGTCTGCTTGATCCAGTTTTGCGAATCCCAAAGGGCCGCAGCAATGGGCGCGATTGCCTTGCTTCGGGACGAACTCCCGATCCGCTGCCAGTGGGTCACGATCAGGGAATCTCATTTGTCCGAGACCCGGCTTCGTGCGCGCCGCTACGCAATCCCCGGAGAGCATTTGCATGGGCAGGTGGCGCCATGATGACGGACCATCTCGACGAATTTGCCGACGCCATTCGGGCGGCAGGACTCAATCCGCCAGAGCGCATTCTTGACGACGGAAAGCTCCATCGCTTCGCCCCGAACGGAAACGCGCGAGACGATGCCGGTTGGTACATCCTGCATGGAGACGGCATCCCAGCGGGCGCGTTCGGCTGCTGGCGCACTGGTGTGACGGAGAACTGGCGCGCAGACATTGGGCGCCAACTGACGAAGGCCGAACAATCAGCCCATAGAGCGCGCCGAGTGGCGTTACAGCGCACGCGGGCCGAAGAGGAGAGTAGGCGCCACGCGGAAGCACGGGACCGTGCGTCAGACATCTGGAACGCTGCCGGTCCCACTCGGCGGATCACCCTTACCTCCTGAAAAAGGGAATTCGGCCCTATGGCGTGCGAGTTCACAAGGGGAACCTTGTCGTGCCGGTGCGCGACGCGACGGGAGCAATGCACTCGCTGCAGTTCATCAACGCGGATGGAACACAGAAGGTATTCATGCGCCATGGGTACGTCTCCGGCTGCTACCACAGCATCGGTACGCCGGACGGCGTTCTGTTGCTGGCCGAAGGGCTCGCAACTGGCGCGAGTCTTCATGAGGCGACCGGGCACGCCGTAGCGGTCGCCTTCAACGCCGGGAACCTCGAAGCGGTGGCGTCTGCCCTGCGGAGCAAGTACCCCGAGTTGCGGTTCGTGATCTGCGCGGACGATGACCACCGGACCACGGGCAATCCCGGACTCACCAAAGCCAAGTCGGCGGCGCTCGCGGTCGGAGGTGTCGTTGCCGTGCCTGAGTTTGGGCCGGATCGTGGCGAGAAGGACACTGACTTTAACGACCTGATGCGCCAACGCGGCGCGGATGCCGTTCGGGCGTGCGTGGACAAGGCTCTTGCCACTCGACCGGCCGAACGCGCCGCTTCACCGGGCGGGCGCGGGCTGATCCTTCTCAACGGTGAGGACGTGAAGCCGGAGCCGATTCAATGGCTCTGGAAGGACTGGCTTGCGGCAGGGAAGCTGCACATCCTGGCGGGCGCACCGGTGACGGGGAAGACGACCATTGCCATGCAGCTTGCGGCCACCTTGAGCTTTGGAGGCTGCTGGCCGGATGGGTCACGCGTTGCGGCTGGAACGGCGGTAATCGCGTCCTATGAGGACGACCCTGGCGATACGCTGGCCCCTCGCCTGCTCGCGGCCGGTGCAGACATGGGGCGCATCCGGTTTCTGTCCGGCGTTTGGGACGGCACGCCGCGGAAAGTCTTCAACGCACGGGATGATGGCGCTTTGTTGGTGGATAAGATTCGGGACAACGGCGTTCGCCTGCTGATCGTCGATCCGATCATTTCGGCCCTCGGCGCCTTCGATAGTCACCGGAACGCTGAGACCCGCTTGGCGCTCCAGCCGCTGGCCGATATCGCGGCAGAAACCGGTGTGGCGATTCTCGGGATCGCTCATTTCTCGAAGGGCACGGCGGGCCGTGATCCCTTGGAGCGGGTGTCCGGGTCCCTTGCCTTCGGTGCCGTGGCACGGGTTGTCATGGGCGCGGCTACCAAGCGCGACGGGGAGGGGCAAGAAGAGCGGCTCTTTGTCAAATTGAAGTCGAACATCGGGCCTGACTCCGGAGGATTCACCTATTCACTGGAGCAGACGCAGGCATCCCCGGGCGTGTTCGCGTCCCGCATTCTTTGGGGGGAGACCGTCCAAGGCTCTGCCCGTGAACTGCTGGCAGAACCGGACGACGAAGACAGCGGCTTGTCATCGAATGACACGGAGCGCTTCGTTCGCGATTGTCTGGCGGACGGGCCTATTACGTCGAACGAGTTTCGCAAGGATGCAGAGGGGGCCGGACATGGATGGCGCACCGTCCAGCGAGTGGCCCGGAAGCTCGGCGCAGAAACCCGAAAGGACGGGATGAAAGGTCCGTGGCGCTGGGGGTTCTACGGTGCCACGAAGGCGACAATTCGCCACGAAGATGACGAAGACGACACTACAAAATGCCTGTCGCCTTCGTCGACTTCGTCCCCTTCGCTGTCGCCTTCGGGATCGGTCGGTGACTGCCTTCCGGCGGACGCGGAGGTGATCTGATGCATCCGACCGAAATCCTGCGGATCCTCCGCGCCGAAGGACTGCAAGTATCCGCTTCCGGCGGTTCCCTGATCGTTCATCCGAAAGAGCGGATCACCGACAAGACACGGGCCTCATTCGTGACCACAAGGCGACGCTCCTGCAGGCGCTCCAGCCGCATCCGCCAACGCCGGAAGCGTCCGGCGGACTTGATCTCGCGGTCTTGGTGAAGCGTGTGGGTGCGGCGCGGGGCTTTTCCGCCGAAGAGACGGTCGAAGCGCTCAGGAACGCTGTGGCGAAGCCGGTCGAGGCTATCCGGTGCTTTCGAGCCTTGGCAGCAGAGGTGCCGCTCCCCGCTTCCGAAAGCCGTTCCGGCGCTGCGGACCGAACGGCGAAGCGTCGTTCGCCCGGTCCAACGCAAGTGGGGGACGCATGAAGGCCGACAAACCGAAGGGAAAGAAAGCCGCTGCCGGGCTGGTAGTGGTCGGCGCGGGCGAGATGAAGCCCGAAGATGCAAAGGCCCTGACGGTGCTCCGTCCGAGTCTCCAAGCTGCGTTCACGCTGAAACAGGCCAACGCGCGGGAAATGGGCGATCTGGACCTGCAGGCCCTGGCAGACGCATTAGCGCAACAGGCACAGCAGGTCTGCGACGGCGATCTAGGGCGGTTGGAGGGAATGCTTGCGACGCAAGCGAGCACCCTCGATGCCCTTTTCGGTGTCCTGACGCGCCGCGCGATTCTGAACATGGGCGAGCACATCGATGCCACAGAGACCTATCTGCGACTCGCCTTCAAGGCGCAGTCACAGGCACGGGCGACGGTCGAAGCCCTCGGAGAACTCAAGCACCCGAAGCCGGTGGCGTTCGTCCAGCAAGCCAACATCGCGAACGGACCGCAGCAGGTAAACAACGGGGTCGATTCCCGGAGCAATACGCGCGCAGGCGCGCACGCGCGGAAAAACAAAAATCCGCAAAACCAACTATCAGGATGTACGAATGAGCTACGTCAGGACACCCGAGCACCGAGCATTGCGGGCGGAACTAATCCGGCAGTGGAGGCCGTGGGAGAAGTCGACGGGGCCCAGGACGGAAGGGAAGGCCCCGGTCGGCACGTCGGGGATACAAAGGGTCGCACCACGAATTACTAAGGGCGCTCCGACGATTGATTCCCGAGCAGCGGGAAGTCAACAGTCTTGCCTTTACCAACCTCAAGAGAAGTGAGTCTGTCTGGCGCGACTAGACCCACTTCTTCTAACGAGACGCGCCTCATGAGGGTTGTCCCAGAATTACAAGCGCAACTCAAGATACGTCGGGCTAATGGAGCGTTAATCTGATTAATCTTAGTCACGATGGCATCTACCGCCGATTGTTCGGAGATGGCTTTGCATAGGTCTGAGACGAGATAACGTGGCGCCCACCCGAGCAAATGGCAGTCCCTAGATTGAAGTTGTACGGCTTGCCTTGTCGCCGGGTTGTTTACCTCAATGGCGACTTGGAGTCGTTCGCCTACTTCAAGCATCTTCGCCCGCTCCTGAGCAGCCGTAGTGACGTGGCGTAAGCCATGCAAGAAGAACCGACAGGAGAATGTTCCATCTGGTAGTCGATTTACCTTAGGAAACACTTCTAGACTATCAGTTTGCCTCTCACCGCCCGTAAGGCTAAGGATCTCGATGGGATCGGCTTTGGACGGATCGAGGGAAAGCCAATTTAAATACTCCACAAAATCCTTACGAGCTGGATCAAGAACTCGATTCTTGAAAAGTGGAAAAAGCTCGCTTGATTCGTAACGCTGGTCGAAACGAGGAAAGGAGATTAGCGGCACAAATCCGGCAATATCACGTGCACGGAGCGCGCCGCGCGTATAACGAAACACATACTCCTGTTCTGCGGGGGATGCATCCAAACGACCAATCGGAAACCAGGCGCGGCTGGAATCCGCTGCTTGCCAAGCGACAAAGAGGGGCTCATCTCAGAATTTCCGTAAGTGCAGCCTTAGAGAAGAGGACCGCTTGTTGGGCAAAAGCCTTTGATGCATTGGAGGCCCTTTCCGAGGGGAGGCGAGAAAAGATTCGGCAAACCTCTGCATCTGGCAAATCTGCGACTCTCTTGAGCGCCGGCATGAAATATGAAGGATACGCTCGCGCAGCCAACTGAACTAGACGAAGAGGATTCTCCCCGTGGGCATCGGTAGCGTTCCTAAAAATGCCGCCTCGGCCCCGCATAACGTAAATCCCGACGGAGTCGTCCTCTAGCTTCTTCAAGCGTGTCACGTCAAGGAGTTCCCGACCTAACGACGACGCGTGGTCAAAGCTCGGCGCTACGCTGAGTTTCCAAGATTTGTTTGCAGAGTCAACGCACATTCGTAGCCCCCAATTTTCGTGATGGCGGTCCGTATTTTCCTATGAGCCCGTCAAGCACTAAGTAACTCGCGAGTTGCGTAAGAATTTCGGTGGCGGTGTCAGGGAAGAGTTCACGAATAGCTCGTTCAATGTTCTCCAGCGTATGGTCTTGTTGGCGAAACCTCTTATTTTTATCGTATCCGGTGACCCGAAGCGCAGTATTTCATTCCCGTGCACAAGCGCCTCCCCGCGGGCGACGGAAATGAAGTTACGCGAGATCGAACCTCTCTTTTCTTCGAACGCCGCGAGTTCCACGTCTGCTGCCGAAATACCCACCGCGCGGGCAATCTCCGCTCCCGCCTTTTCGGCCCAATCTTCACCCGTTTTGAACCGGGCTTCTTTAAACAACCATTTGTCGTTATCTAACTGAACCCAAAACTTGGGTTTGCTGCCCAGCTGTTCGGTGTCGAGCCGGGAGGCCACAGGAAGATCGAGAATGGGATACATGTCGCGTCTAGGCTTCGAGCATCCGGCACCTCCGATGCCGCGACCACCGCGCTCGCCTTCGCGGTCCGCACGAATACACCCGTCCACCGTCGGACTGATAGAACGGATTCCCAATGGAGGTATCCGAAATGGTATCCGGATATAAATGGGCTAAGAGAATGCGCCCGATGTTGTTGCGTAAATTATTGATCTATATGGTGCCGCTTATCCGAATCGAACGGATGACCTACCGCTTACAAGGCGGTTGCTCTACCGACTGAGCTAAAGCGGCCCGATGGCGCAGGATTATAGCGGCCGAGTTTGCGGCCACTTCAGGTCTACTTCACGACCTGCAGTTTCGGACGCCCGCTCGATGGAGGAGTGGGCCGATCGTCCGGAGGGGCTCGTCTGCTTGAGTTGCCTCGTCGGGCGGTTGAAGTTCTGCGGCAGGTTCAGGGAACGCCAGACCCTGGCCGTTCTCTTTCGCGAAGATACCTGCGACCGCATCCACCGGAACGGTGATTTCCTGCGACACGCCGTTGAAGCGGGCGGAGAACTGGATGAGTTCGTTGCCTATGGTCAGATCGCGTGTGGCATCTGCACTGACATTCAGGACGATCTCGCCGTTGCGCACGTATTCCAAGGGCACTTTCGTGCGCTCGGACGCGCGCACGGCGAGGTAGGGCGTGAAGCCGCTGTCGACACACCACTCGTATATCGCACGGATGAGATACGGGGTGGTCGACGTCGTCTTCACTTGCGCATCACCTTCTCGGCAGGCGTGAGCGCCTCGATGAACGCCGGCCGGCTGAACAGGCGCTCTGCGTACTTGAGCAGCGGCGCGGCCTGTTTGGGGACCTGGATACCGTAGTAGTCCAGCCGCCACAGCAGCGGAGCGATGGCGACGTCCAGCATCGAGTATTCGTCGCCCAGCATGAACTTCTGCTTCGCGAACACGGGTGCAATCTGCGTCAGGCTGTCGCGGACCGCCTGACGGGCCTTGTCGGCCTGCTTCTGGTTGCCCTTTTCGAGTGGCTCGATGTTGCAGAACAGCTCGTTCTCGAACCGGAAGAGGAACAGCCGCGCCCGGGCGCGCATGACGGGATCGGCCGGCATGAGCTGCGGGTGCGGGAAGCGGTCATCGATGTACTCGTTGATGATGTTCGACTCGTACAGGATGAGGTCGCGCTCCACCAGTACGGGTGTCCGGTTGTACGGATTCATCACCGCCAGGTCTTCCGGCTTGTTGAACAGATCCACGTCGTGGATCTGGAAATCCATGCCCTTCTCGTACAGCACGATGCGGCATCGCTGGCTGAAGGGGCAGGTGGTTCCGGAATAGAGGGTCATCATCGGGGGCTTCTCCCAGGGCTTGCGTTCAGTGAACGTCCTTCCAGTAGTCCTTCTTCAACGCATATGCCGGAATGAACAGGATGCCGAGGAAGAGCAGGGTCATGATGCCGATCTGAACACGCTTGGCGCGTGCAGGTTCGCCCTGGAACACGAGATAGTTCACGAGGTCTGCGACCGCCGCGTCGTATTCCTTGGATCCGAGGGAACCTGGCTGAGCGAGGACAAGCTTGGGCGCCGCGTGTGCGCCGTGCTCCGTCTTCTGATCGCCACCTTCGTGCTGCAACTCCTGCTGGCCCTGCAACTCCCACAGGACGTGGGGCATGCCGACATTGGGGAACGTCACGTTGTTCCACCCCGTGGGGCGGGTCTCGTCGCGGTAGAACGTGCGCAGATAGGTGTACAGCCAGTCGGCGCCGCGCGACCGCGCGATCACGGAAAGATCCGGAGGTTGCGCGCCGAACCACTTCGCGGCTTCCTTGCCGTTCATCCCGACGACCATCTGGTCGCCCACCTTTTCCGACGCGAACATCAGGTTGTCCTTGATCTGCTCCTCGCTCAGCCCGAGGTCGCCCAGGCGGTTGTAGCGCATGTAGGCGGCCGAGTGGCAGTTGAGGCAGTAGTTCACGAACAGCTTGGCGCCGCGCTGCAGCGAAGAAACGTCCTTGTTGTCGATGGGTGCCTTGTCGAGCACCGCGTGATCCGCAGCGGCTGCAGGCAGTACGGGCACCAGCGAGAGAAAACCGACGAGCAGTGTTCTTAGTGCTTTCATGGCTTACCCCGTCACGCGATCGGGTTCGGGCTTCTCCTTGTCGCTGGCGGTGTACCAGGGCATCGCAAGGAAGAAGAGGAAGTAGACGACGGTGAAGATGCGCGCCAGCAGCGTGGCCGTGTCGAGGTCCGAGGATCCGACCTTGCCGAGGAAGTCCGTGGGATTCACGCCCAGCCAGCCGAGGACGACGAAGCTGACCGAGAAGACGACCAGAGCGGCCTTGAATTTCGGCCCGCGGTAGCGGATCGATTTCACCTTGCCGCGGTCGAGCCACGGTAGAAGGAATAAGATCACGACCGCTGCGCCCATCACCACCACGCCCGGGAACTGCGCACCGAACATGGACGGGACGGCGCGAAGCATCGCGTAATACGGCGTGAAGTACCACACCGGGGCGATGTGCGGCGGCGTCTTCATCGGGTCGGCCGGGATGAAGTTGTTGTCTTCCAGGAAGTATCCGCCGACCTCGGGCAGGAAGAAGACGATGATACTGAATACCATCAGGAAGACGACCACTCCCACGATGTCCTTGACCGTGTAGTACGGGTGGAACGGGATGCCGTCGAGCGGAATGCCGGTCTTGGGGTCCTTCTTCTTCTTGATCTCCACACCGTCGGGGTTGTTGGACCCCACTTCATGCAGCGCCACCAGGTGAGCCGCCACCAGTCCCAGCAGAACCAGCGGAATGGCAATCACATGGAACGCGAAGAACCGGTTCAGCGTGGCGTCGGAGACGACGTAGTCGCCCCGGATCCACACGGCGAGGTCCTCACCCACGAACGGAACGGCGCCGAAGAGGTTCACGATGACTTGCGCACCCCAGTACGACATCTGGCCCCAGGGAAGCAGATAACCGAAGAACGCCTCTGCCATGAGACAGAGGTAGATCAGCATCCCGAAGATCCAGATGAGTTCGCGCGGCTTGCGATAGGAGCCGTACAGCAGTCCGCGGAACATGTGGAGGTACACCACGACGAAGAACATCGAGGCGCCGGTCGAGTGGATGTATCGGACAAGCCATCCCCAGGGGACGTCCCGCATGATGTATTCGACCGATCCGAACGCCGAGCTGGCGTCGGGCTTGTAGTGCATCGTGAGGAAGATCCCGGAGAGGATCTGGATCACCAGCACCAGCAGAGCGAGCGAACCGAAGAAGTACCAGAAGTTGAAGTTCTTCGGGGCGTAGTACTCGGAAAGGTGCGCCTTGTAGGTCGACGTGAGAGGAAAGCGGTCGTCGATCCACTGCAGCAGGGCGGCCGTCTTGCTCATGGGGGTCACGCTCCTTTCTTGTCTTGGCCGACGACAAGCCGAGTGTCGGTCAGGTAGGTGTGGGGCGGCACGGCCAGGTTGATCGGGGCAGGCATGCCCTTGAAGACGCGGCCGGCGAGATCGAACTTGGACCCGTGGCAAGGGCAATAGAACCCGCCCGGCCAGTCGTCACCCATGTCGCTCTCGGGCCCGATCTTCATCTTGGCCGTCGGAGAACAGCCCAGGTGCGTACAGATGCCCACGATCACCGCGATGTCCGGTTTCAGCGAGCGCGTTGCGTTCTTGGCGTACTCGGGCTGCTGCGGCTGATTCGACTCGGGATCGGCCACCTTCTCGACGGCCTTGGGCAGGGCGTCGATCATTTCCTTGGTTCGATGGATGATCCAGACCGGTCGTCCGCGCCACTCCACCGTGATCATCATCCCCGGCTCGAGCTTGGAGATGTCGACTTCCACGGGAGCACCGGCTGCGCGGGCTCGCGCACTCGGAGCCATGCTGGTCAGGAAGGGGGTTGCCACGAAAACCGCCCCGACGGCACCGACTGCACTGGTGGCACCCAGTAGTAGTCGCCGCTTGCTGCTGTCAGGTGCTGAATTCTGCGCCATGGTTCACCTAGCTGTCGAAGTTTCAGCGAAGGCCTCGCCCGCTCGCGGGTCCGGTCCGATCATGTTGTTGTCCGAGTCTGGCGCAGCGCCGGATCGACGCGGCGCCAGACAACCGGGGAGTATACCGGCGGCGCCTGGAAAAGTCTCTAATTTGTAAGGTAATTCGTTGATAATGGGCTCTATTTTTCAGAAGGCCACCTCGCCTTCCCGAGCCGACAGCACTCCGGCGGAGGGGCGTCATGCTGCGATGCGACATCCACTGATTGGGCGGCGGGCCCAACTTCCGATTCCGGAAGACTGACTACAATCGCGTCCCTGGGTCCGTATTGGGAGCAGTCATGAAGGTGAGAGTGAAGTGGGTGGAGAACGTCACGTTTCTCGGCGAGACCGAGAGCAGTCACGCCATCGTGATGGATGGATCACCCGAGGGCGGCGGCCGCAATCTGGGTCCGCGTCCCATGGAAACGCTGCTCGCAGGAGCGGGAGGCTGCACCGCGTACGACGTCGTGACGATGCTGCGCAAGTCACGCCAGCAGATCGAGGATGTCGCGGTCGAGATGGATGCGCAGCGCGCGGCGGAGGATCCGAAGGTGTTCACGCGCATTCACCTGCATTTCGTGGTCAAGGGCCGGAACATTCGCCGGGAAGCCGTGGAGAGGGCGATCGAACTGTCGGCCACCAAGTACTGTTCTGCTTCGATCATGCTGGGCAAGACCGCCGAAATCACGCACGACTTCGAGATTCAGGAGACGTCCGACGCCCCGGCGACCGGGGGCTGAGGGCTGAGGGCTCCCCGGGAATGAGGGGTCGACGCGAAGACCTTTCCTAGATCCTGAAGGCCGTGCTCGTCATGACACTGGACGCAAGCTTCATCGCGACCTTGAGCGGGGCCGGAAACGGCTCTCCGCCGTTGTCCAGTGCCGTCCGGGCGTGCCTCGCTTCGTCCTGGCGCATTCTTTCCAGGATGGCCCGGCTCTTCGCGTCGGCCGCCGGCAACCGTCCCAGGTGACCTTCGATGTGCCCTTCCACTTGCCGCTCCGTCTCGGCCAGGAAACCGAGATTCCATCGATCTCCGGCGAGTCCGGAAAGTGCTCCCAACGCGAAGGATCCGGCGTAGAACAGCGGATTCAGCACGCTCCTGTGCGACCCGGTCTCGTCGATGCGCCGCTCGGTCCACGCAAGGTGATCGGTCTCTTCCCGGGCGGCGGCCTCGAGCAGGGCGCGGACGTGCCCGTCGCGAGCCGTCAGGGCCTGGCCCTGATAGAGGGCCTGAGCACACACTTCGCCCGTGTGATTCACTCGCATCAGCGCACCTGAGAGGTGCCTTTCGGCGTCGGACAGGTCCGCTTCCGCCACGTCATCATCCGGATGCGGTCCCGCCGAAGTCGCGGCAGCCGCGATCGTCCGAAGTCCGCGGTCCAGGGACACGATCAGATGATCGAGCGGAGAAAGCCTGCGGGAACCTTCCGGCGAGGTGTTGCTCATTTCTTGCGCAGCAGAAAACTGAACTCGCCCGAGGCCTCGTTGGCATCCAGCAGCATGTTGCCGGTCTGCCTGCAGAATGCCTGAAAATCGCGGACCGAACCCGGGTCCGTGGCGAGGACCTTCAGCACCTGGCCGGAGGTCATGGTGTTGAGTGCCTTCTTGGTTCGCAGGATCGGCAGTGGACAGTTGAGTCCCCGGGCATCCAGGTCGAAATCGTGCGGTACTGGTTGTTCGCTCATGACGGTCTTTGCGAGGGGCTGCATTCGGAACTCCGGGCCTCAGTGTACCGCGATGTTCCTTTCCATCAGCAGTTGGGAGACCCGGATGTTCGCCTCCTCGAGGCGGCTCACCAGCAGTTCCAGAAAGGCGGCATTGAACCGGTTGCGACAGGACTCCGTCGACTCGGCCAACGCATCATCGGTGATCTCGATCAGCGTGATGTCCGTCAGCGCCGTGACGGTCGCCGAACGCTGGAAATCGCGTGTGCCCAGGTAGCTCATCTCGCCGAAGCACTCTCCCGCCTGCAGCACCGTAAGCAGCTTTCCCTGCTTGGTCACCTGCACCTCGCCCGATGCGAGGATGAAGAAGGAACGGCCGGCATCCCCCTCGCGAATCACGGGAGTCCCCCCGGCGTGCCGCGACCAATGGGAAATCCTCACGACCTGCCACAGTTCGATGTCCGAGAAGCCGTGGAAGAACGAGAGATTGCGGAGGGTGTTGAACTTCTCGGTCTCGGGCACGAGTTCAGGCATCGGCTGAAGATGATTGAAAACGCTGGCCAGCGCGGCTGAGAAGTCGCTCCAGGTCTCGTAGCGCCTCTCCACGCTCTTCTGCAGTGCCTTCTTGACGATGGAGTCGACTGCCGTGGGGATTTCGGGCCGGTGGAGGGACGGCGGCGGCGGGTCGACGTTGATGATCTGATACACCATGCTGAAATTGTTGGTGGCCTTGAACGGCAGGCGCCCCGTCAGCAACTGGTACAGCACGACCCCCAGCGAGAAGATGTCGGTCTGGTGATTGAGCTGCTGATCGCGCACCTGTTCGGGAGACATGTAAGCGGGGGACCCCACGCCCGTCACCTGCGTGGTTTCGGCGCCTAGCGACAGGGCGGCGCCGAAATCGGAGATCTTGATCTCTCCCTCTGCGGCCAGGAGGATGTTGGCAGGCTTGATGTCGCGGTGGATGATGCCCAGGCGGTGCGCGTAGTCGAGCGCCTTGCTGCACTTGAAGACCAGTTCGAGAATTCGCGGGATCGGCAGCAGGTTGTCGACGCGGCAGAATTCCTCCAGCGTGGACCCGTCCACGTACTCCATCACGATGTAGCTGCCGTCCTCGTCCGCGACGGCGTCGTAGATACCGACGATATGTGGATGCTGCAGCTTCCCGGCAAGCGATGCCTCGGTCAGAAACAGACGCTGGAAGCGGCGGCCGTAGTCCTTGTCCCCGAGCACCTCGGCCTTGACGAGCTTGATGGCGACGAGGCGGTCACCGAACGGGTCCTTGGCGAGGTAGACCTCGCTGGTGGCACCGCGGCCCAGCTCCTTGACCACCTGATATTTTCCGATGCGATCCATTCCGTGTCTTGTGCAGCCTCGGATTCCCTGCCCGGGTCGACGATCCGTCTCCAACGGATGCTCCGATACCGGCGGTCCGCAAGCATGGCCGATGCGAAGGCGATACCTGCACCGGTAACGGCATTCTATAGAAGAACTCCAGCAGGACTGAGTCCCCGCGTCGCGCCGGCAGCGCGACACGAGCTTACCGATGAGGCCGTCGTCAGGGTTGTTTGGCGGAGAGCGCGCGGAGCTCCCGCAGCCGCGCCTCGATGCTGGACACGTTGTAGAAGTCGCCGTCGCTGTTCTTGAGGGCCAGCTGGAGTTGCTCTATGGCCATGGGAAGCTGACCGATGGAAAGATAGGCCTCGGCCAGGGACCGGTGTTTCAACATGGCATTGCCCAGCGAGCCATACGCACGGGCCTGCAGCTCGTAGAGCCGGCCGTCGTCCGGATCCTTCTGCATCCGGTTCTCCAGAATCACGTTGGCATCTGCCGCCCGGCCTGCATCGATGAGCAGCGCCGCGTACTCGTACACGAGACTGCGGCGTGTGGGGTAGTCGGCAAGTCCCTGGGCATAGATGGCAAGGGCAGCGTCGCGATTCTTGGCCGCGAGCTGGGTCCGCGCGTCGAGGCTGACAAGCATCGGATGCGCGGCGCCGAGTGCCTTCAACGTGCGCAGCTCCTCAGTGGCTCGCTTGACGTTCTTCCGCCGCAGGAGCGATTCCACCAGTCCATATCGCGCGGCAGCTTCGTTTGCATACTTGCGGTCCGCCAGAAGATCGTCGAAGAACGCGACAGCCTGCTGCGAATCCTTCTGCATCGCGCGCAGCTTCGCACGGACCAATTGGAACTCGAGGCTGTCCGGCACCTGGCGATAGGGCAAGGCGTAAGTGCGGTTCTGGACGTCCGCAATCCGCTCATAGGTGACCGGGTGAGTTCTGAGATAGACCGGGGCGCCGGACTCGAGCACCCTGGTGGCCTTCTGGAGCCGCTCCAGGAAGACGGGCATGGCATGGGGGTCGAACCCGGACCGCTCGAGAATCTGCACGCCGACCCGGTCGGCCTCCCGCTCGTTGTCGCGCGTGAAGGCGAGCTGGTTCGAAAGGGCCTGTGCCTGGGCTGCCGCGATCGCGCCTGCCGCGGCCTGGGGATTGGAACGGGCTGCCAGGATTGCCACGGCGATCGCCGCCATGGACGCGAGACCCTGGCGTTGCTGTGCCGCGATGAGCCTTGCGATGTGCCGCTGGGTCACGTGCGCGATTTCGTGGGAGAGAACGGCCGCGAGTTCCGATTCGCTCTGGGAAGTCAGGAGCAGGGCCGAGTGCACACCGATGAATCCTCCCGGCAGTGCGAAGGCGTTCACTGCGTTGTCGAGCAGAGCGAAGAACGAGAAGTCCTGACGGGAATCCGGACTCACCGCGACCAGCCGATAGCCAAGCCCGTCCAGGTAGTCCTTGATTTCCGCATCGTCCAGGTAGGCGGGGGACGCACGGATCTGCCGCATGACGTTGTAGCCGATCGCACGTTCCTGAGCCGGAGACAGCGTGGCAGCGGACGCATCGCCCAGTTCAGGCAATTCATTGGCCTGGGCGCAGGTCAGGGAAACGGCGAGGGCAACAGTGGTCAGTAGGACGCGCATGCAGGATCTATGATAGTTTCCATGTCTCTTAGTTCGTGTTCCACCCGCACCGGTTCGTGAGCGATCTTACCCACTTCGACAGCGGCGGCCGCGCCCACATGGTGGACGTCGGCGAGAAGGCCGAAACCCATCGCATCGCGCGAGCCCGCGGCCGCATCCGGATGCTGCCTTCCACCCTCGAACGCATCCAGGCCGGCACGTCCCGCAAGGGCGATGTCCTGGGCGTGGCCCGGATCGCCGCCATCCAGGGCTCCAAGCGCACATCCGAACTCATTCCATTGTGCCACCCCGTGGGACTCACCCGGGTCGCCGTCGATTTCGAGATCGTGGAGGCGGAATCCGCCGTGGATTGCATCGCGACCGCCGAGTGTCTGGCGCGCACCGGTGTGGAAATGGAGGCGCTGACCGCAGTGTCCATCGGACTGCTCACCATCTACGACATGTGCAAGGCCGTGGATCGGGGCATGCAGATCGGGGACATCCGCCTCCTCGAGAAGAGAGGCGGCAAGTCCGGGCACTGGCTGGCCCCGGAATCGGCGGGCGAAAGCGCCGCTCCGGACTGACGAAACCGCGGGGACGCGGCACTGTCCCAGACTGCATGAGGTGCACAGTCCACATGGCGTCGAGTCGATGGGTCGCCGCTTTCGCGGCGGGCGTTCTGCTTGCCTGTCCTGACTCTGGCCGGGCAGACAGTGTGGACGCGGGCCGGGCGATCGCCCACGACCAGGAAAAGGGCAACTGTCTGGCGTGTCACCAGATGCCCAGAGACCCGCTCGCGGTGAGCGCCGCCACCATGGGGCCGAAGTTGCAGGATGTCCGTATCCGCTACCCGGACCCAGGCGTGCTGCGTCAGCGGATATGGGATGCCTCACGTTTCAATCCTTCGACGATCATGCCGCCCTACGGCAGACATCGCATCCTCACCGAGAAAGAAATCGATCTGGTCGCCCAATATATCCATGGACTCTGAAACGGAAGGACGATTTCGGCTTGCCGGGCGCCGCAGGGCGCTCCGGCGGCTGCTGGGAAATGCGGCCTGGATTCTTTCGGCGACATCCTCACTGTTGCATCCGATCCTGTCGCTCGCCGCAGGGAGAAACGTGCCGGCCTTCGACGCGAAGGCGATCGACGAGGCCGTGGCTGCCGCGGGTGTTGCGGACGCCATCGAGTCCGACGCCATCGTCCTGCGTGCGCCGGACATTGCCGAGAACAGCGCGCTCGTTCACGTCGAAATCGAATCCAGGCTGCCCGAAACCTCCAGCATCATGCTGTTCGCGGAAAAGAACCCGCAGCCGCTCGTCGCGCAGTTCGACGTCCTCCCCGGGATGGACCCCTTCGTTGCGATACGCATCAAGATGGCCGAGTCGGCGCATCTCAGGGTGGTCGTGACGGCCGGCGGAAAGCACTACTTCACCCGCCGGGAGACCAAGGTCACCCTCGGCGGGTGCGCGGGCTGACGCCATGGCCGATCCGATCAAGATGCGCATTTCTCTGGCCGGCGATGTCGCGACCGTCAAGGTTCTCATGCCGCATCCCATGGAGACGGGATTGCGCAAGGACCCGAACTCCGAGGCGATGGTGCCGATGCACTTCATCCACCACGTCACGGCGGCCCTCAACGACCGTCCGGTTCTGGATGCCCAGTGGAGCCGTTCGGTCTCGAGAAATCCGTTTCTCGAGTTCCGCGTCCGTGGTGCCCGGCCGGGCGACAAGGTCGTGATCACGTGGGAGGACAATCTGGGCGGCCGGATGAGCGGGGAAGCGGTGATCAAATGACAAGGGCCCACGCGAGCCTGGCGGCGGGTGTTCTGCTCGCGTTTGCAGCGCTGCTCCCGGCAAGTGCGCAGGCAGATCCGGAATCGGATCGTCTGACGGTCCGGCGCGGATTCGAGAAGCGTTTTCCGGGGATCCCGTTCGACGATTACGTGCTGGGCGGGTTCATGCTCAATCCCGACGGGCGCCGTCACTACGAGGACATCATGGCCTTTCCACCGTTCGAAGTGGAGGTGGATCGGGGCAAGGCCATGTGGGAGACGCCGCTCCGCGACGGCAGCACTTACGCGCAGTGCCTGCCCGATGGAGGGAGGGGAGTTGCCGGAACCTATCCCCGATACGACGAGAAGGAACGGCAGCTGATCACGTTCGAGATGATGCTGAACCGCTGCCGCGCCGCGGCCGGCGATCCCCAGTACGCCTACGACGACATGCAGACCATGGGAGTGCTGACCGCCTATGCACGCACTCTGTCCGATGGAAGCCGGATGGATATCCGGGTGGAGTCGCCCGGCGCGCTGGAACGCTACGAAGCCGGCAAGGCGCTTTTCCATCGGCGCATGGGACAGATGAACTTCTCCTGCGCCAACTGCCACATCGACAACGCGGGCAAGATCATGCGCATGGAGATCATCTCCCCCGCGCTGGGTCAGGCGACGCACTTTCCCATCTTTCGCGGCGGAGATGTCCTGTACACGGCCCACGCGCGTTACACCCGGTGCATGGAGCAAGTGCGGGCTCAGCCCTTTTCCATGGGCGGCGACGAATTCAAGGATCTCGAGTATTTTCACTCCTACCTGAGCAACGGCCTGCCGTTAAAAGCCTCCGTCTATCGCCGATAAGGAAAGGCTGACCATGTGCAGGGATCGCGTGGCAGCCCCAGGGAGGCGTCGGCGCGGCGACCTCTGTCAATGAGGCGGAATCTCCGTCGCGATCGCTGTCATCGATGGGATGTTTCCTGAGACGCTTCCCGGCACCCTTCGAATTCCTATCCGCCGAGGACACCCATCCGTGTTCGGTTGGTTGAAGAGAAAACCCGCTCTGCCCCGAAGCCGCTTCGACCCCGAGGCGCGTGAGCGCATGCTCCTCGCTGCGAACGACGCGTTTGCGCACGGTGAGCTGGAGAGCGTGACATCCCATCTGCAACCGTTGTTGCAGGACGACGTCCCTCACCCGGACGCTCTGCATCTCGCTGCGGTCGCCGAGTGCCGCCGGGGTCGCTTCGACCAGGCGCAGGTGCTGCTGGCACGCGCCACTGACGCGGATCCCACAAGGATCGATTCCTGGCATACGCTCGCGGAGGTCCGGTTCGAAACCGGCGATGCCCAGGGAGCCGTCGAGGCACTCCGGGCGCTTCTCGCGCAAGACCCGGGGTATCGTCCGGCACACGAGCGTCTCGTGTTCGCGTTGCATGCCTCGGGCCGGAGCGACGAGGCCATCGACACCTATCAGATGCACCGCATGCTCGACTGGACGTTCGACACGGCCACCAATCCAGCCGCGGTCTTCCACGCACAGGGGCGCCTGGGGGATGCCGTGGACGCCTTGCGAGCGCGTATCGCAACGGACCGGAAGAACGCGGCACTGTGGAACCTGCTGGGTGCCACGCGCCAGGCGCAGG
Source organism: Betaproteobacteria bacterium (assembly GCA_016713305.1). Taxonomy (NCBI): domain Bacteria; kingdom Pseudomonadati; phylum Pseudomonadota; class Betaproteobacteria; species Betaproteobacteria bacterium. The sequence continues at coordinate 390,113 of JADJPK010000005.1, forward strand.
CCCATCTGGATACTGCGATTGCGTGCTTCCGCGAAGCCGTGACCCTCGATGAACACGATGTTTCCGCGCATCGGCGGCTCGCGTTCGCGCTGGACACGGCCGGAGAACTGGAGACCGCCGTCCAGCACTACCGGAGGGCCATGGAACTCGATCCGTCAAACGCCCAGGCCAGCTCCGACCATCTTGCCGCGCGTCTGTACACCGGCTGGCCGTCAATGGACGAGGCACGGGCGGCTTACGAGGAACATGATCGGCGGCACGGATCGGGTCGGTTTCCCGTAGGCGCCACGGCCGGGATTCGCGACACGAGGCGCCGTTTGCGCATCGGCTACGTGTCCGGTGACTTCTTCGCCCACGCCATTTCCTACTTCTTCGAACCCCTGCTGGAGCACCATGACCGCAGCCGTTTCGAGATCGTGTGCTATGACCGCACGCCGCAGCGCGATGCCGTGAGCCGCAGGCTGGAGCAGAAGGCCGACGGATGGCGCTGTGTGCACGGAGAGGACTGGGACCGCCTTGCGGATCGTATCCGCGGCGATGCCATCGATATCCTGGTGGACCTCAAGGGTCACTTCGACGACAACAGTCTGCCGCTCTTCGCGCGCAAGCCCGCACCCCTTCAGGCGACCTGGCTTGGCTATCCGGACACGACGGGCCTGCGTGCCATGGACGCATGGTTGTCCGACGACGAGATACTCGCAGGTTCGTCCGCGCAATACGCCTCGGAACGCGCCGTCTCCCTCGGGCGGTTCTTCATGTGTTTTCGCCCTGCAGCGGGGGCGCCGGAAGTCACCGCATTGCCGGCGTCCCGAAAGGGCTACGTGACGTTCGGTTGCTTCAACTCCTATTCGAAAGTGAGCCCCGCCATGCGGCAAGCCATGGCCGGAATACTTCGCGAAGTTCCGGAGTCGCGGCTTCTCGTGACTGCGATGCCGGGAGGCGACACGAGGCATCGGCTGCAGGAGTACTTCCAGTCCGAGGGAATAGCACCGCACCGGATCGAGATGCGGGGCAGAGGCGGTCACGACGAGTTCCTGCGCTGGCACGGGGAAGTCGACATCGCCCTGGACAGCTTTCCCTACAACGGCACCACGACGGCGTTGCATTCCCTGTGGATGGGCGTGCCGTTCGTCGCGCTGGCGGGAACGGCCCACGTGTCCCGCGTGGGCGCGAGCATACTGGCCAACACGAACCTGCGCGAATGGATCGCTGCGGATGTCGAGGGCTACGTGCGCATCGCATCGGAGCAGGCGAGAACATGGGAGTCTCTGGCGACGCTTCGCCAGTCCCTCCGGGACCGCCTCCTGTCCTCGACGATCATGGATGAAGCGAGTTTCACGCGCCGGCTGGAGGACTGTCTGCTCTCGCTGTGGAGGGAGACGGCATGCTGACGCGCTGGTTTCGGAAGCCACCCCCGGGGTTCGATATCGAACAGGTGCTCGACGAAGCGTCGGCATTGATGATCCGCGGTCAGCATGAGAAGGCCTGTGAAGTGGTCGAGGCCGCCCTCATCCGCGCGCCCGGGAATGCGCGGCTCCATGGACGACGTGGCACATTGCGGCACGCGCAGGGCGATCTCGCCGGGGCGATCGAAAGTTACTCCACGGCCTGGCGCCTCGACCCCGACTATGCCGAGATGCCCTACAACATCGGCCTGGCGGAAGGTGCCTCCCAACATGCGGAGGCCGCCGTGCTTGCCTACCAGGAAGCGCTGCGCATTCGTCCGGAATTCCTGGAAGCGCGTTTCAACCTTGCCTGTGTCCTGCACGAGAACGACCGCCTCTCCGAGGCGTGCGACGCCTATCGGGTCGTGCTGGCGCAGCAGCCGGACCACGAGGACGCCCGGCTCGGGCTCGGTCTTGCCTTGCAGGAACAGCGCCGGCTCGAAGAAGCAGACGAGCAGTTCGACGCCTTGCTTGCGCGGAATCCGCAACACGCCGCAGCCAATCTGTACCGCAGCTTCAGTCTGCTGGTGCGCGGCGACTGGGGCGCAGGATGGGACCGCTTTGCGTATCGCTGGGCCACCCCGGAGATGTCGCGATATCGAAGACGCTACGCCCAGCCCGAATGGGATGGCTCCGATCCCGCGGGGCTCACCATCCTCGTCTATCCGGAGCAGGGCTTCGGTGACATGCTGCAATTCGCGCGATTTGCGACCCAGTTGGCGTCGCTCGGCGCGAACGTGATCCTGGAAGCGCCCGGCCCGCTGGTGCGTCTTCTTTCCACGCTGCAAGGTGTGCAGGTGGTTGCGTCCGGCGCCCCGCTGCCGGAATTCCATGCGCACATTGCCGTCATGGACCTCGCGCGGCATCTGGGCCGGGACAACGATTCCATCGCCATGGGGAATGCGTATCTGTCGGCCGATCGTGCGCAGGTCAAGCGCTGGAAAGAACGGCTCGAGGGAGACGGCCGCTATCGAGTGGCGATCGCATGGGCGGGGGAGCCCCGTCCCGGTCAGCCGTCGGCCGCGCGCATCGACCGCCGCCGCAGCCTCCGCTTCGAACAGCTCGCGCCGCTTGCCCGCCTGGGGTCCGTGAGATGGATCAGTCTTCAGCTCGGTACGCCGGCGGAGCAGGCTCGCAGAGGTCCTGCGGTACTGGCATTGACCGATGCCGCCTCGGAACTGGGAGATTTCGCGGACACGGCGGCATTGATCGAAGCCCTGGATCTCGTCATTGCCGTGGACACGTCGGTCGTGCATCTGGCGGGGGCCTTGGGGCGCCCCGTGTGGGTGCTTTCCCGCTTCGATGGCTGCTGGAGGTGGCTGCTCTCGGGCAGCGCGTCGCCCTGGTATCCCTCTGCGCGCGTCTATCGTCAGGAGTCGCCAGGCGACTGGGGCAGTGTGCTGGAACGGGTGGCTGCAGATCTGGAAACGATCGTCCGGCTCCATCCGGGACATCCGTGAAGCATCTCGATGTCTCGCCTGCGGAGCCGGCGTTGTGCCGTCGAGATGCCCGTGGTACGAACAGCGCTCGTGTACGGCAGAACGGCAGAAAGGAATCAGGCCTTCTTCTGTGCGAGGCGGACGACCAGACCCTTGGTGATCTTCTCGACGAACCCGTCGGTGTAGCCCATTTCCTTGAGCTGCCACCGGAACGTATTGCCGAGTTTCGCCTTGCGGAACAGGCCCAGCTTGTTTTCCTGGTGGAAGCGCAGCGCGCGGGCGTACACCCCTTCGGACACCACGGACAACTGGCTCGTGACCGCCTTGTCCGTGCGTTCTTCATTCGCCGGCGGAAAGCGGCGTGCAAAATCCTGAGCAAGGGACTTCGCGAAATCGTCGACCTTGCGCGTATCGAACATGCCCAGCATGGTGAAGTGGACTCCAGTGTCTGCGTTGACCGGACCGGCGCTCCCGATCCGCTGATCGCGAACATGACCGGCGCATAAGCGTGGCCTAGTATACTCGCCGAAGACTTGCGCCCAGCGCGTTCACTGCCCGCCCATGCTGCGTTGGCTCAATCGATTCCAATTACGGTCCAGGCCAGGCGCTCTTGAGGGCGATCCGGCGCATCCTCATTCCGCGGCAGGAGCCGCACACTCAGCTGAGATGGAGGCCGAGCGCCTGAAGGCCGAAGCCGACGAACTGTTCGATGCCGGCCGTCTGCCCGAGGCCATCGATCGTTACCGCCAGCTGCTCGACCGGCATCCCGACTTCGGCCGCGCGTGGAACAATCTCGGGCTGTGCCTGCGCCTGCAGGGTCTCCAGTCGGAAGCGGAGACGGCTTTCCTCCGGGCCACGGAGGCGTCACCCGGCCTCGTGGCCGCGTGGGTCAATCTCGGCTCGATGCAGGAGGAAGACCATCGCTTCGACGACGCCATCCGGAGTTTCGACCGAGCCGTTGCACTCGATCCTGGTTCGCGGGAGGCACGAAACAATGCGGGGCAGATGCTCTCCAATCTTGGCCGCTTCTGTGCCGCGGAGGAACAGTTCCGCGCCGGCCTTGCAGCGCATCCCGATGATGCCACCCTGCATTTCAATCTGGGTCTTGCGCTCGCCCGGCAGGCGCGGATTCCCGAGTCGCTCCACGCGCTTGCCCGTGCGTCCGGGATCGATCCGGCCGCACACATGGTGGCGAGCGCCTACCTTCTGACGCTCAACTACGCGGACGATCTGACACCGGCATTCGTGCGCCAGGAGCACGAGCGGGTGTCTGCGACGTTCGTGGATGCCGCCTTGCCAGGATTCGGCGCTGCGCGCAGTCGACGGTCGGCGGGCCGACCGCTAAAGGTGGGCTACGTTTCGGCCGATCTTGGCTATCACGTCGTCAGTTTCTTCATCGAACCGGTCCTCCGGGCCCATGACCGAAGCGTGGTCCACCCCTATTGCTACTATGCCGGCATCAAGGAAGACGCCCAGTGCGAGCGCCTCAAGTCGCTCGGCGTGCAGTGGCGTCACATCGGTTCGATGGGCAGCCGAGAGTCGCTGGATGCCATCCGTTCGGACGAACTGGACATCTGTGTCGATCTTGCCGGGCATACCGGGGGGCATCGGCTGAGCCTCTTCGCCGCAAGACTCGCACCGGTGCAGATCAACTGGCTGGGCTATCCGAACACGACGGGTCTCCCTGGAATGGATTGCCGGTTCACCGATGAGCACGCCGATCCTGCCGGAGCGACGGACATCTTCCATTCCGAGCGCCTCGTCCGTTTGCCTCGAGGCTTCCTGGTCTACCAGCCCCGGCCCGAGGCGCCGGAGGTGAGCCCGCTGCCCGCCACCACGGTGGGACACATCACGTTCGGCTGCTTCAACAATTTTTCCAAGGTTTCGGACACGGTGCTGTCGCTTTGGGGAACGATTCTCGGACGGTTGCCGGCTTCCCGCCTGCTTCTGAAGTCCAAGGGCCTGGGGGAGGATGTGCTGGCCGCGCAGGTACGTGAACGGTTCAAGCGGCTTGGCGGCGATCCGGCCCGATTGATCCTCGAAGAACAACAGGCGGGCTTCGATCAGCATCTGGCGCGCTATGGCGACGTCGATGTTGCCCTGGACTCCTATCCCTACTGCGGCACGACCACGACGTGTGAAGCGCTCTGGATGGGCGTGCCGGTGGTGACACTCGCGGGACCCGTTCATGCAGCGCGCGTGGGCGCGAGCCTTCTGCAGCAGGTGTCTCGTTCCCGCTGGATTGCCTCGACGACCGAGCAGTACGTGGATATCGCGGTCACGCTCGCCAGCGACTTCGCCATGCTTGCCAGGGAGCGCGCGAGCCTTCGCGACACCATGCGCACCAGCGCGCTCACCGATGCAGACGGATTCACCCGGGCACTGGAATCGGCGTATCGGCAGTTGGTTGACGCGCCGTCCCCGGCGCAGCCTTCGTCATGCTGAGGTGGCTGACAGGCCTGCGCGCGCCGGGCAAGCAGCAGATCGCGGGGTGGATTCAGCAAGGTCTCGAGTTCCACTCCCAAGGCCGCCTGGACGATGCGATTGCGAGTTATGGGCAAGTCCTCGCGTCAGTTCCGGCGCATTTCGACGCGTTGTTCCTTCAGGGACTGTCGTTGCAGGCGGCCGGCCGGCACGAAGAAGCGCTGGTCCGCTTCGATGAGGCGTCTGCGGCGGATCCTGACAACGGTGACGCTCCGTTTGCCGCCGCGACGAGTCACAGAGCGATGGGGCGAATCGACCTGGCGCTGGCGTCCTACGGAAGAGCGGCAACGGCGCGTCCGGACGACGTGGACGTATTGAACGATTACGGCACGGCGCTCATGGAGGCAGGTCGCGCGCAGGAGGCCGTCCCGCTGCTCCAGCGCAGTGCCGCCCGCGAGCCTTCGCGCTGGGATCTCCAGTTCAATCTCGCCAATGCCTATCGCACGAGCGGGCAACATGCGAGCGCCCGGGATGCGTACGCCCGCGCACTGACGATCCGTCCGGAGGACGGCCGAACCTGGAACAACCTTGGCGTCAGCCTGCACGAGGAGGGTGAATTCGGCGGCGCCATAGATTGCTTCCGCAAGGCGCTGGCGGCGGCGCCGGACGACGTGGATGCGGAGAACAACCTCGGTTCCGCGCTCCAGGGAGCCGGACGGCCCGAGGACGCGTTGTCTCATTTCGCGCGGGCGTTGCAGCTGGCTCCCGAGCATGCTTTCGCGCCCCGCAACATCGCGCAGTCCTTGCAGGAACTGGGCCGCTACGAAGAGGCGCTGTCCGCCTACCAGGATGCGCTCCGGCGGACTCCTTCGGATGCATTGCGCGTTCGTGCCGCGACTGTTCTGCCCGTGGTGCCGGACTCCGGTGGGCAGATCCTTGAAGCGCGTGAGCGTTTCGCCCGCGAGATCGAGACGCTGAGACAGGCGGGCATCCGGATCGATCGTCCGGAGCGCGAGATCGCGTCATGCAGTTTCCATCTCGCCTATCACGGGAAGAACGACAGGCCGCTGCTCGAGTCGCTGTCCGGCCTCTATCTTTCTGCATGCCCGGATCTCGAGTGGACGTCCCCGTCGCTGCATCCGCGCGGAGCGGCCGCGGATCGTATCAAGGTCGGATTCGTCTCACGGTTCCTGTACTCCCATTCCATCGGCAAGACTTCTCGCGGTCTGATCGAGCAGCTCGATCGCAACCGGTTCGAAGTCATCGCCATCCACGTTCCGCCCCCGCGGGACGACGCAATGGGACGTGCGATCCGCGCGGCCGCCGATCGCAACGTGGACCTGCCGCACGATCTTGCCGGAGCCCGTGCTGCGATCGCCGCCCTGGATCTGGATGTGCTCTTCTTCCAGGAAATAGGCATGGACGCCTTCACCTATTTCCTCGCATTCGCACGGCTTGCGGCAGTGCAGTGCGTGTCGTTCGGGCATCCTGACACGACGGGGATACCCAACATGGATTGGTGGGTGTCGGCAGAGAATTTCGAGCCGGAGGATTGTGCGGATCACTACAGCGAGGGGCTCTGGCAGGCGCGCGATGTCGGGACGCTCGCGTACTACCACCGGCCAAAGTCCGCCGGCGAGTTCCGCAGCCGATCGGAACTGGGTCTGCCGGAAGAACGGGCCTTGTACTTCTGCCCCCACAGCGTGTTCCGGCTGCATCCCGACTTCGACGCGATCCTGGCGGCGCTTCTCGATGCCGATCCTGCCTGCGAGATCCTGCTGCTGGAGGGAACGCAACCGTCCTGGCTCGACCGCTACCTGTCGCGTCTGGAGCGGGCCGCGGGTGCCGGAATGGCCCGCGTACGGCGGTTGCCTCTCCAGCCGCACGAGCGGTTCCTCAATCTCATGCACGTTTCGGATGCGATTCTCGATCCCATCTGCTTCAACGGCATGAACAACTCGCTGGACGCGTTTGCCGCCGGCGTTCCGGTCGTGACCCTGCCGGGCGAGTTCCAGCGGGGCCGGCACACCGCCGGCATGTATCGCCGCATGGGGTGGCCGGGATGCGTGGCGGCATCGCCCGAAGACTACGTGCGGATCGCGATGGAACTGGGTCGTCGCGAAGACTTCGCCAAGGCGGCCCGGTCCGAGATTTCATCGCGATCGCACGTGTTGTTCGAGGACCGGCAGGTCGTGCAGGAGTTCGAGCGATTCTTCCAGGAGTCGGTCTCGGCAGCGTCCACGGCGCGGAACGCCTCCGGGCGCACCTGATCGCAGCACATTCACAACGCCTATCCATCATGCTCCAGTGGTTCAAGAACAAGGGTGCCCGCTCCGCAGAACTCGGCGCGCGGGTGCGGCAGGGGTTCGAGTCGCAGACCGCCGGGGATCTCGTACAGGCCCGGGAAATCTACCGCTCCGTACTTGCAGAGGATTCCGGTCATGCCGACGCCCACTATCTGTCTGGATTGATCGACGCCGCGGAAGGCCGTCTCGACCTCGCTCTCAGCCACTTCGACAGTGCGATCCGGCGCGAACCCGGCAATGGGCCCTTCCACTTTTCCCGCGGCGAAACCCTTCGGGCGAAGGGTGACCTCCCCGCCGCGACAGACGCATTCAGACGTGCGCTGGAACTGGTGCCGCAAGAGGCTTCGTGGGCGAACGAACTGGGCCGGACACTGGAGGCCATGGGAGAACGGCAGAGCGCCATGCAGGCGTATCTTCGTGCGACCGAGGCGGACCCCGCGCACGTACCGGCGTGGTTCAACCTCGGCAATTCATTGCTCGCGGACAAGCGGACAACGGAGGCCGAGCAAGCTTTCCGCCGTGCACTCGATCTGGAACCCGGGTTCCTGCCGGCTGCGCTGGGCCTGGGAAGCATCGCACAGGCAGCGAAGGATCTCGATGCCGCGGAATCGTGGTACCGCAAAGTGCTGGAACGGTCTCCAGGCCACGGCGAGGCACTGATCAATCTTGGCGCGTTGCTCGCCGAACGCAAGCAGCCCCTGGAGGCCGAGCGGGTGCTGCGTGACGCTGTTGCCGCTGTTCCCGCGATGGCGGAGGGATGGATCAACCTCGGGAGCGCACTTCGCGCGCAGGGGCGGACCGAAGAGGCGCTGGAGGTTCACCGACATGCCGTGGAACTGGCGCCGGACAGTCCGGCTGCCCACCTGCAATGCGCTCTCACTCTCGAGAACTCGGGCGACCTCGCGGGTGCCGAGCGATCCCTGCATGAGGCGCTTGCGCGTGATTCGAACGATCCGGAGATCCACTTCGCGCTCGCGAATGTGTTGAAGGCCGAGGGTGCGCTGGGTGAGGCCGAAGCAGAGTTTCGCCGCGCCATTGATCTGGATCCTCAGCACGGACCGGCGTGGGTGAACTACGCCGAGTTGCTGCATGCGACCGGCCGCGTCGACGCCGGAGCCGGGGCATTGGAGCAGGCGGTGAAAGTGGCGCCGGATCTTGCCGTCGCGCACATGAATCTGGGCGTCGCGAAGATGAACCTGGGTCACGACGAGGCCGCGGAGAGTGCGTTCCAGAAGGCGCTGGAACTGGACCCGGACTCCGCGGAGACGTATCTCGCGCTCGGTGCGCTCTATCTGTATCGAGGCAAGCTGACCGAGTCGGAAGCCGCCAGCCGCAAGGCGCTGGAGCTGGTTCCGGGTTATCACGGCGCACTCATGAATCTCGGCGTGGCGTTGCAGCAGCAGGGGCTGCTGGAAGAGTCCATCGAGATCACGCGGCAGGCCATCGCCTTGAAGCCTGATCACGTGCAGGCATGGAGCAACATGCTGATGACGTCCAACTACAGCGCCGCTGCCACTGCGCGCGATCTGTTCGAGGAGCATCGCCGATTCGGCCGGCACTTTCCGCCGCGCCGGAACGCAGCCGGTCTTCCCCGCCGCCCGGTGGACGGGTCGCGGCGGTTGCGAATCGGCTACGTGTCTCCGGATTTCCGGTTCCATGTGGTTTCGTTCTTCTTCGAAGCCGTACTCGACGCCCACGATCGCGACCGGTTCGAGATTCTCTGCTACTACAACGAGAACCGCGTGGACGACGTCACCCGCCGCATTCGTTCCAAGGCCGATCTATGGCGCGACCTGGCGCCGCTCGACGAAGACCAGGCGGAGAAGCGTCTTCTGGAGGACGAACTGGATGTGGTCGTGGATCTTGCCGGCCACACCTCCCGCAACCGGCTGGGGGTGCTATCCCGGCGGGTCGCCCCGATCCAGGTCACTTGGCTCGGCTACCCCAACACGACGGGGCTCGAGGCGATGGACTGGCGGATCACCGATGCCAACGCGGATCCGTCTCCCGAGGCCGATTCTCTCCACACGGAGAGGTTGTACCGGATGCCTGAAGTCTTCATCGCGTATCGTCCCCCACCCGAAGCGCCGGACGTCGCTCCGGTCCCTCCGAGCGAGACGCAGGGTTTCGTGACCTTCTGCGCCTACAACAATTTCTCCAAGGTGAGCGACGACGTCCTCATGTTGTGGGCACGGATCCTCCGGGAGCTGCCGGCGGCCAGGCTGGCAATGAAGACCATCGCCCTGCGGGATCCGAATGTTCAGCGCCGGGCGCAGGACAGGCTCGCGCGGCTCGGCTGCGATCTGTCGCGGGTGAGCTTTTCCGGGATCATTCCCCGGCTCGCAGATCATCTGGCCACCTACGGCAGGGCCGACGTGGCGCTCGATGCGTTTCCCTATCACGGCACCACCACGACCTGCGAAGCGCTGTGGATGGGGGTTCCGGTCGTCAGCCTTGCCGGAGACCGTCACGCTTCCCGCGTGGGGGTGAGTCTTCTCGAGTCCATTGGCGCCGGTGAGCTTGTCGCGTCCACGCCGGATGAGTACGTTGAGAAGGCGGTGGGACTGGCGCGCGATCCTGCACGGCTCGCCTTCTGGAGAAAGGAACTTCGGGACCGCATGCGGGCATCGACGCTGACGAACCACGCGCGGTTCACCCGGCAGCTCGAGGACGCGTATCTGGAGATGCTGAAGCCCCGTCACTGACGCGGCAGGGCGATCCAAGCACCAGAACGAAAAAGGGAGGCCGAAGCCTCCCTTTCGTTTGCCTGTTCGAGACGACCGATCAGGACTTCGGATAGTACTTGGACGGCACCGAGCCGCTTACCGACCAGGCATTGCCCGAGGCGCTGCAGGTGGACGTCCACACGATCGTCTGCGCGGCGGCCACGGATGTACCGATGGCCTTCATGGCGACCGTCACCGTGCCTTGCGAGCTGGAGCCGGCGGCGAGCGTCACGCTCGTGACGTAGTTGCCGGAAATGCTTGTCGCTGCGGGCATGCCGGCGCTGGCGTTGTCCGTGACACCCGTGCCGGTGACACCGAGCTCAGCTTCCGAGCAAGCCTGGCCAACGGCCAGACGTGCCGGTTCGGAGAGGCTCACTGCTTCCTGCACTTTTGCACGAACCGTGTAGTCCTGGTAGGCCGGCAATGCGACGGCTGCCAGAATGCCGATGATCGCGACGACGATCATCAATTCGATCAGGGTGAAACCCTGCTGGATACTGCGCTTCATCTAGAAAGCTCCTGTGGCGGTTGGAACACTACACAATCGGGTGTGCGCAATCGGTGTCGCAAGCCATATGCCAAATTTCGTAGTCCATCGATTTTCTGGCTGATGATTGCGAACCGTCGACGCTCCGATGACCGCTTCTCAGGATCCTGTGGGGATAGAACCTTTTCAGTGCGCGGATGGAGATCTCATCGGGGACCGCGCGCTCCCCGCGCGTGGACGCGCAGAGCGTCAGGGTTTGCGAGCGATCATGTTGCAGCTGATCGGCACGCCGTTGAACGCCACCTGGCTGGTGTCGTCGAACAGATCGAAGCTTTCGACCCGGCGCGGCTCCACGAAGCCGGCGCCTCGCAGGAAATCGCGAAGGAATTCCTCATTCAGTCCGACGTAGTGGAAATCGTGCGGGTTCAGCTGTCCGCCGAACATCATCCGCATGATGGCAAAGCGCTGCTGGACGCCGATGGACTCTCGCAACAGGAAGAGTTCGCAGAGCGTATCCAGATCCGGCACGCTGACGTAGAGCGTACCGCCCGGGGCCAGCACGCGATTCCATTCCTTGAGCGCCGCGAGCAGGTCATTCTGGTAGCCGAAGTGCTCCGCGACGTGAGACGCGTAGAGGGCCTCGAAGGTGCCGGTGGGAAACCGGGAGAGATCCAGCGCGTTGCCCACGTGGTTGACGTGGGGTGCCGGGATCGCATCGAGAATCTCCCATTCGGGATGAGGACGTTGACCGCCGATGTGAAGCTTGCGCATGGTCGTGGTGTGTGAATCCGGATCGGGCGATGCAAAGAAAGAAGGGAGGCCGAAGCCTCCCTTCCAGAAGCAGAGATCGAAGGATCGATCAGGACTTCGGATAGTACTTGGACGGCACCGAGCCGCTCACCGACCAGGCGTTGCCGGAGGCGCTGCAGGTCGAGGTCCAGACCACCGTCTGGGCGGCGGCAACCGATGTACCGATCGCCTTGAGCGCGACAGTGACCGTGCCCTGCGAGCTGGAGCCCGCGGCGAGCGTGACGCTCGTCACGTAATTGCCGGAAACGCTGGTTGCGGCGGGCATGCCGGCGCTGGCGTTATCGGTCACGCCCGTGCCAGTGACGCCGAGGGTGGCCTCGGAGCAAGCCTGGCCGATGGCCAGACGTGCCGGCTCGGACAAGCTCACGGCTTCCTGAATCTTGGCCCGAACCGTGTAGTCCTGATAGGCAGGCAGCGCGACGGCCGCGAGAATACCGATGATCGCGACCACGATCATCAGTTCGATAAGGGTGAAACCCTGTTGAATACGCTTCATCTAGAAAGCTCCTGTGGCGGTTGGATCGAAACACAATCGGGCTTGTGCGTTTTTCACAAACGCAAGCCGCATGCCAGAAAAGTGGAGGCGCGGCGCGGGGGTGCGGGTGCCGATACGTGCATTTTCCCGGCAAGGAAATGTATCGGTTTGATCCCTTCAATCCTTGAGGAATTGTGAGATTCGGCAAAAAAGGCCGGATTTTTCGCGCGGCATCCGCCGGTCGCAGATTGCTGCGCCGCGTGCCGCATTGGGCCGCCCGCCTGCGGCATGTCCTACGTGACGAAATGTGTCAGTCCGTGGAGTAACCGGGGATCCGTGCCTCGTCGACCGCGTCGATCTGCTCCGGGTCGAGGAATTCCTTGGCGTATCGCAAGTAGACGCGTTCCCGGACGAAGATGTCGAACAGGTCCGGATCGATGTGGCCGTTCTGCCTGAACTTTCCCAGGATGTGGAGGGATTCGGTGAGCGTCTTTCCCTTCTTGTAGGGCCTGTCCTTCGCCGTGAGCGCTTCGAAGATGTCGGCGATTCCCATGATCCTTGCCTGCACCGACATTTCGTCGCGGGAGAGTCCTCGAGGGTAGCCCTTGCCGTCCATCCGCTCGTGATGGCCGCCCGCGTACTCGGGCACCTTCTCCAGATGCCGGGGCCAGGGCAGCGCCTCGAGCATCTTGATGGTCACCTCGATGTGGTGATTGATGACCCGCCGTTCCTTCGCGGTCAGCGTTCCGGCACGGATGGTCAGATTTTCCAGTTCGTCGGGAGACAGGAAATCCGACTCGACGCCGGCGGGAGTCTCCCAACGGTACTGGCCGGAGATGTTCGCCACGCGCTGCTGATCTTCCGGGCTCATCGCTTCGGAACCGACATTGGCCTCGCGGATGAACTCGCGGTCGCTCTCGATCTGACGGATCCGGTCCCGCAACGATTGCTCCAGTCCTGCCCCGTCGGCCCCGCGCTCGCCAAATCTGGAAGAAAGTTTCGCACGGAGCATGGCGATCTCCGCGTCACGCTTGATCACCTCGAAGCGGGTGTCGATCAGATCGATCCGGTCGAAAATGGTCTGAAGCTTGGTTGCCTTGTCGACCACGTGGACGGGGGTGGTGACCTTTCCGCAGTCGTGCAGAAGACCCGCGATCTTGAGTTCGTAGCGGTCCTTGTCGGTCATGGACCATCCGGCGAGAGGGCCTGTGCGTGTCTCGTGCGCCGCCTCGGCCAGCATCATCGTGAGCACCGGGACGCGTTCGCAGTGTCCGCCGGTATAGGGCGACTTGTCGTCGATTGCCTCGTTGATGAGGTTGATGAACGACTCGAACAGTTCCTCGAGCTGCGAGATCAGGAGCCGGTTCGTGAGTGCCACCGCCGCCTGGGATGCGAGCGATTCCGCGAGCCTCTGGTCCGCGTCGCTGAAGGGCACGATGTCACCCGTGTCGCGATCCTTCGCATTGATGAGCTGAAGCACCCCGATGATCTCGTTCTCGTGGTTCTTCATGGGGACGGTGAGGAAGGACTTCGAGCGATAGCCTGTCCGGCCATCGAAGTTCTTGGTTCCGGAGAAATCGAATCCTTCCTCGGTGTACGCGTCCGCGATGTTGACCGTCTTGTCGCGCAGCACGCTGAAGGCCACGACCATGGAGGTGTTCTCGCGGCCCTCCTGATCGCGCAGCGCGATCGGATCGAAAGGGATCGCTTTGCCGGTCGTGCCGCCCATCGCGATGCCCAGCCCTTCGTTTCGCAGGATCTCGAAGTGAAGAAGGTTCTCGTCTTCCGGGTGGCGCCGGTACAACGTTCCGCCTTCCGCGTTGGTGATCTTCTTGGCCGCCAGGAGGATGGTCTCGAGCAGCCTGGAGATGTCGCGCTCCCGGGAGAGCGCAATCCCTATGTCGTTCAGTTCCTCGAGGCGCCGCAGCAGGTCGCCGACGGCGATGTCCGGCCCGTTTGTCTTTGCAGCAGCGGTCATGTCGTCGTCCCCCGAGTCGACTGCCAAACTACTTGATACAGACTGCGCGAACCTGTTTCATGTCCGTGACGCCCTGGAGGACCTTTTCCATGCCGTCCTGCTTCAGGGTGCGCATGCCTTCGTGCAGGGCGGTCGCAAGAATCTCCGCCACGCGGGCGTGTTCCTGGATATGGCGCTTCACGGTATCGCTGCCCAGCAGCAGTTCGTGCAGGCCGACACGCCCCTTGTAGCCTGTGCCGCTGCACACATCGCAACCCACCGGCGTGTACAGGGTGAATTGGCCCTTGTCGTTGGCGAAACTCTGCGTCCATTCGTGATGGAGCGCTTCCATCGCGCCCTTCGCGTCCGTCTTCCACTGCTCGGTGTTGCGCAGTTCGGACGCGTACTCTTCCAGCAGGGCCTTGATCTCCTCGGGTGTGGCGACATGCGGCTGCTTGCACTTGGCACAGAGCCTCTTCGCCAGCCGTTGGGCAAGCACCCCCAGCAGCGCATCCGCGAAGTTGAACGGGTCCATCCCCATGTCCAGCAGGCGGATGATCGATTCGGGCGCGCTGTTCGTATGGAGCGTCGCGAAGACCAGGTGACCGGTGAGAGACGCCTCGATGCCGATGGAGGTGGTCTCCTTGTCGCGCATTTCGCCCACCATGATGACGTCCGGATCGGCGCGGAGAAAGGCCCGCATCGCCGTCGCGAACGTAACTCCCGCCTTGGGATTCATCTGCACCTGGCGCAAGCCCTTCTGGGTGATTTCCACCGGGTCTTCGGCTGTCCAGATCTTCGTTTCCGGCGTGTTGATGTAGCCCAGGATCGAGTGCAGTGTGGTGGTCTTGCCCGAGCCGGTCGGCCCGCATACGAAGAAGAGGCCGTACGGCTTGGCGATGGTTTCCTTGACGGACTTCACGTTGCGCCCGGACAGGCCCAGCTTGTCGAGCGGAATCGGCTCGCCGGCGGCGAGAATCCGCATCACGATGTCTTCGACTCCACCCTGGGACGGGATGGTCGCGACTCGCAGTTCGATATCCAGCGGGCCGTATTTCTTGAACTTGATCTTGCCGTCCTGCGGCTTGCGGCGCTCGGAGATGTCGAGGTCGCACATGATCTTGATACGCGCCGCGAGGGCGTTCCGGTAGGACGCCGGAATCGAGATGTAGTTGACGAGCGTCCCGTCCTTGCGGAAGCGCACCTCGGTCTTGCCCTTTCCGGGAAACGGCTCGATGTGAATGTCGGATGCGCCCTGGTGATAGGCATCGACGATGATCTTGTTGACGAGCTTCACGAGCTCGTTGTCCTGGGCGAGCGTGACGTCGTCGCCACTTGCCGCTTCGACCTCCGTCTCGTCGTCGAGCTTGTCCAGGAGCTCGCCCACGTCGGTCACCAGGTCCTCGGAGGACATGCCTCCTCCGAAGAAGTGGTCGATGGTCGAGCGCAGCTCCTTGAGAGTCGTCACTGCGTAGACGACCTTCGCGCGAGGGAAGATGTTGTTCACCATGCGCGATGCCCGCAGCCGCTCCGGGTCCGTGGTCATCACCAGGACACCGTCCTTTCCTTCTTCCAGCGGCAGCCACGCGTTGCTTTCGACGAACTCCCGCTTGAGATTCTTCAGCAGGTCTACCGGCTTGATCCGGTCGGCGCGGAACCCTTCGTACGGGACGCCGAAGAAGGCGGACACGGCGTCGCCGATCGCCTGGGGCTTCACCTGGAATTCATCGATGAGAACGTCCTCGATGTCCAACCCCTTTCGCCGCGCGGAGCGGGTCGCCAGCTCGATCTCTTCGGAAGAGAGCACGGCGTTGGTCACCAGGGCGTCGTACTTGCCCCGAAGCGTCTGCGGCGCCTTCTGCCGCTGCTTGAGCGCAATGGCCAGCGTCTCGCAGAGATTGACCGCGCCTTCCTCGGACGGGGGGCCGAACGTGTCGCCCGCCTTGGAATTGATGATCTGGACCACACCGACTAGCTCGTTGCCGCCCGCTTCGAGGATGGGCACGACCAGCATCTGCTTCGTACGGTATCCCGTGCGGCGGTCCACTTCCTTCAGGAACCGGAGCTGGGCGCTCAGATTGCGCAGTTCCTCCTCGTCGTAGACATCGCGGATGTTCACCAGCCGCTTGTGCATCGCGACGAAGCCCGCGATGCTCTGCTCGTTGATGGGAAGCTTCAGGTCCTTGAACGAGGCGAGCCCGGTCTTCACCTTGGAGACGATGGAGGTCTTGTCGTCAGCGATCGTGTAGATCGTCAGGCGGTCGGCGTCGAAGAGGTCGCAGATCTCCTGCGAGACCTCGAGCATGATCTCGTCCACGTTGGCCGTGGCGTGGATCTTGTTGGTGACCGCCTGCAGCTTTCGCTGGAACTCTAGCTTGCGGCTGATCTCGGCCACATTCTGGCCGGACTGCGGTTTGGAATCGATGACGGTGCTCATGACGCTTCACCCCGTCCGGCGATGCGCCACCCGCGGGGCGCCGTGCGCCAGAAGCAATGTTGTACGGAGGTTCCGGGCCTCACTCCCTCAGAGCTTGAAGACGTGGCCGTTGGCCAGCATGCGCGGATTGAACGGTTCCGCGCACTCTTCGATCTCTGCCATCGTGATGGCGCCTTCCCCAGGTTTCAGATGAGTGATGTAGATACGAGCCCGTCGTTCCAGCCGGCCAAGTTCTTCGGCGAGCTTCGAGGGCCACAGGTGTTTCGATGCGACCGCCAGCTGACGCTCGCCATTGTGGAATGCCGTTTCAATGATGAGGTACCGCAGGTTCTCGATGCGGTTGGCCACCTGCCACAACTCATCGCATTCGGTGGTGTCGCCCGTGAAGATCATGCTGGCCTGACCGCTGTCGATGCAGTAGCCCACGGCCGGAACCGTGTGGTTCGCGGGGACCGGCGTGATCAGGCGGCCGTCGAGGTCGACGCACTGGCCCAGCGCGACCTCGGAAAAGCGCAGGAACGGCTTCTTCTCGTCGGGGATGCGCGAGAAGTCGGGCCAGATCTTCCAGTTGAAGATGTGGTCCCGCAGGATCTTCAGCGTCTCCGCCGTGGCGTGCACGACGATCGGCCGGTCCCTCATGCCACCCACCGTGTCCACCAGGAACGGTAGCATGGCGACGTGGTCGAGATGCGAGTGAGTGAGAAAGACGTGATCGATGAGCTGGAGCTCGGTCAGGCTCAAGTCGCCCACGCCGGTCCCGGCGTCGATGAGGATGTCCTGGTCGACCAGCATGGCGGTCGTCCGCAGATTGCCGCCGATACCGCCACTGCATCCAAGTACGCGTACTAGCATTTGACGATGGATTACTTGGTGTCGAAGTCGAAGACGCCGTCCCACGCCGGGCCGGGTGGGTGGCTGCGAAGATAGGCGACCCGGTCCAGGAAAGCGGAATATAGCCCGTCCTTGGCATCGGCACGCTGGAGATTGAGCAACTGCAGCTCGGCCTTGTCCCAATCCTGAGCGCGATAGAACTTCAGGGCCTGGTGAAACAGCTTCATCCTGTCCAGCTTCTCCTTGGGCACTTCGCCCTGCATGCCAACGGGCTCGTAAATGGTGACCGGCTCGTCCTTTCCCTTCACCCGCACACGATCCAGTTCACGGAATACGACGTCCGGAACGGCGGCTCGCGTGTCCTCTCCCACCAACATCGTCACGCCGTAGCGTTTCGTCAGCCCTTCCAGGCGCGAAGCCAGGTTCACGCTGTCGCTCATCACGGTGTAGGCGACACGGATTTCCGAGCCCATGTTACCCACGCTCATCTTGCCCGTGTTCACGCCGATGCCGATCCTGAGCGGCGGCCAGCCTTTCGCCTTGAACTCTGCCGCCATCTCTTCCAGCGTACGTTCCATCTCCAGCCCGGCCAAGACCGCATGACGCGCGTGCTCCGCGTCCTCCACCGGCGCGCCCCAGAAAGCCATGATGGCGTCGCCCATGTACTTGTCGATGGTTCCTCTCTGACGGTGAATGACGCGCGTCATCGGTGTCAGGTAGTCGTTCATCAGCTGCGACAACGCCTTCGGTTCCAGACCTTCCGAAATCGTCGTGAAGCCGCGAACGTCGGAGAAGAGGACCGTCATTTCCCGGCTTTCGCTCTCCATCGAGAACTCGTCCGGGTTGCGGCTCATCTCGTCCACGAGTTCCGGAGGCACGTACTGTCCGAACAGGCCGGCGATCCGCTGCTTGGAGCGCGACTCGACGAAATACCCGTAGCTCATGTTCACGGCGTAGAGCAGAAACACCATTAGCAAGCCCGATGCCAAAGGCAGCACAAGATTGCCGTAGTGCCAGATCGCGACATTCACGGCCGCAATGCCGGCGAGCGTCACGACCGTGGCCACGGTCGAGCGGATGGGGCTCAGAAAAGGCAGCGCGAAGGCCAGGCTCAGGCCGGCAAGCCCCAGCAGGACCACCTCCGCTCCGAGCACATAAGGCGGACGCTGCTTGATCGTCCCGTCGAGCATGCCCGCAATCAGGTTGGCGTGGATCTCCACCCCGGGGAACAGCGGCGCGACGGGTGTCGACCGCAGATCCTGCAGACCCGGAGCGGTGGTGCCGACGAGAACGATCTTGTCCTTGAGTTGCTCGACTGCAGTGCGATCGCGCAGGACGTCGGTGGCCGAGACGTATACGAAGCTGCCTTGCGGGCCCCGGTACGGCACCAGGGCGTTGGCCTGCTCGTCCACCGGAATGCGGACGGGCGCCGCTTCGACCCACTCGAGCCCGGGGTAGCTGCGATTCATCAGGCTGTCCGACGGATATCCCGGCACGACTTTCGGCGACTTGAGCAGCAGCCGGACGATCGCCAGCGCTAGAGGTTCGTAATACGCGCCCTTGTACTGAGCCAGGATGGGCACCCTGCGGTGAACGCCATCGTGATCCGTCGCAGGGGTGAAGTGTCCGCCGGACGCAGCGGCTTGCTGCAGTTCGGGCAGGTTGCCGCCATAGCCTTCGAAGGACGAGAAATCGATGTTCCGCCCCGTGAACGTACCTGCTGGCAGTACGGGCGCGGGAATGGAGCCCAGGGCGAGTCCCCTGCCGTCCTGCTTCTGATTGGAGAAGTAATAGCCCAGAACCACCGGCCTGTTCCGCAGATGATCGGCCAGGACGCGGTCGAACTCGAGCCGCGGGGCGACCGTTTCGAGCAGGTTCTGGAACTGGGGGACATCCTTGAACTCGCTCTGCGAGAGTTCGCGCAGGACCTGCAGGCCCGAACTCTCGTCCTTTTCCGGGAACACGACGTCGAATCCGATGACGGCCACGGCGTAGCGGTCGAACAGCTTGTCGACCAGTGCGGCGACACGATCGCGGCGCCAGGGCCACCGGCCTTCCTCCGCAAGACTCTTTTCGTCGATGTCGACGATCACGATACGTGAGTCCTGGGTGGACGGCATGGTGAGCCGGAGCCGGGTATCGTAGGTGATCGACTCGAGCGTTGTCACGATGGGCACTTCGTAGAACCGCGCCGCCAGGAGCATGAACGCGAGGACGACGAGGAGGCCCAGCAGGATGCGGATCGCGTACTTCTTCACGTGAGCAGTGGCGCCCCCTGCGCCGGCTTGGAAGGATCGTCAGGGCAACGCCTCTCGCCGCCCGCGCAAGGACTCGGAATTGCGCCGCTCAGGCGTGCCGCACAGTCGGATACGCTCAGGCGGCGGGCTTGAAGAAGAACTCCATCTTGACGCCTGCCAACTCGATGATGTCATGGTCGTGCAGCAGGTGGGCCTGGGCATCCTGCACCTTGCCGTTCACGATCGGGAACTGTGCGCCCTCGACGTGGGTGATGAAGAAACCCTGCGGGCGCTTGGCGATCACCGCCACCTGCACGCCCGGTTTGCCCAGAGTCGTCAAGGCCTTGATCAGAGGAAGTTCCCGGCCGGCATTCGGACCGGAAAGGATCTGGATGACGCCTTGCGTGGCGGCCGCAGGGGCAGGAGACATGCCGGGTATGGAGGCGAGCGTCCCGGGCACCGAAGCCATGGGGTTCGATCCGGGATGGGTCGACATGGGGGAGGGCATCGGGTGGCCGGTCGCGGTGTGCGGAACGTTCGTCTGTGTGTCCGTCATCGGCCGGCGGATGTCGGTCCGGGTGCCCGTCCCGGTCTGGGTATCGCCCGTGCGCGGCTCCGCGGTACGCGGTGTCGAACGCAGCACCATCGTCTTCTCGAAATCGGCGGCGGTCGTGGTACTGGTCTGCTCGTTCACGTACTTGACCTTGTACTTGCCGATCTCGACGACGTCCCCGTTCTGCAGGAAGTGCTTCTTGATCGGCTGGCCGTTCACGAGCGTACCGTTGGTGCTGCCGAGGTCTTCGAGGAAGGAATCGTTGAGAATCGTGACGATCGCAGCGTGCTCCCCGCTCACGGCGAGATTGTCGATCTGCACGTCGTTGTGGGCCTTTCTGCCGATGGTGGTCCGCTCCTTCGTGAGCGCGTACTCCTTGAGCACTACACCGTCGAGCGTGAGAATCAACTTGGCCATAGAGTCTGTCCCCGTCTTCACTTGAACCACGACAGGACCCGGGAGAGCCAGGTGTCGGCCGCCGGGAAGTCCCGGCTCACCTTCACGAGCACCACGGATACGTTGTCGCGGCCACCGTTGTCGTTGGCCATCTGGACCAACTGGTTCGCCGCAAGCGGCAGATTGGAGCCCATCGCATTGAGGGTGAGTTCGATGTCATCGTCCTCCACCATGTCGTTGAGCCCGTCTGAACACAAAAGATAGATGTCGCCCGGCTGCACGTCGTAGGTGTGGATTTCGGCCTCCACCTCCGGTTCGATTCCAAGCGCTCGCGTGACGAGGTTCTTGTTCTGCGAACGGCGAGCGGCCTCCTTGGTCAGCATGCCGCTGTCGATCTGTTCCTGCAGCAACGAATGATCCCGGGTGACCTGTTCCAGCTTCTCGTTTCGCAGCCGGTACAGTCGGGAGTCGCCTATGTGGGCCACCGACATCCGGTTGTCCCGGTAAAGCGCCACGACCAGCGTCGTACCCATGCCGGCGTACTGCGGCTGGCTGTTGGCCGACTCGTAGATCGAGGTGTTCGTCTTGTTGATGATGCCACGAAGCAGGCGCGTCGCCTGATTGTCGCCGTCATCCTGGCTCAGCGCGTGCAGACTCGTCTTCGCGACCGCCTGCCGCATCTCCGAAGTGATCAACGCCACTGCGATACCGCTCGCGACTTCCCCGGCATTGTATCCCCCCATGCCATCGGCGAGGACCACGAGGCCGATGGATCCGTCCGTCGCGATGGCGTCCTCGTTGTGCGAACGGACCATCCCGGTATGTGTCGCGCTGGCGATCTCCAGTGCCTTTGCAAGATTCATGTGGCTAGAGGCTGACGTCGATTTCCGCGTATCCCGCGGCGCAGGCTCGGAGGGCGGCTGCCAGCTCATCACCCGAGCCGAAGCGGTCTTCCTTGTTCTTGGCGAGGCAGCGGTCGATGATGGCCACCAGGCAGTCGGGCAGTGCAGGGTTGATGCTCAGGATGTCGACGGGCGGCTCGTTCGCAATCTTGTACATGAGCTGCGTCATGGTCTCGCCCTGGAACGGCAGCGCGCCGCTCGCCAACTGGTAGAGCGTCACGCCCAGCGAGAAGAGATCGGACTGGCCGTCGATCTTTCTCCCTGCAAGTTGCTCCGGCGACATGAACGATGGCGTTCCCAGCACCATGCCCGTCTTGGTCTTGGAGGAGTCGGTGATGCGGGCAATTCCGAAGTCGGTGACCTTGACCGAGTCGGTGGCCGGGTCGTACATGATGTTCGCCGGCTTGATGTCCCGATGCACCACGTTCTGCTTGTGGGCGTATTCGAGCGCCTCGGCCACGCGTGCAACGATGCTCATGGTCTTCGGCAGCGGCAGAAGGGTGCCGGGTTTCGTGAACGGGGTCAGATCGCGTCCGGTCAGGAATTCCATCGCGATGTAGGCGAGGTCGTGTTCCTCGCCCGCGTCGTAGATGGTGACGATGTTCGCGTGGTTCAGGCGGCCGGCCGTTTCGGCTTCACGGAAGAAGCGTTCCTTCACGTCCTGCAATTCGTCAGGCTCGAACTCCTGCGACAGGGCCATCGTCTTGATGGCCACCACGCGGCCGATCTTCGGATCGCGGCCGTAATACACCACGCCCATCGCACCCTTGCCGAGTTCCTTCTCCACCTGGTAGCGGCCGAGCATCGGCTTTTCCACCTGACCGCCATCGAGCATCAAGGTGGATGCGTTGGTGCGGCCGGAAGATCCCCCGAGGATGACGGTCTCGGACATCTGCTTTGCGCGGGCCAGCTTCGTTTCGAGGTCGCGGAACTTCGGGTTGTAGGTGGCCATGTACTCGTACACGGCATGTGCCTTGTTGAACTGCCGCTTGCGCTCGAAGTCGAGGGCCAGGTTGTAGAGGTTGTCCAGCAGCGTGTCGTTGAGGGGGCACTTCTTGAACTTGTCGAAGGCCATGTCGAGCTGGCCCTGGCCCTGGAAGGCGAGCCCCAGCATCCGGTTCGACTCCGCCGATTCGACGTCGGACTTGATCTTTCCGCGCTCCGTGGCGAGGAAGCGCTTGGTCGTGAGCGCCAGGTGGCCGACGATCAGCAGGACCACGGGCGCCATGAGGGGAATCCAGACGAGCTGGCTCGTCATGAGGACGAAGTGCGCGCCGATGAGCGCCACGACGAGGGCGACCGTCAGCCCTGCGGCAGCGCCCGCCTTGAGTCTGGGCAGGGCCAAAGCCAGATAGGCGACGACCAGGAGGAATGCGGCGATCTCGACCCATTGCCCCCAGGAAGGCGCCACGAAGAAGTCTTCCTGGAGGATGCTCGAGACAGAATGCGCCAGGGTCAGCACGGGCGGCATGGTCGGCGAGATCGGAGTCACCTGCGTGCTTCCGACCCCGGCCGCGGTCGCCCCGATGAGCACGATCTTGTCGCGATACTTGTCCGCGGGAATCTTGCCGCTCATCACGTCGTAGAAAGAATCGACCTGGAACGCGGATCTCCCTTCCCGGTCCTTGTAGAAGTACGTGTACATCTGCAGCTGCGGATCGGTGCGGATCTGCAGATTGCCCACTTTCACGCCTTCGCCCAACTGCACCTTGATGTCCTTTGGCGAGAGATTCAGGCTGCGAGCGGCGACTGCGAGAGACAGCGAGGGGAAGAAACTGTCGTAGTAGCGGATGACGAGCGGTTCCTGACGGATGCTGCCGTCGACGTCGGGCGCCACGTTGAGGTGTCCTACTCCCGCCGCCCCTGCCCCGAGGGTTTCCAGCGGCACGAGCACGTGGGTGGCAGGCAGAGGGTAGAGACTATTGGCGGCAGCGCCGACGTTGTCTTCTATGGCTGGCAGATTGTTCTTCTGCACGAACTCCGGCAGTGCCGCATCGGGATTGCCTCGGGGTTCACCAAGTTCGAAGACCAGCGGCAGCACGACGTTGCCGGCTCCGGCGACGGCATTGGCCAGTTTGCGGTCCGTATTGAGGGCGCCTTCCGCTTCAGCCAGCAGCGTCTCGATGGGCAGCAGCTGTTCCCTTGTGGTATCGGGAATCACCTGATACGCCTCGATCAACTTGTTGATGTAGGCGAGGCCCGGATCGATCTGGGGTTCGGAGAAGAATACGGTGTGCGCGACGACCTTTGCCTTGGCTTCGGCGAGCTTCTCGAGCATCTTGGCGTGCACGTCGCGCGACCACGGCCAGCGGCCGATGTTGGCGATCGAGACGTCGTCTATGGCAATGACGGCGACCTTGTCGCTTGCGCTGTGCCCGGTCGCCCGAAGACCCATGTCGTAGGCCTGACGCTCCAGCCCCTGGAGCATTTCGCCCCGCGACAGAATGAGCATGACCACGGCGATCGCGATCGCCAGGAACCAGTCTGATTTCCAGATCGAGAACTTGCTCATCGTCGCGATCGCGGGGCCTTAATTCATTGTGTTATCGGCAGTTAGTCGCGTCATTTGAACATCTTACGACATTTGTGCCGAAAGTCTATGATTTTTTTCCAAAACACCTTGGCGTTCGCGATGCCCAGGGTTGAGGGCAGGTTACAAGCGGCGACCGTGCCAGCTATGTCCGACGGTCAGTCGACGCCTTCCATCAGGACCACATCGGTGACGGCGCTCCGTTGCCGGAGCGCCCGCGCCGCCGCATAGGCGTCGGAGTGATACCACGCCAGTGCTGCGTCCATGGAGTCGAATTCGAGGAGAACAGCCCGTTTGGGGACGAAGGCCCCTTCCAGGACTTGCACGCTGCCGCCGCGTACGCGGTAACGGCCACCTGCCTCCGTGATCGTGGGGGCCACGAGCTCGCGGTAGGTCGCGAAGCCCGCAGGATCCGTGACGTCGACATTGGCGAAGATGAAGGCAGACATGGAACGGACCCCGCGAGGCGAAGTTGCACAGCGTTCACTTGCATGATCGCGGCCGGCCCGCGACCCACTGCGATCGGCCTGCTCAGCCGAGTGCCTTCAACGCCGCGTCGTAGTCGGGTTCGGTCGCGATCTCGGGGACCAGCTGGGAATGCAGGACACGATTGTTCTCGTCCAGTACGACGACGGCCCGGGCAGTCAGGCCTCGCAACGGGCCGTCGGCGATGTCCACACCGTACTTCTGGTGGAAGTCCCTGCCGCGAAATGTGGAAAGGGTGACCACGTTCGACTGTCCCTCGGCGCCGCAGAAGCGCGACATGGCGAACGGCAGGTCGGCGGCGATCACCAGCACGACGGCATTGTCCATCGCGGAAGCCTTCTCGTTGAAGACGCGAGTCGACTTCTGGCAGGTGGGAGTGTCCAGACTCGGAACGATGTTCAAGACCTTTCGCTTGCCGTTCCACGAGGTGAGGGCGACATCGGCGAGATCCTTGCCGGTCAGGAGGAAATCCGGGGCCGTGTCGCCGGCTTTCGGCAGATGGCCGCCGACGGTGACGGGATTGCCCTTCAATGTGACTGTAGCCATGGTTCTCCGGTTCAGGTGGTGTATGACATTCGCACGCGTGCAGGGAGGCGGCGCCCGATGAGAAGGGTGGAACGCTTTCCGCAAGAGACGGGCGCCGCGAATGCGAAGCAGTATGCACACCCTGTCCTGGAGCGACAAGACTTGCATTCGACGGCCGGCCGGGCACCTAACTTGTCGCGGGCCGGCAGGTGCGTCCGGGGGGGGGGCTCGGCTCACTGTCTGTTTCGACCTGTGAGTGCGAAGCAGCAACCGGCTCAGCGGTGGAACAGGTAGATCCGATAGCCGGAGGCCTCGACGGCACCGGTTTCAAGCTGGAGGCGAATGTCGATCTCCGCATTCGCGGCCATGCCGCGGCGCATTCGCCCGGGATGCTCGAGATACTCCTCGGGGTGGATCATCCGTCGGGCGGCCACCTGATCCCGCGAGTCGGTCAAGGTCAGTTCCAGGGATGGGAACGCCTGCACGACCGGGGCGGCGTTGCGCAGGGTGGCCATCAGCACCACGCGATTGGGGCGAGCAGGATCCAGTGCCTGCAGATCCGAGGTTTCGATGACCAGACGGTCGGTCAGGCGCGGAAGCTCGACGCGGCAGCCTGTCAGCCGGCAAATGGCCTCCACGAACGGCCGCGAGGCCGGCCACAGGATCGCGAGGTCGCTGTGGAAGTAGGCAAAGAGCTGGACCGGGAGGGCGAGGGCAAGCAGGATGACGGCGGCAACAGCCAGCCGCTGCGCGGTGCGCGGCCGGGTCGCCATGGGCGGAACCAGATCGGGGTGCTGCTCCACCAGATCCGGGAGTTCGAAATCCGCCGACGGAGTTTCCGGTTCGTCGATGCCTGCTTCCGGGTCAGGGGATGACTCGGTCTGGCGCGGCTCCCCCGACGCTTGAACGAAATCCAGATCCCCGTCTTCTTCGTCGAGAAACGCAGGCTCGGGAGGTGCCGATTCCGGCGATATCGACGGATCGGCGGCCCCAGCCGCCGTCTGCGGCGCGGAGTCTTCCCCGATCCCGGTGTCGGTTGCCGGTTCAGGGGAAGGCTCACCGGACCCGGGCGCCGGACCATCCGAAGGGCCGGGCCAGTGAAACGATCCCTCCGGCTCGGACTCGATGACCGCAGTGTCCGAGCCCTCGGCGGTTTCGATCGATATCGGGTCCGTCGGAGGGGCGTCCCGGGTCGCCTGCAATCCTTCCGGCGTGGAAGTGGGCTCGATCGCGGTCAGATGCACGAAGGCGTCGAAGACGCCGCCACACTGTCCGCAGCGCACCTGGCCACCCGAGCTCTGCAATTGCGGCAAGGTGACTCGGAACACCGAGTTGCAGTGGGTGCACCGGGTGAACATGGCTGCCGATCAGCGCCGGCGGCCGGACAGGCAGACCCACCCGTCCTCGCGGAGGGGGCTTCGAAATCGACCCAGGCAGAGTAGGCGTCGGCCACGGCGTCTTCCTGCGGTTCGAGTATGCCCGATAGAACGATTCGTCCGCCGGGGCGGCAGTGACCCGCGATCAGCGGCGCGAGTACGCGCAGCGGATTGGCGAGAATGTTGGCCACCACCACGTCCGCCGGAGGACCGGCGTCGGCATCCGGCTCCACGAATCTCGCCTCGATCCGATTCAGGCGCGCGTTCTCATTGCTTGCCCGCACGGCGTTCGGATCCACGTCGACACCCATCACACGCGCCGCACCGAGCAACTTCGCGGCGATGGCAAGGATCCCGGAGCCGCAGCCGTAGTCGAGCACCGTCTCCCCGGCGCGGAGGTTCCGGTCGAGCCACATGAGGCAAAGACGAGTCGTCGGATGGGTGCCGGTACCGAACGCGAGGCCCGGATCGAGCCGCAGGACGACCGCGTCGGACTCCGGAGGCTCGCACCATGTCGGCACGATCCACAGGCGGTCGGACACGTGCACGGGTTCGAACTGGCTCTGGGTGAGCCGTACCCAATCCTGTTCGGGGACGTCCTCGATCACAGTGGAGGCAGGCTCGATTCCTTCGTTCGCACAGCATTCCGCCAACGCTTCCTTGGCGGGGAAGCCGGCGGAGAAGAGCGCCGAGATCTCGGTCCGGGCCCAAGTCGCAGGATCGGCGCCGGGTTCGGCGAAGATCGGGCGTTCCCGGGAAGTCCCTGCTTCCGCGTCGGCCGCGTCGACGGACAGTGCGCCAGCCTCCAGCAACGCGTCGCCCAGGGCATCCGCTTCATCGGCCCTCACCACGACGCGAACCCGCTGCCAGTTCATGGCCATGGGCGGAACGTTCGAATCACTCGCCCCGATTGCCCTGGGCGAGTTTCTGCTCCAGATAGTGGATGCTCGTGCCGCTGCGCAGGAACGCACTGTCCAGCATGATGTCCTGGTGCAGGGCCAGATTCGTCTGGATCCCCTCGACGACCATCTCGGACAGCGCCACGCGCATGCGGGCGATCGCCTGTTCGCGCGTTGCCCCGTAGGCGATGAGTTTTCCGATCAGCGAATCGTAGTGCGGCGGGACCACATAGTTCGCGAATGCGTGGGAATCCACGCGGATGCCAGGACCGCCGGGCACATGCCAGGACGTGATCCGGCCGGGAGATGGTGTGAACTTGTAAGGATGTTCGGCATTGATGCGGCACTCGATCGCATGCCCGCGGAACTCGATGTCGCGCTGGCGGAACGGCAGCTTTTCTCCGGCGGCGATCCTCAGTTGGGTCTGCACGATGTCGATGCCGGTGATCATTTCCGTGACCGGATGTTCCACCTGGACCCGGGTGTTCATCTCGATGAAGTAGAACTCGTTCTTCTCGTAGAGGAACTCGAAGGTGCCGGCACCCCGGTAGGCGATCTTCTTGCAGGCCTCCGCACAGCGGTCGCCGATGCGTACCAGTTCCCGGGGCGACAGACCCGGTGCTGGCGCCTCCTCGATGATCTTCTGGTGCCGACGCTGCATGGAACAGTCGCGGGTGCCCAGGGAAACGGCCCCGCGATGCTCGTCCGCCAGCACCTGCACCTCGATATGGCGCGGATTCTCGAGGAACTTTTCCATGTAGACCATCGGGTTGCCGAACGCCGCCTGGGCTTCTGCCCGGGTGGTGTTCACTGCGTTCAGCAACGCGGCTTCCGTATACACGACACGCATGCCACGACCACCACCTCCGCCGGCGGCCTTGATGATCACCGGGTAACCCACCGTGCGCGCGGCCTTGACGATCTCGGCCGGATTGTCGGGCAGGGAGCCTTCCACGCCAGGAACGACGGGGACGCCGGCCTTCATCATGGCCTGCTTGGCGCTCACCTTGTCGCCCATCAGGCGGATCGTTTCCGGTCTGGGGCCGATGAACACGAAACCGCTCTTCTCCACCCGTTCGGCGAAGTCGGCGTTCTCCGACAGGAACCCGTAACCGGGATGGATGGCTTCCGCGTCCGTCACTTCCGCGGCGCTGATGATGGCAGGAACGTTGAGATAGCTCTGCCCCGAGGGGGCAGGGCCGATGCAGACCGATTCGTCCGCGAGACGGACATACTTGGCGTCGGCGTCCGCTTCGGAATGCACGGCGACCGTCTTGACGCCCAACTCGCGGCAGGCCCGCTGGATCCGCAGGGCGATCTCGCCTCGGTTGGCGATCAGGATCTTTTCGAACATAGGGAGGTCGTTACCGGATGGGGTGCCGGGCAGGCCCGGACGCGAGGCGTCCGGACGTGATCAGCCGATGATGAACAGCGGCTCGCCGTATTCGACGGGCTGGCCATTCTCGAGCAGCACGGCCTTCACCACGCCGGACTTGTCGCTTTCGATTTCGTTCAACAGCTTCATCGCCTCGATGATGCACAGCGTATCGCCCTCGGATACGGTCTGCCCGACTTCCACGAACGGCTTGCCTCCCGGGGAAGAAGATCTGTAGAAGGTGCCGACCATGGGCGACTTCACGGCGTGGCCTTCCGGTTCGGGGGCGCTCTCGACCCCCTTGCCTTCGGATTCCGGTCCCGGCGCGGAGGCCCCGGCCAAAGGTGCGGCGCTTGCCGGCATCACCCCATAGCTTGCCGGAGCCTGGGGAGCCATGGCCATTGCGATCGGCACGGCGACCGTCGAACGCGAAATGCGAACCTTCTCCTCGCCTTCCGTGATCTCGAGCTCCGAAATCCCGGATTTCTCTACGAGATCGATCAAGGCTTTGACCTTGCGGAGGTCCATGGAATGGGTGTCCTTTCAGTTGCGCGAGAGGGCGTAGTCCACGGCCAGCTCATAGCCCTTGGGGCCGAGGCCGCAGATCATGCCGACCGCGATATCGGTGAAATAGGAGTGATGCCGGAACGGTTCCCGTGCGAACACATTGCTCAGGTGAACTTCGACGAATGGAACCCGGACGGCGGCGATGGCATCGCGCAAGGCCACGCTCGTATGGGTGAACGCAGCCGGGTTGATGATGAGGAAATCGACCGGGTCGTCGAGCAGGCGCTGCACCCGGCCAATCAGTTCGGCCTCTTGGTTACTTTGCAGAATATCGACGTCAATCTTCGCGTTCGCCGCTTTTTCGCGGATTTTCGCGTTGATCTGCTCCAGGGTCGTGGTTCCGTACTTCTCTGGCTCGCGGCGACCGAGCAGGTTCAGGTTGGGTCCGTGTAGCACCAGCAGGCGACTGATCATCGGCGGCTTCTCCGAAGGTCGCGGCCGTATCGGCAGCAACGTCAGGCGCAGGAGTTTGCCGCAGTTCGGGAGCGTTTGTCCAGAAATCCCCGCAAGTTGGCGCGGGATACGCTACAGCAGCTCTTCCAGCAGGGGTTTGAGTCGTGCTTCGTTGGTGCCCCCGAGCTCGCTTCGCACCGCGTTGCCTTCCCGATCGAAAACCACCGTGAAAGGCAGCGCGCCGAGTTCGTTGCCCAGTTGCCTTCCAAGCTCGAGACCGTCGATTTCCCCGACAAGGGTCGGGTGATTCAGTCCCACCTCCTTGACGAACTTTCTCACCGCTTCGACCTCGTCGATGGCGATCCCGACAAATTGCACTCCCCTTCGGACCCAGGGCGTCCTGCATGCGGATGAAGTCGGGAATCTCTTTCCGGCACGGCGCGCACCACGTGGCCCAGAAATTCACCACCAGAACCTTGCCGTGCCATTGCCGCAAGGTGGCCTTCCCTCCCTCCAGGGTCGCCAGGGATGTCTCGAACACCGACGGGGCGACGGCGACAGGTCGCGACCCGGTACCCATTTCGCGGAAGTACAGCCCCGAAACCAGCGCGATCAACGCCACGCCCATGAAGAGGAAGGCCTTTTGTGTCTTGGTCATGAATGAAATCAGCGAGAAGAGGGCGAGCCTCCGGAAAGTTCTTCGACGAGCGACCGGCCGGAACCGGGTTTTGCCTGTGCGGGAACGGACTCGCCCGTGCGGCGGTCCAGAACCAGCACGTCTTCACGGGGTGGGTAGCACACGCCCGCATCGGCACACCCCTGGGATATCGCCCGAACCGTCAATGCGCCTGCTGCGGTGCCGGGTTGCAGGGGGATCCGCAGCGAAACCGTTCCCCGGTAGATCTCCACACGGCCGAAGAACTCGTCCTGCCTGATCTCCCCCTTGGGCAGTGCCGCTCCTGCGGCCTGGGCGCCAGGCGGATCGAGGCGGAATTTGAACTTGTTCCGGTACAGGTAGTAACCGTCCGCGATCGCATAGCGCACGACGATGGCGCGATCCCCCAGGCTCGCGGACGCGGCGAATGCCTTCGAGGACTCGAGCAGCTCGGGCGTCGCGCCATGGACGGCGGCGCTCCCGGTCACGGCGCCGATGCAGGCAGCCAGTGCGCACGCACCGAGAATTCTCGGGGTATGCCGGTCAGCCATCTTGCAGTGTCTCCTCCCGTATCCAGTCCATGTAGGCAGGCAGGCCATTCTCGGCCGGAAACGACAGCAGTTCGGGGACCTCATACGGGTGAATGTCCCGCACCGCCGCGCAGAGCCCGGCGAAGTTCGCCCGGGTGGATTTGATCACCAGGAGATGTTCCCGGGACTCCTCCACGGCCCCTTTCCAACGATAGATGGATCGGCATTCCGGCATGACGTTCACGCAGGCAGCCAGCCGATGTTCGACCAACGCCTTGGCGATACGGTCTGCCACCTCCGCATCCGGGGTGGTCGTCAGGACAAGAAGCACGTCTGAACTCATCGAGGGGAAGGCGTCAGTATTGCGAGAGCGCGGCCAGGACACCGTCCCGGGCCGTGGGATAGCGGAAGCCGAAGCGCAGTTCTTCGACCAGGCGGCGATTATGCAGCCGCCGCGATTCGGTCATGAAGGAAAGCAGCATGGGCGGGAGCCGCCGGCGAGCTTCGGGAAGCGTGACCCGGGGAGGGACCTGGAGCCCGAATGCCTGCGCCACCATGTCGAAGTACTCCCCCATCCGCATCTCCGTGAAATCCACTGCGTTATAGACGCGGCCCGATCTCCCGCGGGCGAGCGCCGCGACCACTGCGCGGGCGAGATCGTCGGCATGCACGTGATTGGTGTACGGGTCGGCATCGGCCGTCAGCACGGGGGTCCCCGATCTCAGCCGTTCCAGCGGCAATCTGTCGGCGGCATATATGCCGGGCACTCTCAGTATGGATAGACGTATGCCCGATACCCCCGTCCAGGCGCGAAGCTGCCGTTCGGCATCGCAACGGCGCCTGGCGCGATCCGTTTGCGGATGCGTACGCCGTGTCTCGTCCACCCATGCATCCCGGCAATCGCCATATACGCCCGTCGTACTCATGTAGATGAGACGCTGTGGTAGACTCGACGCGCTTGCCAGCGAGCAAATCAGATGTGAGGTGCGCATATCGCGAGCGCCGCTCGCCGGCGGCGGTGCGAGGTGAACGACGTCCTCGGCGATTCCCGACAATCGAGTCAGTGTGGACGCATCGTCGAGATCGCCGCGCACGGGAATCGCGCCGTGCAGGCGCAACTGACGATCTCGAGCGTCGGATCGCGAGAGTGCATAGACCCTGTAGCGCTTTGCAACCAGTCCGAGCAGTCGCAGCCCGACGTCTCCGCACCCGACGATCAGAAGTCTTCTCATACACGGTCATTCTAGTTGATCGGAGTCGCTGCCGATCCGTTTCGATTCACTCGATCCGCCATCATGTCCAGAGTCACGATCCAGAAGTCCGGCCACTCGTTCGACGTCGCCGAGGGGGAAACCATTCTTGCGGCCGCACTCGCTGCAGGCCTGACGCTGCCCTACGGCTGCCGTAACGGTGCCTGCGGATCCTGCAAGTGCAAGATCGTCGGCGGCTCGGTCGATCATGGCAATCACCAGCCTTACACGCTCACGGACGGGGAGAAGCAGGCGGGATACACCTTGCTGTGCTGTGCCCGGCCCCAAGGTGACGTCGTGATCGACGCCCGCGAGATCGGTGGTGTCGGCGACATTCCCGTCAAGAAGCTCCCCTGCCGCGTCCAGTCCGTCGAAAAACCCGCCGGGGACGTGGTCGTGCTCAAGCTCAAGCTGCCGGCGAACGAGCGGCTCCAGTTCCTCGCCGGGCAGTATCTCGAGATCATCATGCGGGACGGCAAGCGCCGGGCGTACTCCATGGCCAATCCGCCGCACGACGACGATCACATCGAATTGCACGTGCGCAACATGAAGGGCGGGGCCTTCACCGAGTACGTCTTCAACGCCCTCAAGGAAAAGGACATCCTGCGCTTCGAGGGCCCCCTGGGCACGTTCTTCCTGCGGGAGGACTCCGACAAGCCGATGATCTTCGTGGCGAGCGGGACCGGGTTCGCGCCGATCAAGGCGATCATCGAGCACGCCTTCCACGCAGGCATCACCCGTCCCATGGAACTGTACCGGGGGGGGAGGCGTCCGTCCGATCTCTACATGAGCGACCTCGCGCGGCGCTGGGAAAGCGCTCATTCGAACTTCCGCTTCGTGCCTGTGATCTCGGATGCCGAACCTTCGGACGAGTGGACCGGCCGCGCCGGATTCGTGCACACGGCCGTCATCGAGGATCATCCCGATCTGTCCGGCCACCAGGTCTACGCCTGCGGCGCGCCTGTCGTCGTCGAATCTGCCCATCGCGATTTCACCACCCGTTGCGGGCTTCCGGACGAGGAGTTCTATTCGGACGCATTCACGCCTTCCATCGATCCCGCCAAGCCGGCCTCCTGACCCGCCACGACCATCGGGCGTCGAACGCCGCGTGTCCGACCGTTCGATTTTCCGGCACTCACTTGGCGCGGTGCTGGAAATGACGGTCGACTATCCGTACCATCCGCGCCAGCACCTTTCCCTGGAAGGCGGGCGTGGACGAGAACAACCCCAAGACACGCGAGCTCCGGGGCGCCGTTCGCGCGCCCGGCGCCGGATCAGAATTCGAGGCCTCCGGAGCCGCATCCGGAATTCGTAGAGCGAAACGGCTTTCTCCCGGTGCCCTCCTGCTGTGCTGGGCATGCGCCGCACACGGACAGGGCCTGGGATTGCGGCTGGAAGCCGGCTATCAGTACGACGACAACGTCACCCGCGCGCGCCAGAACAGTTCGGATGTTGTTTCCGACCAGAGCTTTGCCGTCACTGCTTCGGCCGGCCGGAACTTCAGTCTCTCGCAGCGCATTCGCCTTGCCCTGAATGCCGGCGTCACCGGCGAGAAGTTCTTGGACTATCCGGGGCTGGACCGGGCGAGCATCAACGTTGGCAGCAGCCTGCAATTTCGGCCTTCCGGCGCATTCCTCGCACCGACTTACGCCTTCTACGTGCGGTGGTCCGGCGATTGGTTCGATTCCACGCTGCGCGATGGGTACCGCTTGGCCGTCGGCCTCTCGGTACGCAAGCCGTTGACGGACCGCATCCAGGCACAGGCCGCCGTGCAGTTTTCGCACAGGGACGGCAAGAGCATCGTCTTCGATGGAAACGACTGGTCCGGCCGGCTCAACCTGGACTACACCCTGTTCGGCCGTCACACGCTCTACGCTGGCGGCGAGTACCGGCGAGGAGACGTGGTGTCGGTCGGTGTTCCGTCTCTTCCCATGATCAATCTGGCGAACGCGCTCGTGCAGGACGACGTGTTCATGGACCGCACGCGCTTCGCCTACCGGTTTCATGCAGCCACCGTGATTGCGACCGTGGGTTACAACTTCCCTTTCGGCACGGCCCATTCGCTCGATCTGTCGTATCGCTGGATCCGTTCCGAACCGAGCAACGTCCCTGCGTACTACGGCACGCAGGGCATCCGTTACGTGGCCAACCAGATCAATCTCGCATACCTCGCCAGGTTCTAGGAAAGGTCTCATCAATGCACGCGGTGACGTTGGCATCGCTCAGACCTGCCCCGCCGGGATCGGCCCCACTCCAGGACTCCGCCTCATGATGCGCCCTGTACTTCGACTCGTCCGGCTCGCCGCGTGCTGCATCGTTCCTGCCGTCCTTGGGGCATGCTCGCAGGGCAATTCCGGCGACCAGCCGGCGTCTTCGGTGAGCAGCATCCCCACCGGCATCGACCGGTTCCTGCTGTTTCCCAATCCCATCGAAAGCAGCGGCAGTTTCGAGACGGCGGATAACGGCTATGCCCAGGCGTACTACCGGGCGATCGATCCGGCGGATGGGCGGGATACCCTGGCCAAGTTCCGCGCGGCGAACGGTTTCGGCACGGGAGGACAGGAGCACACAGTCGTCTTCCGGGACGTGAAGGATCTCGGCTACGGGCGGCGCATGACAGGGCGCATGAACGGCGATGGCACGATCGCCTTCCTCGTGGAGAACTACGACGTGAGCTCCGTCACCGGCAACTACGGGGCCCTCAATACGGATGCCGCGGTGGCCAGGGACCAGCGGTGGCACATCGGCGTCAAGGCCATCGAGTACAGTGCATCCGCTTGCGATGCGGCGAAGGATCCCGCAGCCTGCGACCCGACGGTGAAGTTCGCCAAGTTCTACAACTACTCGCCCACGACGGGAGAACGGCAGCTTGCGGTCGATCTCGACGGCAAGGGCATGAAAGCCATGCCGGGGCCTTGCATCTCCTGCCATGGTGGCCGCGCCGATCCGCTTACGCCCCCCGACGGCGCCAGCCAGCCACGCTTTGCCTTTACGCCTTACTCCGCCAGCAAGAAGCGCGGTGACATGGACGGCAAGATGCAGCCGTTCCGGGTCAACACGTTCGAGTTCTCCGCGGCGCCCGGATGGACCAGGGCGGAAGAGGAAGCGAAACTGAAGGACTTCAACCAGTGGATCCTGTGCACCTATCCGCGGGCCGGCGCAGCCGCGGGAGCAGAGGACACGTGCCGGCGTGCCGCGACATCGTCGGAATGGCAGGGCACGGCGGCGCAGATGGTCAAGGACTGGTATGGCGGAAACGGCATGCCCGGCGCGACGTTCGACGACACGTACGTGCCCGCGGGATGGTCAGGCAATGCGAATCTGTACCGCTCGGTGGTGGTTCCATACTGCCGGACATGCCACCTCATGCGAGGCACCGCGGCACAGGATGAGATCGATCTTTCCACCCTGGCGAAGTTCCAGGGGTACGCGGACCGCATCAAGACCCACGTGTTCGACCGCGGCAACATGCCGCTCGCCCTGCTCGTCTACGAGGATTTCTGGAACGATTCCACGGCAGTGGCCACACTCGCCGCATACATCGACACGGTGCTGGGCGCGCAGAGCGCGACGGACGCCAGCGGCAATCCGCTGCGTCCGGGGCGCCCGGTCGCAGACCCCGGGCCCAGCCGAATGGTCGCGTCGGGATTCGACGCGACGTTGTCGGGGACGAACAGCCTGTTCGCATCCACCTACGCCTGGGCCGTGACGGCATCGCCGGGTGGGGGCGATGCGACCCTCGCGAACGCAAGCTCCGCGACGGCGACATTCCATGCAACGGTCGCAGGCAACTACACGGTGAGGCTCACGGTGGGGTCCGCAGGCCAGTCGGATTCCCGATCCATCGTCGTGACCGTGAGCAGTGCTTTCCCCGATCCGGCTTCCATCCGCTTCGCCACGGTCAAGGACATCCTCCGCAATCAGATCCACTCCGGCAGCCAGACCTGCGTAAGCTGCCACGTTTCCAGCAACTCCCCACCGCCGCCCATCTTCTACGGCAGCATCGACCGGGACCAGGATGCCGTCACCAATGCCACCGACGACACCTGGTTCCACAAGGAACTCCTGGGCCGGATCAACTTCACGGAGATCACGGCCAGCCCGCTCCTTCGCAAACCCTCCGGCCAGCACCACAACGGCGGTACCGTGCTCGACTTGGGTACCGCAGCGGGCCTGGCGAACTATTCGAAGCTCTATTACTGGATCCTGAACGGTGCGCCCGTGGGGGGCGTCGCCGCCAACGCCGGTGCAGCCAGTTCGCACACAGTCAACTTCACCGGCTCGCCGGCGTCGGCCGATATTGCGCTCGACGGCAGCCAGAGCATCGGCGCCACTTCCTTCTCCTGGTCCATCGTCTCCGGGCCCGGCGGGGCGTCCGTCGTAGGCGCCAACGCATCCACCGGCACGGCGACGCTGAGAGTGCAGAACGTCGGCGTGTACGTGGTGGAACTCTCGGCCACGGACGGCACCACGACCTCCACGGCGACTCGCCAGATCACCGTCAACGAAACCGCGATGTCCGCGAGCTTCACGCCGTCGAGCGGAAGCACCGCGACGATATCCTTCAGCGGTACGCCCCTCACAGGGTCGTCGACGCTCACAAGCACGGCGACGGGAAATCCGGCGAGCTGCGCCTGGCAGGTGATGAGCGGGACGGCGACTCTGGGCAGTCCGACGTCGTGCTCGTCCACCAGTCTGACGGTGTCCTCTGCGGCCATCGGTTCGACGATCCAGGTCCGCCTGACCGTCACAGGCGTGGATGGAACGAACGTGAACGCGGCCACCAACAGCATCACCATCGCCAGTGCCGGCCCCAACGTGACGGCCGACGCCGGCAGTTCGGGCTCGGTCGCCGTGAGCTTTGCCAATCCGCTGGGCAACGCACTCGCGGGTGTTCCGGCGGGAACGGTGACGCTCGACGGCAGCGGCAGCTCCGGTCCCGGCACGCTCACGTATTCGTGGTCGATCGTCTCTCAGCCGACCAACGCGACCGGCACGTTCGCCGCTTCCGTCGCCAGTGCCAGTTCGCAGACGACGACACTGACCGTCCATCGCACGGGCACCTATGTCGTGCAGCTGTCGGTCGACAACGGGCTGGGTCCGGACGTCGCATCGAGGACCATCACGGTGGGCGTTCCGGCAGGATCCACGTTCACCGCGGTGCGTACACTCCTGCAGGACGGAGCCCAATGCGGGTCTTGCCACATCTGGGGGTCCAGCCCGGTGCCGGCCGTGGCGCTGGGGGCAGGTCAACCCTACTGGGACAGCGCGGTGGACACGAATGGCACTTCACTCTACAACCGGGTCCTGCTGAGAGCGCTCGTGAGCGATCCCTCGAGTGCGAACACGACCAATCCGTCCGGCAGCCGGCTGCTGGAGTGCCCGTCGCTCGGCTGCAATGCAGGATCCATGGCCCCCCAGCCCGGATTCCACACCGGCGACTTCTCGAACTACAACGTGTTCCTCAACTGGATCGTGGGTGGCGCGCCGAACAACTGACCGAGGTCAGGGCCGCGCCGGCCGGGTCTCGATGCCGGGGGCCGGAGGAGGGGGCGCAAGCACCAGGAACTCGCGGCCTTTCGGCCCTTCCAGGGTCACCTGCGTCGGTTCGACGGACGCCACGATCCGTCCATCGTCGAGACGGTCGCCGACCCGGATGAGCTGCGGCGGACCGCTGCCGATGTGCAGAGCCGCGATGCCGCCTCCGCCCGACGCCACGATTCCGACGAGACGGATCGTCTCGGTGCCGGGCCGAGCGTTCGTTCCGAAGAGTGCCGCCAGAGGTCGGGCATCGACAGGCACCGAACGGGCAACGGGGGCTGGCGACGGCGGCGGCACCAGTTGCTTGGGCGTCTCACGACCCGACGACAGCTGTAAACTCCAGTAAGTGGCGGCGCCGACGCAGGAGAGAAGCAGGGCGGCATTGAGCATCCTGTGAAAGGCAGATGTCATGGTCACGGGTCTGACGGGGATCGATGTGCCGCCTTGTCGCGAGGGAGTCCGGGCCGTGGCAGCCGTGAGGGAACGAAAGGTTCGTTTGGCAAGAACATGTCGATGAAAGCCAAAGGCGAAGGGACGATGGGCCACGGTCAGCCGGTGCGCGGCGGCAGCGTTCAGTATCAGTGTAAGTCACCTCGTTGCCGGGCCGGAATGCGACAGCGTTCTTCGGCAGGATTCACGCTGATCGAGGTGATGGTGGTCATCGTGATTCTCGGCGTTCTTGCGGCGCTGGTCGTGCCGCGTGTGGTCGGCCGCACGGATGATGCCCGGGCCACTGCTGCAAGGCAGGACATCGCCACGATCCTTCAGTCGCTCAAGCTCTACCGCCTGGACAACAGCCGGTATCCGACGGCGGAACAGGGGTTGCAGGCGTTGGTGGCGCGGCCGCAGGCCGAGCCGGTGCCGGCAAACTGGAAGTCCTACCTCGAGAAGATTCCCAAGGATCCCTGGGGCCGTCCGTATGCCTATCTGATTCCCGGAGCTCGTGGCGAGATCGATGTGTTCTCGCTGGGCGCCGACGGTCAGCCGGGCGGGACGGGTGCCGATGCAGACGTGGGTTCCTGGGACCTGTGAAGCTCCGGCGGCGCGGGTTCGCGTTGCTCGAACTGCTCGTCGCGCTGGCCATTGCGGGACTCGTTGCCGTTTCCATCGCGATTTCCGTCGCACCGGTGACCGATCGGCGCACCGACGAGGAGATCGCCCGCCTCGGAGCGTTGTTCAGGCTCGCCCAGGACACGGCGCGGGCAACCGGCCGGCCGGTGCGCTGGCAGGCCGATGCATCGGGCTACGGATTCGTCGTGGCCGGTCCCGCCGGACAGGAGAATCTGGACGATGCATTGCGCCGCCGTCCCTGGTCCTTCCCCGTCCTTGCCGTGCATCCCGCCGCGATCGACTTCGGGCGCGAGCCCCTTCTCGATGCCGTGGAGATCACCGTCACGACACCCGCGCGCGCAGTGCGTGTCGCAGTGGATGCATTCGGCGCCGTCACCCCGGTGCCGATGGCCGCTTCGTCTTCGACGCCGGCGCGATGAGGAATTGGCATGAGAGCCGGTGATCGTGGTGCCGCGACCGGTGCTCGTTCGCCGGGGGGCTTCACGCTCGTGGAGGTGCTGGTCGCCCTGGTGATCGTCGCGGTCTCGCTGCTCGCGGGCGTTCGCGCGATGGGCGTCATGGCCCGCGCGGATGCCGAACTGCGCTGGCGCCTCCTGGCACAGCTGTCGGCTGAAAACCGCATTGCCTATCTGCGCGCGGTTCACGCGTTTCCGCCGACGGGGGTGACGAGCGAGGCGTGTTCGCAGGGCACGCTGAGTCTCGTCTGCCGTCAGGAGATCAGTTCGACGCCCAATGCCGCATTCCGGCGTGTCGACATCCGCGTCGTCCGCCAGGACGAGCCGGAACGGGCACTCGCGGAGATCTTCGCCCTGCTCCCGGGGCCGGGTGCATGAGGATGCGTACTTTCGTGCGCGAAGACGGCTTCACGCTGATCGAAATGCTTGTGGCCGTCGCGGTGCTGGGGATGCTGGGGCTCCTCGCGTGGCGCGGCCTGGACGCCCTGACGCGGGAACGCCAGCGGATCGCGGAGGGGATCGAGGAAACCGAACGGATCGTCCGCAGCCTGGAACAGATCTCGAAAGACGTCGAAGAGCATGTTGCGGACGTGCAGCACATGGGACGCGTGGGTCCGGTGACGGCTTTGCCTCTGTCCTTCGAAATCGAACGGAGCGTCTCGGGAAGTGCGGCCCTGCGCATCCTGCGCCGCCGCCCGGACGGATCCGGCTCGCTCTGGGTGCGCTACGGCGTGGAAGACGGGCGGCTCGAACGCACCGACTCGGCGGCCACGCAGCCGCCATTGTCACGGCGTACGCTCCTGCTGACCGAAGTGCGGGACTTTCGCGTGCGACTGTTGTCGGCCGACGGCTACAGAGAAACGGCTGTGCTGCAGCACTCGGCCGGCCGCACGGTTCCGGTGGTGGCGCTGGAGGTCTCCATCGAGCGGGGCCCCGGCGAGCGCTACGTGCGGGTGATGCCCCTGTGAAGACCCGCGGGAGTCCGAACCGGGAAGGCGGCAGTGCGGTCCTGATGGCGATGCTGGTCGCCACACTGGCCGCACTCCTTGTCATGGGCGCCTTCGTCAGGCAGAGCGTGCTTGCCGCGGAGGTCGAACATGCGCGCAATCGCTCGCAGGCACGGTGGGTACTTCTCGGAGCAGTCGACTGGGTACGGGCAGTCCTCGCAGAAGACGCCCGGACCACGGCAGCCGATCACGCGGGCGAACCGTGGGCCGTGCCGCTTGCACCCACCAGGATCGAGTCCGCGAGCGACGTGCCCGCCTGGCTTTCGGGGCGCGTGGAGGACGCCCAGGCGCGGTTCAACCTTCGCAATGTGGTGGGGCCCGAAGGGCCTGTGACGGCGGAGGTCGCCGCGCTTTCCCGACTCATGGACAACGTCGGTGCGGACTCGCGTTACGCGGCGAGCATCGCGCTGCGTATTCAGTATCAGCTTCAGCCGAGAGCCGTGGGCAACGCATGGGTGGCCCTCTCGAGCTTGGACGAACTGCAATTCGACGATCCTGGCGAACGTTCCGCCTTCACCCGGATCCGCCCGTTCACCACGATTCTTCCCGTGGCCAGCCCTCTCAATGTGAATA
This sequence comes from Betaproteobacteria bacterium, assembly GCA_016713305.1. Lineage (NCBI taxonomy): Bacteria > Pseudomonadati > Pseudomonadota > Betaproteobacteria > Betaproteobacteria bacterium. Next base: position 430,771 of record JADJPK010000005.1, read on the forward strand.
CCGCCGCGGCCGAGGTGCTCTCCGCGCGTTTCGACGATCTTCCCCTGGCGCAGGCACGGCAACTCGTCGAAAGCCGAAACCTGCGTCATTTCCGGGATCTCGCGGACTTCGAAGGACGTCTGCCGGGCGTTCGTCCCCACGGCGGCACGGATCGCATCGCGGTCGGTTCGCGCTTCTTTCACGTACGCGGCCGCATCCAGTACAAGGGGGCCGATCTCCGGTCTACGGCGCTCGTGCGCCGCGAAGGGTCGAGAATCGATCTGCTGTGGGTACGGGAAGACGCCCCCGACGCAGCCTGGACGCTGCCCTCTGCCGGAGGGGCGGCGGGAAGGAATCCTTCATGACCGTGCGAGTGTGGCTGCCCCGCATGGCATCGCTTCAGGCCGATACGGTGTATGCCTATGAACTGCTGGCGCCGGACCGCGACGTCCAGCGCAGGTCCGAGGGCCTGCTGAGCGATCTGCCTCCAGGCCGACCTGTGGAGCTGGCACTGCATGCGCTCGATACCGTGCTCTGGGAACTGACCGTGCCCGACCTGAACGTTTCCCGGCTCGCTCAGGCACTTCCGGGAATGATCGAAGAACGCGTGCTGGACGACATCGAGAAGCTGCATGTGGCGTGTTCACCCCGGGACCCCCGGGGAAAGGTCATCGCCGCAGCGACCGACCGGGCGTTGCTTTCGCGAACGCTCGAGCTTTTCGCGCGGTCCGGGCACCGCGTGCGCGCGGCCGTGCCCGGACCTCTGGCTCTGCCGGTGGCCCCGCTCGGATGGCATGTCCGTTGGGACGGACAGGTGTGCGCCTTGCGGGCAAGCCATGGGATGGCCACCGCGTTCGAAGCGGATGGTTCATCGGTGCCTCCTGAACTGAGGCTGATGCTGTCCCAGAGCCCGCCGCCCCCTTCCATCGACGTGGAAGGCACGGGCGCGATAGACGGATGGACCGATGCGCTGGGCGTTCCCGTCGCACGGGTCGCCGCGCCGGCGCGCGCGCCGGATGTGATCCTCAATCTGCTGCAGCACCGGTTTGCGCCAGGGCTGGAAGAACCGGGACGCTGGCGGATCACCGCCGCGCTCTCCCTGGCCCTGACGACGATCGTCATCGGGGGCTATGCCTGGATGCCTGGATGCTGCGCGCCGAAGAACGGTCCGTGCGGGAGCGCATGAGTTCGCTGGTGCGGACCGCGTTCCCGCAGGTGCCGGTGGTGCTGGATGCGCCGGCCCAGATGCGTGCCCTGGTGATGGAGATGCGGCCGGACCGGAACGCCGACGCGCTCATCCCCTTGGCGGCCGAGCTGGCGCGACTTTCCGCGACCGATTCCATCCAGGATCTTCAGTACTCCGGCGGAGTGCTCACTGCGACGCTACGAGGACGTTCCAGAGAGGCGGATGCCAGTTTCGTGCAGGCAGCGGCAGCGTCGGCGGACCGTGGCTTCGACACCCGTCTCCAGGATGGCGTCGTGCGCATCGCACGCCGGCAGGCAGAACCATGAACTCGGGTTTGCATCATCGTTGGCAGGGGCTCGACCGGCGGGAGCGGCGCGCGGTGGTGACGGGCACGGCCGTCGTGTCCCTGGCACTCCTGTATGCGCTGCTCGTGGAGCCTGCGTGGGAGGATCGCTCGCGCATCCGCGCGGACCTGCCGCGGTTGTACGCGCAGCTGGTCGAGGTGGAGGCGCTGGCGGCGGAGGCCAAGGCGCTGCGGGACTCCGGCGGTCCGGGATCACCAGGACCCGCGGTTCGCGCAACGCTCGAGCGCTCGCTCGCCGCCGCCGGATTGCAGGCGACCGTCGATGCCCCGTCTCCGGGCGTGCTCTCCGTGAAAGCCCGGGATGTGCCCGCCGGTCAATGGTGGCACTGGGCCGAAGACACGACGCGCACGACCCGCCTGCGCGTGGTGCGTGCGCGGATCGCACGAGCCGCGGCGGAAGGGCGTGTGGATGCGGAACTGCAGTTCTCGATTCCCTGACCTGTGACGACCCGGGGGCGACAGGTGGCGCTCATGATGACCCTCACGGTCTTCACGGCGACCGCGTGCGTGGCCGCGTTCGCGCCAGCGGTCTGGGTCGCCGACTGCATCGCGGCGTCGTCGGTGATCCGCCTGCTGTTCGTTCAGGGCACGGTGTGGGAAGGATCCGCGGCGCTTGCACTGGCGCAAGGGTATGAGGTGCACCTGCTGCCCGGCCGGATCGACTGGCGCTTCACGGCAGGAGACCACTGGCGAGAGCCTATCGCGCTTGAACTGCGACACGCGGGCGTGGACGGAGCGTTGCGGGTGTTCGTGGCGCCCGGTGCCTTGCGCATTGCCGCCGGTTCCGGACGGGTGCCGGCTTCGATCCTGGAGGCCCTGGGTGCGCCGTTCAACACGGTACGCCCGGGGGGCAATCTTGTTCTTCGATGGAGCGACGTGCGAATCTCGAACGAAGGTCCGCGTGGTCAACTGCAGGTGCGGTGGAATGACGCCCGTTCCGCCTTGTCTCCGGTCGCCCCCCTGGGCGACTACGTTCTCAGCGCGCATGCCGCGGATGCCGGAGGAGATGCCACGCTGACCACCGTCGGGGGTGTCCTCCTGCTGGATGGCCGCGGCACCATGGATCGGCGCTCCATGAGATTCGAGGGGCGCGCGCGCGCGGCCCAGTCGGCCAACGAAAGCCTCGGCGCCCTCCTGGGCGTGCTCGGCAAGCGAAAAGGAGATGACGTGCTGCTCGAATGGGAGATGCGACGGTGAAGCACGCGAAGAGCGGAATGGGACCGCACTGGCCCGGCTGGCGGTCGTGTGTCGTGGCGCTTGCGCTGTGCGTGTCCCCCGCTTGGGGACGCGACCGCGTCGCGCTCAAGTTCGTCAACGCGGATCTGGACACGGTGGTGCGGGCGGTCGGCCAGTACACGGGCCGGACCTTCGTGATCGACCCCAGGGTGAAAGGCACGCTCACGCTCAGCACGGAACGGTCGCTGTCTCGCGCGCAGGCGATGGCCGCCCTGACGGCCGCCTTGCGCTTGCAGGGCTTTGCATTGGTGGAGGCCGGAGGAGTGATGCGGGTCGTCCCCGAGGCCGATGCGAAGTTCCAGGGGGGCGTGTCGGAACCGGGCAGGTGCCGCCGACACCGGACGGTGACCAGCTCATCACCCAGGTGTTCAGGCTCCAGTACGAGACAGCCGCCAACGTGCTGCCGGTGGTGCGTCCGCTCGTGCCTGCGGGCAATCCCGTCACCGCCCACTCCGGCGGAAACGTGCTTGTCGTGACGGACTACGCCGAGAATCTGCGCCGCATCGAGAAGGTCATCGCCGCGATCGATGTGCCGCCGGCCCCCAACGTGGAGGTCGTGCCGCTCAAGCACGCCATTGCCACGGACGTGGCGGCCCTCATGTCCCGGTTGAACGAAGTCACCGCTCCGGCGACGGATCCGTTGCACAAGGTCACCGTCCTGGCAGACCCTCTCACCAACAGCATCGTCGTTCAGTCCGGCAGTGCCGAGCGTACCCGCCAGCTGCGCAGCATGGTCGCGGGATTCGACACGCCGTCCATGCGGAGCAACGGCGTCTACGTGGTGCCCCTCAGGAATGCCGAGGCGGCAGTGCTCGCCAAGACGCTGTCCAGCATCCGCGTGCCGGATCCGGGCGCCGGAGGCGTGCGCGGTCCTCAGGCGGGGCTTTCGGGCGCGGCCGGACCGATTGCCGCCGTCGACTCCGGCGGCGGCACGACGGTCGTATCGGACAATGCCTCGAATTCACTCATCATCACAGGCACGGAGAACGCCTACCGCACGTTGCGAGGCGTCATCGACCGCCTCGACGTCAGGCGGGCGCAGGTCTTCATCGAATGCCTCATCGTGGAAGTGTCCAGCGACCAGGCAGCCGAGTTCGGCATCCAGTGGCTGGGGGGGCTCGACAGGATCTCCGGCACGGGCGCCGCGCTCGCGGGCGGAACCAACTTCGGCAATGCGACGCAGAACATCGTGAGCGGAGCCCGCAACCTGGGCGCGCTCGGCCCCGGCCTCAATATCGGCATCGTGAAGGGACAGGTCACGGTGCCGGGGCTGGGTGCCGTCACGAACCTCTCCGCGCTCGCCCGTGCGCTCGAATCGAACAGCAAGGCCAACATCCTGTCCACTCCCAACATCCTCACGCTGGACAACGAGGAAGCGAAGATCGTCGTCGGGCAGAACGTACCGTTCATCACGGGCCAGTTCCTGAATCAGGCTTCGGCCGGGACGACCGTGAATCCGTTCCAGACCATCGAGCGCCGGGACGTCGGGCTGACGCTCAAGGTGAAGCCCCAGATCAGCGAAGGGGGCACCGTGCGCCTCACGTTGTACCAGGAAGTGTCGAGCGTGCAGGACACCACGTCCGCGGCCGGCATCATCACGAACAAGCGCTCGCTCGACACCAGCGTGGTCGTGGACGACGGCAACATCGTGGTACTCGGGGACTGGTCCGCGATCAGCTCGACAGCACCGTGCAGAAAGTGCCGGGCCTGGGCGACATACCGTGGCTGGGCGCGCTCTTCCGCTACGACACGCGGCGGTTGCAGAAGACCAATCTCATGCTCTTCATGCGCCCCTATGTCATCCGCGACGAAAGCGGATCCCGCGTGTTGACCGTCGACCGCTACGACTACATGCAGAAGGCCCAGCAATCGACGACACCGACATCGCGGCACTTCGCGCTGCCCACGCTGGAGGGGCCGGTCGTGCCTGGCCTTCCTGCTCCGACCGCGGCCAGGCCTTCGGCTCCTTCGGACAGGCCGGCTGCACCCCCCTCGGAGGCCCCGAGATGACGATGGCGATCCCGTTCGGTTTCGCCCGCTCGCAACGCGTGCTCGCGGCCGGGGAAGACGCGGGGAGGCTGGTTCTATGGGTGACCGAAGCCACTCCGCTTGCGGCGATCGCGGAAGTCCGCCGCTCCCTCCAGAGGTCGGTGCTGCCCGTGCTGGTGCCGGGGGAGCGTTTCGACGAGGCGCTTCAGGCGGCCTACCGCGAGGGACAGGGCGAGGCAGCGGCGATCGTGGGAGCGCTCGAAGGCGATGCGGACCTGGAGCGTCTCATGCAGGACATCCCGGAGATCCAGGACATCCTGGAGGCAAGAGACGACGCTCCGGTCATCCGCATGCTGAATGCACTCTTCTCCCAGGCGCTGCGGGACGGGGCCTCCGACATTCACATCGAACCGTACGAAAGCAGCTCGGTCGTGCGGTACCGCGTGGACGGGATACTCCGGGATATCGTGCATCCGGCGCGAGGCGTGCACGCGGCGTTGGTGTCACGGATCAAGATCATGGCCCATCTGGACATCGCCGAGAAGCGGCTTCCCCAGGATGGCCGGATCATGCTGAAGCTCGGGGGGCGGCCCGTCGATGTCCGCGTGTCGACGTTGCCGGCCGGCCACGGCGAGCGGGTCGTGCTGCGCCTGCTCGACAAGGAGAAGGGCCGGCTCTCGCCGCAGGCGCTCGGAATGGAGCCCGACACGCTCGGGGCTCTGGAGTCGCTGGTGAAGCAGAGTCATGGAATCGTGCTCGTCACGGGGCCCACCGGCAGCGGCAAGACGACGACGCTGTACGCGATGCTCTCCTGTCTCGATGCAGGCGCGATGAACATCATGACGGTGGAGGATCCGATCGAGTACGACCTTCCGGGCATCGGGCAGACACAGGTGAACGCGCGGATCGGCATGACTTTCGCGCGCGCGTTGCGGGCCATCCTGCGCCAGGACCCCGATGTCATCATGATCGGCGAGATCCGCGATCTCGAGACCGCCCAGATCGCCGTGCAGGCGTCTCTCACAGGCCACCTGGTGCTTGCGACCCTGCACACGAACGATGCGGCGTCTTCGGTGACCCGGCTCACGGACATGGGCATAGAACCCTTTCTGCTGTCTTCATCGCTGCTGGGCATCCTTGCCCAGCGTCTGGTACGCAAACTGTGTCCCCATTGCAGTATCGAGCATCCTGCCGGTCAGTGGACGGCGCCGGGTTGCCCGTCCTGCTCGGGATCGGGGTATGCAGGCCGTACGGGCATCCACGAACTGCTCGTGATCGACGACGCCCTGCGTGAAGCGATCCACGACCGGCGCGGAGAGCACGAACTGCGCGCTCTCGCGCACCGTTCAGGATTCCGGTCGATGACCGAGACGGGTCAGCGGCTCGCAAGCCGGGGTGTCACGAGCGCCGCTGAGCTGTTGCGCGTCACGCGCGAGGCCTGAACGGCAGCATGGGCGCGTTCCGGTTCGAAGCCGCACGCGACGACGGGTCCATCGAACGCGGAGAAATGGATGCCGACGGCGTTCGTCACGTGCGCGCCCGCTTGCGCGAAAGGGGTCTCGTCGCTCTCACCGTGCAGCCGGCGACCGGCGCCCCGGGCCGGTCCGGCCGCTTCTTCGCACGCTCGTTCTCGAATGCGGCTCTCGCCCTCGCGACACGGCAGCTCGCGAGCCTCGTGTCGGCAGGGCTGCCGCTGGATGCCGCGCTTTCCACGCTCGTGGAGCAGTGCGACGACGAGCGTCAGCGTGAACTCTGGCGGGGCGTGCGCGCCGAAGTTCTCGCGGGCCGCACATTGGCCGATGCAATGGAAACGTTCCCCGGCTCGTTCTCCAGGCTGTATTGCGCCACGGTGCGCGCAGGCGAACAGGCAGGGCGTTTCGGTCTCGTCCTCGAGCGATTGGCCGGGTACCTGGAGGATCGCGAGGCATTGCGGGGCAAGGTGTTCGCGGCAGCGCTGTACCCCGCGATCGTCACGGTCATCGCCATCGCGATCGTCCTGTTCCTGATGACCTACGTCGTGCCCCAGGTCGTGCAGGTCTTCGAGAACAGCCACCAGCATCTGCCGCTGCCCACCCGGGCGTTGCTGATCTTTTCGGACGCGCTGCGGCTCTTCGGACTGCCAATGCTCGTCCTGGCGGCCGCGGCGGTGGCGCTCTGGCGTGCCGCCTTGCGCAATGCCGCGGTGCGCAAGGCGCAGGACATCTGGCTGCTCCAGTTGCCGGTGGTCGGAAAGCTCTTGCGCGGAATGGACACCGCACGCTACGCGGCGACGCTGTCCATGCTGACCGATGCGGGCGTTCCCATGCTTCGTGCGTTGGCGGCGGCAGAGGCGACCATGGCCAGTTCCGTCATGCGCGAAGCGGCTCGGGACACCATGGACAGCGTGAGCGAAGGTCAGTCTCTCGCGCGGGCGCTCGCGCGCAGCAGGATGTTTCCGCCCGTTCTGGTGCGTCTCGTGGAAGTGGGAGAAACGACGGGCCGGCTTCCCGACATGCTGGGACACGCCGCGCGCAATCTCTCCGCCGAAGTCGAACGCCGCACCAGCGGTGCCGCTGCGCTCCTCGAGCCTATCCTCATCCTGCTGATGGGCGCCTTCGTCCTTGCGATCGTGGTGGCCGTGATGCTACCCATCATCGAGGTGAACCAGCTGGTGCGCTGACCCCTGGCCGAATTGCCGGGTCATTCACGCGCAGTGCCCGCGCATCATGCCCATGTCCTGATTGACAGGGCTCTTTCCCGGGAGGTCGCCCGGACAATACTGGGATTTTCTCCGTACTAGACACGGAGATCCTCATTTGTTTCCATGTTCCCTGCGGCATCTATTGATGCGGCGGAAGCGCCGGGCAAACATCGGTGCAGAACATAACAACGTCTCCGACGGAGACGACGAAACGACGAGGCGAGCATGACCCTACCGAGGATCCCACTCGCCGTGGCAGCTTTCGCAATGGGATGGAGTCTCTGGGGCGCCAGTGGTGCCGCGGAAGATCCGCTTCCCAAGGGCGACAGCAGTCGCGGTGAAACCTACTACCTGCGTTACTGCCGCGGATGTCACGGCGCCGACGGGCAAGGCGATGCACTCGTCTTCATGCCGCACGTCGACAACCTGACGCGCAAGGGCTACATCGACCTGTTGCCCGACAGCTATCTCTACATCGCCATCGCCAAGGGCGGACTGGCCATCGGCAAGAGCAGCTACATGCCGGCCTGGGGGGAGACGCTTTCGGACCAGCAGATCATGGACATCATCGCCCACGTCCGCTCGTTGCCCCTTCACAGCAATCCCTGACGTTCGGCGGATTCTCCGGCACCGATCCGCACGGGCCGGACCACGAACGAGAACCAGTGTGCCAGCGCAGTCCGCCGACGGGAGGCCGTCGGGCTGCGCGCCTTGTCTGTCTCCCACGTCCGCAGATCCGAACGTCCAATAAGGAGGAGCAGGTGATGAAACTTTCGAGATCGTTGGCCACCGCCGCAATCGCGGCGGCACTGCCGCTGATGGCGAACCCCGTGTTCGCGGATCAGCAAGGAACGGGTCGCGCAGGCAATTGGGAGAAACGCATTCCGGTGAAGCCCGATCCGTCGAAGATCCTGGTTCCCGACGGCTACAAGGTGAGTGTCTTCGCGGCCGGACTGGACACGCCCTCCGCCGCCACGGTCGATGGAGATGGCAACGTGTGGGTAGCCATTTCCGGCCCGCTGTTCATGCAGGGGACCGAGCCCGCGCACATCAAGGTGTTCGACAAGAACGGCAAGCTGATCAAGGAAATCGGCAAGGGCACCTTCACCACAGTGATGAACGAGATCGGCTACTGTCCCGACAACAAGAAGATCTACATCCCCGAGTACGGCGAGAAGATCTGGGAGATGGACGGGGTCAATGGCGAACTGAAGCTGATCGTGAAGGACCTGTTCATCGGCGACCACCGCAACGGTGGCATCACCTGCAAGGACGGATACCTGTACTTCGCCCTGGGACTGCCCAGCAACGTCGGTTTTGCCGATCCGGACAACCACGGCTGGCCGGACATTCCGCGCGATCCCTTCTGGGTCGCGCATCCGGACGGGTTCCCTCCGACGCCCCACGACCCTGCCTGCCGTGACATCGTGCATACGGGTCTCAACGTCAAGTCGGCGGATGGCCGGATGACCGGTGCCTATCTGCCCGTGGGCGTTCCCGCCAAACCCGGGCAGATCATCAAGGCGCAGGTACCTTGCGGCGGTTCGATCATGCGCGTGAGGATCGACCAGAAGGGTTCCGACGGCATCTATGCGCATTCCAGCATGGAGGTCTACGCCATGGGCTTCCGCAATCAGTCGGGCGTGGCGTTCGGTCCCAAGGGCACGAGGTTCGAGAATGCCCTGGCGGTCTCCGACAACGGGGCGAACGATCTGGGACATCGCCGCATCGCGAACAGCCCGGAGCGGCTGTGGATCGTCACCGAGAAGGGGCAGGACGCAGGCTACCCCGACAAGGATGGCTTCGGCTTCGTCACCAACAAGCGCTCGAGCCTCTTCCGCTGGACCGGATCGAAGATCGAGCGGCCGTATCCCCAGCTGTACATCGGCGATCAGCCCTACGTTCCCAAGATGCCGCCGTACCACTTCCCCGTGCACGTCGACGGGGTTCGCGGAGTGCCGTTGATCGCCGCCAATCCGAATCCGAACGGCTACATCAATCCGGTGATGGAATGGGACACGAACAATCCCATGGACGGCATCGCCTGGGCGCCCCCGCAGTACGGGGCCGGCAAGGAAACGATCTTCGCTGCGATCTACGGAATCATCGACAATGGGCCGGACAGCCTGGTGCCGACGTGGCCGGCGATCGTCAAGATCGATTTCATGGAGCCCGCGGGCGTGAAGTGGTCCTACTTCGCCCGCAACGTCGACATGGGGCCCAATGCCTATCAGAAGGCGGAGAACCGCGGGGGCCTGGAGCGGACGAACGACGTGGTGTTCAGCAACGACGGCAAGACCATGTACGTGGTGGACTACGGCGAGCTGTACACGGACTTCACGATGTCGCCGCCGTTCTACGTGACGCCCAGGTCGGGTGTCGTCTGGGCAATCACCAAGCAGTAAGCCGCCCATCGCCGCTGCCCGCTCCGGGTCTGCCCGGAGCGGCACCTGCGGCAGACCTGGATACGGCCGGCGACGGCCGTATCCTTTCTCCTTTCCCAGTCCTCAGTAATCGCGGCGCGGCGCGTCGTACTCGCTTCCTGGAAACACGAAAGGCGCTGATCGGCCCACCAGCGTCTCGATCAGCATCAGCTCGGGATCGCTGTGATTCTTGAAGGGTGCGCGGCGGATGTTGCGGCCCTTTGCCTTGGCATCGTTCATGATGTACAGGGGCCGGTCGTGATGCGAAGCCGCCACCGTGTCCTTGCTCTCCGGGTCGTCGGCAGCGCTGATGTCGGCGATGCCGTAGCACGTGCAGAAGTAGGTCTGGTCGGGTTCGGACTCCATGTAGACACCCGTCCCGCGGATGCCGATGGTGGCGGTCGTCGACTGCATGCGGATCTGGCGGTCGGACTTGCCGAACACGGACAGGAGCTTGCCGGTGACGAGCCGTAACGCGCTGGTGATCGCGTTGTCGCCTTCCTGGCGGCCATCGAGCACGAGCCGGCTGCTGTTGCGCAGGATGAACGAGCTGCTGCCGACGACGAAGACGATCTCGCCGTCCCTGCCCGTTTCCACCGTATCCTTCGGGCCGATCCGGGTCTTGAGGGTGGCCGGCGCGCCGTTCACCGTGGCGACACCCGAGACCCGGTAGACCGACTGTCCCGGAGGCAGCTGCGCGGGCGTGGAGCCGAAGATGTCGGCCATCGCCTGGGAGGTCCAGCCGGCCGAGAAGAAACCTGCCGACAAGGCCTGTACCAGCAGGCGGCGCCGAGGATCGTCAAGTTCGCCGGATTGTTTCATGGGTCGTTTCCCTATTCTTGTCTTGGCGCTCGAGTCGCCGGTCAGCGGATGCCTGACTTGCACACCGGGGCATCAGGGTCGTTCGATGCTAGCACAATGCCATCGGCGTTCTTTCACGCACGGCGGCGGTTCTCGCGCGGTCATCCGCTGTTGCGCAGTCCCGCGGCGATGCCATTGATCGAGAGCAGCAGGGCGCGCTTGGAACGTTCATCCGTCTCGCCTTCGCGCCAGCGCCGCAGGAGTTCCACCTGGAGGTGGTTCAACGGATCGATGTACGGAATGCGGTTTCGCACGCTGAGCGACAGCGCCGGAGACGATTCGAGCAGTTCGCTCTGCCCGGTGATCTCGAGCAGGCACGCCACGGTGTCGTGCCATTCGCTGCGGATGCGTTCGAACACCGCCGTCCGGAGGGGCTCGTCCTCCACCAGTTCCGCGTAGCGCGAGCCAATGGCGAGGTCGCTCTTCGCCAGCACCATGTCCATGTTGGAGAGCAGCGCGCGGAAGAAGGGCCAGTCGCGGTTCATCTCCCGCAGCAATTCCATTCCACGTCCGCCCAGTCGGTCCTGCAGTGCTCGAACTCCCGCGCCGAATCCATACCAGCCGGGCAGCATGATGCGGGACAGGGACCAGGAGAAGACCCAGGGGATGGCGCGCAGATCCTCGATGCGGTCGGACTTCTTGCGCGCTGCCGGCCGGCTGCCGATGTTCATTTCCGCGATCTCGGAGATCGGCGTGGCCAGACGGAAGAACCGGACGAATCCGGGCGTTTCGTACACGAGGGCGCGATAGGAAGCGAACGCGGCCTCGCTCATGATCTCGAGAGCCTCGTGCCAGCTTGCATGAGCGGCCGGCAGCTCGCGCGGGCCCAGCACCGTCGCCTCCAGCGTCGCGGCCAGCAGAGTCTCGAGATTGCGCCTTCCCGTTTCCGGATCCGAGTACTTCGATGCGATCACCTCGCCCTGCTCGGTGATCCGGATCTGGCCAGCTACCGAACCGGGCGGCTGCGCCAGGATCGCCTGATAGCTCGGACCGCCGCCGCGGCCCACGGAACCGCCGCGGCCATGGAAAAGGCGCAGCCGGATGCCATGGCGGGCGAATACCTCCACCAGGGCGAGTTCGGCGCGGTAGAGCTCCCAGTTGGAGGTCAGGAATCCGCCGTCCTTGTTGCTGTCGGAATACCCAAGCATCACCTCCTGGACGTCGCCGCGGCTGTGCAGCAGCCGGCGGTAGTAGGGCACGGAAAAAAGCTCGTCCATGATCTCGCCGCAGCCGCGGAGATCCGCGATGGTCTCGAACAGCGGCACGATGTTGAAGTGCAGGCGCGCCGCATTGCCCGGCTCGAGCATTCCCGCTTCCTTGGCGAGCAGCGCCACTTCCAGCACATCGCTCACGGCGTTCGCGCCGGAGATGATGTACGTGGGAAGCGTGTCCCGCCCGAAGCGGGCGTGGATCCCTGAAGCGGCATCCAGCAATGCCAGTTCGCTCGCCGTGGTCTCGCCGTACTGGAGGTAGGGCGAGCGAAGCAGACGCGGGATCTCCAGTTCCGCCAGCAGCCAACGGCGGCGTTCCTCCTCGTCCAGCGCCGCATAGCCGCCCCGGCGGGCGCCGAGGCGGAACAGTTCGGCGACCACCTGCTCGTGGACCGTGCCGTGCTGACGCATGTCCAGGGGACTCAGATGGAAACCGAAGAGTCGTGCCGCCATGCGCAGCATGCGAAGCCGTCCGCCGGCGACGCGCGCGGATCCGTTGGCGACCAGCGAATCGTGGATGGTCTGCAGTTCGTGGCGGAACTCCTGGGCGTCCGCGTACGGTTCCCCGGAGGTGACGGCTCGCCGCTGGGGGGCATTGAGATCCAGCCGGAGCGCCGTGGCGGCAAGGCGGCTGTAGACGCCGATCAGTGCACGCCGGTACGGCTCGTCGCGGCGGTGGCCGGAAACATCCGACACGCGGTCCGCGAGGTCGGCCAGCGCGTCGGTTACGCCCACGAACCGGATCGACTGCGAAAGCTCGCTGCCCAGCAGGTGCACCTGCTCGAGGTAGTGGTCCATCGCGACGGCGCTCTGCCGGACCACCGCCATCCGCATGACGTCTGCGGTGACGAATGGATTGCCGTCCCGGTCGCCGCCGATCCAGCTGCCGACGCGCAGGTAGGCGTGCGCGCCGGGCGAGGCTTCGGGCCAGCGGCGCCGGATCTCGTCCTCGACATGCGCGTAGAGCTTCGGGATCTCGCGCAAGAAGGTGTTGCGGTAGTAGGACAGACCGTTCTCGATCTCGTCGGCGACCGTGAGCTTCAGCTCGCGCAGCATCCGCGTCTGCCACAGCGTCAGCACGACTCTGCGAAGCGACTCGTCCATGGCCGATTCCTCGTCCGGCGTGAGACGGGAGCGGTCGCGATCGGACAGCAGCCGGGCGATCTCGAGCTGGCAATCCAGCGTGCTCTTGCGCTGGACTTCGGTGGGATGCGCCGTCAGGACCGGCGAGACGAGCGCCGTGTCGAAGAATGCGGCCACCTGTCTGCCGCTCAAGCCTGCGGCGGCGGCTTCATCGAGCGCCGCGGCCACGGATCCACGTGGTGCGGGCAGCTGCGCCGAGCGCCGATTGCGCTCCTGGCGGGTGTTGTGCTGATCCTCAGCGATATTGGCGAGCAGCGAGAAGAAGGTGAAGGCCCGTACCACCGCACTCGAGCGGGTCGCATCGAGCGGATCGAGCATCTCTTCCAGTTCCTGCTTTGCCTGCGGGTCGCGGTCCCGGCGGAAGCGGATCGCGGTCTGACGGATCCGCTCGATGAGGTCGAAATCCTGGCTGCCCTGCTGCTCGCGCAGCGTGTCGCCGAGAATCCGGCCCAAGAGCCGGATGTCCTCGCGCAGCACGCGCTCCGAGTCGTTGACGGTGCCGTTCCGCGTTGTGTCGTTCATGGTCGTAGCCGGCCCCTTCGGACCGCTCCTGCAGCGATGGAAATTCACTGTCCGTCAAGGAAGGTCCGGCCGGAATGCCTGGTGAGGCATCCGGTCAGGCCTTCCTAGAGCAGACGTCGCCGACGACCTCCAGTGACTTCCTCGAGTTGCGCGAGCGCCAGATGCATCGCAGCCTCGGAGTGGCGTCCCGCGTCGTCTTCCTTGCCGGTCGACCGCGCGAGACGTGCAAGCTCCAGGTGCGCCGAATGGGAGGACTCGACGGCCAGGCTCGCTTCGAAATAGCTTTTCGCCTTGCCCCACAGCGACTCGTGAGCACACAGACGGCCCAGGGTCAGCAGGAGCGCCGCATCGCGGGTATGGGAGGGCAGCCATGCCTCCGCCTTCTGGATCTGCTCCACGGTGTTCTCGTCGAGTCCCTCGGCATACAGGGGGACAAGCTGGGAGTCCCAGTGGGACTCCAGGGAGTTCTCGATGATCCGGTGCGCCTCCGCGCCGGCGCCCAGCTGAATGAAGCTTTCCGCAGCGGCCCGGGCCACCAACCCGTCGGACTTGAGCTCGGCCGGCACCTTCTGCCAGGCCTCGCGCAGCTGCTGCATGTCGAGCGCCCGGCGCTTCAGCACTTCCGCCGTGGCGGTCCGCCGCAGTTGTGCCAAGGCCACGGGGTCATAGACGTTGCGCCGGTCCAGTTGAGGCAGCAGCGCCTCGACGCGGTCCCAGTTCCGCGCGAGCTGGTGAGCCTTGAGTTCCAGCCGCAGCGCCGCAGTGTGCTTGTCCTTGATCTGCTCCAGTACCGCAAGCGCGTCGAGATAGCGACGCTCGTCGAGCAGCAATTCGGCCTGGGTGATCCGGCGCAGGTACTCCGTCGAAGCCTCTTCGTCCATGCCGGCAAGGTGGCGGTCGCGGGCGTCGAAAGCGCGCATCTCGTGCGCGCAACGCGCGGCGATGACGGCGGACAAGGCCTTGGCGTGATCCAGCGCGAAGGCCTGCGCGGCTGCCCGCTCCGCTCGTCCATAGCGCCCCTCGAGATAGGCCTGCACCCCTTCCATGAAGGCGGCACTCCCGCGTTCGTGCCGCTTCCGTTCGTGGAACCGCTTGACTTCGGTAGGCAGGCGCAGCGCCGCGACGATGGGCGCACCGCCAGATACAGGGCGATGAAGATGCCGCCGAGCAGCGCAACGGCAAAATTGAGCGAGAGCTCGATGCGGTGATGGGACAGGACGATGAGCACGTAGGCGGAGTTGTAGCGGGCCGCCACCACCAGCCCTACGGCTAGCGCGAACAGCCCCAGCACCCAGAAGAATGTCTTCATTCCGGGGCGCCGTCAGCGCAGGCCACTGCGGTGTCCCGCGGACTGGGCACGCACGGCCTGCAGGCTCTCGCCGATGTCGGGCAACTGGACGGAAAGGTCCGATGCCCCGAACTGCCGCAGCAACGCCTGGGCATTCGCGACCGACTTCGCGCCCGGATCGAAGTGCTGCCTGAGCCATTGCTCCGCCGTGCGCGAGTCGGCGCGGAAGCCGGGCTCGTTGCGGGAGAGCAGGGCGAGGCGCGCGGAAAGCAGCTTGAGCTTGAGGTTCTCCTTCACGAAGTACGCCTGGTCCGGGGACATCAGCGGGACTTCGCGGGAGTCGGCCACCCGGATGCGGAGCATCTCCTTCAGATCGAACCAGACTTCCTTCAGGAAGCGCTGCCACGCGTCGTCGGCCACGGGCCGCGGCGACACGGGTGTCGCCGGGCGCTGATCCGCCGCCAGCGGCAGCTCGTCAACCGCTGCGATGAGATTGTCGAGTTTCAGAGCGAGTCCCGGCACGTCGAGTATGGGAGCGGTCTTCAACCGTTCCACGTCCCGGGCGATCACGCGGCGCAGGCTCAGAAGACCGGGGCGGTCCGCCTGGGCCAGGCGCTTGTCCGCCGCCTCCAGCGCAAGCAAGGCGGACTTGACGTTGCCCGCCAGCTGCAACTGCTGGTTCGCCGCGATCAGCATCTGTTCGATCTCGGCCAGCACCCATTCGTCCCGATTGCGGGCAAGCTCCTGATAGAGCGACTCGAGCGCGATGCGCTGGTTCTGGGACTCGATGAGCTTCGCTTCCATCACGCCGATCCGGCTCTCGATGTCCCGGACGTCGTTGCGCACCCGATCGCTGGAGAGCCGCACTTCCTTGCCGGACGCCTCCATGTCGGCGAGCCTGCGGGCAAGTTCCGTCTGCAGCTTCACCGAATCCCGTTGCGTCGTGGTCCATTGCCAGATGGCCAGCGCGAGCGCCGCAAGGGCGACGACCATGGCAGGGTTCAATCCCGTGGCGACCCTGGACCACATCGGAGCAGCGGCGGGCGCCGGCGCAGGGGCAGGCGCGGCCGGGGGCGCGTTGGGTGCCTCGGTCGGGGCGGCGGGCGGGGAAGCGGATTCGTCGGTCATCAATGCAACGTCTCCCGCACGCCGGTTCCGGAAAGGCGCCTCACCAGGGCGGCTGCCAGCGCCACGTCGCCTCCGGGCGCAAGAACGATGTCGGTCGCCCCGTGAAGCCGTGCTTCCGCAGCGATCCTCTCGTGGACCACGAAATGAGGGAGCACCCGGACAGCATCGCCAAGCTGCCCCGCCAGCGCGCCATAGAGATTGCGTGCACCTTCGCTGCTCGTCAGGGTCACGGCGGCGAGCCGCCGGTCGGCGATGCTTTGCCTGACGGCATCCGGTACCGCCGTGACCGGCAGACGGCGATAGCACGGGATCACGACAACCGTCGCGCCCCGCGCCACGAGTTCGTCGCGCAGCAGCGTACGCCCGCCTTCGCCGGCGAAGATGAGCACCCGCATCCCGTTCACGCGATCGAACGCGGGTAGCCGAAGCAGGGACTCGCTGTCCGCGCCGGACTCCGGCGCGCTCACTCGCGCGACTCCCTGCGCACGGAGAGCCTCGGCCGTGGCCGGGCCGACGGCGAACGCGGGCAGCTCCGCCGGCCATTCGTTCCGGGACCTTACGGCCGCCATAGCGAACCGGACGGCGTTGGCGCTCGCGAAGATGGCGAGATCGGCCGTGGCGAGGTCCAGGACGGCTGCGGCCAGGGGCTGCTCGTGGCGTGGCGGCTGAATGAGGATCGTAGGAAATTCCACGGCTTCACCTCCCTCATCCTGGATGAGTCTGCAAAGAGCACCTGCCTGTTCTTCCGGGCGCGTGACCAGGATCGCCATGCCGGACAGCGGTCCCGCAGCCCGGGCCATCACGGGTTTCCCTCTGCCGCGCCGAGAATCTCGAGCGCTCCGGCGGCGATCAGCTCATCCGCCACGCGCCGGCCCAGAGCCTCCGCGTCCGTATCGTGCATATCGGCCTGCCCCGAGGCTCTTTCGAGACGGGTGCCGTCCGGCAGCGAGACAAAACCCGAGAGCGTTGCCCGCCCCTCCGCTACCTCCGCGAAGCCACCCAGCGGAACGGTGCAACTGCCGGCCAGCGTCCGGCTCATCGCGCGTTCGGCCCGGACGCACCAGGCGGTCTGCGGGTCGTTCAGCACGCTGACCGCCGCGATCACGTCGGAGCGGTCGCTCCGGCATTCGATGCCGAGTGCTCCCTGACCTACGGCAGGCAGACTCTCTTCCGGCGTGAGCAGGCTGCGGATGCGCGCCTCGAGTCCCAGCCGCTTGAGTCCGGCAGCGGCGAGCAGGATGGCGTCAAAGCCGCCCTCGTCCAGCTTGCGCAACCTCGTCTGCACGTTCCCCCGGACCGGCTGCACGTCCAGATCCGGGCGTCGCGCGCGCAGCTGCGATTCGCGGCGCAGGCTGGAGGTGCCCACGCGCGACCCACGGGGCAGCTCATCGACGGAAGCAAAACGGTTCGACACGAAGGCATCCCGCGGGTCTTCCCGCTGTGCGATCGCAGCGATCACGAATCCAGGCGGGAGATTGACCGGGACGTCCTTCATGGAATGCACGGCCAGGTCGGCCCGGCCGTCCAGCAATGCCTCCTCCAGTTCCTTGACGAAAAGTCCCTTGCCGCCGATCTTGGCGAGCGTCGTCCCGAGCTTGCGGTCGCCTTCGGTCGTCATGCCGAGCAAGGAAATCTCCGTTCGCGGGTGGGCCTGCTGCAGGCGGGCCTTAACGTGCTCTGCATGCCATAGAGCGAGGGCGCTTTCGCGCGTGGCGATGATCAGTCTTGCTGGCGAGAGACGCACGGGGGAGGAAGGCATCAGAGAGTCGCGGGGATTCTACCAGCGGGCGTCGCCCGCCATCCCGTCCGGCATATCCGGGTGATCAGGATGCGGGTGCCGGCGAGATGGGAAGATCCAGGCTCGAGATCACCTTGCGGATGGCACGCAGCGCCGCCATGCGGGGAAAGCCGCTGCGGCACGCGGCGACGATGCGGCGGGTGGGCGCGGGCGGGGCGAAAGGCACCGCACGTACCAGCGGATTGTCGTTCCGGGCGGTCAGCGCGGTCGCCGGCAGCACCGATACACCAAGGCCGGACGCGACCATGCTGCGCAGCGTTTCGAGGGAATTGCCCTGCTTTCCCAGGGGCACGGGGCGGGAGAACTCGTGGCAGGCATCCAGCACCTGGTCGCGAAAGCAATGCCCGATGCTGAGCAGGAGCAGGTTCTCGCCGGGCAGTTCGTCGGCAGAGACGCTCTTTCGCCTGGCCCACGGATGCCTGGCGGGAACGATCGCCTGGAACTGCTCGTCATAGAGGATCATCGTGTCGACTCCCGGGGGCGCGAACGGCAGGGCGACGATCGCGACGTCGATCTGCCCCGCCCGCAGCATCTGCTCGAGGACTGCCGTCTGGTTCTCCTCGATATCCAGGGGCATGCGCGGTGCCACCGTACGCAGTCCGAGGACCAGCCCGGGCAGCAGGTACGGTGCGACCGTGTGGATGACGCCCAGCCGCAGGACCCCTTCGAGCGGGTTGCCCTTTTCCCTGGCGACGATCTTCACTCTGGCCGCCTCTTCCAGCACCCGGCGGGCCTGGGCGATCACCTGCTCGCCGGCTTCGGTGAGCAGGATCTCCCCGCCGCCGCGCTCGAACAGCGGAACGCCGAGTTCCTCCTCCAGTTTCTTGACCGATGCCGAGAGACTGGGCTGGCTCACGAAGCAGCGTTCGGCCGCTCGCCGGAAGTTGCGTTCGTCCGCCACGGCCACGATGTACTTGAGCTCGGTCAGCGTCATGCGGGTTCTCCTCTTGCCGATCACTCATGCCAACCCCGCCGGGTCGCGGTCGGGCAGCTTGATAGGAAATACCTATCGGCTGCATCGTAACAAGGTATTGGCCGCCTCGGGCGGCGCCCGCGCACACTTTGATCAGACAGGCCAACGAGACGAAGGCCGGAAGAATCTGCAACCCCTCGACTTTCAGGAGAGTTCACATGTTTCCCAATCACGAAGGCAAGCGCGTTCCCCAGGTCACCTTCCGTGTCCGTGAAGGCAACGAGTGGAAGAGTGTGACGACCGACGACCTCTTCGCCGGCAAGACCGTGGTCGTGTTCTCGCTTCCAGGCGCGTTCCGCCCACCTGCTCCTCCTCTCATCTGCCCCGATACAACGAACTCGCGCCGGCGTTCCGCGCCAACGGCGTCGATGCCATCGTTTGCGTGTCGGTCAACGACACCTTCGTGATGAACGAATAGGCGAAGGACCAGGAGTCGAAGAACGTGACGCTGGTTCCCGACGGCAATGGCGAGTTCACCGAAGGCATGGGACTGCTCGTGGACAAGGCCGACCTCGGTTTCGGCAAGCGCTCGTGGCGGTACTCGATGCTGGTGAAGGACGGCGTGGTGGTGAAGCAGTTCATCGAGCCGGAGAAGGCGGGCGATCCCTTCGAGGTTTCCGATGCCGACACGATGCTGGACTACATCAATCCGGAAGCGAGGAAACCCGACCAGGTGGCCATCTTCACGCGCGAGGGATGCCAGCACTGCGCCCGCGCGAAGACGCTCCTTGCCCAACTCGGCTACGAGTACGTGGAGATTCCGCTGGCCCATACGAATCGCAGCCGCGTGATTGGTGCGGTGACCGGCAAGCAGACGGTGCCTCAGATCTTCGTGAACGGCGAGTACGTCGGCGGTGCCGAGGAACTGGAGCAGTGGAGCCGCAAGCAGCGCGCCGCCTGAGCGGGATGCGATGGAAAGGGGGCCGCCGGGAGAGTACCCCCGGGCGGCCGCCCCCGAAACAGGAATACGAGGCCGTCACGACGTCGTCTCGTCGTCCGGATGCGAAGCCCGGACTGCGGAGAACGCCATTGGCGGCCGTGTTCCCCGAGCCGCCGCTCGCAGCGGTCGGCCGACGCTATGCGGAACGGGATCCCGGGGCGACCGTGACGGGCGCAGTCTCGTTCGGGAACCAGCGGCGATCGCGGGTCATGCTCCGCGATCGCGGCCTTCTTCGGCTCCATGCCGATGCGATCGACGGGACGGTCCTCGGTGCGGAACCGAGGGGACCGGACGAGGAACATCTCGCGCATCTCATCGCGTGAGGCGTCCAGTCGGGCATGTCGGTGGCGCGCATGCCGGAGATGCCCTTCCACCACCCGGGGGTGGAAGAGGGCTTGAGGACGGCCCTGCGAGATGCCCGGTCCAAGCTGAACGTTGCAGGACACCGTAGTGAACCCGGCGGGACCTCGCGGCTCCCCGTCACGCTCCGGACTTGCCGAATTCCCGTACCACGTGGGCCTGCCGCCTGGAGACGGGCAATCGATCCTCGAGCCCTTCGATGACCGCCAGCCAGTGGGCTTCCGGGCTGGCATCGCCCGACTTCTCGAATCCCTTGAGGTGGGCGATGGCCACGAGGCAGCCCCGATGGATGCGCACGAATGCGCGGTGGAATTCCTCTTCCAGGCGCGTGAGCGACTCTTCCACGAGAAATTCCCGGTCTGCCGTCCGTACCGTCACGTACTTGAGTTCCGCTCTGAGGTACAGGACATCCTTGACCGGCACGAGGTGGACGCGCCCGCGTTCCTGGATCGAAAAGTGCGTCCGCGGTTCACGCGCCAGGTTCTCCAGCACTTCGGCCGCAGGCATCGCGGCCCGGACCCGCGCGAGCGATTCCTCCAGGCGGCGTCCGCGCACGGGCTTCAGCAGATAGTCGATCGCGTGCAGTTCGAAGGCTTCCACCGCGTAGCGGTCGTAGGCCGTCGTGAATACCACCCGGGGCGGGTTCGCGAGCTTCTGCAGATGCCGTGCCGTCTCGAGCCCGTCCATGCCGGGCATGCGGATGTCGAGAAAGACGAGATCCGCTTCCATCTCCTGCACCGCCTCGAGCAGCGCGGGTCCGCTGGCGACCTCGGCGACCAGCGAGAGCGGACCATGGGCCACGCAGTCGTTCAGCAGATCCTTGAGGCGATTGCGGGCCGGGGCCTCGTCGTCGGCGATCATCACCCTCAGGGCGCGCGATCCGGCGGTCACGCTGGTTTTCCTCCGACGGCCGACTCGGTGCGGTAAGGAATCCGGATATGCACCTGATAGAGGTTGTCGCGCACCTGCGACTCCAGCCGGCCTTCCTCGTCGAAGTGAAGCGCGAGCCGCTCGCGGATGTTCGCGAGGGCCATGCGGTTGCCTCCGGTGCCCCGGGCGTCGGGATGATAGGGATTCTTGAGGACCATGTGGACTTCGCCACGCAGCTGGAAGATGTTGATCGTGACGGTGCCGGGTTCGGGAGAAGGCTCGATGCCGTGGTAGACGGCGTTCTCCAGCAGGGGCTGGAGAACGAGGGGCGGAACCAGCGCGTCGCGGGGCATCCTGTCCACGTGCCACTCGATGCGGAGCCGCTCGCCCAGGCGCAGCTGCTCCAGATCGAGATACTGCCTGCACAGTGCCACCTCGTTCTCGAGCGGAGCCAGCTCGCGGTTGTCCGCCATCAGCACCCGGAAGAGATCGGCCATGTCCTCCAGCGCCGCCTCCGCGCGGCGCGGTTCGCTGCGGACCAGGGACAGGACCGCATTGATGCTGTTGAACAGGAAGTGCGGCCGTATGCGTGCCTGGAGCGCCTGCAGCCGAGCCTCCGTGAGGGCGGGCGAAAGGGCGCGTTCACGCAGGTGAAAGTACAAGACCGCGGTGCCCGCGGCCAGAAGTGCGAACACGATCTGCCGCTCGGGAAGCGTGGCATCGATGCCGAAGAACCTGTGCAGGAGTGCTTCCGATGCCAATGCGGATGCGGCCGCAAGCGCCAGAACTGCCGCCACGCCGGCGGCATATCTCAGCCTCGAGAGAAAACGGCCGAGAAGCGAGCACAGCGCCAGCGTGAGCAGCGCGGCCGGATGCACGTGAAGGGAGAGGATGGAGAATTCCTCCGGCAGATCGCTCCATCGCGGCGTGAGCAGCAAGGTGGCCCCAAGTGCCAGGGCGGTGACCAGCAGCACGGCGCGCAACCAGACGCCGATGTTCAGGAAATCCGGCAACCGGTCGGGCGGCCGATGCTGCTGATTTATACTCGGCATCGCAGTTCGACTCCCATCGGTCCATGAATTCTGAACAACCCACCCAGCCCGCGCAAGCCGTGGCAACCCCCGCATCGTCCGCTCACACGTGGTCCGGCCGCTTCAGCGAGCCGGTGGACGAACGGGTCAAGCGTTACACAGGCTCCGTCTTCTTCGACAACCGCCTCGCATTGTTCGACATCCAGGGTTCGCTGGCCCATGCGGCCATGCTGGCTGCCACAGGGGTGATCTCGCAGCAGGATCTCGCGGACATTCGCCGCGGCATGCAGCAGATCCGCAGCGAGGTGGAGGCAGGAACGTTCCAGTGGTCGCTGGATCTCGAGGACGTGCACCTCAACATCGAACGGCGGCTGACCCTGCTGGTGGGGGATGCGGGCAAGCGTCTGCACACCGGACGGTCGCGCAATGACCAGGTCGCCACCGATATCCGGCTGTATCTGCGGGACGCCATCGATCGCATCTTGGAGCACCTGGCGGGACTGCAAACGGTGCTGATCGACCTGGCCGAGATCCACGCGGATCTCGTGATGCCCGGCTTCACGCATCTCCAGGTGGCCCAGCCCGTCACGTTTGGCCACCATCTCATGGCCTATTACGAGATGCTCAAGCGCGACGCCGGCCGGCTGCAGGACTGCCGCCGGCGCGTCAACAGGCTTCCCCTGGGATCGGGAGCGCTTGCCGGAACGACGTTCCCCATCGACCGGGAGCAGGTGGCGAAGGAACTGGGTTTCGAGGGGCTCTGCGAGAACTCCCTGGACGCCGTGTCGGATCGCGACTTCGCGATCGAGTTCACGGCGGCGGCCTCCCTCGTGATGACCCATCTCTCCAGACTCTCGGAGGAACTGATCCTCTGGATGAGTCCCCGCTTCGGATTCATCGACCTGCCCGACCGTTTCTGCACGGGATCCTCCATGCTGCCGCAGAAGAAGAACCCTGACGTGCCGGAACTCGTGCGGGGCAAGGTGGGGCGGGTCAACGGGCATCTCGTGGGGCTGCTCACCCTGATGAAAGGCCAGCCGCTTGCCTACAACAAGGACAATCAGGAAGACAAGGAGCCACTGTTCGATACCGTCGACACATTGATCGACACGCTGGTGATCTACGCGGAGATGATGCGCGGCATCATCGTGAAGCCCGACCGGATGCGCCAGGCGGCCTCCGAGGGTTTCGCGACGGCGACCGATCTGGCGGACTACCTCGTACGGAAGGGCACGCCGTTCCGGGAGGCGCACGAAGCGGTGGCCCGGGCGGTGCGGCTCGCTGCCGAACGGGGCGTCGATCTGGGTGGATTGACGCTCGAGCAGTTCCGGGAATTCGCTCCGGTGGTGGACGAGGACATCTACGGCGTGCTGACCCTCGAAGGGTCGCTCGCCGCCCGCGATCACCGAGGCGGAACTTCACCGGCGCAGGTTCGCGCTGCCGTCAGGCGGGCGCGGGAAGAACTGGGCGCAAGGCCATGACTTCGATCTCGGATCTCTTCCGGCTGGACGGACGGGTCGCCTGTGTCACCGGAGGCAACTCCGGGATCGGCCGGACGATGGCGCTGGCGCTCGCCGAGGCCGGCGCGGACGTGGCGCTGGTGGGCAGGGACCCGGAGCGGCTCGAAGCGGCCGGGGTGGAGGTTCGCAGTCATGGCCGACGATCACAATGCGTTCCGGGCAACCTGGCGGACAGGGCCGACCTCGCCCGTGTCGTGGAGGCGGTGTCGAAGGGCCTGGGAGCCCCGGACATCCTGGTCTGCGCGGCCGGAATCAACGAAAGGCCTTCCATGACGGTCCTCGATGCGGACGTCTGGGACCGGACCATGCGGATCAACCTCG
Source organism: Betaproteobacteria bacterium (assembly GCA_016713305.1). Taxonomy (NCBI): domain Bacteria; kingdom Pseudomonadati; phylum Pseudomonadota; class Betaproteobacteria; species Betaproteobacteria bacterium. The sequence goes on from JADJPK010000005.1 coordinate 454,594, forward strand.
ATGCGCCCTTTCTGCTGGCCCGTGCCTTCGCCCCGTCGATGGCGGAGCGCGGATGGGGGCGCATCATCAATCTGGCATCGCTGCAGTCCGTGCGCTCCTTCAACAACAGCGGCGCCTACGGCGTGAGCAAGGCGGGCATCGCCCATCTCACGCGAACCCTGGCCGAGGCGTGGTCGCCCCGGGGCGTGAACTGCAACGCGATCGCGCCCGGGTTCTTTCCCACCCCGATCACGCGCGCCGTCTTCAGCGATCCGGAACGTGCGAAGTCGATGGCGGCCCGGACCATGATCGGCCGCAACGGCGCACTGGAGGATCTTCGCGGGGCGACCGTCTTCCTCGCATCTCGTGCTTCGGACTACATCACGGGCCAGGTTCTGTTCGTGGACGGGGGCTTCTCGGCCGGTTGACAAACAAGGGCAAGCTGCTAGATTCCGGCGGTTACGATGCGTCCGGCACTGGCACGGAGGCATGCCGTCCTGGATGCGGCACATTGAATCGAGGGGAGGTAACACGATCATGAAGACATCCGTTTTCCGGTCGGTCCTCGGCGCCGTCGCACTGACGGCGCTTGCAGTGTCCGGGGCTCATGCCCAACAGACGGATTCCATCAAGATCGGATTCGTGACGTTCCTGTCCGGCCCCGCGGCCGGTCCGTTCGGCGTTCCGGCCAAGATGGCGGCCGAGGCGATCGTCGAATCGCTCAACGCCGGCAAGGTGCCTGCGCCCTACCAGCAGAAAGGCTACGGCGGTTCGCCGCTCGAGTTGGTGATCATCGACGAGGCAGGCGGTGCGACCAAGCAGGTGAGCGAGTTCCGCACCCTGGTCCAGCGGCAGGACGTCGATCTGGTCATCGGCTACATCGGCAGCGGCGACTGTCTCGCCATCGCGCCTGTGGCGGAGGAGTTGAAGAAACTCACCGTGCTTTTCGACTGCGGCACCCCGCGTATCTTCGAGGAAGCCAGCTACAAGTACGTGTTCCGCACGCGCGCCCACGCCACGATGGACGCCGTGGCGGCCGCCCGCTACCTGTTCGACAACCGTCCCGCCGCGAAGCGTTTCTCCGGAATCAACCAGAACTATGCCTGGGGCCAGGATTCCTGGAACGACTTCGAGAACACGATCAAGACCATGAAGCCCGAGGTGCAGATCGGCACCTCGCAGATGCCCAAGTTCGGCGCCGGGCAGTATGGCGCGGAGATCTCGGCGCTGATCAACTCCAACTCGGATGTGATCCACTCGAGCCTGTGGGGCGGCGATCTGGAGGCGTTCATGCTCCAGGCCACCCCCCGGGATCTCTTCAAGAAGTCGCAGCTCATTCTCGTCGCGGGCGAACCGAACCTGCATCGCATGGTGGGCAACGTGCCGGATGGGACCATCGTCGGCGCCCGCGGCCCGCATGGCCTGTTCGCCCAGCCTTCGACCCTCAACACGTGGCTCAAGGACATCTACAAGGCCAAGGCCGGCATCATTCCCAACTATCCCGCCTACAGCGTCGCGCAGGCGGTCCTGGGGGTGAAGGCCGCTTATGAAAAGGCCCAGCAGAAGAAGGGCGGAGGCGCTCCTTCGCAGGACGAGATCATCGCCGCGCTCGAGGGCATCACCTTCGACTCGCCGTTCGGCAAGGTCTCCATGGCGCTGGGCAAGGGCCATCAGGCCGTGCAGGGAACCGCGTACGGGACTACCCGCACGGAGAACGGCGTGGTCAAGGTCGGCAACATCAAGTACTACCCCGCCGAGCAGGTGCAGCCCCCGGAAGGCGTGTCTTCGCTGGACTGGATCAAGTCCGGATTCAAGAAAACCAAGTAACGTTCCCGCATGAGTCAGATCGTCGCGGTCCTGGTCGACGGGATCGTCTATTCCTCGTGGCTTTTCATCATCGCGGTCGGCCTCACGTTGATCTATGGCGTGATGAAGATCCTCAACATCGCCCATGGGAGCCTTTATGCCCTGGGCGCCTTCGCGGCAGTGTCGATGGCCGGCGCATGGTTCTCGCACGGCTATGCGCCGATGGGGAGCTTCGCGATGCTCGCGCTGGCCGCCGTGGCGGTCGGATTGATCGCCGGCCCCGTCATCGAGCGCGGCCTGCTGCAGTTCCTGTACGGCAAGGACGAAGTCGTGCTGGTGCTGGTGACGTACGCGCTGTTCCTCATCCTCGAGGACTTCATCAAGCTCGTCTGGGGTGTCGACCCGCTGTTCGTCCAGGGCCCCAATGGCGAGACCCCGTATGGCCTGCTCGGCAACTTCGAAATTGCCGGATTGACCTATCCCGTCTATAACCTGCTGCTGCTGGGTGTGGCTGTCGTGTCGGGCCTCTCGCTGGCTTGGGCGCTCAACAAGACGCGGTCCGGCAAGCTCCTTCTGGCCGTGATCCACGATCGCGAAGTGAGCGGTGCGCTCGGCATCAACGTGAGCCGCACTTATTTCGTGACGTTCACGATCGGCGCGTTTCTGGCGGCTGTGGGCGGTGCGCTCACCGCCCCCACCGTTTCCGTGGTCACCGGCATGGGCGCCGAAGTCATCGTCATGGCATTCGCCGTCGTGGTCATCGGAGGGCTGGGCAGTCTGCAGGGCGCGGCTCTGGGAGCGCTCATCGTGGGCCTTGTCCGAGCGGCTGCGGTTCACTATCAGCCGGAAGTCGAACTCTTCAGCGTCTATTTCGTCATGGCCGTCGTGCTGATCCTGCGGCCCAAGGGACTGTTCAGTGGCGCGGAGGTGCGCAAGATATGAAGTTCGATCGCACCGTTCTGGCCCTTTTCGTCCTGGCAGCCGTTCTTCTTGTCGGCGGCCCGATGTTTCCAAAATGGCTCGTGTCCCTGCTGAACGTGGCCATGTGCTACGGCATCGTGGTGCTGGGCATGCTTTTGCTCATGCGCACGGGACTGGTCTCGTTCGGCCACGGCCTCTACTACTGTCTGGGTGCGTATGCGGCCGGCGTTCTCGATCAGCTCGCCAAGATCTCCGACATGCTCGTCATGATGCTGGCGGGAGCATTGGTGACGGGGCTGGTCGCCGCGTTGCTGGGTCTGCTGCTCGCCAAGTATCGCGACATCTTCTTCGCCATGCTTTCTCTCGCGTTCTCGATGATTCTCTACGGGACGCTGGTGAAGAGCGCATCGTTCGGTTCCACGGATGGCTTCAACGTTTCCGCGAAGTCCATCGCCGGCATGGCCATCGAAAGCGAATCGCTCCGGATCACGGTATTCAGCCTGTCCGTGGTGGTGATGCTGGTCTGTGCCGTGTTGCTCCACTGGTATCTCTCCTCCCATCGAGGGCGTCTCGCCGGGGCCATCAAGGACAACGAATTGCGCGTCGAGTACATGGGGGCTTCGGTGCGCTCCACCGTCCACCTCAACTACGTGTTCTCGGCGGTTCTCGCCGGGGTGGGCGGTGCGCTCATGGCCATCAACATCGGTCACATCGATCCGGAGATGACCTATTGGCCGCAGTCGGGCGAGTTCGTGTTCATCGCCATTCTGTCGGGAACGGGGAGCGTCTTCGCTCCGCTCGGCGGCGCGCTGGTGTTCGAGTCGGTGCGAAGCTTTGCGTACGAGTATTCGCCGAACACCTGGCAGATGGTCCTGGGGATCACCATGCTGATCGTGATGATCTTCCTCCCGGACGGGTTGTGGTCGCTCTTCGTGCGGCGCAAGGCTGCCGCCTGAAGCCGGGGAACACCGTGCCGAACATTCGAATTCCTGGCGTTCGCGGGGACGGGCAGCGCGAATGCGGACGCCACTGGGGAGTTGTGACATGGCTGTGATTCTGGAGGCGAAGGGGCTCAACAAGAGCTTCGGTGCCGTCACTGCGGCCTCGAACATCAACGTGGCGGTGGAGCAGGACTCCGTGGTGGGCCTGATCGGCTCGAACGGAGCGGGCAAGACCACGTTCATCAACATGGTGACGGGCTACCTCACGCCGACTTCCGGCACGATCTCCTTCGACGGACGTGACATCACATCCCTCAAGCCGCGGCAGATCACGCAGATGGGAATCTGCCGTTCGTTCCAGATCCCTCAGCTGTTCAATTCCATGTCGGTCCACGAGAACCTGCTCGTGGGCGTGGGCATCGTCATCCAGGCGGGCAATCGATGGGGTACCAGGAATGCTGCCTACGACGATCCCGTGAAGGCTGTCGATGCGATGCTCGAGCAGTTCAACCTGGGCGCCTACCGGGACCGCCAGGCGGGACTGCTGCCCGAAGGCACGCGAAAGCTCCTGGATATCGCGATGGCGATGGTGGTCCGGCCCCGCATCCTGCTGCTGGACGAGCCCACCAGCGGCGTGTCGGCCGACGAGAAGTTCAGCCTGATGGACATGGTCATGAATGCGGTTCGGGAAAACAAGGTGACGGTGCTGTTCGTGGAACATGACATGGAAGTCGTGGAGAAGTACACGCACCGAATCCTGGCTTTCTACGAAGGGCGCATCATCGCCGACGGCGAGCCCGCGAACGTTCTGAACGACGTCGAGGTCCGTCGCTACGTGATCGGAGAGCACGTGCCGGCCGCAGGAGACACGGCCCATGCTTGAAATCCGCAACCTCGACGTCTCCATCGGTCCCGTGGGCATTCTGCGAGGGGTCGACATGACCGTGGGCGAAAGGCAGTTCGTCGGTCTCATCGGCCGCAATGGTGCGGGAAAGACGACGCTCATGCGCGCGATCATGGGCATCCTGCCCGCCCGAAGCGGCTCCATCCAGTACGAGGGGCAGGTCATCGATCGCATGCCCGTTCACTTGCGCGCCCGCAACGGGATCGGGTACATGCCCGAAGACCGGCGACTGGTGCCGACGCTCACGGTGGAGGAGAACGTGCTGGTTCCAGCGTGGGCAGGCAACCGTTCCGATGCCAACGAGCGCCTGGCCCGCGTCTACCGCATGATTCCGGAAGTCGAAACGTTCAAGGCGCGCAAGGCCCTCCAACTCTCCGGCGGCCAGCAGAAGCTCGTGGCGCTCGCCCGGGCGCTCATGTCGGGCACGCGCATGCTGCTGCTGGATGAACCCTTCGAAGGCGTGGCGCCCGTCCTGGCACGCCGCCTCGCAGAGGTGATTTCCGGACTCAAGTCCGAAGGTCTGTCGATCATCCTCACGGAATCGGATCTCTCCCATTCCGCGGACATGCTGGACAGCATCTACACGATCGATCGCGGCGCGGTGTCGGCGGGCTGATCGCGCTCGGGGGCGGCGGCACCTCGGATGCAGCAGACCGACCCACGAGAAACTTCCGCAGGCAACGACGGCGGCCGCCGACTGGGCCGGCTGCTGGCCGGCGTCGCCGTTCTCACGGGTCTGTCCGTCGGCTTGTTCGGATTCGCCGCATGGCAGTCGGTCAGCGACGAACTGCACCAGCGGGCGGGCGAACTGGCGCGGCTGGGAGCCCGGTCCGCGGGCCACTTCCATGACAGGTTCGTCAGCGCACTGAAGGGCGCCGCGGCCGAACTCCATGAAGAAGACGCGATCGTCGACGCCGACAAGGCCAGGGGGGTCCTTCAGCGGATGGCCACGGTGGTGCCCGGCATCCATCGGATGCTGCTGCTGGCGCCCGGCGGCCGGATCCTCGCGGATTCCGCGCCCTCCTCGGCACCGGCCTTCGCGAAGGAGTTCTTCGTCAGCCTGGAATCCACCGGCGGATCAGTCAAGATCGGCCGTCCGGTCCGCGAACCTTCCATGCAGGAATGGATCGTTCCCATGTGTATCGCCTTGGGGGAATCCCCCGGTGTGGGGCCCTACAGCGTCGTGGTCACCGCGACGGTGCAGAGCCAATGGGAACTCGTCGGCGAGATGGGGATTCCCCCCAACTGGGTTCTGGCGCTTCAGCGTGAAGACGGGTTCATTCAGGGGCGCTGGCCGGCCCCTTCGGACGCCGGCCGGCTGTTCGCCCGGAAATTCGAAGGCCCGGTCGGAGTGGCTCTCAAGGCGCAGCCGGATCTCACGGAAGGCTATACCGCGGGGGCGAGCCCGACGACGGGTGAAGCACGCCTCTACGCCTTCCGCCGTGTCCCGGATTATCCCTTCACGATGCTCGTCTCCGTGCCGCGCGACAGCCTTCTCGCGGCATGGCTCGATCGCGTGCGGTGGCCATTCCTTCTCTTCGGACTCATCGCGCTGGGCAGCCTCTGGGTCTATCGGCGCAATACGGCTCAGCAGGAGCTGTTCACGGCAGAGGTGGCAAGACGCCGGATCCGCCTGGAACTGCTGAACGGAATCACGACCGACGCCGTCGGTGGCCTGCTCTTCGACCAGGTGATCCACCGCACTCTCGCCAAACTGCATCACCGTTTTCCGGGTCTGCGCGTCTCGTACGGGGTCCTGGGCAATGACGAAGTCGTGCGGTTCCGGGATTCGATCGATGTACCCGGACTCGCCTCCATGGCCCACAGCTCGATCGACTGCTCCGGCGCTTCCGCATATACCGCCACGCTGCGTGCCGAACTGCCCGTCGTCGTCGTCGATTGGCTCAGTGACGCACGGGTGGCGGCGTTCCGGGACTCGAGTCCGTGCGCCTGCGTCCGTTCGAGCCTCGATGTGCCCTTCTCCTGCGCCGATGACACGATGGGCGTCATCTGTCTGGATGCTCTTCAGCCTCGCTACTGGAACGAAGACGATGTGGACACCATGCGGGAGATCGCAGCCCAGGTGGGGCTGGTTCTTCGCAATTACGAGGCCGAACGCGAGCGGTCCGCAGCCGTGGCGCAGCTCGGTGAGCGCGAGGCGCGATTTCGCCGGCTGGCGGAGCTTTCTTCCGACTGGTTCTGGGAATCCGGACCGGACCACCGGTTCCTGGCGCAACGCGAGTATCCGTTGCATCCGATCGTCAACGAACTGGGCGGCAATGACTACGTGGGCAAGACACGCTGGGAGCTTCCCGGCATCACCATCGACCCCGATGCATTGCGACGCCACCAGCAGGTGCTCGCCATGCACTTGCCATTCCGCGATTTCGAGTACGAACGGCTGACACCGGCTGGCGATCATCGCTACGTATCCGTCAGCGGCGTTCCACGCTTCGGCGAGGAGGGCCAGTTCCTGGGCTATGAAGGTGTCGGGCGCGACGTCACGGAGCGCCGCCACGCGGAAGGGGCGCTGCGTGCGAGTGAAGCCCTCTTCAGCGCCGTTTTCAACAGTTCGCGGGACGCCCTGTTCCTGGGCAACATCGCCGACGGCACGATTTTCGACTGCAATCCCCGTGCGATCGCATTGTTCGAGGCGGGGTCGCGCGAGTTCATCCTGAGCCGGCCCGGCCACGCGTTGCTGCGGCACCCGCTTTCCCGCGGCGAACTTGCGTCCCGTCTCGCGCGATTGGACCGCGGTGAAGCCGTGCGCGAGGATCTGGAGTTCCGGACCCGCACCGGCCGCAGGTTCTGGGCCGAGATGCTTGCGACTCGGCTCGAGATGCCAGGCAAGCGCGCCTACGTGGTGCGGGTCGCCGACATCACGGAACGCAAGGCGGCCGAAGACCAGATCCGCTATCTGGCGCAGCACGACGCCCTCACCGATCTTCCCAACCGCACGTATCTCCACCAGGCCGTGGCGCATGCGGTCGAGCGCGCCAGAAGAACCGGCGAGCGCGTGGCGTTGTTCTTCATGGATCTGGACCGTTTCAAGATCATCAACGACACCCTGGGACACGGCGCGGGCGACCTCGTGCTGCGCGAGACGGCGCATCGCCTGAGACATGTGCTGCGAGCTTCCGACACCATCGCCCGCCAGGGGGGCGACGAATTCGTCGTACTTGTCGAAGACTTCCAGTCGCAGCTCGACCTGATCGGTGTCGCGCGCAAGGTGCTCGATGCCGCGAGTCAGCCCTTCGTCCTCGGCGGGAGGGAATACGCACTGTCGGCGAGCGTGGGCGTCAGTACGTTTCCCGACGACGGCGCGGACATCGAATCACTGTTCAAGGCGGCGGACATCGCCATGTACCGGGCGAAGGAATCCGGCCGCAACACCTTCCAGTTCTACGCGCCGCAGCTCAACACCCACTCGGTGGAGCGGCTGTCGCTGGAGGCCGCCTTGCGGCGCGCCATCGATCGGGGCGAGCTCAGGCTTCACTATCAGCCCAAGCTGGAACTGGCCTCGGGTCTGGTCGCGGGGGCCGAGGCGCTGCTGCGGTGGCAGCATCCTGAAATGGGCATGCTCCTGCCCGCCCAGTTCATCGGGATCGCGGAAGACAGCGGTCTCATCGACGAACTCGGGGCGTGGGTCCTTGGCGAGGCCTGCCGCCAGCTGAGCGTCTGGCACCAGGCGGGACTCACCGATCTCTCCATCGCGGTGAACGTGTCCGGACGCCAGTTTCTGCAGGGCCACGTGCTGGGACAGGTGACGGCTGCGCTCCAGGCCGCGAACCTGCGGCCGAGGCACCTTGAGGTGGAACTCACGGAAAGTACGGTCATGTCCAATCCCGATCTCGCCACACGGACGCTCAAGGAACTGCACGATCTTGGCGTGAGCGTGGCGATCGACGATTTCGGAACGGGGTATTCGTCGCTCGCGCATCTCAAGCGCTTTCCGGTGGCTACCCTCAAGATAGACCGGTCGTTCGTGCAGGGCCTGCCGGATGACCCGGAGGACGCCGCCATCGCACAAGCCATCCTCGCGCTGGCCAGGAGCCTCGGGCTTCGTGTCGTGGCGGAGGGCGTGGATTTTCCCCGGCAACTGGTGTTTCTGGCGGCCCACGGCTGCGATTTCGTCCAGGGCTACTGTGTGGCCAGGCCGCTTCCCCCCGCCGCTTTCGCGCGGTTCGCTGCAGACCTCACGCTCGAGACCGGAACGGGCGGACCCGTGTAAACTCGAAAGCCCAGTCAGCGTGGCGTTTCGCACATGAGCCAGCCCAAGATCCCTGCAGGTTTCAACACCCGTTCGATTCACGCCGGCCAGTCACCCGACCCCAGCACGGGCGCGGTGATGCCTCCCATCTATGCGACGTCCACGTTCAAGCAACGCTCGCCTGGCGAACACACGGGCTTCGAGTACGCGCGGACACAGAATCCGACGCGCATGGCGTTCGAGCGGTGCATCGCGGACCTCGAAGGCGGATCGTCGGCCTGGGCGTTCGCGTCCGGTCTGGCCGCCATGGGAACCGTGCTCGAAGTGCTGGAGGCGGGCAGCCACATCGTCGCGGTCGACGACATGTATGGCGGCAGCTGGCGCCTGTTCGAACGGGTGCGTGCGCGGTCCATGGGTCTCAAGGTGTCGTACTGCAATCCGGACGATCCCGCGTCGATCGAGCGCGCTCTTCTCCCCGAGACCCGCATGATCTGGGTGGAAACACCTTCCAACCCGCTCCTCAAGGTCACCGACCTGCGAGCCGTGGCACGCATCGGGCGGGCCCGGAACATCCTCACGGTGTGTGACAACACTTTTGCGTCGCCCTACGTGCAGCGGCCTCTCGAGCTGGGTTTCGACATCGTCGTGCATTCCGTCACCAAGTACATCAATGGCCATTCCGACGCCGTCGGTGGCGTGGTGGTCATCGGTGACAACGCGCAGTTGAACGAGCGCCTGTCGTTCATGCAGAACGCGGTCGGCGCCATCATGGATCCCTTCACCAGCTTCCTCGTGCTGCGCGGGCTCAAGACGCTGCCGCTGCGCATGGAACGTCATTGCACCAATGCGCTCGAACTCGCTCACTGGCTGGATGCGCATCCGAGAACCGAGAAGGTGCTCTATCCCGGTTTGCCCAAACATCCCCAGCACGGTCTCGCGGCCGCACAGATGCAAGGATTCGGAGGCATGGTGTCCGTGTTTCTGCGGACCGATCTCGCCGGGACCAAGAGGTTTCTGGAGCGTTGTGAACTTTTCACGCTCGCGGAATCCCTGGGGGGTGTCGAGAGCCTCGTGGGTCACCCCGGACTGATGAGTCATGCGTCGCTGCCGGCGGAGCGCCGCGCAGCGCTGGGCCTGACCGACAATCTGGTGCGTCTTTCGGTGGGCATCGAGGACACCGCGGATCTCAAACGAGATCTCGAGGCCGCGTTCAGCGCCATCTGATACCGCTTCACGGCCGCATCCCCGCGAGGAAATCGACTACCGACCATGCTTGCTCGCACGATCCTGAGGCCGCGGCTGCTGTTCGCGGCGATCTTCGTGGGTTGCACGGGACTGCTCGGTTTCGGGCTGTACCTGCAGCATGCCCTCGATCTCCAGCCTTGCCCGATGTGCATCCTTCAGCGCTATGCGTTCGTGGCCGTGGGGATCATTGGCCTCGTCGCCGCCATTCACAATCCGGCGGGCTGGGGACGGCGTGCATATGCCGTGCTGGTCGCATTGGCAGGCTTGGCAGGGGGAGGAGTGGCGGCCCGCCACACGTGGCTCGAACACAACCCTCCCGCCATAGCGGACTGCGGACCGGACCTCGAATTCATGGTCGGATCGTTTCCCCTGGGCGAGGCACTGCCCATGATCTTCAGAGGGTCCGGAGACTGCTCGAAAGTGCAGTGGACCTGGCTCAATCTGTCCATTGCCGAGTGGTCTCTGGTGGCCTTCATCGGCATCGTGGCGATTGCGGCCGTGACTTGGGCGATTGCCGGCAAGAGAAAGGCCTGACGCTGCAAGGCCGTCGTAGCATGCAGCTTCTGGCATGACGCCCAGGGCCGCTCCGGTACCAGGCAGTTCTGTGCGCCACGCGGCAATTGCCACCTGGTGTCTGCCGCGCTAAATCTGCGGGGCGGCGAACCGTTATTCCGTTTGATGAACACCAACCACTCCGACACTGCCCCGTGGCGCGAACCAACCCGTCCCGTCGCTCAGGCCTTCGGCCTGCTCGCCACAGCTCTGTTCGCCCTTGCCCTGTTCTACGCAATGCATGTCTGGCAATCCGTCCAGCGAGAGCGGTCCACCGAACTGGCGAATGTGGTGGCTCTGGCCTCGCGCTCGGCCGAACTGGCCCTGCAGCGCTACGAGGAACTTCTTCCGGTTCTGGCGGGCAGTCTTCGCGAGGCACGCGACACGGAACAGGTGCAGGCGCACGTTGCGGACTACAGGCAGGCGCTGCCGGGCGTGATCGCGGTCGATCTCTTCAAGCTCGACGGCACCCACGTGACTTCGGACGCCGCAGAGGACGCCCCCGCGTTCGAGCAGAGAACGGTTGATCTCCACGGCCGAGCGCGCAATCGAAGCCTGGTTCGGCGCCAGGGTCTCGTTCCCGGCCGGCCCGTCTGGTGGTCCAACGGCAGCGGCTGGGCATTGCCGGTCCGCGTAGTCGCCGGATCGCGATCGGGATCGGACGAACCGGAATTCATCGTGAGCGCGCTCCTGGACACACGGCGGCTGGAATCGCTCTGGGGACATCTTCAGCTTCCCGCGGACACGCGTCTTGGACTGGTCTCCGACTCGGGCGACGCCGTCTGGAGGATGCCGGCGGAACAGGCGGAGTCCGCGGGCGGCGCCCACAGCAATTCCCCTTTCTGGCAGAGGCTGCGCGATGCGGGCTTTCCCGCTTCCGGCGAATTCCGCAACGGTGGAGTTTTCTCAGGTGATCGGGAGGGGTATCTCTTCCATCGCATGGGGGGGTATCCGCTGACGGCTTTCGTTGCCGTTCCCCGCCATTCCCTCTGGGCCACCTGGCTGGACCGCGTGCAGCTTCCCATCGCGCTGTTTGCGCTGGCGCTGGCCGGGCTGGTATTCGCAGCTGCATGGTCGCATCGGCAGCAGCGGACTCGCGAATCCGAGCGTGACGTGGCTGAAACGGTCTTGCGCGAACAGGAGACCGAGATCCAGCGCCAGGCAGCACTGCTGGACCAGACTCAGCGCGCCGCGCGGGTCGGTGGATGGGAACTCGACACGGTCACGGGGGGACTCTACTGGACCGACGAGACTCACCGGATCCACGAGACGGAGCCCGGCCAGTACACCCCTTCGCTCGAAGGTGCGCTCGACTTCTGCACGCCCGAGAGCCGGGAGACGTTACGGTCGGCCGTAGAACGTTCCGTGCAGTCGGCGCAATCCTGGGACGCCGATCTGGAACTTGTCACCGCGCAGGGGCGGCGGATCTGGGTGCGCGTGACCGGGCATTCCGACGCCGGACCCTCGGGGTTGCCGCTTCGGGTCTCCGGCTCCTACCAGGACGTCACCGACCGGCATCGTGCCGATGAACAGATACGCCGCCTCGCGCAATACGACGAGCTCACGTCGCTGGCGAACCGCAATCTCTTCACGCACCATCTCATGCACGCGATCGCCCGCGCAGAGCGTTACGGGAAGCATCTCGCCGTGCTGTTCGTCGATCTCGATCGGTTCAAGAACATCAACGACACCCTCGGCCACGATACCGGCGACATGGTCCTCAAGGCCATGGCCCGCCGGCTTTCCGAGAACATGCGCCAGTCCGATCTCGTCGCGCGGCTCGGCGGAGACGAGTTCGTGGTCGTGGCCGACGAACTCGAAGACATCGAAACGGTAACGGACATCGCCCAGAAGCTGCTCACCGTGATCGAGCAGCCCGTCGTGTACCAGGCGCAGGAACTCGCTCTCACGGCCAGCGTGGGGATCGCCACCTATCCCCAGGACGGGCGCGATCTTCAGTCGCTTCTCAAGCACGCGGACATCGCGATGTACCGGGCCAAGGATCAAGGCAAGAACCGTTTTGCCTTCTATTCCTCCGGAATGCACACGACGAACGTGGACCGCCTGTCCCTCGAGGCCCAGTTGAAGAAGGCCGTCGTGGAGCAAACCCAGTTCGTGCTGCATTACCAGCCGAAGGTGTCCGTGCGGGAAGGACGGATCATCGGGGCGGAAGCACTGGTGCGTTGGGTGAGCCCCGACCGCGGCCTGGTGCCGCCGAACGAGTTCATACCCATCGCCGAAGAAACGGGCCTCATTTCCTCCATTGGCGAGTGGGTCCTGGAGTCGGCGTGCAGGCAGGCCGCGGCCTGGGTGCGGAAGGGGCTGCCACCCGTGCGCGTGGCGGTGAATCTCTCCGCGCGGCAGTTCTACAGCCCGGGCTTCATCGACAGCGTGCGCCGCATTCTGGCCGAGTCCGAAGTGCGTCCCGGCGCGATCGAGCTCGAGCTCACGGAAAGCATGATGATGCAGAACGTGCAGCACGTGGCGGACCTGCTCATGGAACTCAAGCTGCTCGGGCTGCACATTTCCGTGGACGATTTCGGGACGGGCTATTCCTCCCTCGGCTATCTGAAGCGATTGCCTCTCGATGCGCTGAAGATCGATCGTTCTTTCGTCCGCGATGTACCGGGCGACCAGGACGACGTTGCGATCACGAGTGCGGTGGTGGCACTTGCCCACAGCCTGCGGCTCAAGGTGGTGGCCGAAGGCGTGGAGACCGACGAACAGCTCGCATTCCTGCGCGAGCTGGGCTGCGACGAGATTCAGGGTTTCCTGTTCAGCAAGCCCGTGCCTGCAGAGGATTTCGAAGACCTGCTCCGCCGGGACGTGCGCCTCGGACCAGCGGCCGCAAGAAACGCCGCGTGATGCGGTCGGGCGTGCTCAGACGCCGCCTGTCTCCAGAGCGTCGAGCACCATGGCGGGCACGCTGAAGCCGGTCTGATCGAGGATCTCGCGCATGCAGGTGGGGCTTGTCACGTTCACCTCGGTCAGGTGATCTCCGATGATGTCCAGCCCCACGATCAGCAGACCGGCGGCCCTCAACTCCGGACCCAGCGCCTCGGCAATCTCGCGGTCTCTCGCGGAAAGCGGTTGAGCCACACCCCGGCCTCCCGCTGCCAGATTGCCGCGGGACTCCCCTTCCTTGGGTATGCGCGCGAGGGCGTAGGGCGCGGGTTTCCCGTCTATGACAAGGACCCGCTTGTCGCCAGCACGGATATCGGGGAGATATCTCTGTGCCATCACGGTACGTTGTCCGAACGCGGTGAGTGTCTCGATGACAACCCCTATGTTGGGGTCCGAACCTCCCAGCCGGAACACCGAGCTGCCGCCCATGCCATCGAGCGGCTTCAGCACGATCTCGCCCTGCTCGGCAAGAAACGAACGGATATCGTCTTCGTTGCGTGTAACGATCGTCGGCGCGATGAAGCGGGAGAATCTGGCGATGGCAAGCTTCTCGTTGAAATCACGCAACGAGCGTGGGCGGTTGTGGATGCGGGCTCCGCCCCGTTCCGCCATCTCGAGCAGGTACGTGGCATACACGTATTCCATGTCGAACGGCGGGTCCTTTCGCATCAGCACCGCATCGAACCGGCTCAGTTCGCCGTCCGAGTCTTCCCCGGCAGAAAACCAGGCCATGTCGTCCTGGGTCACGGCAATGCGCCGCGACCGGGCCACGACTCGTTCCTGCCTCCAGGAAAGGGCGTTCTGCTCGAAGCAGTGCACCGCATGGCCGCGGCGCGCCGCCTCCCGCATCATCGCCACGGACGAATCCTTGTAGGCCTTGAGCGAGTCGATGGGATCAATGAGAAAGGCGATGTCCATTCGGCGTGCCTATGCAGCGGTCGGTTGCGGTTCGGTACGCTCGATTTCGAGCGATGCCGCCAGAAGAGCCAGACGGGCGACGACGCCATACGCGTAGAAACGGTTGGGCCCGGTGCCCCGCTGGCCGTCGAAATCGGGAGATTGGCATGGCGACTCGAACGCGAGCGGGACGAACTGCATCCCAGGTGCATTCAGGTTCTCTTCCGGCCCCCGGCTCGTGTGCACCCGGTAAAAGCCGCCGACGACGAAATGATCGATCATGTAGACGACAGGCTCCGCGACGGCGTCGTTGACATTCTCGAAGGTGGGCACGCCTTCCTGAACGATGACGTGGCTCACCTCCAGCCCTTCCTTCACCACCGCCATCTTGTTGCGCTGCTTCCGATTGAGGCCGATCACTTCCTCGACGCTCTTCACCGACATGATGCCCATTCCGTAGGTTCCGGCGTCTGCCTTCACGATGACGAAAGGTTCCTGCCGGATCCCGTATTCGCGGTACTTTTCCCGCGTCTGCTCGAGGATGCCATCCACCCACCGCGCGAGGCACTCCTCCCCTTGGCGTTCGTGGAAATTGATCTCTCCGCAAACGCCGAAATAGGGATTGATGAGCCAGGGATCGATGCCGATCAACCGGGCGAATTCCCCGGCGACTTCGTCGTACGCGGTGAAGTGATTGGATTTGAGTCGCGTGGCCCAGCCTGCATGCAATGGCGGAAGGACCGGCTGGTCGATGTCCCGGAGGATGTCGGGAATGCCGGCGGACAGATCGTTGTTGAGCAGGATGGTGCAGGGATCGAAACCGTCGAGGCCCACACGGCGGCCGTTGCGGACGACGGGCTCGAGCGTGAGCTTGGCGCCGCTTGGCAGGTCCAGCGTCGTTGCCGCCGCAATCTCTGGATTGAGGCTCCCCACCCGCACCCTCATGCCAGCTTGCCGCAGGATCGACTGCAGTGCGACCACGTTCTGCAGGTAGAAGGTGTTGCGGGTGTGGTTCTCCGGGATGAGCAGGATGCCCTTCGCCTCCGGACAGACCTTCTCCACGGCCACCATGGCCGCCTGGACACACAGCGGGGAGAACTCGGGGGCGAGGTTGTTGAAGCCTCCTGGAAAAAGGTTCGTGTCGACCGGAGCCAACTTAAACCCGGCGTTGCGCAGATCCACGGACGCATAGAACGGTGCGGCATGTTCGAGCCACTTCCCGCGCAGCCAGTGCTCGATCACGGGCTGAGCCTCCAGCAGCTGGCGTTCGAGAGATAGAAGAGGGCCGGACAGGGCCGTCGTGAGATGCGGAACGGTCATCGGTGAATGCTCGCGGGGAAGACTTGCATGGATCGGCAAACAGCCCGACGGATTATAGCGGGTGACCCTTTCCGTCCTCCCTGAGGGCACGGTCGTCGCGCGGGAGACAGTCCGAACGTCCCCCTGTCTTGGGAGCGATTCATGTTCCGCAAAAGACAACGGGCGCCTGCAGGCGCCCGTCGAAGTTGCAGCGAGCCGGCGGTGAGGAGCCGGCCGCGTCGTGAGGATCAGTAGTGGTAGGCGCTTTCGCCGTGTTCCGTCACGTCCAGACCTTCACGTTCACGCTCCTCGGAAACCCGCAGTCCGATCAGCATGTCGACGATCTTGAAGGCGATGAAGGACACCACCGCGGACCAGATGACCGTGGTGATGACGGCCGTGGCCTGGGTCGCGAGCTGTCCACCGATGGAGAAATCGGGGCTCGCGGCGTTCTTCACATAGTCCCAGATCCCGGAACCGCCAAGGCTAGGCGATGCAAAGATGCCGGTGCCGAGGGCGCCTACGATGCCGCCAACCCCATGGACGCCGAACACGTCCAGCGCATCGTCCGCACCGAGCAGACGCTTGAGTCCCGTCACGCCCCAGAGGCAGACAGCCCCTGCAACCGCACCAAGAACGATGGCTCCCATCGGTCCGACGAATCCGCAGGCCGGGGTGATCGCCACCAGTCCCGCGACGGCGCCGGAGGCTGCACCGAGCATGGAAGGCTTGCCCTTGATGGCCCACTCGAGGAACGTCCACGCCAGAGTCGCCGCTGCCGTTGCCACGAAAGTGTTGAGGAACGCCATCGCTGCAACGCCGCTCGCCTCGAGGTTGGATCCGACGTTGAAGCCGAACCAGCCCACCCACAGAAGCGATGCGCCGATCATCGTCATGGTCAGGCTGTGAGGAGTCAGCGCTTCACGGCCGTAACCGATCCGCTTGCCCACAAGGTACGCACCGACCAGACCTGCCACCCCCGCATTGATGTGCACTACCGTGCCGCCAGCGAAGTCCAGCGCCCCTTTCGCCCAGAGCCATCCCGCGTTGGCAGTCACTTGTGCGAGCGATGCGTCGTCGGTGATGGCGTCGGGACCGTCCCAGTACCAGACCATGTGGGCCATGGGCAGATACGAGAAGGTGAACCAGATCACCATGAACAGCAGCACGGCGCTGAACTTCATGCGCTCGGCGAAGGCACCGATGATGAGGCAGGGCGTGATGGCGGCGAACGTCATCTGGAAGACGACGAACATGATCTCCGGTATGGCCACTCCCTTGGAGAACGTCGCGGCGAGGGAGTCGGGTGTGATTCCGCTCAGGAATGCCTTGGAGAGACCGCCGAAGAAGGGGTTGCCCCCCGTGAACGCCACACTGTACCCGTAGATCGACCACAACACGGCGAGCAGAGAGAAGGTGACGAGCACCTGCATCAGCACGGACAGCATGTTCTTGGTTCGAACCAGGCCGCCATAGAACAAGGCAAGCCCCGGGATCGTCATGAGAATGACGAGCACGGTCGCGACGTACATGAACGTCGTGTCACCCTTGTCCACCTTGGGTGCTGGTGCAGCCGCAGGCGCTTCCGCTTCTGCCGGAGTGGCAGCGGCAGCAGGCGCCTCTGCCGGTGCCGCCGGTTTTGCAGCATCCGCCGCGGCCGCCGTCGCTGCTGCCGGCTCTGCAGGCTTGTCTTGTGCCATCCCCATGCCGGTCCAGCCTAGGGCGGCCGTGACGACGAGCAGGGTTAGAAACTTCTTCATGGGATTCTCCCCGATTGACTGATCAAAGTGCCTCGGCGCCGGTCTCGCCGGTGCGGATTCTCACGACCTGCTCCAGTTCGAAGACGAAGATCTTTCCGTCGCCGATCTTTCCGGTGTTGGCCGACTTCTCGATCGCCTCGATGACCTGGTCGAGCATTTCGGTCTTGATCGCAGCTTCGATCTTCACCTTGGGCAGGAAGTCCACGACGTACTCCGCGCCGCGGTAGAGCTCTGTGTGACCCTTCTGTCGTCCGAAGCCCTTGACTTCGGTGACCGTGATGCCTTGGACGCCGATGGCTGACAAGGCTTCGCGCACCTCGTCGAGCTTGAACGGCTTGATGATGGCGGTGACGAGTTTCATGTTGGTACCCGGATTCCAGTTGGTGGAGCAGGCCGTCGCCTGCTCCTGGTCTAGGACTCAGAACGCCTTGGTGGCGGTCACGAAGAACTGACCGTCGCCCACAGCTTCGCCGAAGCGATCCGCCCAGACGGCGACGGGGGCAGTTCCGGTGACAGTCTCCTTGGCATTGCTGCGCCAGTAGTACGCACCCCAGGTGATGCCGCCCCAATCAGCCGTGGCACCCACTTTCCAGTCGACAACGTTGAAGACGTCGTTCTTCAGGCCCAGGTTCTTGTAGGCCTGCATCTCTCCGTTGAAGCGCCACGTGCCGATATGGCCAACGAGATTGATCCCCTCGGCGATGGGGTAGGTCGCGCTGAGATCCGCGTAGTAGGTCCCTTTGGCGTCCCCGATCATGAACACGCCGTCCGTGACTGCCCAGTACAGCTTGGCCGTGATCCACTTCCAGCTGCCGGCCACATACACCTCAGCCGTGTTGGGAGTCTTCAATCCATTGGTGAAGCCGGTATCGAGCTTGTAGCGGCCGGGGTAGTAGTAATACACATAGCCGACGTCGTAGCCGAGGTCCTCACCGATCTTGTTGCGGAACCCCCCGTAAAGATCGATCTCGAGGCTCGCGCTGATGTCGGAGTTGCCGCCATACACGGCGCCGTTGACGCCGGGAGCGGCCCGGCCGAAGAAGTCCCCGGGGAAGCTTATGTTGGACCAGAATGTGCCCGCGTACAGACCCGATGCGTGGCCGTACTCGAGCGTTCCTTGAACGGCCGGCTTGCGACCGGTCTGGGAAAGGCCACGCACGATGTAGTCGGTGGTGAGCGTCAAGTTGCCCGTGACGCTGTGGGGTGACTTCTCCTCATCCGCTTGCACCCCGAGAGAGACCGACGCGCCCAGTGATGCAAGGCCGATTGCGATGACAGTCTTTCGAAGCTTCATACGAGTTCCTCTAGAGAGAGTTGTGACAGTTTGGGCGGCAGTCCGCACAAAGGTGCTGAGCGCAAGGCCCATGCCACGAAAAATAAACATATATATCAATATATTGAAGCATTGGTGCGGCGCGACAATCGGTAATGTGCACCACATTGGTGCTTTCAGCCCATTCTCGCGCACCATGGCCGTGCGCTCCCCGGTCGAATGGCCGGAGACGTCTGGCGCGGCGACGGATCGCAGTGATCTGCTAGACTCGAAAACGTCGCGACCGCGAGGCGCCAGGCATTTGTTTCCGGCGTTTCCGCTGCCGATCGATCCTCTTCAACATCGCACTCCGACCGATCCGAATCTCATGGCCATTCCCGATCCGCTCAACGAACTCGCACAGCGGTTGCGCGAGGCAGGCGCCAACTCTCCTCTCGCGGATATCGAAAAGAACTCGAGGGCACTGTTCACGAACGTTCTGGGCAAGCTGGATCTGGTGACGCGCGAGGAATTCGATGCCCAGGCACGCGTCCTGGCCCGGACCCGGGAAAAACTCGAGGCGCTGGAGCGCCGAGTCCAGGAAATGGAAACTGCAGCCGGGGCCAAGAGTCCAGCCGACTGACGCGAGGTCACGCCGTGGGGCTCGCCGTTCTCCGCAGCCGATCGCTCGCGGGCATGGAATCGCCGGAGGTGATGGTCGAAGTACACCTGGCCAATGGACTGCCTTCGTTTTCCATCGTCGGATTGCCCGATACCGAGGTCAAGGAAGCGAAGGACCGCGTCCGCGCGGCCATACAGACTTCCCACTTCGAGTTCCCTGCTCGACGCATCACCGTGAATCTGGCGCCTGCCGACCTGCCCAAGGAAAGCGGCAGATTCGATCTTCCCATTGCGCTCGGAATTCTTGTCGCATCCGGTCAGCTCGATTCGAAGGCGCATGCCGGGCTCGAGTTTGCTGGAGAGTTGGCGCTCACAGGCGAGTTACGTCCCGTACGCGGCGCACTGGCCATGGCCCACCGGGTCAACGCTGCAGGGCGAGGATTCGTGCTGCCGGCCATGAGTGCCCCGGAAGCGTCGCTGGTACGCGGCGCACGAATCTTCGGGGCGTCCTCGCTTCTCGAGGTGTGCGCCCATCTGAACGGACGCGCCGCCCTGTCTCCCTGGACTGCGGACTTGGAAGAAGAGGAGTGCCATTCGTATCCCGACATGGCGGAGGTCAAAGGGCAGGCCGCGGCCAAGCGCGCCTTGGAGATTGCGGCGGCGGGTGCCCACAGCATCCTCATGGTGGGACCGCCGGGCACAGGCAAGACGATGCTGGCCGAGCGCCTTCCGGGAATCCTGCCGCCCATGACCATGGACGAGGCGCTCGAGTCGGCGACCGTCCAGTCGGTGGCAACGAGCGGTTTCGAGCCGGGACGATGGCGGCGGAGACCCTTCCGGTCGCCGCACCACACGGCCTCCGCAGTCGCGCTGGTCGGGGGAGGGGGCAATCCTCGCCCGGGCGAAGTGTCCCTGGCGTTGCATGGCGTTCTCTTCCTGGACGAATTGCCGGAGTTCGACAGGAACGTTCTGGAGGTTCTCAGAGAACCGCTGGAATCCGGCAGGATCACCATTTCCCGTGCTGCGCGCCAGGCCGAGTTCCCGGCCCGATTCCAGTTGGTCGCCGCGATGAACCCCTGTCCGTGCGGCTTTCTCGGACACCCGAACGGGAAATGCCGGTGTACTCCCGATCAGGTCCAACGCTACCGCGGCCGGATCTCCGGTCCGTTGCTCGACCGGATCGACATCCAGATCGAAGTGGCCGCCATCCCCCCGCAGGAACTGACCGACAGGTTGCAGCCGTCCGAGCCGAGCACGGCCATCGCCGCTCGCGTGATCCGCGCCCGCGCCATGGCCCTCGAACGCCAGGGGAGCACCAATTCGGCGCTCAAACCTGGCGATGTCGACCGCCACTGCGCGAGCGATGGGGCAGGTGATGCACTTCTGCGCCAAGCCATCGAGCGGCTCGGACTCTCGGCCCGCGCCTACCACCGGGTCAGGAAAGTGGCGCGCACCATTGCCGACCTGGCCGGAAGTTCAGGGGTGACGGCCGCCCACCTGGCAGAGGCCGTGCAGTACCGAAGGCTCGGCTTCGACACTTGAGCGTGGCCGGACAACGGCATGGAACAGGCCGGGCGACGCGGATTCCACCGGCCGGCACCCGACGCAGCGATTGACACAGCAATGCGACATGGGTAGCTTGTTCTCGGTGGCGCCGATTTGAGCAGCAGCTTGCGGGCGCGTTAAAAATTCCGCTAAAGCGCCTGCCCGACCCGGCCGCTTTAAGCGGGCGGGTTTTTCATTTTCAGCGGGCTATCAGCTTTGCATCCAGACCGAACCAGACTCCTCCGCGAGCTTCTCGCCCAGCGCATCCTCATCCTGGATGGCGCCATGGGCACCATGATTCAGGGCCACAAGCTCGGCAAACAGCACTTTCACGGCGATCGCTTCCATGATCACCACTGTGAACAGACCGGCAACAACGATCTGCTGACGCTCACGCAGCCGAAAGTGATTGCGGGCATCCATGCCGCGTATCTCGACGCCGGTGCGGACATCGTCGAGACGAACACGTTCAATTCCACGCGAATTGCCATGGCGGACTACGGCATGGAATCTCACGTGCACGAACTCAACGTGGCAGCGACCCGGCTGGCGCGGGAAGTCGCCGACGACTACTCCCGCCAGACCCCCGGCAGGCCCAGATTCGTCGCAGGCGTGGTCGGACCGACAAACAGAACGGCGTCGATATCGCCCGACGTGGCCGATCCCGGTGCACGCAATGTCACCTTCGACGAACTGGTCGCGGCCTATACCGAGTCGGTCGACGGACTCGTGGACGGCGGTGCAGACCTGCTTCTGGTGGAAACCGTATTCGATACGCTCAATTGCAAGGCCGCACTCTTCGCGATCGACGAGTACTTCGAACGCACGGGCCGTCACCTTCCGGTGTGGGTGTCCGGCACGATCACGGATCTTTCCGGAAGGACGCTCTCGGGCCAGACCACCGAGGCCTTCTGGAACTCCATCCGCCACGCGCACCTCTTTGCGGTGGGGCTCAATTGCGCGCTGGGGGCCAAGGATCTGCGGGCCTACATCGCGGAACTGTCGAGAATTTCCGATACCTTCGTCAGCATCCATCCCAATGCCGGCTTGCCCAACGCATTCGGCGAGTACGACGAAACGCCGGCCTACACGTCGGCGATCCTGCGGGAGTTCGCCGAAGCAGGTTTCATCAACATCGCAGGTGGCTGCTGCGGCACGACGCCGGATCACATCCGTGCCATCGCGCAGGCAGTGGCCGGAGTGGCGCCCCGCAAGCCGCCGGTTCTCGAGAAGAAGCTGAGACTGTCGGGCCTGGAACCGCTCAACGTAGGTGACGATTCCCTCTTCGTGAACGTGGGCGAGCGCACCAACGTCACCGGTTCGAAGGCCTTCGCCCGCATGATTCTCAATGGCCAGTTTCCCGACGCGTTGGCCGTGGGCCGGCAGCAGGTGGACAACGGGGCGCAGATCGTCGACGTCAACATGGACGAGGCGATGCTCGATTCGCGGAAGGCGATGGTCACCTTCCTCAATCTGGTGGCGGGCGAACCGGACATTGCGAAGGTTCCCTTGATGCTCGATTCCTCCAAGTGGGACGTGATCGAGGCGGGATTGAAATGCGTTCAGGGTAAGGGAATCGTCAACTCGATCAGCTTGAAGGAAGGCGAGGAGGCGTTTCTCAGACAGGCACGACTGGTGCGCCGCTACGGGGCGGCAGCGATCGTGATGGCCTTCGACGAACGCGGTCAGGCCGACACGCTGGATCGCCGGATCGAGATCTGCACACGCGCCTACCATCTTCTCGTCAAGGAGGCCGGTTTCCCGCCCGAGGACATCATCTTCGATCCCAACATCTTCGCCATTGCGACCGGGATCGAGGAGCACGCATGCTACGGAATCGACTTCATGGAGGCGACGAAAGCGATCCGGCGCTCCCTGCCGCACGTGCATGTCAGTGGCGGTGTCTCCAACATCTCCTTCTCGTTCCGGGGCAACGACGCGGTACGCGAAGCGATTCACACGGCGTTGCTCTATCACGCGGTCAAGTCTGGAATGTCGATGGGCATCGTCAACGCCGGGCAACTCGGCGTCTACGAAGAGATCCCCAAGGATCTGCTCGAGCGCGTGGAGGATGTCCTGTTCGACCGGCGTCCCGATGCCACCGAGCGCCTGGTCACGTTCGCGGAAACCTACAAGGCCACGGGCAAGGCCCAGGTCGAGGATCTTGCCTGGCGCGAGTCTTCCGTCGAAGAGCGGCTCAAGCATGCACTGGTGCGAGGGATCGATCAGTATGTCGTGCAGGACACCGAGGAAGCGAGGCTCAAGTACGCCCGGCCGATCCAGGTGATCGAAGGCCCGCTCATGGACGGCATGAACTTCGTGGGCGACCTTCTCGGCGCGGGCAAAATGTTTCTTCCCCAGGTGGTCAAGTCCGCGAGGGTGATGAAGGAGGCCGTCGCCCACCTCGTGCCGTTCATCGAGGAGGAGAAGGCGAGATCGGGGACCGGGGGAGAAGCCAAGGGCAGGATCGTGCTCGCCACGGTGAAAGGCGATGTGCACGACATCGGCAAGAACATCGTCGCCGTCGTTCTCCAATGCAACAACTTCGAGGTCGTCAACCTCGGAGTCATGGTGCCGGCACAGAAGATCCTCGACACGGCGCGCGAAGTCGGAGCGGACATCATCGGTCTCTCCGGCCTTATCACTCCGTCTCTCGAAGAGATGGCCAGCGTCGCGAAGGAGATGGACCGGCAGGGGTTCGACATCCCGCTCCTGATCGGTGGCGCCACCACGTCCCGGGTCCACACGGCCGTCAAGATCGAGCCCAACTATCGCGGCCCCACCGTGTGGGTGCCGGACGCTTCCCGCAGCGTGGGGGTCTGCACTTCCCTGCTTTCCGTCGAACATCGCTCCGCCTTCGTGGACAAGGTCAAGGCGGATGCGGAGAAGACGAGAAGCCAGCACAAGGGCAAGAAAGGACAGGGCCCGCATCACTCGATCGCCGCCGCCCGCGAGCACGGTTTGAAGACCGACTGGACACGCTACCGCCCTCCGGCCCCGCGCGAGCCAGGGGTGCGTGTGCTGCAGGACTATCCGCTCGGGGAGATCGCGGAACTCATCGACTGGACACCCTTCTTCCAGACGTGGGAGCTGGCTGGACGTTATCCCGCGATCCTGGAAGACCGGGTGGTCGGGGAGGCTGCCCGCAATCTGTTCGCGGATGCCAGAGCGATGCTCGACCGGATCATCGACGAGAAGTGGCTCACGGCCAATGGGATCGTCGGGCTGTTCCCGGCCAACCGCGTGAATGGCGACGATGTGGAACTCTATGCGACCGAAGAGCGCACCGAAACGGTGGGCGCTTTCCATTTTCTCCGTCAGCAGATGGTCAAGCCGGATGACAGGGCGAATCACTGCCTGGCGGACCTGATCGCTCCCAAGGAGAGCAGGGTGCCTGACTGGATCGGTGCGTTCGCAGTGACGGCGGGTCTCGGCATCGACGACCGGGTGGCCGACTACGAGGCAAGACACGACGACTACAGCGCCATCATGTTGAAGGCACTCGCGGACAGACTCGCGGAAGCCTTCGCCGAGCTGCTTCACCAGCGGGTCCGGCGGCAGTTCTGGGGATATGCGCCCGACGAGAGTCTGTCGGTCGTGGATCTGATCGGGGAACGCTATCGCGGCATTCGTCCTGCTCCCGGATACCCCGCCTGTCCCGATCATTCCGAGAAGGTGTTTCTGTTCGAACTCCTGAAGGCCACCGAAAGAACCGGCATCCGCCTCACGGAGTCGTTCGCGATGCTTCCCGCCGCCGCCGTCAGCGGGTTCTACTTCTCCCATCCGGATGCCCGGTATTTCGCCGTCGGCCGCATCGACCGGGATCAGGTCGAGGATTACGCATCGCGCAGAGGGATTTCCATGGAGGACGCGCAGCGTCTGCTGGCGCCCGTGCTGGCCTTCGAACCCTGATGCAGCCCCACTGCCCGGGGGCGCCTTGCGAGGCCTCCGGATCGGGCTCAGAATGATCCGGCCCGCTCGAGGGGTTCGAAGTGATGGAGTCACCGATGAAGTTGTCGGCTGCATTGTTGCCTGGGGACTGGTACTGGATCGCCCATGGCGTTCTCGCGGCAGTCGCCGCCTGGGTATTTCGAACGGCGCCCTGGGCGCGTCTGCGGGACAATGCGCAGAATCACCTCTTCCTCGGGTCGGTCGTGTCGCTCCTGGTGCTCTGGAGCATCCGGCCGCCGCTGCTTCGGGGAATCGAATTCCACTTTCTCGGGGCGACGGCTCTCACGCTGATGTTCGGCCCGCAGCTGGCGATTGCCGCGCTCGGTCTGGTGGTGGCTGGCCTCGCTCTTGCCGGGCACACGGAGTGGACCGCATATTCGATCAATGTCCTGGTTCTGGCGGTGCTGCCGACGCTCGTGAGCAGGGGCGTGCACGTGGTCTCGGACCGCGTTCTTCCGCAGAACATCTTCGTCTTCATCTTCGTGCCGGCGTTTCTCGGAGGTGCCATTGCCCTGGCGTTGAGCGGTGGCGCCGCAGTGAGTCTGGTGGCTGCGTTCGGGGATCCGCTGACGGCAGGCATGGCGGAGCAGTTCCTGCCCTATTGCCTGCTGCTTTCGTTTGCGGAAGCCACCCTGACAGGCATGGTGATCACACTCATGGTGGTTTACAGGCCCACCTGGGTTGGAACCTTCGACGACGGCCGATATCTACGCAAGCAGTGACGATGACGCGGCAATCGATCAATACGGGCCGGTACCGTCAAGGCAGTCAACACTCATTCGAGGGGGCCCCCTCGGGCTTTCGAAGGGCGAGGACGCGCGAGCGGAGAACAAGGTCGTGAGATACGTTTTGCGTGGGGTCATGGGCGCGCTGGTCGCTGCCGTTACGGGACTCGCGGGAGCGGTGGAACGAGTCCATCGCTACACGGTGACCGTGGAGCCCGAACTGCGCGGGCTCGTGACCGACGCCTGCTTCGCGGGGACCCCGCCTGAGATGCTGGTGGTCGAATCGCTCGATGCTCCCGGCGCCTTCGTGGAAGGGAAGGCGGTGTCCCAGTCCCGCAAGCCGCTTGCGCCCAATGGCACCGAACTCAAGCTGAAGGACGTCGGCGAGAATGGGTGCATCCAGTATCGCGTCAGTCTGGTCGGCAACCAGACCCGGCACGATCATTCGGGCAACAGCACCAGGAAAGTCGGTCAGGACCTGTTTACCGAGCTGGGCCTGTGGTTCTGGCGGCCCGCGCAACTTGGCCCGGACGAGGACATCGAGATTTCCTTCAGGATGCCTGAAGGCTACTCGGTTTCCACTCCTTGGAGGCCCGTGGCTTCCAGCGATGCAATCCCCACCTATCGGGTCGGGCGCGGTGCCTATGACCGTCCCGCTGCGGTAGCTTTCGGCAAGTTCAAGGAACGGCTCATCGAGGTGCCGGGTTCCACGCTCCGGGTCGCGATCCTCGACGGCAATCCCCGGGCGGACCCTGAGGCGCTGAGCGTCTGGATCGAAGATGCGGCTCGGTCCGTGGCGGCGATCTATGGCCGATTTCCCGTTCCCAGTCCGCAGGTCCTGGTGATGCCGGGGGCGCGGGCATCCGAGCCCACCCCATGGGCCTATGTTCTGCGGGGAGGGCAGGCGGCCGTCCACTTCTTCGTGAACCAACGACGTCCCCTGTCCGAGTACGTGGAAGACTGGACCGCCTCACGAGCTTTCCCATCTGTTCCTTCCTTACATCAACTCGTCGGACGCTTGGCTGTCCGAAGGACTGGCCACGTACTATCAGAATGTCACGCGTGCTCGCAGCGGCGCCGTGGCTCCGGCGGAGGCCTGGCAAAGGATGCATGCCGGGTTCAAGCGGGGACGTGACAAGGGGGTGAAGGAACAGACGCTCGCGATGGCGACGGAGCGCATGTTCCGGGAGGGCGGCTACATGCGTGTCTATTGGCACGGGACCGCCATCCTGTTGCAGGCCGATGTGGAACTCCGCCGGCGCTCCGGGGGCGAGCAGTCCCTGGACACCGTGCTCGAGGCTTTCGGTCACTGTTGTCTCGATCCCGATGTCGAGTGGACTGCCCGGAAGGTATTCGAGAAGTTCGATGCGATTTCCGGAACGGATATCTTCGCCACCTTGTACGCCCGCGAGGTGAACTCCCCGACGTTCCCCGACTTGAGGGAGCTCTATGCATTGCTGGGTCTCGACGCGCTCGGGGGCAAATTGACGCTGAGGCCGGAGGCTCCCCTCGTCGGTATTCGCGATGCCATCATGGCGCCGGGCCCCTACAGGACTCCGGAGAAGCTTCTGGCTTCACGACCGTAACGCGTTGCCACAGGGCCGCGTCCGGGATATCTCGGCGGGTCGTTCGCCGTATCATCGCGGCTTCGAACGACATATCCTCGAGAGCCGCACGGCGCTCTCGCCGCCCGATCCATGCCGCCCGTCGTCCAGTCCATCCTGCTGCTCGCCGCATCCAACGTCTTCATGACCTTTGCGTGGTACGCGCACCTGAAGAACCTCGGACACAGGCCCTGGTTCATCGCAGCTCTCGTTTCATGGGGCATCGCCCTGTTCGAGTATCTGCTCCAGGTGCCCGCAAACAGGATCGGTTACGGCACGCTGACCTTGCCGCAACTGAAGATCATCCAGGAAGTCGTATCGCTGACGGTCTTCGTCCCCTTCGTGCTGCTACATGCAGCAGCCGCTCAAGTGGGACTACCTGTGGGCAGCGCTGTGCATCCTCGGCGCTGTGTACTTCATCTTCCGGAACTGACATGACCGAGATCGTATTTCGTTCTGCCACATCGCTGGCCAAAGCCATTCGCCACCGCGAACTGTCCTGCTCGGAGGTGCTGGAGGCACATCTGCAACAGATCGAAGGTCTCAATCCGATCGTGAACGCGATCGTCACCCAGACGTTCGAACAGGCGCGCAAGGATGCGGCAGCGCTGGATGCGCGCCTCAGGAAGGGTGATCCGGTCGGACTCCTGGCCGGGTTGCCGGTGGCCCACAAGGATCTGGCCGTGACGAAGGGTGTCCGGACAACTTTCGGTTCACCCCTGTTCCAGGACTTCATACCGGACGTGGACAGCCTGATCGTCGAAAGGCTCAAGGCAGCTGGAGCCATCACGGTTGGCAAGACGAACACGCCAGAATTCGGCGCGGGTTCGCAGACGTTCAATGCTGTCTTC
This sequence comes from Betaproteobacteria bacterium, assembly GCA_016713305.1. NCBI lineage: Bacteria > Pseudomonadati > Pseudomonadota > Betaproteobacteria > Betaproteobacteria bacterium. The sequence goes on from JADJPK010000005.1 coordinate 482,561, forward strand.
GGGGCAACCCTGAATCCCTGGGATACGACGAGGACCTGCGGCGGATCCAGCGGTGGCGCTGCCGTGGCGCTTGCCACGGGCATGGTGCCGCTGGCGGACGGGTCGGACTTCGGTGGGTCGCTTCGCAATCCGGCGAGCTTCTGCAATGTCGCGGGCTTCCGCTGCTCGCCGGGACGCGTGCCCAATTGGCCGTCCCTGAATGGTTGGTTTCCGATTCCTGTCACTGGGCCCATGGCCCGGACCGTGGCTGATCTCGCCCTCATGCTTTCCGCGATTGCCGGCCCCGATGCCCGGTCTCCCGTGTCCTTGAACGAGTCTGCCGCCAGGTTCGCCGAACCGCTTGATCGCGACTTCCGGGGCACCCGGATCGCCTGGAGCAAGTCGCTGGGAGGGCTGCCGATCGAGCGCGAGATCATCGAGACCCTCGAACAGTCGATCGGCGCATTTCGTGACATCGGTTGCGAGGTCGAAGAGGCCGATCCGGACCTGCACGACGCCGACGAGATCTTCGAGGTCTTGCGCGCCTGGCACTTCGAAGCCTCCTACGGAGACTTGCTCAGGTCGAACCGGTCGAAGCTCAAGCAGACGGTCATCTGGAACATCGAGGAAGGCGCGAGACTTTCGGGATCCGCCGTGGGGAGGGCCGAGCGCAAACGCACGGAACTGTTCCACCGCATGCGGGCATTCTTCGAACGTTTCGACTTTCTCATATGCCCGGTGACCCAGGTCCTGCCCTTCGATGTGAAGTCGGAATACCCGATGGAAATCGATGGACACCGGCTCGGTTCCTACATCGAGTGGATGAAGTCCTGCTACCTCATATCGGCCACGACTCTGCCCGCCCTTTCGGTGCCGGCCGGATTCAGCAAGGGGGGGTTGCCGGTGGGGCTGCAGATCGTGGGGCGGCATCTGGACGACTTCGGCGTCCTGCAGATCGGGCATGCGTTCGAACAGGCGACCCGTCATGGTGATCGCCGTCCGCCAGTGTGCGTCTGACGGTCAGCCGGGTGATCAACCGACGCGCGTGACCGGTGGAGCCCATCGGGACCGTCCGGTTATGTATGATTCGGCGCCGGACCCGCCTCTGGCGGGCATTCGTCCAACAGACAAGCAACGGAGCTTCCGCGGTCAAATGAAAAGTGGTTCTCGTTTTTCTCGGTCGTCTCGGTCTGATTCTTTGCACCTCGCTCGTCTGCCCGGCTCTCCTCGGGCCCGCAGGGGCGCTGGCCCAGCAACCTCAGCGGCAGGCAGAGCCCGACGACAAGCCCGCCACGAAGCGTCCCCGGCGGACCGACCGGATCTTCGTGAAGGATATCGAGGGCCTCTGGATCAACCAGCGCTATGTGGATGCGTTGCAGAACGCGCGAGATCCGCTGGCAGCATCGAGGAAGGCGCCGCCCATCGTGATCAAGATCCAGAAGGAAGGGCACGGATACGCGGTCGCGAGAACGGATTTCGATCGCGCAATACTGCTTCGCGTGATAGACCTGCAGCCGGAAGAAAAGCCCGGTACTTTCCGGCTCTTGATGGCCGAAGACGACATGCGTCCGGTCTCGGAGTCTGACGTGACGAGAATGTCGTTCCGGGGCCAGAAGGCGGAGACCGGCCGGTTCGAGAAGCTCTCCATCGCCGAGCCCACCTTCGGCCGGAAGAAGATGCAGGACTACATTCATCTGGAAGAGGGCCTCGCTCCGTTCGTGAACCGGATGGTGATCGAAGGAGCCTATACGGACGCCGGTGGGGCGACCTATCGGTTCTCCAAGGAAGGAGAGGCGGAATTGCCCGAAGGAAAGTTCAAGTACGAATTGCGGTTGTCGCCGAAGGGCACCGAGTGCAGCGTGGTCGAGATTCCGGATGATGGCGGCGGCCCTCCGCGCAAGAGGCTGGGGTTTCGCCGGAAAGGCAATCAACTGGAATTGCTGGAGGTCGATGCGAGAAAGCCCGAGAACCTGCGGTGCTCCACCAAGCCGCTGGCCGTGCTGACACCGCAATCGCCCTAGGTCGAAGCCTTGCCGCGCAATGCCGGCATGTCCCTGGATTACAACGACGGGAGGTGAAAAATGCAGAAACGGACTTTTGGTGACTTCGCAGGGCTGCTGATGGCGGGAGTGCTCGCCCACGCCGGCTCCGCGCTTGCATGCGACGCGGCCAGCGTCGCGGACGAGGTGCTCGCAGCGGATGCCGATCGGTACAAGGGTCTCGTCACGGGGGACCTCGCGAAGGTCGGCAAGTATCTGGGAGACGATCTGATCTACACGCATTCGTCGTCCGTCGTGGATTCCAAGGAGTCCTACCTGGATTCCATCCGGTCCGGCCGGGTGGTGTACCGCCAGACCGAGCGCAGCGACATCCGCATCAAGGCCTATGGCTGCACCGGCGTCATGACGGGCCGCGGCGACTTCAAGGTGACGCTGGATGGCAAGGACATCGAAGTACCGCTGAGATTCACGAACGTATGGGTCAAGCGCGATGGCGGGTGGCAGATGGTGGCGTGGGAAGCCACCAGAATTCCTGCGAAATATCGAAACTCGGCGCACAGCGTAGACACGCGGCGGTGGCGAATGCCATCGCCGCGTGTCGTTTCTTCTCTCGCACTCGATCCATCTCGAAGGAAAGGTCGGTCCGGTCGGCGAGGTCGCGGTGCAGGACTCGTGACCTGGGGGATACGAAGGCCCGGCCGACCATGTGCTGCAGCCCACGAGGCCGGGCCGACAAGGTGAGACGCCCGCCACTTCCGTTGCCCGGGAGCGGTGCGGGACATGGGTGCCGGATGCGTCGGCCGCCCGGCGGAGGTCCGATGGCGGCTTCCGCGCTGCCTTCTCGATCTGCGGCGGCAACGTGATCCGCGCACATCGGACGGAGCTTCCCTAGAATAGCCCTCTGGCCGATGCAGCAGAGAGTTCGTGGCTTGAGGAAGGCGCGGATTCGTGGGCATGTCCTGCAGGATCGCGTCCCTGCAGAGGGCGAACCCCGTTGCGATGCGAGCCGCGAACATTGATCAGATCTCACTTGAGCGTCCCCCACCATGTCTGACGCCGACGAATCGAAGCACAAGGAAAGCGTACAGGAGAGCCTGCAACAGGTTCTCGCGCTGCTTTCCAAGCATCGTATCGTCGAGCAGCTCGTTCACAAACAGGACATGCGCAGGCACGAGCTGGTCGAGTCCCTCGTCCACAAACAGAATCTCGCCGAACTGCAGAAGAAGCTGGAGCAGCTTCACCCGGCGGATGTGGCCACCATCCTGGAGGCATTGCCTCTGGAAGAACGTCTCATCGTCTGGAACCTCGTCAAGGCCGAGCGGGACGGTGAGATTCTGCTGGAAGTGTCCGATGCGGTACGCGAGACGCTCATCGCGGACATGGAGCCCGAGGAACTCGTTGCCGCGACCGAACAGCTCGATGCGGACGAGATCGCGGATCTGGCGCCTGATCTGCCCGAGGACGTCATCGAGGGCGTCTTCGAGTCCCTGTCCACGGAAGAGCGGGAGCAGCTTCGTGCGGCGATGTCGTACCGGGAGGACTCGGTCGGCGCGCTCATGGACTTCGAGATGGTCACGATTCGCGAGGATGTTTCCCTTGAGGTCGTCCTCAGGTACCTCAGGCGCCTGGATGAACTCCCTGACCACACCGACCAGCTGTTCGTCGTGGACCGCTCGGAGATACTCAAGGGCGTTCTGCCGATCGGGACGGTCCTGGTCAACGACCCCGATCGGCAGGTTGCCGAGGTGATGGTGGAAGACAGGGTGCGCTTCGAACCGGGACAGCACGCCGAGGAAGCCGCGCAGGCCTTCGATCGATACGAGCTCGTGTCCGCCCCGGTGGTCGACGATCGCGGCAAGCTCGTGGGGAGGGTGACCGTCGCATCGGTGATGGACTACATCCGCGAGGAGAGCGACAGCGAGATGCTGAACCTCGGGGGTCTCCGAGAGGAAGAGGACATCTTCTCGTCCGTGTGGAAATCCGCCAAGAACCGTTGGACCTGGCTCGCCGTGAATCTCGTCACCGCATTCATCGCGTCCCGCATCATCGGCATCTTCGAGGGCAGCATCGAGAAGCTGGTCGCCCTGGCAGCCTTGATGCCGATCGTCGCCGGGATCGGGGGGAACTCAGGGAATCAGACCATCACCATGATTGTCCGCGCGATGGCGCTGGGCCAGATTCATCGTGCCAACGCAAAGGCGCTGCTCAAGAAAGAAATTGCCATCAGCCTGCTGAATGGCGTGGTGTGGGGAGGAATCTTCGGATTCTTTGCCACGATGCTCTACCACAGCGTGCCTCTGGGACTCGTCATGACCGCGGCCATGACACTCAATCTGGTGGTCGCGGCGTTGTTCGGAGTGTTCATACCGGTCGTGATGCACAGGCTGGGGCGTGATCCGGCCGTAGGATCGAGCGTGCTCATCACTGCGATCACGGACAGCGGCGGGTTCTTCATATTCCTGGGCCTGGCAACACTGTTCCTGCTGTGAGTCCGTCAAGACGTCAAGGTCGCCATGGGGCAGGGCGCGCCCATGCCGAAAATTGGCACTCTTAGACTGGTGTGAGGTCCCGGGATAGCCGGGTGCCGAGCGGGACGATCAGACCAGTTCGGATTCCTGCAGCGACCGCAGCCGCCCCAGAACGCCCGCTTCCTCCTCGGGAGGAAATCCATAGGGGAACAGCGTGTGGGTCTTGTTCGTCAGGTCCAGCTTTCCCGCGTACTGGTGAAGCCCCTCGGAAATCGATTCAAAACTGACGCAGAGCAGCACGGCCGGAGCGTTGACCCGCCGGTTGAGGCGTTCCGGGCCGATGACATCGAACTTCAGCGCCCGGCGATAGAAGATGACGTGCCTGGGATTGACTTCGATGACGGCACAGTCGTAGCCGCGTACCTTGTAGGCGAACAGGTACGCCGTGTGGAACAGCGCAGCCAGAATGGGTTTCGAGGAGGCCTCCGTATCGACGGCAAGCCGTGTGAACTCGCAGATCCTGGCGCCGGCATCCCGCAACTTCTCGAGTTCCTCTCCGTAGAGATCGTCGGCGCCGAGTCTGCCAGACTCGGAAGTATCCAGTCTGATGCCTACGGTGCCGACCACAACTCCTTGACTATAGGCGACAAATGTCGTCAGTTGCGGGTCTGCTTCGGTGGGCGTGCTCGGCGTCTCGTATCCGCGATGGCTGTACCGCCGCTGGACCAGCGCTCCGGCGTCATAAAGTGCCCTGGACCGAGCCAGCCGCACCTTGAACACACTCGGATCGGCTCGTTCGCCAAGGCGGCGGTCAAGCTGTTCCGTGGCGAGTTCGCCCACCGGAAACGGTTTTCCGTCGAAAACGATCAGGCGGTTGTCATCCATCAACCCGGCGGGCGTGTCCGGGTCGCTCGTCCGTTCCCGGCCGGGCTGGGTGGCCGATTCCTGCCTAAGGGAATCGATGGTCTTTCGAATCGAGGGTTCCATGCGCTTGTTCTGCGTCAACCACTTCCAGCTGGGACGGGGCAATCTCCTGTTTGAGCACCATGCCGGATTATCTCTCCAATGCACAGGCGCAGCGAGTTCCTGATCGGCGAGCGTCCCGCGATGCGCGATTTCCTGTGCTTCGAGACATCGGAGCAGGGACAGCCGGGAATGTACGCGCCTGCATAGAGGTCTTATCGGTCAATTCGCAAAAAAATCAATATGTGCCGGGGATTGCTGGAAAGTTTCGTGGCATATGCGTTGCTTTCTGGGTGAGGCTCGAGTCCGATGCGCGTTCCATCTCCCTCTGCGGTGTGCCACTGTGCCGAACTGCCTGACCGGTCCATCCAGATCCTGCGAATCGGCGGGAATCCGATCGACGATCGAACATTGAGAGCATGAGTTCCAGAAACGAAATCTTGGAGGCAAGACATGTCGCGTGACGGCTGGATTCGTTCATTGTCCCTCTTGGTCGCCGGCATGGCGGTCGTGTCGGCCCTGGTCGGTTGCGCCACCGGGCCCAAGTATCCGCCTGCGCCTCGCGTTGCAGCATCCCCCGACTACAACTACGTGATCGGGCCGGGAGACAACGTCAATTTCATTGTCTGGCGAAATCCCGATCTCTCGCAGGCTGTCCCCGTGCGTCCCGATGGCCGCATCACCGTGCCCCTCGTGGAAGACCTTCCCGCCCTGGGCAAGACGCCGACGCAATTGGCGCGGGACATGGAGAAGGCACTCTCGAAGTACATTCGCGACCCCATCGTCACGGTGATCGTGACGAATTTCGTCGGGCCCTACAGCGAGCAGATTCGTGTTGTGGGGGAAGCCGCCAGGCCGCAAGCCCTGCCGTATCGCCAGAACATGACCATGCTGGATCTGATGATCATGGTCGGGGGTATCACCGACTTTGCCGATGGCAATCGTGCCGTGCTTCTGCGCACTTCCGACGGAGGCAAGCTCTACAACGTGCGTCTCAAGGATCTTGTCCGACGTGGCGATCTGTCCGCCAACGTCGATGTGAAGCCAGGTGACGTCCTCGTGATTCCTCAAAGCTGGTTCTGACCTGGGATGCTGTCGGACCGGAATTCCCTTAACGTCAGGGTGAATCGACCGTGAACGTGATTTTTCAGGAAGCCCTCGACTATCTTCGCGGGATGTGGCGGCGGCGTCTGATCGGACTGGCTGCGGCCTGGGTGGTGGCCATCGCGGGACTCGTGGCACTGGCCGTGGCGCCGGACAAGTATCAAGCCTCGGCTCGTGTATTCGTGGACACGCAGTCCGTGCTGAAGCCACTGATGTCCGGTCTCGCCGTACAGCCCAACGTGGAGCAGCAGGTGCGCATGCTGAGCAGAACCCTGCTCAGCCGGCCCAACGTCGACAAGCTGATCCGCATGGCGGATCTGGATCTGGACGTGAAGACACCCGAGCAGCGGGAGGCGCTGGTGGAACGCCTCATCAAGAATCTGAGCATTTCGGGCTCCCCTGGCGACAACCTATACACGATCAAGTACGTGGATCAGAACACCGCGCGTGCCAAGCGGGTCGTGGACGCGCTGCTGACGATCTTCGTGGAGTCGGGGCTGGGCGGGAATCGCCGCGACACGCAGAAAGCGCAGCAGTTCATCGAGCAGCAGATCCAGGAATACGAGCGCAAGCTGCAGGAGGCCGAGCGTCGCCTCAAGGATTTCAAGCTTCGCAACCTCGAACAGATGGGGGGAGGAAACGCGATCGAGACCATCGGCGGTCTCGAGGCGCAGCTCGCTACCACGAAGATCGACCTGCGGGCGGCAATGCAATCGAGAGACGCGCTCAAGAAGGAACTTGCCGGCGAAGAGCCTGTGCTCATGGGCGACCCGGATTTCGATACGAACGCAAAGTCCGGATCGACCATCTCCATCCCCGAAGTGGACGGACGTATTTCCTCGCTGAAGAGCAAGCTGGATGAGCTGCTGCGGAATTTCACGGAGCAGCATCCGGATGTCGTCAGCACCAAGCGGCTGCTGGCCGACCTTGAACGTGAACGCGAGCAGATCGTGGAAGAGCGGAAGAAATCTGCCCAGAGCGGCAAGAGGCCTGTCGCCAGGACTTTCAATCCCGACCGCAATCCGGTGTACCAGCAACTCAAGGTGTCTCTGGCGGATGCCGAGGCAAACGCTGCCGCATTGAGGGGCAAGGCGGATGAACTGCAGCGGCGCATCGAAGAAGTTCGTTCCCGTGCTCGCATGCGGCCCGAACTCGAGGAAGAACTCGTGCAGCTCAATCGGGACTACAACGTTCAGAAGAGCAACTACGACAATCTTCTGGGGCGGCGCGAATCGGCGATGATGACCGGTCAACTGGAACAGAGCGCTTCCGTCGCCGACTTCCGGATCATCGATCCCCCCCGCGTATCGAACAAGCCGGTCGCGCCCAATCGATTGCTTCTGCTTGGCGCGGTCGTGGGCGTTTCCCTCGGCGCAGGAGCCGTTGCCGCATTGGCGTACAGCCAGCTGTTCCCGGTATTCCATTCGCTGAAGGGCTTGAGGAAGGCGCTCCAGCGCCCCGTGCTCGGAGCGATATCCATGCAGGATGGCCCGTCCAGCCGCCGTCGCCGCCGCGTGTCCAATGTCGTCTTCTTCGGCGGATTGGCAGGACTGTTCGCGGCGTTTGGTTCGGCCCTGGTCTTCCTGATGTTCGTGGTCCGGGCAGTCTAGGAGATTCCGATGAGCCTCATCGAACAAGCCGCACGCCGGCTCGAACAGCTCCGCGAGGCTGGAAGCCAGGTGGCCGGAAGCCTCGCTTATCCTGCCGAAAAAGCCGAATCCGGTCCCGAGCACGCCGAAGACGACATCATCGAGCGAGCCGCGCGAAAGATGCGCGAGCTGCGCGAACGCGAACCCGCCGAATCACCCGTCGGCAATGCGAGGCCGAACATCCCGGCCGAGCCTGCGATTTCGATTCCGGCTGCAGTCACCCCGGCGGAACAAGCCATCCAGGTGCGCACCGTTGCACCGTCTTCCGAGACGCCGAGTTCGCCAGCGGTCAAGCGTGAAGCGACGGACGGAGCCGGCTCCGGAAAGAAATCGCGTGCTGTGGAGATCGACTTCGATCGGATCCGAGAGAAAGGACTTCTGACTCCGGATCAGGCTCAGTCGAGACTGGCGAACGAACTGCGAGTGATCAAGCGTCCGATCATCAACAATTGCGCCGCCAAGGGGGCCACGCCAGTCAAGTTCGCAAGACGCATCATGGTCACCAGCGCGCTGCCTGGCGAAGGAAAGAGTTTCATATCCATGAATCTCGCCTTGAGCATCGCCATGGAACGTGACAGCACGGTCTTGCTGGTCGAGGGAGATCCCACGCGTCCGGCACTCGCGGAAATGCTGGGCATTCCGCCGTCCCGGGGGCTGATGGACCTCCTGGTCGATCCGAAGCTCGATGTTTCGGATGTCATGATGCGGACGAACCTCGGGCGGCTTTCCTTCATACCCGCGGGCACCCGGCATGAACATGCGACGGAACTGCTCGCCAGTTCCGTGATGGAGAAGCTGGTCGAACAGCTCTACGAGCGCTATCCGGATCGCATCATTCTCTTCGACTCTCCGCCTTTGCTGGCCGCCCCGGAGCCGCGGGTGCTTGCCCAGCACATGGGGCAGGTCGTGTACGTCGTCGAAGCCGAGCAGACGGCACAGAGCACCGTATCGGAGGCTCTTGCGAGCATCGAGGCGTGCCCGGTCGTCATGGCTGTGCTGAACAAGTCGTCCTCGAGGGACGAAGGGTACTACTACTCCTATTACTACTCTTCGGCTGAGTGAATCGTGAAGCTCTTCCAGACCGGAGGGGTCGAGGCGGGGTGCGTACCGCGCGGGTCATGTGCCGGCGGTCAGGTTCCGTTTCCACAGACGCGCTGCGCGAAGGCAATCCAGATTCTGGCCCTCACCTCCGGCGCCGCTGCCCTTGCAGCTGCGGCCGCAACTGCGCACGGCGCCGAGTGGAAGCCCATCGCGCGCCTGAATCTGGGAGTGGTGATCACGGACAACGTTCGTCTCGGGGGCGTGGGCGGGGCCGGTGGCGGCGGGAGCGATGTGATCCTCACCACCTCTCCGACCATCGGGCTGAGAGGGCAAGGGCGGCGGCTGACACTCTCCGCACTGTACAGTCCTGTCGTGCGAGGGTTCATCAACGAGTCCGCTCCGGAAACACTTGTCAACAATCTCAATGCCACAGCGCGCCTGGAAGCCGTCGAGAACTTCATGTTCGTCGATGCTCGTGCGTCCATCGTGCAGACGGAGGTGTCACCGTTCGGCGGAAGCACCAATGACGCGGCGCTGATCAACGTCAACCGGGTCGAATCCAGAACGCTCGGATTGTCGCCCTACATTCAAGGACGTTTTCCCGGCGGCGGGCAGTACCAGGTTCGCCACAACTTTCAGTACTCGACTTTCTCCACAGGCGCATTCTCGGATTCGACGTCCAATACCACGACGGCGAGAGCCCAGACTGCTCCCGGAACGCTCGTGGTGCCCTCGGTGGAGTACTCCCACTCCACGCGCGATTTCGCCTCGACGCGTGTCGCCACCTCGGACATCGCGCGCCTGCGTGCGACATTCGGCCTGAGCCCGGTCTTCTCGCCCTACGTCCACGCGGGATACGAAGACAACGAATATCGACTGTCCAAGATTTCGGGTCCGGTTTACGGCGGGGGTTTCTCGTGGAGACCCACCGAACGCACACGTGTCTCGGCCAACATCGAGAAGCGGTTCTTCGGCACCAGCTATCAGATCGATGCCAATCATCGCTGGAGTCGGGCAAGTTTCGGTCTTCGCGCATCCAAGGCGGAACAGATTCTTCCTGGGCTCGGAGGGAGCAACCTGGCGGTCAGCACCCGGGACCTCCTGGATCAGACGCTCCTGGCCTCCATTCCGGATGCGGTTGCCCGGGAGGCCGAGGTTGATCGGCTCATGCTCCAGGGAGGACTGCCCGAGAACACCAGTCTCTCCTCGGGGTTGCTGACGACGCGGATCACGCTGGTGGAGACCATCAATCCCAATCTTGTGCTGACGGGCAGGCGAGACACCCTCTCCATCGGATACACATGGTCGCGGCTGGAGTCGCTGAGCGACGCCGTGGCGACCGGCATTACCGATCCCTTCACCAACGCCGGGGTGATATTCCGGCGCGGATTCAGCATCAGTGAGAGTCACAAGCTGACGCAGCAGATCACCGTGGTCGGTGCATATTCGCACACGATCACGACTTCGCCACCGACCACGGGGCAACAGGCGGGCGTGGAGGCCTCTCAGGATTCCTATCGCCTGACCACGAGCTATGCATTGACGCCCCGCACCCGGTTGTCCGGCGGAATCCGATATCAGCGTTTCACGTCCAACCAGGCCAACGACTTCCAGGAGAAGGCGGTGCTGGCGGATTTGACGCACACGTTCTACTGAGGATCCTTCATGTACGAGTCGTTCTATCGGCTATCCGGAAAGCCGTTCCAGTTGAGCCCGGACCCGGACTTCTACTATGAGAGCAGGGTCCACAAGCGTGCCTATGCCTATCTCGAGTACGGGCTCTATCAGGGTGAGGGTTTCATCGTCATCACAGAGGCAAGACCACGGTGGTTCGCAACCTTCTCGCGCATCTCGATCAGACCAAGGTCGCCGCGGCTCACCTCGTGAGTACCATGCTCGACGCCGACGATCTGGTGCGATCGGTGTGCGCCGCGTTCGGACTCCCGACCAAGGGAACCGACAAGGGATCTCTGCTGGCCGACCTCGAGGAGTATCTCAAGTCGATCGCGTCGAAGGGGAAACGCGCGTTGCTCATCGTGGACGAGGCACAGAACCTTTCGCCCCGGGCCATCGAAGAACTGCGAATGCTTTCGAACTTCCAGGTGGGCGATCGCGCACTGTTGCAGAGCTTTCTCGTCGGGCAGCCGGAACTGCGTCGCATCATGCAGCACCACACGATGCAGCAGTTGCGTCAGAGAGTCATTGCGTCCTATCACCTGGGCCCTCTCGACCGGGACGAGACGGAGCGATACATCGAGCATCGCCTGAAGCATGTCGGGTGGAAGGGCGACCCGAAAGTCGAGGGTGATGCCTACGAGGCGATCTACGCTTTCACCTCCGGTATTCCCCGCCGTATCAACCTCGTGTGCAACCGGCTGATGCTCGCCGGCTTCCTTCGCGATGCGCACAGTCTGACGGCCGCCGACGTGGAGGTGGTTGCCCAGGAACTCAGGAGGAATTGGGCGCCGTCATGCAGACCAGCGAAGGTTCCGGACCCGCGGCGGACAGCGTCGACAACCGTCTGGACGAACCTGGCGGCCATATCGGCGCAAGCGAAGGTATCGGCTCGGTCGAGAACGCCCTGGATGAACTGGGCGATCCCAGCCTGCACGGCCGGGTCGCGCGTCTGGAAAGGACCCTTTCCTCACTTCTGCAGATGCTTCGCAAGATGGTGCACGTCATCGAACCGATCGCCAAGCAGGGTCCCCAGGTACGGCACTGAGGAGCGCTTCGCATGACCAGATCGACCACGGCGTTGCGGCCCAACGCTCTCAGCATCGATGTCGAGGACTACTTCCAGGTGTCCGCACTCGCTCCCTACATACCCAGATCCTCATGGGACAGCATTCCGTGCCGGGTCGAGAGAAACCTGGACATCATCCTGGGACTTCTCGAACAGAGCGGAAACAAGGCAACGTTCTTCACCCTGGGATGGATTGCTGAAAGACATCCTCAAGCCATCAGAAAGATCGTCCGGGCCGGGCATGAACTGGCAAGCCATGGGTTCGGGCATGAACGGGCTAGCGATCTGGACAGGGAACGCTTCTCCGCGGACATTCGCAAGGCGAAGGCCATTCTCGAGGATCTCTCGGGCAACGAGATCAAGGGCTACCGCGCACCCAGCTTCTCCATCGGACTGAACAATCAGTGGGCATTCGATTGCATTGCCGAGGCGGGGTACCGGTACAGTTCCAGCATCTATCCCATTCGCCATGATCACTACGGCATTCCGGACGCGCCGCGTTTCACGTACGAGGTACGGCCGGGGCTGATGGAGATTCCGGTGACGACGTCGAGAGTCCTCAGCACCAATCTGCCGGCTGGCGGCGGGGGTTATTTCCGCTTTCTCCCCTATGGCTTGTCCCGTTGGTTGATACGGCGGGTCAATCGCCTGGACAGGCAGCCGGCGATCTTCTACATGCACCCGTGGGAGGTGGATCCCGATCAGCCCCGGGTCCACGGCGTGAATGCGAAGACTCGTTTCCGCCACTACGTGAACTTGCGTCGAACAGTGCCCAGACTCAGACAACTGCTGGCGGATTTCCGCTGGGATCGCGTTGACCACGTTTTTCTCCCGCAGACATGATGCACTACGAAGCCGAGACGCGCGAGATGCGAGACATCGCAACAGTGCGTGAACTGGGGGCGGCCGACCGGCAGGCCTGGGATTCCTTCGTCCTGTCGATGACGAATGGCACCTTCTTTCACCTGTCGTCGTGGAAGGGCATCATCGAATCCGTGTTCGGGCACAGGACACGTTACCTTCTGGCGGAGCGGGACGGCCCGGATTGTCGGAGTGCTGCCGCTGGCGGAGGTTCGCAGCCGGATCTTCGGACACTCGGTGAGTTCGCTGCCCTTCTGCGTCTATGGTGGGGCCGTCGCGGCAGACGAAGGGGCGCAGCGCTCTCTGCACGAAGCAGGCGTCGCATTCGCAAGGGAGGTGGGAGCTTCCTACCTCGAATTGCGCAATACCGGTGTCAGGGAGCGCAGCTGGCCGGTACAGGATCTCTACGTGACTTTCCGGAAGGAACTGCTGCCGGATGTCGAGGCCAACATGCTCGCCATTCCGCGCAAGCAAAGGGCCATGGTCCGGAAAGGAATCAAGGCGGAGCTTCGCAGCGAGATCGACGAGTCGGTCGACCGGTTCTTCGAACTGTACGCGGACAATGTGCATCGCCACGGAACACCGCCCTTTCCCAAGCGCTACTTCCAGGAGTTGAAGCGGGTTTTTGGCGATGCATGCGAATGCCTCATCGTGGTGGACAAGAACGGGACGCCCGTTTCAGGGGTGATGTCCTTCTACTTCAAGGATGAGGTGTTGCCTTACTACGCGGGCGATCTGACGGCGGCGCGGGATCTCGCCGCAAACGACTTCAAGTACTGGGAACTCATGCGGCGCGCCTGCGAGCGAGGTTGCCGGATCTTCGACTATGGCCGCAGCAAGAAGGGCACGGGCTCCTACGACTTCAAGAAGAACTGGGGATTCGAACCGGCGTCACTCAGCTATGAGTACTGCCTTCTGACGGTGGATCGCATCCCGGAGAACAACCCGAGGAATCCGAAGTACCGGCTTTTCATCGAGGCATGGCGACGGCTGCCCCGGCCCGTCGTGAACTTCCTGGGGCCTCGCATCGTTCGAAATCTCGGCTGACGTCGATGGAAGAACTGCTCTTCCTGTCTCACCGGATTCCCTATCCGCCGAACAAAGGAGACAAGGTCCGGTCGTTCAACATCCTGAAGAACCTGGCCAGACGCTATCGCATTCATCTCGGTGCGTTTGTCGATCAGCCGGAAGACTGGGCGCGCGCGGAAGAACTCAAGCAGTGGTGCGAGACCGTCTTTCTCCTGCCTCTGCGTCCGCGGAAAGACAGGGTCCTTTCCTTGAGAGGGCTGATGACCGGCGAGGCGTTGACGCTGCCCTACTACCGCTCCCGGAGAATGAGCGACTGGGTGGAAGAAATGAAGAAGGGGGGGAACGTCCGCCGCTGCTTCGTCTTCTCGTCCTCCATGGCGCAGTACGTTGAGAATGCTGCGGGCATGCGCAGAGTCATCGATTTCTGCGACGTCGATTCCGCGAAATGGATGGAATACGCCGAGCGCCGGGGCGGTATCACGTCCTGGATCTATCGGCGGGAAGGCGAGAAGCTGCTGCAGTATGAAACGCGAATCACCATGCGGTGCGAGGTCGTGACGCTGGTCGCCGACCACGAACGCAAAGTGTTCGAAAGTCTCTCGCCCGCGGTGACCGGCAGGGTCAAGGTGGTGAACAACGGTGTGGATCGCGGGTTCTTCTGCCCCGATTCTTCCCTGGCCGATCCCTTCGCGGGCGTGGAAGCCATCGTCTTCACAGGTGCGATGGACTATTGGCCGAACATCGATGCCGTTTCCTGGTTCGCGCGTGACGTATGGCCTCTGGTGAGAAGCCGTCACCCCGCCCTTCGGTTCTACGTCGTGGGGATGAATCCGTCGCCAACTGTCAAGGCTCTCCAGGAAATCGACGGCGTCGTCGTGACGGGAAGCGTTCCGGACGTCCGGCCATACTTGCAGCATGCACGGCTCGTCGTGGCGCCACTGAGAGTGGCCCGCGGCATCCAGAACAAGATTCTCGAAGCCATGGCCATGGACAAGCAGGTCGTCGCGCACGCGCAGTGCGCCGCGCCCCTGGTCGACGCAAGTCGGTATGGACTTCGCCAAGCCGATACGGCGCACGAATTCGCAGAGGCTGTCCTGGAAGGCCTGGACAAGGTGGCGCGCAATGATCTTGGTACTCCGCGCGACTATGTCTCCCGGTTCTACGACTGGGTCACGAATGTGGAAGGCGTCGAGGCAATGCTCGAAGGAGCGCCCAACGACCAGGGCGACAGCACAAGGCAAGGTCTTGCGGATGTGTTCGTTGGCGCCCGGAACTAGCGCGGGCGGTGTCGTTGCCTCCGGTGTCCGATCGCCGGCGCGAATTGCCGCGATCGCGGCGGCAGCGGGGATCTTCGGCTTGTACGGTCCCACATCGCTGGAGATCGTGTCGCTCTGGGAAGAATCCGCGAGTTCTTCCCACGGTCCCTTCGCCGTCCTGGTCTGCCTTTGGCTCCTCTGGCGGAACCGTGACCGCATCGCATCGGAAGCTGCGCGTCCCACACCCAAGGGTCTTTTTCTGATATTCGCCGCAGGCCTTGCCTGGCTTGCGGGAAATTTCGCCGGCGCGTCCGTGGTGTCCCAGTTCGCGTTGGTCGGGATGGTTTACGGAGCGCTGTGGTCCGTGCTGGGCGATCGGGTGTTTCGTTCCATGATGGGGCCGCTGTCGTTTCTTCTTTTCGCGATCCCTCTCGGACCGTCGATGGTGCCGATCCTCATGGAGTGGACGGCCAGTTCCGTCGTCGCCGGACTGCGGCTCTCCGGCATACCCGTGTGGCAGGAAGGCACGAACTTCGTCATACCCACCGGACAGTGGTCGGTGATCGAGTGGTGCAGCGGCGTTCGTTATCTGTCGGTGTCGACCTTCGCGGGTTCGGTATTCGCCTATCTCACGTTCACGTCGTGGCAGAAGCGCGTGGTCTTCGTTGCCATATCGGTCGTGCTGCCCATCGTCGCCAACTGGGTCAGGGCTTACACGATCGTGGTGGTTGCCCACCTCTCCGGCAACAAGTACGGCGTGGTGGTCGGACACCTGACGCTGGGTTGGATCATCTTCGGTATCGCGGTCTTCGCAATCTTCAGTGTGGGGGCGCGGTGGAGAGACCCTTCTCCACAGCATGTCGCGACCGAGGGAACAAGGCCGGACGCGGTCAGTACCTCGCGCGTGGCGGTAGCGCTGCTACTGGTGCTTGTCTGCGTGGTGCCTTGGAGGCTCGTCTCGATGAACGAGTCGGACGGCAACGACGGGCGGGCGTTCCCCACCAAGGCCGAATTGGAATCCTTCCTGACCGGGTGCTCCCTCGTTGCCGGCAAGCTGCCCATCGCTCCCAAGTACGCCAATGCGGTGATACGGATCGAGGGTGAGTACGATTGTGACGGCACCCGAGTCGGGGTCCTGATCGCGTGGTACAGGAATCAGGTCAAGGGCAAGGAACTGAACGCCTACGAGAACCGCTTGCTGGTGTCCGATCGGTGGTGGACGAAGCCTCCCGCCAGGGCCGAGCAACTCCTTGACGGCGGTGTCGCGCGCACCGTGCTCGAGCAGGAGTTCCAACTGGGCGAGCGGAGAGTGGTGACAAGGCGCCTCTACTGGGTGGCGGGCTGGACGACCACTCATGACATAGTGGCAAAGCTTCTGCTTGGTTTGGCGCGCGTCATGGGTCGAGGGGACGATTCGGCGATCATTCTGTGGACCCAGACCTTCGAGCGCTCGACCGACGCCAAGCTGGCCGATAGTCTCGCGACATTCGCCCAACTTCGCCTGCAAGCGCTTTTCGGGACACTCGAGGGATTCCAGTCGGGGCACGGTGCGCCTCGCTAGCACGTTCGGCGGACCAGCTCCGGGCCTGCGTCTGCGTTTGCGATGGTGACCGTGTGTCTGGCATTGCCCTTGCCTATGCGGTTGTCGATATGCCTCCGTCTTTGCCGACCTCCGTGCACACTTGCCTTCCCACCCTTGAAGTGGCCCGGTCCGGCATGGCCGCCAATGATTCATGCTTTGTCCCGGCCCGCCCCGGCATCCGCGAATAGCCTCGTCAGAATCCGGACCGATGCGCATACTTCACGTACTCGACCACTCGATTCCCTCCCATAGCGGTTATGCGTTCAGGACTCTTTCCATTCTCAAGGAGCAGCGCAAGCGCGGGTGGGAGACCTTTCACGTCACGAGCCCGAAACATCCCGGCGCCTCGGTGGACGAGGAGGACATCGACGGTTGGCACTTCTTCCGGACTCGCGGCGCCTCCGGATCTGTCGACTCGCTGCCTGGATTGCGCGAATTCGCCCTGATGCGGCAGTTGACCGGCCGCGTCCATGACGTGGCAATGCGCGTCAAACCGGATGTGATTCATGCCCATTCTCCCGTCCTGAATGCCATACCGGCGTTGCGTGTCGCTCGCCGTCTCGGCATACCGGTCGTCTACGAGGTGCGCGCTTTCTGGGAAGACGCTGCGGTAGACCACGGCACCGCCAGGGAGGGGGGTCTCAGATATCGGCTCACGCGCGCCCTTGAAACGTACGCGCTCAGGCGCGTCGACCGGATCACGACCATCTGCGAGGGGCTGCGGGGCGACATCGTTGCCCGTGGCATAGCCGCCGCCAAGGTGACTGTGATACCCAACGCAGTCGATGTCGACAAGTTCCAGTTCGATCATCCCGGAGACGAAGGGTTGCGCAGCAGGCTCGGATTGCAGGGATGCACCGTCCTCGGTTTCCTCGGATCCTTCTACGCTTACGAGGGATTGGCGTTGCTCCTCGATGCGATGCCCATGATATTGAGCAAGCAGCCGAAGGCGCGGGTCCTGCTCGTCGGTGGCGGTCCGCAGGAGATGGAGCTGAAGGCCAAGGCCAGTCAGCTGGGCATCGAGAACGCGGTGATCTTCCTGGGCAGAGTTCCGCATGCCGAGATCGGGCTCTACTACGATCTCGTCGACGTGCTCGTCTATCCCCGCTACCCCATGCGTCTCACCGAGCTTGTCACTCCGCTGAAGCCATTGGAGGCAATGGCCCAGGGCCGTCTTCTCATCGCCTCCGATGTCGGTGGTCACCGGGAACTCATTCGGGATGGCGAGACAGGGATTCTCTTCAAGGCGGGCGTTGCATCGGCGCTCGCCGGCGCAGTGGAAAAGCTGCTCAGCGACCCGGCCGGGTGGCCGCTCCTGAGGCGCAAGGCCAGGACCTTCGTGGAGAAGGAGCGTACGTGGCAAAACAGTGTGAGCCGCTACGAAGACGTCTACGGGCCGCTCGTGGCCGTCGACAGATGATTCCGGAGGCGCGGCCGTGTTGTTGAACAAGGGGCCGACAGGTCACCGTCAAAAACGCAGCGAATGCGCGGCCTCCGGCCGTTCAATGGAGTAGGTTCGACATGTGCGGTCTCGTTGGAGTCTTCGATTCAATCTCCCGTCGTGACGTGGGCCGGGAAATCCTGCACCGTATGAACGAGAGCCAGCTCCATCGTGGGCCCGACGGTGGCGGCCTTCATCTCGAGCCGGGCGTAGGTCTTGGACACAGGCGTCTCGCCATCATCGATGTCGCTGCGGGTCATCAGCCCCTGTTCAACGAGGACGGCTCCGTGGCCGTCGTCTTCAACGGCGAGATCTACAATTACCAGGAACTGATTCCCGAGTTGGCGGGGCGCGGACATGTATTCAAGACGCGCAGTGACACCGAAGTGATCGTGCACGCGTGGGAAGAATGGGGTTCGGCCTGTGTGGAGCGGTTCCGGGGCATGTTCGCCTTCGCGCTTTGGGACCGATCCAGCGAAACGCTTTTCCTTGCCCGGGATCGCCTCGGAGTGAAACCGCTGTTCTACAGCCTTCTGCCGGACGGCATGCTGCTGTTCGGATCCGAACTCAAGGCGCTCATCGCTCACGGTGCCTTGGCGACGGCGCTCGATCCCCACGCGATCGAGGAGTACTTCGCGCTCGGCTACGTGCCGGAACCGAGAACGATCTTCGTCGGCACCCACAAGCTTCCTCCGGGACATACGCTGACCATCCGGAGGGGCAAGCCGTTGCCTCCGCCCGCCTGCTACTGGGACGTGGAGTTCACGCTCGATTCCACGATCAGCGATGACGAGGCGCAGGAAGAACTCGTCAGGAGACTGCGGGAGTCCGTGAGACTTCGCATGATCTCGGAGGTGCCGCTGGGCGCATTCCTCTCCGGTGGTGTCGACTCCAGTGCCGTAGTCGCTTCCATGGCCACGCAATCGGCGTCACCCGTCAAGACGTGCTCGATCTCGTTCGCCGATCCGGCATTCGACGAGTCCGCATATGCGCGAGAGGTGGCAGCAAGGTACAACACCGATCACTTCGTCGAACAGGTGGACAGCGACGACTACTCGCTCATCGACGAACTGGTCGGCCTGTACGACGAGCCGTATGCGGACAGTTCCGCCATTCCGACGTATCGCGTTTGTCAGCTGGCGCGGACCCGGGTCACGGTGGCACTGTCCGGAGACGGCGGGGACGAGAGTTTCGGCGGCTACAGGCGGTATCGAATGCACATGAACGAGGACCGTATCCGTTCCATGTTGCCCCTGACCGTACGCCGCCCGCTGTTCGGTGCCCTTGGTTCGGCGTACCCCAAGCTCGACTGGGCTCCGCGCGTTCTACGCGCGAAGAGCACGTTCGAATCTCTGGCCCGGGACTCCGTCCAAGGGTACTTTCACAGCGTTTCGATCTTTCGCGATCCTATGCGCCGGCGCCTCTTCTCGGATGCATTCCGGCGGCAGACAGGAAGCTACAACGCGGTGGAAGTGTTTCGCGGACATGCGGCGCGCTACAAGTCCGAGGATGTGCTCGGCCTCGTTCAGTATCTCGACCTCAAGACCTATCTCGTCGGGGACATCAACACGAAGGTCGACCGTGCGAGCATGGCGCACTCGCTGGAGGTCAGGGAGCCGCTGATGGATCACCCTCTCGTCGAGTGGCTTGCAGCACTCCTTCGTCCCTCAAGGTGCGTGACGGCGAAGGCAAGTGGCTCCTCAAGAAAGCCATGGAGCCGCATCTTCCGCATGACGTGCTGTACCGTCGGAAGATGGGGTTCGCGGTGCCGTTGGCCCGATGGTTCCGCGGTCCGCTGCGTTCGACCGTGCGCACCCGTCTTCTCGAAGGGGAACTGCTGAAGACCGGCTATTTCAACCGCAGCTATCTGACCGAACTCGTCGACGACCACCAGTCGGGACGGCGCGACTACAGTGCGCCCCTGTGGACGCTGCTGATGTTCGAAGGCTTCCTGCGCAAGCTCGAGAGCCGTTGTGGCAGCGGCGCCGTCGCGGGCATTTCCCAGCAGGCCTTCCCTGCATTGGCCAGATCGGCTTGAGCATGCCGGCTTTCGTCTGCAGATACAGCGTGACCGGATCCTTGACGGCCTGAAATGACACGACGGGTCATACTCGTAGGTCCGCTCCCGCCCCCCGCGGGAGGCATGGCGAATCAGACGGAACAGCTCGCCCGGCTGCTTCGCGGCGAGGCAATGGACGTCGTCATCGTCCGCACGAATGAGCCGTACAGGCCCGCGTGGGTCGCCCGGATCAAGGTCCTGCGGGCCGTTTGGCGCCTCGCCTCGTACGTCCGCGCATTGTCAGCGGCCATCCGTGCCGGCGATGTCGTGCACGTCATGGCGAACTCCGGATGGTCATGGCACCTCTTCGCGGCTCCGGCCATCTGGGTCTCCCGGGCGCGCGGTGCACGTGTGCTCGTCAACTACCGTGGCGGCGAAGCCGAGCATTTCCTCGGTCGGTCCTCCCGCCTGGTTCGTCTATCGATGCGCAGGGCACAGTTTCTCGCTGTCCCTTCGCGCTTTCTGCAGACGGTGTTTGCAAAGTTCGGAATGAACGCGAGCATCGTTCCCAACGTCGTGGACCTGACACGGTTCCGTCCTCCGGTGGCAAGGGATGCGGGTGGTGCGCCGCACCTCGTGGTGACCCGTAACCTTGAGGCGATCTACGATGTTGGAACGTCGGTGCGAGCCTTCGCCCGGATCAGGAGCCGCTTTCCAGACGCTCGCCTCACGGTGGCGGGCACAGGGCCGGAACGTGACACGCTTTCGAATCTCTGCCGAACCTTGCATGTCGAGGATGCCGTGACGTTCACGGGGCGCCTGACGCCGGACGACATGTCGGCACTGCTGAGATCGGCCGATGTCATGCTCAATTCCAGCATTGCCGACAACACGCCCAATGCGATCCTGGAGGCGTTGGCGTCGGCAGTTCCGGTAGTGAGCACCGACGCTGGAGGTATTCCTTACCTGGTCGAGCATGGGGTGAACGCGATGCTGGTTCCTGTCAGGTCTGATGAGGCGCTCGCGAACGCCGCAATCGAAATCCTGATGGATCCCGGGCTGCGGGCGACTCTGATTTCGAACGGTCTGCGCGAGGCGAGCCGATTCACGTGGGAGAACGTACGCGAGTCCCTTCTGTCCGCCTACGATGCCTGCTCCGTGCACGGAAGCCCCTCTGTCTGCTGGCCCGTCACAGGGAGCGATCGCTCATGAGTCTTGCCACGCGCATCATCGCGGATGTGGTCTTTCCCGCGCAGGAGATGATGAAAGGGCACAGCACGGTAGCCGTCCGAAAGGTTCTGGATCGGTCGCAGTGGTGGCGTGCGGAGCAGCTGGATGAGTTCAGAGGGGAGCGTCTGCACTCGATGATTTCGCACGCCGAGCAGCATGTACCCTACTACCGCGGCCTGCTCGCGGATCTCCGTCTTACAGCCGCAGACTTCAGGCGGCCTTCCGACGTTGCGAAGCTGCCGTTCCTCACCAAGGCACTCATCCGGGAACGCAGCGAGCAAATGAAGTCCGACGTCGCCGGAAAGCTTGCACGCTCGAATACGGGAGGGTCCAGCGGTGAACCCCTGATCTTCTATCTCGGATCGGAGCGCGTGAGTCACGACGTCGCGGCAAAGTGGCGGGCTACGCGTTGGTGGGGCGTCGACATCGGCGATCCGGAGATCGTCGTCTGGGGCTCGCCAATCGAACTCGGCGCGCAGGACAGGGTTCGGGCGCTACGGGACTTTGTCTTCCGCACCGAACTCCTTCCTGCCTTCGAGATGTCCGAGCAGAAGCTTGACGGCTTCGTGGCCCGCATCCGGGACCGGCGACCTCGCATGCTGTTCGGCTATCCGTCCTCCATCTCTCTGATTGCCCAGCATGCCGCAAGTCGAGGGGTGAAGTTGGACGACCTCGGTGTCAAGGTCGTGTTCGTCACTTCGGAACGGCTGTATGACGAGCAGAGGAAGGTCATTTCCGGCGCGTTTGGCTGTCCTGTCGCCAATGGATACGGCGGCAGGGACGCGGGGTTTCTCGCCCACGAATGTCCGCATGGTGGAATGCACGTGACGGCAGAAGACGTCATCATCGAGATCGTTTCGCCTGGCGGTGAACCGCTACCGCCCGGGCACTCGGGCGAGATCGTGGTCACGCACCTTGCTTCACGCGATTTTCCCTTCATCCGGTATCGGACAGGGGACGTCGGCGTGATGGACGACAGGGCCTGCGAATGTGGCAGGGGCCTCCCGCTGCTGAGAAGTGTCGAAGGACGGACGACGGACTTCGTCGTGGCGTCGGACGGCACGATCATGCACGGCCTGGCGCTCATCTACGTGATTCGGGATCTCCCGGGAATCGCCGCATTCAAGATCGTGCAGGAATCGCTCGAGTTCACGCGCGTGCTGGTTGTCCCGGGACCGGACTTCGAGGATCGGTGCCTGCAGACCATCGAGGACGGGTTACGGCGGCGGCTGGGGCAGGGAGTGAAGATCGAGGTTCAGCGGATCGACCGCATACCGGCCGAGAAGTCGGGGAAGTTCCGCTATGTCGTGAGCCATGTCGCACGATGATGCGACCCCGGAAAACATAGTCTCGGGGCGGCCTCGTCAATGAGAGACATACTCGTCGTCATTCTGGTCGGTGCGATCGCCCTCTCCGCACTTCGCCGGCCCTGGATCGGGATCATCGGCTGGACATGGGTGGGTCTCATGAACCCGCACAAGCAGGCATGGGGCTTCGCCGCCAGCCTCCCCGTGGCGGCGATCGTCGGCGGCGCCACCCTTGCTGGTTTCATTGCCACGAAGGACAAGCGGGGAGGGCTCCTCATACCATCCTCTTCGATGTTGATCGTGTTCATCCTGTGGATGGTCATCGTCTGGCCGTTTTCCTTCTATCGCGATGCCGCGTGGCCGATGCTTTCGCAGATCCTGAAGATCCAGTTGATGATCTTCGTTGCGATGGCGCTGATCTACGAGAGAAAGCAGATCGAACTACTCGTGCTCACCATCGTCGCATCACTGGGTTATTACGGCATCAAGGGCGGTCTGTTCACGATCATGACGGGTGGAGGCCATCGCGTGTGGGGGCCGTCGGGGACATTCATCGAAGGGAACAACGAGCTTGCCCTGGCCCTCATCACCGTCATTCCCCTCATGCGCTACCTGCAGTTGCAGACGAAGATCGTCTGGAAGCGCCATGCGTGGAGCGGAGCCATGTTCCTGATGGCGGCCTCCGCGGTCGGAAGCCATTCGCGAGGCGCACTCCTGGCCATCGGCGCCATGACAGGTCTGCTGATCGTGCGTAGCCGTAACCGATTCGGTCTGTTGGTCCTCGCAGGTGTCGCGGCATTCTTCCTCGTCAGCTTCATGCCTGCCGAATGGATGTCGCGCATGAATACCATTCAGACGTACGAGGAAGACACGTCCGCCATGAGCCGCCTGGATGCATGGACGATGGCGTTCAATGTTGCCCGGAACAACGTCTTTGGCGGCGGCTTCGAAATGTGGTCGCCGGCGACCTATGCCGAGTACTACCCCATGGCGCGGCTGGTCGTCGTCGCCCATAGCATCTACTTCCAGGTCCTGGGGGAATTGGGTTTCATCGGCCTGTTCCTTTACCTGACCATGTGGGGCCTCCTCTGGTTGGATCTCGGCAGCGTCAGACGGAGCGTGAAAGGCGACCCGGAAAAGCAATGGATGGCCGATCTTGCCGCCTTGTGTCAGGTAAGCCTGATCGGCTATCTCATCGGGGGAACATTCCTGAGCCTTGCCTACTTCGATCTGCCCTACAACCTGATCGTCATTTGTGTGTGCCTGAGAAGGCTGGCGATCAAGGCCGCGCCGGCCGAAGAGACGATCGTGATTCCGAAGTGGTTCAACCGGATTCTTCAGTGAAGCAAGCATGAAGGAATCCAATTGCCTCATCGTTGCGAGCATCTTTGCTCCGATACGCGGCGGTTCTGCCACGGTCTACGAAAATATCGCGAGACTTTCGGGAGATGGCCGCGCAGCCGTGCTTGCCACCTGGCGACACTACGGTACGGGAATGGAGATCGATGGATGGCGGGAACACGACGCCCGGTGCGGATATCCCGTATCGCGACTCGAACTGCTCCGGCCCCGCATGCTTCCTCCTCCTCGAAACAAGCTGGTTTCCGCCTGGCGGCAGCTTGCCACCGATATCCCGCTCAAGCTGAAGGTGGCCGCCAGTGCGTTGAAACTGGTGAGAGAACACCGGATCGGTGTCGTGTGCATCGGCGAACTCGTGTCGGGTGCCTGGATCGGTGAGTTCCTCAGGAGGGTGACTGGATCGAAGCTCGTCTTCTATGTGCATGGCGAAGAAATCACCACCCGCTATGCGACCGGATCGTTCGGAGCCAGACGCTTGAAGACGTTGCGAGGCGCCGATGCCATCGTCGCGGTCAGCCGATTCACGGCCGATACGCTCGAGAAGGACTTCGGTGTCCGGCGCGACCGGATCTTCCTGATTCCGAATGGCGTCGACACGGAGCGGTTCACCAGCGGTTCCGACGATGGGGTCCTTCGCAACCGCTACAACCTCGGCAGCGGGCCCATCATTCTTTGCGTCGGACGACTGGTGCCGCGCAAGGGTTTCGATCAGACCATACGCGCCATGCCCGCCGTTCTTCAACGTGTTCCGGACGCGCGACTGGTGATCGTGGGGGAAGGTGACCAGATGGAAGAACTGAAAGGCATTGCCGCGTCGCAAGGCATTGCCGACAAGGTCTGCTTCACCGGCCCTGTCAGCCAGGAAGATCTGGTTCGGGCCTATCGTGCCTCGGCGCTCTTCGCGATGCCCAACAGGACCATGCCCGATGGCGATACGGAGGGATTCGGACTGGTCTTTCTTGAGGCGAATGCATGTGGACGTACCGTGGTCGGCGGCCGCGCGGGGGGGTGCGGTCGACGCGATCGTCGACCGGAAGACGGGACTGCTCGTGAATGGAGAGGACGTCCAGGATATCGCAAACGCCTTCATCTCCATTCTCACCGACGACGCATTCAGATCGTCGCTGGAGAAGGGCGGGCTGGAACACGCAAGGGCCAATGACTGGCGGGCGAGAGCCAGGATCTTTCGCGGCATGTGCGAGCGGCTGGTGGGCGGAGGCGCGCCATGACGGAAGGCCGCAAGACGCTGCTTGTGGTCGCCGGGGAGTTTCCGCCGCTCAAGACGATCGGCCGGATCCGCACCGTGAAGTTCGTGGAGCACCTGCGGGCGCACGGCTGGGACTCGGTGGTCCTCACTCTGGATCCATCAGGCCGAGAACCGAACTACGATCCGAGGTTGAACGGCGAAATCCCGGAAGGCGTGACCCTCGAACGCGCTCCGTTCGTGGACGTGGAGGTACAGATCGCGGATGCGGTCAAGCGCATGCTCGGGCGAGGGCCGGTACAGCAAGCGACCTCCAACCTGATGACCGGAGCGCCGCCGTCGGAGAGTGTGGCGGCCACGGTGGCTTCTCCTCCGAAGTCTCCGGGCGGTCTGATCCATCGCGCTCACGCGTTCACCCGAACCCTTCTCAAGAATTTCGTCTACATTCCGGACGACTATCGCCCCTGGGCGAATCAAGCCCTGGAACGGGCGCGAGCGATCTGCCGGCGACAGAAGATCGATGCGATCTATACGACGCTGCCACCTTTTTCCAGCATCTTCGTCGGACATCAGCTTCGATTCGAAACGGGAATCCCCTGGCTTGTCGACTATCGGGACCTTTGGTACGGCGATGTCCTCAGGGAATGGCTGCCTGCCTGGCGAACGAAGCTCGAATTCCGTATGGAAAGCAGGCTCCTGGAACGCGCCGACGTTGTCATCACCGTATCGGAGCCGAAGACGGCCTACATGCAGAAGCTGCATCCCCGCATCCGGGCGCGGTGGGAGACGCTGACGAACGGTTATGACGTCGAACTCTACGGCGGAAGGCAGCGGACCCGGCCCTTCGATGATGCGAAGATCGAGTTCGTCTATACCGGGCGGCTGTTCAAGAACCGCCGCGGCTATGCCTTCGCAGAGGCGCTCGGCCGGCTCAAGCGTACGGATCCCTCGCTGGCCGCCCGCGTCAAGGTGCGCATCCTGGGAGGCGTTGAGCCTTCCATCCGCGCCCGCTACGACGAGATCCTGGCCCGCGACGGTACTGCCGATCTCTACGAGTTCGCAGGTGACGTGGACTACGAGTCAGCCATGAGTGCACAGGTCAATTGCGACTTTCTGCTGCTCATCGTCGACACCGGAGAGACCTCGGACGGAGTGATACCGGGGAAGCTCTTCGAGTATGTGGCGGCGAGACGACCCATCTTCGCCCTGTGCGATCCAGGCGCGACGCAGCAGATCATCGAGCGCGCAGGTCTCGGGCACGCCGTTCATGCCGAGTCCGTCGACGAATGCGAAGTGCTCCTGCGGGACTGGCTCTCGAAGCCGGTGCCGCGAGTCGCAAAGGCAGACGATGACTACCTGGCCCAGTTCGACCGGAAGGTGATTACGGGGCGGTTTGCCCGGCTCCTCGACGAGACCGTGGCATCCGCAGGTCGTGGACAAGCACTATGAATCGCCGACAGGTAGCGAATGGCCTCCGCCGGTAAGCTGAAGACCTCCATCAAGGACCTGCTGGCTCGAACGGTATGGTCCTATGACGGGGAGGCTCTCGCGCGCACGCTTGCACGAATGGGAGTCGTGCCGGGAGACACGCTCATGGTGCATTCGTCCTGGCTCGCCCACAACGGATTCCGCGGCAAGGCCTCCGATGCCGTGGTTTCGCTGAAACGCGTCGTCGGCCCGTCCGGCCTTCTTGTCATGCCTTCCCTGCCGTACCACAACATGAGCACGGCGGAGTATCTGGCCAAGGCACGGCCCATGAACGTCCGCAAGACGCCCTCGATGATGGGCATGCTGTCGGAAGCATTCCGCCGCAGCGATGGCGTGCGCCGGAGTCTCTCACCGACTCATCCGCTCGTCGCCTGGGGAGCCGATCGGGACGCTTTCCTCGAGCATCACGAACGTACGGACGAACCCTTCGGCCGCCTGTCTCCCTTCGCCCGCCTTGTGGATCGGAATGCCTGGATCCTGGGTGTCGACACTCCTTTCTCCAGCTTTACCTTCACTCACTACGTCGAAGCCGCGACCGCGAACGCGCTTCCCTTCGCGTTCTACGATCCCGAGCCGCTCTCCGCGGTAACGATCGGATATGAGGGCGAGAGGATCGACTGCGCGGTCAAGGTGATCAGTGCCCGGGCAAATCGAGCCCGGCGCGAAGAGAGGTTGATCTCCGAGCTGGAAGCCGCCGGCGCACTCGTGCGTCAGCGCGTGGGCAACACCGGCTTGATCCTTGTCCGGGCCCGAAGCGTTCTCGACGCGGCAGAACGCCTGGTAGCTCGCGGTACCCATTTCTTCGAGATTCGCGACATGTAGCACGTCGCCGGGGGGCGCCTGACTCGTGATGCCATCCGCACCAGAAATCGCGTCGAACCAGAGGCAGCGCAGCCACGACGTGTTCGTGGCTCTCGCACTCGTACCCGTCCTTTCCGTCATCCTCGTTTGCGCCGCTGGCGGGATCGTCATAGGTGAGTCGAACCACGTCGGCCTGCTTCCCGTCGTCAGGCGAATGGTGGATCCCGGCTACCTGCCAAACGACTTCGGAATCTCGCTCCGCTGGTACCACCATTTTCCCTTCGCGGTGATGCTTGGCTGGATGTCGGCGCTGCTTGGCGAGAACACCGCGGTGGTGATCATGTCCTTCGCTGGGCGAGTCGTCTTTCTCGGGGGCTTGTTTTCATTCTGCCGGGTGCTCGGGATGCGGCCTTGGGCGTTCGCCGGGTGCGCCGTGGGTCTGGGCCTGACGCTTCTGCACGCAGGTGAGGGATTGGAGATCAACACGCTCCTGGGCAACGGAGTCATTCAGCCGCCCATCTTCGCCCACGGTGCGGTGCTGGGGGCGCTGGCGGCCATCGCGACGGGGCGACCCCTCGCGGCCGCCGCATCCCTTGGGCTAGCGACGCTTTGCCATTTGCAGATCGGTATCCTTGCGACAGCTTTCCTGGCTCCCGCATTCGTCTACCGGATCAGTGGCGACAAGCCGCTTCTCAGTCGAGGCGCTGTCGTGAAGTCGCTCCTCTTGTGGGCCATTCCGGCGTCTCCGTGTGTCGCGATCGCGGCCGTGGCACTGCATCAGGGAGGGCAGCATGCCGCGTGGAACGTGGACTACTTGAGCCTGCGCATGCCACATCATATGGAGCTCGCCTCCATGGGCGCTCTGATCTGGTATCTGTTCCACCTGAGCTTCGTCGCGCTTGCGGCATTCTGGTTCGACCGCCGGTGCGAAAGGGCCCGGTCGGTATGGAGGCTCTCACTCTATTTCGCGCTCGCCATCTCCCTTGCCAGCTCGCTTCACTTTCTGGACTACTACTGGGTACGCTGGGGCGGGATCGCAAAGCTCCAGTTCTTGCGATTGACACCGTTCGTGACCGGATTCGGTTTGGTGGCCCTGCTTGCTGTCACCATCGATGGTTATCGGTCTCGGAGGTTGCCTGGGTCCAAGGTTGCACTACTGGGAATGGGATGGGCAGCGCTCGGGCTGTTTCATTCTCTTCCCGGGACCCTGCACTCCGTACAACGACACTGGGCATGGGCGGTCACGACGCCATGGGATGACCCCGATGACTGGACCGACATGTGCGGATGGATCGCGCGATTCGGTCCGGCTGAGGCAACGTACCTGACCCCTCCTGGAAAGGAGGGGTTCACGTATCTTTCGAATCGCTCGACCGTGGTCGAATTCAAGACGAACCCGGACGGGGGTCGCCTATTGACAGAGTGGACCGCGCGGCTCGCAGATCTGTCCGGCGGCGCGTTACCCAAAGGACGGGGGTTCGAAATGGAAACGCTTCTGAACGAACGCTTCGCCTCGTTGGACGCCGCGGAACGACGGCGCATCGGTCAGAAGTATGGAGCCACATATGCCGTGTTGCCATCTGCCGCGGAGGATGACGGTGGCGTCCTCTACCGGAACAGGTCGTTCAAACTCGTCATCCTTGGGACTGCGCCCTGATTCGTCGCAGGCAGGCCCTCGCTGGGTGCGACTTGTGCTTCCAGCCGGCAGACGAGTCCCGGAGTCCGGACCCACCCGTTCCGGGCCGCGTCGACACCCTCATCGATCTCAGCACATTCGTCCATGACATTCGTGAAGAACGTAGGCCACACACTGCGCCAGTTGGCAGACCGTGCCAATATCGGGCTAACCACTCCCCGGGAGCATCAAGTCCATCTCCAGGCGGCGATGGATTGGCTCAAGCGCGCACAAGATGCCACAGCCGATCGGGGGGTGTCCCAGACGTGGCTCGTGCGGCTCAAGAAGTGGGCGCCGTCGTACCCTGAAACGACCGGATACATCATTCCGACGTTCTACCGCTACAGCGCGGTCGCGGGAGACGACGATGCGAGAGTCCGTGCCCGGGAAATGGCCGATTGGGAATGCGAGATCCAGCATCCGACCGGAGGAGTTCTGGCCGGCGCGCTGGGTGATTCCGATCAGCCGACCATATTCAACACCGGACAAGTGCTTTTTGGCTGGGTGCGCGCCTTCGAGGAAGAGCGCGATGAACGCTACCGAGAGGCTGCAGTCAAGGCCGCCACGTGGCTGTGCGATGTCATGGACGACGACGGATGCTGGCGTACGTGGGGCTCGCCGATGACCGGGAAGCAGATCAACACGTACAACACGCGTTCTGCCTGGGGCCTAGCCCGGGTGCACGAGATCACCGGAGAGCGGCGGTTTCTCGACGCCGCCGTGAAAAACTGCGAATGGGCGTTGACACAGCGCAATCCGTTGGGTTGGCTGATGAACAATTGCCTCCAGGACAATGCTCAACCCTTCGTGCACACCATCGCCTACGCCATGCGGGGCTTCATGGAGATCGGAACCTACGCGAAGCGGGACGATCTTATCGGTGCGGCGCGCGTGATGGGTGACGCCGTGCTGGCCGCGTTGCCCACGGACGGATTTCTCCCAGGCAGGTTCGACGAGCGCTGGCGTCCGACGGTGAAGTGGTCATGCCTGACCGGAGATGCGCAGATCGGTATCAACTGGGGACGCATGTATCAGATCACCGGCGAACGGAAGTACCTGGAAGCCGCAGGCCGGGTGATCGGATTCGTCAAGAAGACGCAGAAGCTCGTTGGAATACCCGAAGAGATGGGGGCGGTGAAGGGATCGCATCCGATCGATGGCTCCTATCACCCTTGGCAATGCCCGAACTGGGCCACGAAGTTCTTTGCGGATGCGCTCATGCTGGACATGGCCAACAACGGTGGCATTCCGTACGTCATTTCACGTTCGGCAGCGTGAAACTCCTCCGCAGACAATCCGATGGATGACAGACGAGTCCGTGGGGGGCGTGTTTGAAGATCAGGTCGGCTGGCTGGGATGATTGGCCGAAGCGCGTTCTTTCAACACCTCGGAAGCTGCGGAAGGTGTTCGGAACAGCAAGCCTGGCGCATGGAGCAGCGATTTCATCAGCCATCCCGGTTTTCCAGACGCGGCCAACCAGATTCCCTGCTTGACGACAGCTTTTTGCGCGTCCACGAGCTTTTGTTCCAGATGCCGTCTCGCCCCGTCTGAAAGCGGAAGGGTCTGGAGTGCATGCTGGCGATACGAAATCTCATCGAGCCAGCACAGGCGTTGTCCCTCCGACAGAGGTGCATTGCCGGCAAAGATATTGACGCCTCGGCCACAGAGGATCTCGGTTCGTGACGAGTATCCCAGCTGGGATCCCGAGCGCAGATGGCTCAGACAGTAATACTGGTCTTCCCCGAACCGAAAGTAGCGGCGAGGGAAACGTATGCGGTCCCCTCTTTGTCTGTGAACGATGGTGGATGTTGTCGGAATCATTCCGTGAACGACGGGCAAGTCCCATGGTCCCCGATATGCGAACACGTCCGTCATCCCATCCAAGGGCTGGAGATTCGATTCGAACCAGGACGGGAGCGCCCGGTTCTCGGGCTGAGTACTGCCCTCGCGCAACGCATTGCAAAAGTAGAAATCGATTCCCGCGTCTATGGCGGTCACCGCACGAAGCAGGTGATCAGGCGACCAGGTGTCGTCGGAATCGAGGAACGCCAGGATGTCCACGCGCCCCTCGAGCAGTTCGAGGCAGGTGTTCCGCGCACCACCAGCTCCTTGATTGCTCTGTCTATGGACGATCAACTCGACGTTGGCTGGAGCCTCGAATGCGATCAGCTCGTCCCTGGCGCTCACGGGTGATTCGTCATCCACCACGCAGACGAGAATACGGAAACCCTCGTTGGCGAGGATGGACTGGCGATTCACTGAATCCAGAGCGCGGCGCAGCAGTCCAGGTTGACGCTGGAAGAACGGAATGACAACGCCGACGCGTGCGTGTGAAGATGAAGCGCTCATAAGTTGAAGTCTGTTTCGATCACTGCCAGGCAGCATGAATGGTGCCACGTCTGCCGCGAATGTCAGGCCTTGCGCCAACGAAAAGTTCGGCCCGGATCCTGCTTCCATCGCCGGGGTGCCCAGTGGGCCGATGAAGTCGCCACAGCCGGGGGCGATCCTGCGAAATCCGGACTGGTTCTGGCGCAAGCACGACAACGGCGCCAGCCCCCGTTTGAAGAAACCATTTGTCTCGCGAGACGCATTTCCGCTGCCGATCAGGGGCGGGCACTCTGACTACGACCATGAATTGCCTTGCTTCGTGCCTGTATGGATGACACCCTGAGTATCGTCATCCCGGCTTACCGTGCGGCCTATCTCGCGACCGCACTGGATTCTCTGGCGGACCAGACAGACAAACGCTTTCAGGTGATTGTTGGTGACGACGCGAGTCCTGACGATATCCGATCGATTTGCAGCCTCTACTCGCCGGCTCTCGATCTCACCTATCATCGCTTTCGAGAGAACAAGGGAGCAACCTCTCTCACCGCCCAGTGGGATCGGTGCGTCGACCTCAGCTCAGGCGCGTGGGTTCTCCTCCTGGGCGATGACGATGCCATCGACCCGGAATTCGTAGCGGCATTCAGGAGAACGCTCAAGGAGACGAACGCATCGTTCGACGTCTATCGGTTCCAGTCCCGCTGGATCGATGCAGACGGAAAGACGACCCGGGTGAGCGATCCTCCTCCCTTGGAGGAGCAGTGGTTCCAGTACCTGGCAGAGCGGTTTCGTGACCGACGTTTCACTTTCACATGCGATCACGTCTTTTCCAGAGAATCCTATCGCCGCGCAGGAGGGTTCGTGGATTTCCCTCTTGCCTGGTGTTCCGATGACGCCTCATGGATCGCCTTTTCGGCCCGCACAGGTTTTCGGACCGTTCCCGGGCCACTGGCATCGTGGCGACGTAGCGGTCTGAACATCTCGAGCGACATACCGCAACTCAGACGCACCAAACTGATTTCGATGAGCTTGTTCCTCGATTGGCTGGGCCAGCGGATGCGAAGCGGAGATCTGCGGTGCCAGTCGGACAGGGAACAGCTTCTCTCGCTTGGTGTCGCGTGGTTCTTCGACCGCTATTGGACCGGGCCCAGCCCGCTGTCCCTGTCCGAGTGCTTCAGAGTGGGCAAAAGGCTGTCGACGTTCGCGCCTAAGATGTCCCTGCGCATTCATCTACGACTTCTGAGGCACTATCTATGAGGTTTCCAGCCGCTTTCGGGATGTATGGACCGAACCATCCAGTGACTGCGCTGACGTGGACATCCACAGAACCGCATCGGGACCCGCCTTCCGTGGCAGGCACGCGGCTCAATGCCCTCCGTCTTCGTCGGTCACGTTCGATTAGAAGCCGGTGAACCCGATCAGAACTCTGGCAGAGGCCACGAGGGTTGCGCGATGGAGGGCAGAAGTCGCGCTGCGCGCCACGGGCATCCTGGTGAGGGTCTTCGCAAGGCTGCTTCTTCTGCCGCCGCGCCGGTCAAACACAGGTGCGCACGTCTCTGCGATGCCGGGCACAACGCGCACGGTTCTGATCGTGAGCTACTACGCTCCCCCCTACAGGAGCATTCACGGCACGCAGAGGATCTCGAAGTTCGCCAAGTATCTGTCGGCGCAGGGGTGGAAGGTCGTCTTTCTCACCACGGAACCCAGAAATGCCGACGAAGTGGATGCCAGCGGTGAGGCGCTATCCGATGCGGTCGAAGTGTGCAGGATGCCCGCGATGCGCTATCACCCCCTTGTGCGCAAGGGACTGATACCTCCCGATCACTTTCTCCTTTGGGTGCCGGAAGCCAGCCGAAAGATTCGAGAAATCTGCAGCTCTCGCAACGTCTCGGTCATTCTGGCGACCGTCCCTCCCTATACGAATGCAGTCGCGGCCGCTGTTGCCTCCAGGGAGACGGGCGTCCCGCTGGTAGTGGACTTTCGCGACCCATGGACAAAGATCGACGTGGAGTGGGTACTTCGGAATCCGATCTCCAGAAAGCTCAATCAGTGGCTGGAGCAAGCGGTTCTGAGGACGAGTGCAAGGATCGTGATGGTCGACCCTCCCGAATATGTGCGCGACTACTTCGTCGATCACGATGAGCAAGTGGGTCGAAAGATCGTCAGCATTGCCAATGGATACGACGAGGAAGACTTCGTCGGGCTGGAATCCGGATCTCCACCTGACCAGGATCGTTTCTGCATCAGCTACGTCGGCGGCCTATACGGCCAGGAGAACGCGAACAATCTGGTCGGCATCTTCGAAGCCTGGGCACGGCGCAGTCCGAAGACGTTGCCGCACGTCCTTTTCGAATACGCGGGAGGAAATGGCGAGTTGCTCGCTCGACTCTCCGGATTGCCGATTCATTTTCGCGATCTTGGCTACGTCTCCCATCGCGATTCGATTCGAATCCGAATGCGGTCTCATCTTCAATTGTTCGCTCAGCCGATGAGTTTCAAGAAGCACGTCATGAGCGGCAAGATCTACGAGATTCTGCGGGTAGGGGTACCGGTACTGGCGCTCACACATCTGGATGGTGGCGTTTCCTCTCTTCTAGGCCGCGCCTCCGCGGGGGTCGTCGTGGATCCACGAGACGCGGAAGGGGCAGCAACTGAACTGCAGCGCGCCTTCGACTGTTGGAAGGCCGGAACACGGAACACATCATTGACACCGAACGAGTTCGTTGGGGGGTATTCGCGCGCTCGTCTGTCCGATCGGTTGTCGGACGTGCTTCTCGACGTCATCGATGGACGTGATTCCCTCTCCAGCCGGGCTTGCACCGAGAGGCGATCGTGAACATCGCGCACACATCCGGTCCGGTCCGAAAGCGAAGTTTGGATCCGATTCCTCGCGGGGACTCGAACGGCGGCAACGCGCAGCAGGATGGAGTGCTTCGATGAGCCTGCGGCGCGCCTTCGGTCTCGCGTTCGTTTCGAACAATGGCACGACGTTCATCGCCCTCGTCAGTTCGATATTCCTGGCGCGCCTGCTGACTCCCAAGGAACTGGGCGTGTTCTCTCTCGGAATGGCCCTGGTAGGGATCCCCGAACTGCTTCGCGATTTCGGCGTGGGAACGTATATCGTCCAGGAAAAGGACTTGACGACGGAAAGGATAAGAACGGCCTTCGGTCTCGTGCTTCTCTCTTCATGGATCTTCGCGGCACTCTTCGTTGCTCTCAGTTGGCCTGCAGCCGCCTTCTTCCGCGAGCCGGAGGTGCGGGACATCATGTGGCTGCTGGCTCTCAACATGATGATCGTCCCTTTCGGTACGGTGACCTTCTGCTACATGCGTAGGCAGATGATGTTCGGGTCGAGGATGATGATCGAGGTTGGGAGCGCGGTGGTGAATTCTGTCGTCGCAGTGTCCTTCGCATTCGCGGGCTTTGGCACGTCGAGTCTCGGTTGGGCACTCATTGCCTGCACCATCTTTACGGTCGCCGTCACGACGAGATACCGCCCCAAGGAATGGTCATGGCTGCCGTCCTTCAGCGAAACAAGAAGAGTCATGTCCTTCGGTACGCGCGTCACCGGCGCCTCCATGAGTGCCTATCTGAATGGAGCTTCGGCAGACCTTATTCTGGGTAAGGTCCAGGGGATGGAATCCGTCGCACTGTTCGGCAGGGCCATGGGACTGCGGCGAGTCTTCGAGAAGATCGTCATGGGTGCCGTTACGGCAGTTGCCTTGCCGCACCTTTCGAGAAAGCACAATGAGGGTGTCTCGCTGCGGGGAGACTTTCTCGCGGCGGGCAGGATGCTGAGCGGCCTCGGATGGCCGTTCTTCACAGCTCTCGCCATATTGGCCGAACCGACCATCAGGGTTCTGTACGGTCCTCAGTGGGACTTGGCAGTGCCTTTGCTGCAGTGCCTTTGCCTGGCGGCAGTGATCGGGTTGCCGTTCTGGGTCAGTGCGCAGTTCGTCCTGGCGACCGGTGACGCCAAGACCAATCTACGCAATGAAATCGTGGCGCTCACCGTACGTGTGGGGGTACTGCTCTCGGCAGCGTTCATCAGCCTCGACGCCGTTGCCGTCGGAACCATCGTGACCTCGGCTGCAGGAGTGGCCATCTGGCGAACCGCATTGCGACACCACGTGAGGGTGGGCATTCTCGAGGTGTATCGGGAGATGCGTACCAGTCTGTGGCCGGCGGCCGGAGCGGGAATCGGAGCCCTGATCGGAGTTGTGGGCATGCCGTTGCTGGGTCTCGGCAACGACTGGGTGGTGCTGGGCGTGGGAGGGGTCGCATCAGTCGCTCTCTCCATGACACTGCTGATGCATGCCGGCCACCCTTTGGCCGCGGAGATTCGACGTACTGTTTCCTCGGTCAAGGACAGGAAGCGGGGATCCGGAGGATCCGAAATGAGGTAAGGACCATGCATCGTGCGAGGGTATGCGGTGCTGACCCGGCAGTCGCCCATGTCAAACGGGAAACTGCCGTGGACCGGTTTCCTTGGCCGCGAGCTTGGACGACCCGATGGGGAGCGCGGGGACACGTCGCCATCAAGCGCAATGGCCGACGTAGGGGGGCTCGAGTGCGGAGTCGATTTTCGGGATTCAGTGCTGAGCAATCGTTCGCGATGGGCCGCTACCCGGAACAGCAAACGCACGCAATTCAACCAGGAACAACTGAACGAGATGTCGGGTGCTATATATGCGGTGCTGGTGCTTTCGGCGAGTACGCTGGTTGTCGTGGCACTCATGCTCAGAAAGGTGACACGTACCGGAAGGGAAGTCTGGGCACTCAAACAGTGGACGGATGAGTGTCTGAATCGGCATTTTCACCATGCCTATCGTCAAGTGGAGGGTCTTCATGCGCTCTATGCCACACTGAGTCCGCAAGTGGGGCTGCCGGCCCTCAGAGGATGGGCAGGGTCGCCTGATTTCCTCGCGGAACTGGCTCGCCAGGTTCTTGAGCGAAAACCAGACAACGTCGTCGAATGCAGTTCGGGTACATCAACGCTGGTGATTGCCAAGTGCCTTCGGCGGATCGGTAGAGGTCATGTCTACAGCCTCGAGCATGAAGCGCACTATGCCGAGCAGACAAGGAGGCTCCTGAAGGAGCATGGTGTTGAGGCGTTCGCAACGGTCATTACGGCTCCGCTCCATGAGACGCGGGCGGGAAGTCGCGCAGGGTTCTGGTACTCGGGTCTGGATGCTCTTCCGGAGACCCTGCAAATGGTGGTGGTTGACGGTCCTCCGGGCACGACGTCCAAGCTGGCGCGATATCCGGCCGGTCCCCTGCTGATCCCTCGACTTGATCCAGGCGGCCTCATGCTCCTGGACGATGCCGACCGGAACGACGAGATGGAAATGGTGAAACTTTGGCAGATGGAGATTCCAGGTCTGTCCGTTACGCGTCTCGATGCCGAAAAGGGTCTGGTGGCGATAGAGCGCAGACGGGAATGATGTTTCGGCCAGAGGGTTTTCAAGGGGCAGCGCACGTTCATCGGCAGCATCCCCGGCGTGTTTCCGGCAGTGAACTTGCTTCGCCCAGGCTTTGCCCAATACGTTCAAGAGGATTCGGCTGTTGAAGCAGATGCAGGATCTCACCATTTGCCGTTGCCCGGTGACCAGGCAACGGCTCGTCCAGATCGATCCCGGACACCTCCAGACAGCGGATGGGTCGAGGAGCTACGGGGTCGTTCACGGAATCCCGGATTTCCGGCTCTTCGACCCTCCTTACATGTCGCGGGAGGAGGAGTTCGCCATCTGCGGGAAACTCGTGGAAAAGTCCCGCGATCACACGTATGCCGAGGTGCTCCAGTATCTCGAACTGGATCTGGCAGGCGATCGTCCTGACGCCGCCAAGCGCAAGAGTCTGCAGCATCGCATGGCCCTCAGGGAACGTGCACCGAGCCGGCTGCGGGAGCTGCTTGACCGGGCCGGCAGAGCTGACGTCCCCAAAGGAGGACGAATTCTCGACCTGGGATGCGGCTCCGGTGAGGCGACTGTAGCGCTGAGCGGGATGGGGGCTGGTGAAGTCGTGGGTATCGACATCTCCATGGTCGAGCTTGTGCTGGCCAAGAAGCTTTTCGAGGAGTGCGGAATCGAGGCAACGCTGGTTGCCGGTTGCGCTGAAGCCCTTCCTTTCGAGGAATCCGTATTCGATTTCGTTTTCTCTCCTGACGTTATCGAGCATGTGACGGACCAAGGAAGCTACCTCAAGGAGGCGCGACGTGTGTTGCGCGCAGGTGGTCAGGTTCTGCTCAATTCCCCGAATCGCTACTCCGTGGTGTGCCCGGAGCCCCACGTAGGGATCTGGTTTCTGACGTACTTGCCGCGCAGTTGGCTCGATCCAGTTTGCAGAATGCTCGGGAAGGGCCCCTACGTCGGAAAAAGGCTGCTCTCGCTGAATGAATTGGAATCCATCGTACGATCCACATTTTCCGAGCACTTCATCGTGGGGCGTGTGTCCAATCCTCACGCAACCAGCTTGGCAGGCAAGCTGTTCCATGCTGCGAGCCCCCTCTCCGTGAACGCATTTGCGCAAGTGTGCGACCAACATGTGGTGCTCGCACGGAAGTGATGGAGAGAGGCGCGGTGGGCACGAATCGAATCCAATGCGGGATCCCACGCTGAACCCTGAGTCTTGAGACGACCATGAGGCAGGCCTTGCTGACCTACTTGATCCGTGTCTGGTCGACCACCTTGTCGAACGGACTTCGCGCGGCCGTACACATCCGTCGAATGAGCGGCAAACTGTGTGTCGCTGTCGCCATCGTGCTGGTAACGTTCCAGCAAGCAGCAGCAGACGAGTACGAATGCGGGACACTCGACAATGGCCTGATCGGCCCCTGGGACTACCACGACCCGCGGAACCACATCCCGAACGGGGAGGCTCCCAAGGGACGGGCGAAGCTTGTGGAAAACGCCCACTTCACGCCAATCATCGAGGCATTGAAACCTCGGGACAAATACCTTCTTGCCCAAGACATTGTCTATACGCTTCGGGCGTTCCCCAATCATCCCCGCGCACTCCTCTCCCTGGCCAAGCTCGAGGAGCACTTTCATGGGAAGCTGCCCGGCCATTCCGCTTCACCCAGAATAACGACCGACTGCTTCTTCGAAAGAGCATTCACGTTCAGGCCGGAAGATGGTCGAGTCTGGGCGATATATGCGCTGGTCCTTCATCGAAAGAAACGATACGAAGAGGCTCTCACGGCTTACGAGAACGCTGAGTCCTACGGTCAGAAGTCTGCACAGATGGACTACAACATAGGACTGCTGCTCATCGACATGGGCAAGCTCGACGACGCACTGGAACGCGCCAGAAGGGCCTACGCAGGTGGATTCGCATTGCCGGGCCTCAAGCGCCGTCTGGAAGCAGCGGGTCGGACATTGTGACGGCCGGCTCACCAGTCTACCGCCTCGAGAGGATCCTCTTGAGCTCGGACGCAAGTTCGCTCGACATGCGTGTTGCCCGAAGTGTTCGCATTGCGGCAGCCTGCCGAAGCCAGGTTTCGCTCAGGCCTTCGATCCTATAGAGGGACAAGAGGTACCCGGCCAAGTCGGCTTCGCTGTCGAAGAGGAAGCCCGCGGGTTCATTCGTCGAGTTGAATATCTCTTCCAGCATTCTCGCGCGCAGTGCCAGCACAGGCTTTCCAGCGGCAATGGCGTCCATCAGCGTGCCGCTCGCGGAAAGGCCGTAGATTTCCGGCGGCAGCGTGAGCACCACATAGTGCATACGGGCGAGCTTGCGCCGGAACTCTTCCCGGGGCAGATAGGTGGTCTGCGGCAACGTGGTCAACACGCCGAGATCTTCGTCGGGCTCGGATTCTGGCCTCCACCCAAGTGCATGAAATCGGATGGCGCCATCAGAGCCGGATGCCACGCGCCTGGCGATCCTCAGAAATGTTCCGAAGCCCTTCCTTTCCGTGGCTGCTCCTAGGAAACAGACCTGCACCGGGGGTTCGCACTGTCCAGGAGCCACCAGTCCCGCGTAGGCGGCGGGTTCGCTGGACGCGATGGGATGGGCAAGCCCGTGAAGTGCTCCGGCGAGTTCCGGGAGTTCCCGCAGCAGTGTCTTGCGGATGACCTCTTCCAGCACGAGGTAGTGAAGGTTGGGATGCAGAGTACGCAGGATCGCTTCGCGCAGCTGGCGCAGCCGGGTGAGGGGATTGCGAGCACGCCACGCCACGATTTCGTTGGCATTGCTATGGAGGATGCAGAGGGCGGTCCGAACCCTCCTGCTCCAGGATCCCAGCACCCATCGGATGGCGTACAGGGTCGCAGGAGTGATGTCGCAAACGATCAGCACGATCGGACCCTCCGGACACCGGTTCAATGCGATCCTCAGATTCTTGATCTCCCGCGGTAGGCGGCTCCAGAAGCCGGCCGTGCGTGGAGCCGGTTCTATGGCAACTGTCTCGGTATCGATCGAATCGTCGACGAGTTCGGCAACTGCCTCGAGATGACCTGGTTCAGCGGCGAATATCAGCCTGTCGTCGGGATATGCCGCCCGCACGACCTCCAGAAAAGCGGAGTTGAACGGTGCATGCGATGCACTTCTGTTGAATGGATCGACGACGACGATCGTAGCCATGGAAGCGGGGAACCGGCTATGCGCCGTGCTTTCCTGCGTTCAGTGACGGGCCCGCGAACGCCGGACGCCGTTCCAGCCGGCGGCCCAGCGCAATCATCGGCTTCTCGATCATGGAGTGTGCAACGGAAGACAGCACGAACGTGGACGCCGTCACGCCGGCGAGGAACATCGAGTAGTGGACGATCGCCCACCATCCCTCGGACTTCAAGTGAAGCGTCCCTTGCACCGCGTGCGCGACATCGAGCATTGTCCAGTGCAGGAGATACGCAGCGAAGCTGGCCTCTCCGAGCTTTCGCCATGGCAGTCCGGTGACCAGGCGATAGCGGCCGGGCGAAAGAACGAGCGCCGCGCAGATCGCCGCGAACGCCGCGGAGACAACGACGTGAGTGGGAAGAGGGTACGAAACCGTCGTCGCCAGTGCGGTCTTCCGGATGGGAATGAGGGTCAGCAACAGGATGGCCATCACGCCGGCGACCAGGATGGGCGTTGCTGATCGCTCGAATATGCGACGCACTCCGGACATGCCGTTGCTTCCTGCCACAAGAAAGTAGAGAACGAGGCCAAGCGAAAATACAACCAGTTGATTGGGTGGCCAGAAGAACAGGAAGTTGTCCAGGCCAGGCGTCGATTCGGCACTCCCGTGCAGCCGCACGCCAAGGGAGGGAGAGATGACCATCAGGCACATTGCGCCCAGGGCAAAGGCGCAGGCCTGCAGCGCGTTCCGCACGAACAGTGCGATCAGCGGAAAAGCGAAATAGAAGCAGAATTCCACGGACACGCTCCAGCTTCCCGGAACGACCTGCCACCGTCCCTCAACGGTCGTCATCCAATCCGGTGACCACGCATTCACGAACAGCAATGTCGCCAGAAGCTGAGACACGTCGAAATGGCTCGCGGGCGGTCTGACGAACACATACAGGAGGGCGCCCAGGTAGAAGGCCGGTGCAATGCGAAACAATCTTCGGAGAAAGAAGTTGAAGGTCCGGGTGCCCGTATCTCCCTTCATCCGATTCCACGAGAGCATCAACGTGAATGCGCTTGCGATGAAGAAGAGCAGGACTCCGTACCAGCCGAAGTTGGTGACCCGCTTCACGGGATAGGGCAGTTCGGGGAAGAGACTGCCGACGTGCGCCACCATCACCAGAAAGATCGCCCAGCCGCGAATGGCGTCCACGGCCTCCAGCTTGATGCTGCCCTGCATGCGGGAGCCGGAACTCCCGGCGGTCGGTACCTGCGACGTCACCTGGCGTGTGAGCGCGCTCTCGTCCACTCAAGCGGCCGCAGTTCTGATGGGGGGGATGATGGCCGGCTCGCTGGTGGATGCTGAACCCGAGCGGGCTCGCCCCTCCAGCCATTGCTCCAGCATCATGAGAATCCAGATCATCTCCCCATAGTATCCGGGGGCCTGAGGAAGAAGGTCTCTCCTGAGCTCTCGCAGAAAATCGGGACGGACGATGCCGCGTCCCGACATGCCCTGCAGGCTGCGGTCGACGATGGCGCCGAGATCAGCGTCCTTCATGACCCAATGCCCGAAAGGAAGGCCGAATCCGTGCTTCTTCTTCGTGAGGATCTCGTCGGGCAGAAAGCCGCGAAGTGCCTCCTTGAAGAACCAGCGAAGCTTGAGGCCCCTGAGCTTGTAGTGCGGAGGAACCTTGAGAGAGAAATCGACCAGCTCGTCCGAGAGAAGCGGAAACGACACCTCGATGCCCGCAAGGGCGGTGGTCCCGGTCACCTTGGGAAGATCGTTGTCCGCAAGCGTGAACTTCCAGTCGAAGGCGAGATTCCGGTTGATCTGCGACTGCGCGAGGGCACGGTCCCAGCAAATGCGCTGCTCCCGCACCGGCACGTGCGAGTCCACACCTTGCAGAAAATCCGGATCGAAGACCCTGGCCAGCGTCAGCTGGGTCAGCAGGTTGTACATCTCCAGTCGCTCGGGCATGGGAACACGCGCCTGCTCCACATAGCTCGCTGCCTTGCGCAGCGGCGGAAGGCGCCTTGCAGCCGACGAGCCCAACAGCAGCGGTTCCATGATCGACGCGCGGACGAACGGCGGAATCGCGTCGTACCAACCGAATACCCGCTGCTTCGCGTATCGCGAGTTGCCTCCGAAGAGCTCGTCGCCACCGTCGCCGGCCAGCAGCCGCTCATACCCGTCGGCCTTGGCGAGTTTCGCCAGGTAGTAGGCGGGCAATGCGGAAGAGTTGCCGAATGGCTGGTCGTAGTGGCAGGCGACCGTCGGGATCCCGTCCACCAGGTCACGCGGTGTGACGTAGTAGGCGCGATGGTCGGCTCCGAAATGGCGCGCTGCGATCTTCGCGTACTCCATCTCGTCGTAGCCCTGAGCGTCGAATCCGATCGAATAGCCCCGGGGCGCTCCACCGGTCACGTCGCGAAGCATGCCGAGCACCGTGGAACTGTCGGTTCCGCCGGAAAGGTACGCGGCTGTTCGTTGACCGCTCGCCGCTCTCTCCACCGATGAGCGAATGATGCTGCGGAACTCATCGCGGAGACCGTCGAAGTCCGCTGGGGTGTCCTCGCGGAACTCGGGCTTCCACCAGAACACCGACCGGCACCCCCTGGAGTCCCCGCTCAGGATGCTGCCCTGCTCCAGACGGAACACATCGCAGAATATGGTGCGCGGAGAGGGGATGCAGTGGAAGTGCAGGTAGTTGAATATGGACTGAGGGTCCATCTGGGCATCGGGACCAGCCACGATGTCCGCCCGTTCCGCGATACGCATGCGGCCGTCGCGATACGAGTAGCAGAGACTGTAGGTGCCGAAGCGGTCGCAGGCCAGGCCCACGGTCATCGCCCGCAGATCGACCCAGAAGGCGGCGAATCTTCCGCGAAGGGTCCGGAGAGTGGCCTCCGGCTTTGCGCGGAGACTCGCTGCCAACGTGCCAGCCAGCGATCCCGCCGATTCTCCTCGACCCGCCTCAGCCAGGTAAGGTTCGCCGCGAAGCATCAGCAGGAATTCCTGATCGTTCCAGCAGTCCGCATTGGCATCCAGTTCGATGCGGATTCCCGGGGCTTCGATGAACCCCTCGGCACTCCTGCTGAAGGCGCGCGCAGGGGACTGCAACGCGCGCGCGAATTCGACGTCTGCTCGGATCATCTTGTCACACCAGGACTTGCAAGGGTTCGGGATGGCTCAGGAAGTCGCGGGGGCTTGCGGTGAAGCCATAGGCCCCTGACTGGAACACGACGACGAGATCGCCTTCCCGGGCGGATGGGAGTTCCATGCGATCGGCGAGCAGATCCAGCGGTGTGCACAGTGGCCCGACGACAGATGCGCTTTCCATGGGTTCACCGCCCATTCGATTGCCGATGGCAACGGGATAGTTCTTGCGGATGACCTGACCGAAGTTCCCCGATGCGGCGAGATGGTGGTGCAGTCCGCCATCGGCAACGAGGAAGGTGTGGCCGCGTGAGACCTTTCTATCGACGATCCGGCAGACGTACACGCCAGCCTCGCCCACAAGGTATCGCCCCAGTTCGATCACGAGCCGGCAGGACGGAAAGTCCCGTTCGGCCTGGGAGACGAGGTTATCCAGATTTGCGCCGATCGGGCTCAAGTCCAGCCTCGATTCGCCGGGGAAGTAAGGGATGCCGAATCCTCCGCCGAGGTTCAATACTCGAACCGGGGACGGTGCGTGTTCGGCCAGACGGCGGCTCAGTTCGAAACACTTGCACTGAGCCTCCACAATGGATTCGGCCTTCAGATTCTGGGATCCGGCGTAAAGATGAAACCCTTCGAATCCCAATCCCAGACGGCCTATGAATGTCAGCAGTTCGGGCACCGCCTCCGCGTCGACACCGAACTGTTTGGGACCGCCGCCCATCTTCATGCCGGAGGACTTCAGCTCGAAGTCGGGGTTCACGCGCACGGCGACACGTGCCGGGTAGCCAAGCCTCTCCGCGATCGCCGCCAGCTCCTCGACTTCGCGGCGAGATTCCACATTGAGCAGCACACCCGCGGCCACTGCCTGAGTGAGCTCCTTCACTGACTTGCCGGGTCCGGCGAAGCTGATGTCCGAGGGACTGGTTCCGGTGTCCAGGGCGATCCGCATTTCCTTCCCGGACGCGACATCGAGACCGTCCACCATGCCCGCAAGGAAATTCACAAGCACCGGCATGGGGTTCGCCTTCATCGCGTAGTGCAGTTCCACCTGAGCCGGCAATGCACCTCGCAGCTCGGAGACCCGTTCCGAGAGCAGCTTTCGATCGTATGCGTAGAACGGTGTCTGTCCGACGACGTCGGCCAGGCGGGAAATCTTGATGCCACCGACAATCAGTTCCCCATCTTCTATGGGGAACTGATCCATGGGAACGTGCCGCGGCGCCATGCGAGTGTCACTCATGCGGCTGCGGCCTCGCTCTTGCGGGCCACGTACTCGGTCGACAGCAGCTTGCGATCGATCTTGCCGTTCGGGTTGCGCGGGAGCACACCTTCCCGAATTTCCACGACAGACGGAACCTGATAGGCGGGAAGCGACTTGCGGCAAGCTGCGAGAACCATGTTCCCGTCAATGGGCACACTCCCTTTCGCCGTCGCAATCAGAACGATTGCCTGACCCAGCGTGTCGTGGTCGATCCCGAACGCCGCGCATTCCGCGACCAGACCCGTCGCATAGACGGCCTCCTCCACTTCCGTCGGGCTCACGCGGTAGCCTGAGGTCTTGATCATCTCGTCGCGCCGGCCGATGAAGTACAGGTAGCCTTCCTCGTCCATTCGGACCGTATCCCCCGAATACACGGCGATCTCGTCCAGCACGAGACCCGAATGCCGGCCTCCCACGTTGCGGGGCAGCGGTCG
Organism: Betaproteobacteria bacterium; assembly: GCA_016713305.1. Classification (NCBI taxonomy): domain Bacteria; kingdom Pseudomonadati; phylum Pseudomonadota; class Betaproteobacteria; species Betaproteobacteria bacterium. Next base: position 527,461 of record JADJPK010000005.1, read on the forward strand.
GAATCGCTCGGCTGTCTTCTCCGGATCGTTCCAGTAGCCCATCGCCACGAGCGGCCCACGCTGAACCAGTTCTCCCGGCTCGTTAGGCGCGCACGGGCTCCCGTCTTCGCGCAACACCATGACTTCGTTGTTGGGAATGGCCTTGCCGATGGAATCAGGGCGGAGATCGGCCTGCTCCGGGGGGAGATAAGTCGCGCGGAAGGCTTCGGTCAGACCGTACATCAGGTATGGACGTGTGACAGGCAGCCGAGCGCGGAGCGCCTTGAGGGTTTCGAACGGCATGCGTCCACCCGTGTTGGCGAAATAGCGCAAGTGTTCCCCGATGCTTGCCGGCCATTCGATCTGCGTCAGCTGGATCCACAGTGGCGGTACCGCAGTGAGTCCGGTAACCCTCTCCTTTTCCATCGTACGCACGACGTCTCGTGGCATGAGGTAGTTGAGCAGGACCACGCGTGCCCCGGAATGGAATCCCGTCGTGAGCTGAGAGAACCCTGCGTCGAACGAAAGGGGCAGGGCCGCGAGCAGCGTGTCTTCCTTCACGTTTCGAAGGTAGCTCGAGACACTCTTGGCCCCGGTCACCATGTTCCGATGGGAAAGCACGACCCCTTTGGGCCGTCCTGTGCTCCCGGAGGTGTACAGGATCGCCAGCATGTCGCCGTCGGTCATGCCATGGGAGACAGAGCGAGACGCCGAAGGCAGGTCGTTCCACCCGATGACCTCGACTCTTCCCGGGGCCGATGTCCCGGGTATCCCCGTCAGGGACGACATGTTGAAGGTCAGGGCAGCCGGGTAGTACGCCTTTGAGCAAAGCCAGGCGTTCCGCAGTCGTCACCATGACCCGCACGTTGCAGTCCTGGAGGATGTAGGCGACCTGTTCCGCCTTGAGCAGGGGGTTGATTGGAACGAACGTGCATCCCGCCGCCGACGTTCCGAAGGACGCGACCACCGTTTCCAAGCGCTTGTCCAGCCAGATACCGACCCGTTCACCCCGTTTCAACCCCAGTTCCAGCATTGCGGAACCGAATTCCCTCATCCGGGCGGCGAGTTCTCCGTAGGTCAGGGACGTGTCCTGGAATGTCAGTGCGACGCGCTCGGCATCCTTGGACGCCGAATGCTCCACAAGATGGTGCAACAGATACGAATCGGGCATTTTCTGGTCTGGGTGATGTCAGGGCTGGGAGGGCGCGATTCTGCAAAAGGGCAGAACGCGCCAGTTCCCGTCGGTCGCGCAGAATGTGCAGTGCGGCCGGAAGGCCTGCACGCAACATCCGTTCCCTAAGTCTCGAACTGAGATCGCGGAGGGACCGGAGAATTCCCCCTTATGTCGACGGGATCACCTGGACACGACGCGGCGAGGCTACGATGTTCCCGTAGGTCCGGCTTTGGCGGGCGCGATGCTTGCAACTGGAATCCACCCCTTTTTGACGAGGCCGAACGCGGTGAGCACGAGAGACGAAATTGTCGAGATCCTGGATGAAGCGCTGAATCTCAATGGTCGAGGAAGCACGTTCACCAGTGGAACCAGGCTGCTGGGGCAACTGCCCGAGCTGGATTCCATGGCCGTCGTGACCGTGATCGCTGCGCTGGAAGAGCGCTTCGGATTCACGGTCAATGACGACGAGATCGATGGATCCGTGTTCGAAACGCTCGGCAGCATGCAGCAATTCGTGGATGCAAAGCTCGGCTGAGCATGGCTCAGCCGACGTACTTGTAGGCTCCCAGCACGGCGCACATCACCATGATGTGCAGGAACCGGTGGCCGGCTGTTATGGCGATCAGCCTGGGTGACCAACCGGCGAAAAGGTAGTCCGAAACCACCGTGGTGACGACGACGCCCAGGCTCACTACCAGACCAAGCCGCAACGCTCCGCCCAGAGTGGTTGCCCCGCTGCCGACCAGAAGCAAGGCAAGGCTGAACGCAGTGATAACGGTGGCGAGCCCACGCACGACGACGACCACCTTCGGGTCCACCGGGCGCCGGTGAGCCCCGACGCCCAGTGCTGTCTTCCACGCGTTTCCGAACGTCCCTGGCAAGTACCAGATGGCACCGACGATGACGCCTGCCACGGCGGCAAAGACAACCGCCAGATAGTCGATTTGAGACAGGACGTCGTGGATCATGTCACGCCGGCTCCGGAACGGAGGGAAGACCCGCGAGCGCCATGGCCAGTTCGTTTTCGTCGTAGTCCTGATCCGTCAGCTTGCCCGAGAAGTAATCCATATACGCCTGCATGTCGAAATGCCCGTGTCCGCAAAGGTTGAACAAGATGGCCCTGGACACGCCTTCTTCCTTGCAGCGTATGGCTTCGTCGATCGCTCCCCGGACTGCATGATTGGCCTCGGGAGCCGGCAGGATGCCTTCGCTTCGCGCGAAGAGCACACCTGCTTCGAAGCAAGCTGTCTGATGATAGGCCCGCGCTTCGATCAGTCCCAATTCCTTCACGTGGGACACCAGCGGAGCCATTCCATGATATCGCAGACCGCCCGCGTGGAAACCGGGAGGCATGAACGAGGACCCGAGCGTATGCATCTTGGCGAGCGGCGTCATGTGCCCGGTATCACCGAAGTCGTACGCATACTTGCCTCTGGTCAGGCTGGGGCAGGCAGCGGGCTCGACGGCCACCACACGCACCTTTCGCCCTCCTCGCAGCTCGGCGCCGATGAACGGAAACGCAATACCGGCGAAATTCGACCCGCCTCCCGTGCAGCCGACCACCACGTCGGGATAGTCGTCTGCCATTGCCAGCTGCTCGATGGCTTCCTGCCCGATCACTGTCTGATGAAGCAGAACATGGTTGAGGACCGATCCCAGCGCGTAGTTCGTATCGCTTCGGGTGGCAGCGATCTCCACCGCTTCGGAGATGGCGATGCCGAGACTGCCGTTGTTGTCCGGCGACCTGGCCAGCAGGGCTCTACCGAAGTTCGTTTCCATGGAAGGGCTGGGCACACATCGCGCGCCATACGATTCCATGAGGGCGCGCCGGTAGGGCTTCTGGTTGTAGGAAACCCGCACCATGAACACCTGGACCTCGATGCCGAAGAGGGCGCCAGCGAATGCCAGCGATGATCCCCACTGACCGGCGCCGGTCTCCGTGCTGATCTTCCGGATGCCGGCTTCCTTGTTGTAGAAAGCCTGCGCCACTGCAGTGTTCGGCTTGTGGCTGCCGGCCGGGCTTACGCCCTCGTACTTGTAGTAGATCCTGGCGGGTGTCTGCAGGGCCTTCTCGAGGCGGCGGGCGCGGTACAGGGGAGACGGTCGCCATTGACGGTAGACGTCACGCACCGGTCCGGGAATCTCGACCTCACGCTCGGTGGTGACCTCCTGCATGATCAGCGACATCGGGAACAGCGGCGCGAGGTCGTCCGGCCCCACCGGTTTCAGCGTTCCCGGGTGCAGCACCGGCGGCAATGGCACGGGCAAGTCCGCGGCAAGGTTGTACCAGGTCTTGGGAATCCTGGTTTCGTCCAGCAGATACTTCACGCTTTCACTCATCTGTTCTTCCTCCCCCCATGAACGGGCTGTCTGGCTTGCTCCAACTCCGTTCTGCTTGGCATACCTAAGCCCCAAAAACTTTCCGAATATCACATCATTTCAGCACACACAGTTCAAGTTCGAACAGTGAATCCACCTCTTCCCGAGGCCGGATCAAAGTCGCGGAGGCCCTATCCACCATCACCTCCGCTGCGCGGGGCCGGGTGTTGTAGTTCGACGCCATCGACATGCCGTACGCGCCCGCGGAAAGAATCGCCAGCAGATCGCCTTCCTCAAGTGCGAGTTCCCGGTCATGTCCCAGAAAGTCCCCGCTTTCACAGACGGGGCCGACCACTTCGTACAGGCGCGGTTCCGCGGCACGTGGCGTCACGGGAACGATGTCGTGGTGGGCATCGTAGAGAGAAGGCCGCATGAGGTCGTTCATGGCGGCATCGATGACGGCAAAGTTGCGTGCCTCGCCCGGCTTGAGATATTCGACCCGTGCGAGCAGCAAACCAGCGTTCCCCACCAGAGCACGTCCAGGTTCGAAAAGCAGCGTCTGTGACCTGCCGGCAAGCTTCTCGAGCAATGCGGCGACGTACCGTCCTGGGTCGGGCGGGGTTTCGTCGGTGTAGCGAATTCCCAGTCCCCCCCCGAGGTCGAGATGTTCCACGTGGATCCCGGCAGCGGCAAGCTTGTCGACGAGCCGCAAGATGCGATCCAGCGCATCGACGAAAGGGGCTGTTTCTGGGGATCTGGGAACCGATGTGGCAATCGATGCCCAGAACCCGAATGCTTGGCAGATGCGAGGCTTCGCGATAGAGCTCGTAGGCCTCTTCGAATGCAACGCCGAACTTGCTCTCCTTGAGCCCCGTGGAGATGTAGGGGTGCGTCCCGCATCCACATCCGGATTGACACGGAGGCTCACCGACGCGAGATTCCTGGTCTCTGCCGCCAGCCGGAGATGCGCAGGAGTTCGCTGCGCGATTCGACGTTGAAGCAGAGTATCCGCTGCGACAGGGCGAACCGGATGTCGGCTTCGGACTTGCCGACCCCCGAAAAGACCACCTTTCCCGGGTCCCCTCCTGCCGCGAGCACCCGCCTCAGTTCTCCCCCTGACACGATGTCGAAGCCGCTGCCGCGTCGGGCGAACAGGTCAAGGATCGCTATATTCGAATTGGCCTTTATCGCGTAGCAGATCAGGTGGGGTCTACCGGTCAGTGAGTGCTCGAAAGCGTCGTACGACGCGACCAGAGCCGCCTTCGAGTACACGTAGCACGGAGTGCCGAAGTCACGGGCGATGGCGGAGAGCGGCACGTCCTCCGCGTGGAGCTGGCCGTCTTTGAAGTGGAACGGGATCACTTTTTCTCTTCTGCTTTTGCCTTCGCGTCCGCAGGGGGAGCGTCAGTAGGGGGAAGGTACAGCGGTCCCTTGAGACCGCATGCGCTGATCGAGAGCACGACTAGAAGCGATGACAGGACGAGTTTCATCGGAGCATGCAGAGAGGACTCGCACGAGGACAATGGGCCGCTCAGGCGAAAAGCCCGCATCGAAAGGACAGACGGATCGCCTAAGCCGGCATCGCGGTGCCTGAGAACGACGGCAAACAGTATCTCACAGCGACATATAGTGCCGACTGACCGCATTCAGTTCGGAGCGGGCAGATTCGTGGTCAGGAAGAATTCGTTCCACGGCACGCCAGAATCTCGCTGAGTGGTTGAGGTGCAGCAGATGTGCGACTTCATGGGCGACGACGTAGTCGACGAGTCGGGGTGCCGCCTGCATCAACCGCCAGTTCAGCCTGACCTCCCGTTTCGAGTTGCAGCTGCCCCAGCGCGAAGATGCGTCCGAGACAAGGATCGTGGGCAGCGCTACGTCTAGTGCTCCTGCAAAGTGGGCCACCCGGCCGGGAAAGTGCCGACGTGCGTGTCGCCTGTACCAGGCCACGACAGCCGAGCGGACGAACTTCGCACCCCCTCCGGGCGGCGTGCCGACGCGCAGGATGCGATCCTCGCCCAGTTCGGTAAGCGGGAGCAAACGGTCTTCCACAACAGTCAGCGTGACAGGCAGCCCCAGATAGTCGACAGTCTCTCCGGAGCACCACTTACGGCTTCGGATTGCAGGCTTCTGCCGCCATTCGTCCAGCTTGCGTAAGATCCACCGGGAAGTGGCTGCAATGGCGTTCTCTATCGCTGCGGACGATGCGGTCCAGGGTGCACGCACGATGAGTCCACTCTCATCCACCAACAGCGTTATTCGGCGGATCCTCCTGGAACGCCTTAGTACGAAACAGACCTGTACCCCGTTCAAGTAGGTATGGCCAGGCTCGTCGAGGTGGGTGACCGGGAACATGTCCTCCATTTGGTTACGCCTTGTCTTTGAAGGTGAAGCTCACCTCAGTGCGCGACGACATGAGAGGCATTCGAGTGTGGGATCGCGGCCCACCCACTCGGGCTTCTCGCGGTCGTGCGTTCTCTCCGACCTCGGTGATTCACGCGCATATCTGCGATGTTCGAAAATTCAAACGAGAAATTCAAATTGACTCCGAAAGCGCCGCTAGGCCACGGCCTCTAGTGCTTCGTACACAGCCTGAATTACGCGTGGTTGCTCGACCTCCAGGTTGATCCAAAGAGGAAGTCGGACGAGGCGAGATGAGAGCGAGTGAGTATTCAATAGATCGTCCCGTACCTGCCCCCAAGTCTGCCCTGCGGGAGATCCATCAAGGGGCACGTAGTGAAACACGGCTTGAACCTCCTTTCTCTTGAGCGTGTCTATGAACTGGGTCCGCCGATCGAGATCCGGGAGAAGGACGTAATACATGTGGGCATTGTGGGTGCAATGGGGAGGGATAACAGGCCGCCGAAGACGCCCCTGAGTCTCGGCGAGAGCCAGCATCTGATGGTAGACACCCCACAGTTCCATCCTCCGACGAGTAATCGTGTCGGCCTCCTCCATTTGCGCCCACAGAAACGCTGCTACCAACTCCGAAGGCAAGTATGAGGAACCAACATCTACCCACGTGTACTTGTCGACTTGGCCTCGAAAAAATCTCGCCCGGTTGGTACCCTTTTCCCGAATGATCTCTGCGCGCTCGGCGAGTCCAGGGTCGTTGACCAGCAGCGCACCGCCCTCGCCTGAGATGATGTTCTTGGTCTCATGAAAGGACAACGCAGCCAGATGCCCTATAGAACCGAGAGGGCGACCCTTGTAGGATGACAGGATACCCTGTGCCGCGTCTTCAACGACCCACAGACCGTGTTTTCTGGCGATCGACATTATGGAGTCCATGTCGCAGCCAACGCCAGCATAGTGTACGGGCACGATGGCTCTGGTGCGCTCGGTGACGGCTGCTTCAATCTTGGATTCGTCGATGTTGAGTGTGTCCGGGCGAATATCTACGAACACTGGGCGACCACCGCGCAACACGAATGCATTGGCCGTCGAAACGAACGTGTACGACGGCATGATGATTTCGTCCCCATCTTTGATGTCGAGAAGTAGGGCCGCCATCTCGAGAGCCGCCGTACACGAGTGCGTGAGCAAGGCACGGTGAGCTCCTGTTCTCGATTCGAGCCAGCCGTTGCACATTCTGGTGAACTCCCCATCTCCGGCCAGTTGTCCTCTCGCGTGGGCCTGGGAGATGTACCAAAGCTCCTTTCCCGTCATGTAAGGTTTGTTGAAAGGGATCCAAGTCATGATTTCGGATTTTCTCCAGGGAATTCGCGCAATGGGGGAGAGCGAGCTAGCCTCTCGCAATCATCGTGAGGCCCCCCACCACCATAAGCGTGCCGCTCAGCTTGGCCAGACTCAAGGACTCTCCGAGAAAGACCACTCCAAACAACATCACGATAACGAACGCGAGGCTCATGAAGGGATATGCGTATGCGAGATCGAAACGCGTCATCGCGGCCATCCATGCCAGCGAGGCAACGAAAGCCGAGAAAAGACCCGTGAGGATCCATGGATTCAGGAACTGGCGCAGCAGGAAAACGATCTTCTCGGTTGTCCCCGGAGGTAGAGAGCCTGCTGTTCCCATCTGCCACTTTAGGACCAGCTGCCCATAGATCGTAAAGGCTAGCGTCAAAGCGATAAATGCATGACCGACGATATCGAATCCTGTTGTGGCAATTCTGTTCATTCGTTTCCTTCTCTAGGGAGAGCGTATCCGGCAAACAGCTTCTCCAGGTTGCGGAACAGAAGGTTATCCCGACGTTCCGAATCGACGTCTATAGCCAAATCCTCGAAACGTCGAAGTGTCTCTGCGAGGCTGAACTCTGGAAAGTCGGAGCCGATGGTCATGAGCCTGTCGGTGCTTTTCATGAGGAAGTTCATGTCGCAGTCGAGTCTGCTGTTGCCTTTGTACCGCAAGATAGTGAATGAGAGATCCAAGAGCAGGTTGTCGTTGCAGCGTACGATCTCGTACAGTTCCATCATTGTTGGCCCGGTACCATGCAGCAACAGCATCTTGGTATCTGGGCAGGCTGAAGCTAGGTAGTCGACTACGTCGGGCGCGTGGCGGGTTGCACGTCCTCGCTGGCGAAATAGGGTATCCAAGAAGACGACTAGCCCTACTTCGCCAGCGACATCGAGCGCAGCGATCATCTTTGGATCGAGTGGATCGTAGCCATTGAGACGAGGATGCAGTTTGATGCCTGCAAACCCCAGAGCCTTGATCTTTTCTGACGGCGACCTCGACCCGTCTCGTCGTGGCGTGAATGTGGGGATTGAGTCCTGCTATCGGAACAAAGCGCCCAGGGTAGGCTCTCGCAGTCGACATGACGATTTCGTTGTCCACGAAATCGGCAATCGCCACCAAGCACGCGCGCGGCGAGCCAACGGCATCCATTGCACCAATCAGGCTTCCGACGGATGCATCGCAGCTAGTCTCCCCCGAACCAACGGCCATCCCGGGTTACGTGGGTCAGGGGAATCAAAGAATCTCACTCGATTCGCGCCTCTGTACCGTCGTTGTCTTCGCTCGTATGAGTGCTGCTGCTGACATCGATGCAACAATTGCGTCCCTAGCGCGATTCGCGAGACAGACGACGAAGCCGAGCCGGTCTTCCTTCTGTCGTAGGGAACCCACCCAGTCACCGACGTCGTGAAACAGATGAACGCAGTCCACACTTGGAGCGGACTGTGCCTCTTCGACTCCGAATATGGATTCGATCCGTCCAGGTGGGACGCGAATGAACTCGATGTTGCCGCCACGAAACTCAGGCAATACCTGCACTTCAGGTCGACGATTGAGAGCGAGTTCTATCAGCGTGCCCACGGTGTCGACTCCACTGACATGTGGCAGCACACGCTGGTAGATGCAAACTCCTCCGCCTCGTGCTGCGACATCGATAGGTGTCATGACGCCTTCGGAAATGATGTACTCAGCGTGAACCAATCCAGACTCGACAGCAAGGCTCTTTATGAGTTTGTCATTGCACTCCTTGATAGCCTGTTCGGACATCGGCAAGTCGAGGCATCCGTAGGTGATTCTTTCGCTTACGGTCGGGTTATCCAAGTAAGGAGTCTTCACCGCGATACCGAGGCAGTGAGCTCGGCCGTGAATCACGATGGAATCGACGATGATCTCGACCCCACGAATGAACTGCTGTATCAAGACGTGTTTCTTTTGGCTACGCCCTAGAGCATACTGGTACGCAACAGAAAGTTGCGCGCGATCACGTACGACACTAACGCCCTGCCCAGACTGACAGTCGACTGGTTTGACGATCCAAGGTGGTTGCAGAGCCGCTACTGCATCGTCGATCGAGGCTTCGTCAGACAAGAGTCTCTGACAGGGCACATGCAGCCCCGCCCGCTTGGCACAATCGGTCATCCGGGACTTGTCGGTGCAGTTCACGGCGGCTGCTTTTCCGATCCCGACCAGACCGAGAGCCTCCGCCACGGTTGCAGCCGTCTTAACTCCGGTATCTGTCGTGTCGCAAACGATGGCGTCGACGCCGTGACGTCGAGCCGCGGCCAACGTTTCGTCAGGGGAGCGGATGTCCGCGATCTCATACTCATCCGCCAATTCGAAACCAGGCCGGTGTGAAAGACCATCTGTCGCCAGTACGCGGCATCCCATGGCCTTCGCCCTTCGGATCGTCGGGATTTGCCATGGGCCCGCGCCAAGAACGTGCACCAGCGGAACCCTGTTCATGACGATGTTGGCACTTCGTCACGCCAACCCCAGATGTACCACGGCGCGCGCTCTCCGACATTGAAAAGTAGGTCCAGAATTGTCACTCCGTGCGCGAACGGAGGAAACCTCTGAGGATACTCCGGGTAACCCGAATAGTCCTTCCACCTCAGTTCCACGTCGATATCCTGGAAGCGTTCGGGAACGATGTAGTCTTTCGCAGATGGACCGGATACGTAGGTCGTCGCCCCCGATTTCTGGACGAGGTCAACCAATCTGTCCAGCTTTTGCCCTACGGCTGCGTACTGGCGAGAATCCGCGAACTGTGTCGAGATTCCGAGAAATTCCGTCGAGATCAAGCGGATCAACGTTTGGTTGAGTTCGGATAGATTGAGCCAAGTCCTTCCAAGATAGATCTCCTGCATTGCATCCCGATACCGGTCGAAGTACGGACACTTTCCGTAGTTCTGCGTGATCGTGCGCCAATGCTTCGCCTGCCAACGCGAATCCGGGATGGTGACATCGCAAATGAGGCGTTTTCGGTTCTCCCCCACAGGAATGGAGATCCAGTCGACGCCGCCTGCTGCCTTTATCTGGTTGCGGTTCCTCCAATCTGCTGTCGTGTACTGATTGTCATCGTAGAAAATGAACAGATCCACGTCATGAATGATGTCGAAGTATCCTTTCCACGGAACATAGTTCGACTGGAGAATCGCCACGCGCCGAGATGGCGCAACATCAGTCATGCCGGCCCCCTCGGAGAGGCAAGTACCACTGAAGTTCAGAGAGGGTCTCCAAGTGTGTCACGGTCAGTGGCCGACCCAGGGCACGGCGTACCAGTGACTGGCTGAAATTGAAGAAGCCGCCTTCTCTTCGAATGAAGAACGCGTGCCGGAAGCCTGCACTGAGCGAACCATCGATGTCCCTGAAGATGTTGTCACCTACCATGACCAAGTCGTGGGCGGGAATACACATCGCGTCGGCGACTGCTCCGAATGCCTTGGGATCAGGTTTGCTCGTGTCCAGGTCGCCTGTGGGCACGATCGCATCTACCATGGAGTCCAAGCCAGATGCGAGGAGCTTCAACCGCTGCGAGGCGGGCGGGTTGTCCGAAAGAATCCCGAGTCGCAGCCCAGAGAAACCCAGCTGTTCCAGGGTCGACACCACATCTGGGTAGAGGAAATCGCCGGTGGGGCGGGCGCCCCGGTAGAAATCCATCAACGACGCCCGCGACTCTTCTCCCAGGTTGAGCTGGCTGCAGAGCGCATCAAAAAGATGGGAACGGTTCCCTTACTCGATGATCTGCAGCGCGAGCGCGACAAAGGTGTTGCGGGCGGGCAGGAAAGTCTTTGCCTGCTCCCAAGTGATCTCGAGCTTTCCCCACATCCAGCGCTTCTGGTCGAAGAGTGTCATCCAGATCGAAGACGATCCCCGAATCCCGGTGAGATTCACCTTCGACACGGCACGTTCTGCAAGATAGCGAATCGTTCGAGTCGCGCGTGAGTCTGAATGATCAGCGTCAGAAGCGCCGTTGCCGTGAAGCAGGAAACGCACAGGATTGAGACCAGTCGCTAGCGTAAGAGGGAGCGAAGTACCTGCTCGTGCGTTGAGATCCGAGACGTAGCTCCCGGAATCCGTATGCAGGACCTGAAGATTCATCAGGCCCAAGGCTCCTCGACGCGCCAAGTTACTGATGGTGGCGAGCGCCACCTCCTGCACAGGCTGGGGTGCCCCAGGTTCCCCCAATATCGCGAAACCGCCGAGCGTACGAACCCTGCGGCGAAAGCCCATGTCTGACATGCGGCCGTCGACGTCGATCGCGAAGTCAACCGAGTACTCGTCGAAGTTGTCCAGGCAGCTCTGCCAAACTAGATCGTCACGATAAGCGCCTATGGCAACGGCGTCGGCCGCAGTAGCAGCCACGTGCACCCCTTGGCCACCCCAACCACGCCGTGGCTTGGCAATCAAAGGAAACGCTGCATCCGGGGAGAGAGGAGAGCTATACGTTGGAAGTCTGGCAATGCCGCACTGGTCGAGCCAATCGTAGAACTGGCGCTTGTCCGAACTCAAGGAAAGCACTCGTGCACTCGATACGTATGTCGTGATTCCCATGGCAGCAAACCGTTCCCGGTTCTTGCAGAGAAGATCGAGCTCATGATCTGTGGATGGAAAGATCACCGTCACTCCCTGCGAGACGCAGAGGTCGGCTACGAACTCGACGAAAGCGGTCGGTTCATTGAGCAGCGGCGCCTCAAAGAAAGCGTCGGAGAAGTACCTTGAGACATTCTCGACATGGCAATCAGCCACGATCACCCTGACTGCGGAGAGCTGTCGCAACGCTTTCACTACGGACAAGCCCTGAAAGCCTCCACCCGAGAGCACCAGAACAGTAGTGGAACGTCTGCGGATGTTGGGCGGACGGACTTCCTCACGAGGATAAGTCATGACGCCTATTCCTCTGGTCAACGTGACGGCGCCGTACGCGTTACGTCGGCACCATGCGGCATTTGGACGGGCTCAAGAATAGCGACTAGGCGCTGCCAGGCGGTTGGGCAACCGCTTCAAGATAGATCGCGTTCGAAATCTCTGGATAGTCTCTTGACATCGTCAAGAGTGCACTCCAAACGGCATTGGATAGATTCAGTGCATTCAACTGCGCGGTGGTGAACGGCTTCAGCATCATGCCTTCCTCGACTCTTACCTGGAAACCGCATCTTTGGATCAGGTCGCGTACCGATTCCGAATCGAAGTATCTCTTGTGACCAAGTGATCGGTCAGACTCGGAGAGCACGTACACGTCGGGAAGCATGCCACTGAGGTGTCCGATCACTCGGTGCAGCGATCGAGCGTTCGGCACTGCCACGAACAATCTTCCTCCCGGCGCCAGGAGCGAGCGCATGCGATGCAGAACGACTCCAGGGTCATCCACGTGTTCGAGGACGAAACCGGCTTCTATGACATCGAATTGACCGGCGTACTCGAACGTCTCGAAATATCCCTCGATGATTCGCAATCCCTGAGGACAAGGTGCTATGGTCGAAGAAAATACATCGATGATCTTCGGAGAAGCGTCGACGATCACATACTCTTCAAATTGGCCGTTCCCCAACTGCTGGAGAATTCGAGACGCGACTTCCATATGACCGATACCCAGACTGAGCACAGATCTCGCGCGACTTGTCTCGACGTACCCGGCAACCTTATCGCCGTAGGCGGCGTGAACGATGATGTTCTCACGAAAATAAGGAAACACACTTTCGTAAGACGAGGCGTGACTGTCGAGTTGGCTTGGAAGTGGTGACGTCATCGAATTAGCGATAGATCTGTTTGACAATGAAATTGGGCCGAGCTTGAACCTGATTGAAGACTTTGCTCAAGTAGATGCCGACAAGACCGATGGACGTGGTGAGAATGCCCAGATTCAGAGCGACCAACGCCATGACGGAAGTGAAGCCGATCAAGGTGTCATCGAACATGAGCTTGCGGAGTAGAAGGTACGCGACATACGCAATGCTGAGGCCGGTGATCGAGATCCCGAAGTTGAACAAGAGAACAAGTGGCCGTGACGAGAAGGAGCTTACGGCGTTCACCATCAGCCGGACCCGTTTCATCAGAGTGTAAGTGCTCGTTCCGTCGCGCAACCCCTTCGGCACCGCGATGCCGATCTGATCGAATCCGGTCCAGGTCATCATGCCGCCCAAGAACAGATTCCTGTCTCCGAGTTGTAACAGGGCGTCCACGAATCGTCTGCTCATTATCCGTTCGGTGGTCATGTTCTCCGGAACTCTGATCTCACTCAACAGGTTGAACCCCTTCCAGAACAAGCCACCGGACGAGCGTTCGAAGAGACCTCCCTTGCGGAACTCCTGGTAGCCGTATACCAAGTCGCACCCGGTTTCCAGGATCTTGCTATAGAACGCGGAGAAAACGCTCGGGGACACTTCCAGATCGCAGTCAATCAGGAAGACGAGTTGACCTCGGGCATGCACCATGCCGGCCTGAAGTGCATGATGATGGCCAAAGTTCCTCGATAGATCTAACACGACCAACTGAGGGGATGTCGCGTTGTCGTTTGAGTGCGAACGCCAGAGAATCGTCTGGCGATCCATCGTTGACAAGAATGATCTCAAACGACTCGACGTTTGCCGCCTGGAGCGCATCAATGCACTGATCAAGGAATTGCGGCAGGTAGGCGCGCGACTTGTACAAGGTCGAGACAACGCTGACGACGGGAGGCGTCGGATCTGGTCTAACCGGCTCAGTCAATGCGAACGTCACGCCTTGGTACCCCTGTGCCAATATTTATCGATGGACTACACGAGGACCCGGGTGGATGTCCGCGTTCATGTTTTTGCTCCCGGTGTCAACTCAGCCGTGGCGTCGTTCAGGAGGCGGCGTACCCCGTGAATTGCCGCTGGCAGAAGAAGTACGAACAGTGGTGTGTGCGCACTGGACCTCCTGGAGGTTGGACATCGTGGACCATGCCGCTAAGGGCACCAAGGAGAAGATAACGCAGCTCCTGAGAAATTGATCGCTGTCACGCCACCCAGCCATCGCGAGCAGGATCAATGGGATGTCCGCCAACAAAGGTGGATATCGCAACCCCGATTCCAGTGCATCCTTGGCATTCTTGATTGTTTGGGCAACGATAGAGAACGTTGGGTCGGATGGGCCTGAGTTCGGAAAATATCTGCATAGCAGGGAATATGTGGCTAACCCGGCTGCACCGAGCAAGACTGCGCCAAGTACGGCCGACCATTTTCGCTCTGTGCGCAGTCCGGCGATCAAATACAGTGCTGGCATCACGAGAGTGTCGTACTTGATGAGAATGCTGGCCGGCAGAGCAACGAGCAAAGGCAGCAGGCGGAATGCTCTGACCAGATGAAGCAGAATGATCCAGGCAAGTAGACCCGGGCGATCCCAAGGATGGAAGTAGTGAAGGAAGTACGTAAGCGGCAGAAGTAAGGCCATGCCCAGGAGACCACCGAACGCCCATTGTGGACTAAACCAGAACCGCAGATAGGCGTAAAGAGCGACAAGGGCTACAAAGAGAAACGCCGAGTCAAGCAGGAAATACGCTTGCGCGACATCCGCGCCAATCGACTTTCGGAGAAACTCTGCCGCGAATATGGAAGCAATTCGGATGTTCGTGCGGCGTGCACCAATTTCTGACCAAGTCTTCCCTTCTGGCGGGGTGTTGTTAAGAATGGCGAAGTGCAATTCCGATCTCTTTACCGCCAATTCTTTCGAATAGATCGTCTCGGCACCGATCCAGCCTTGAGAGATCAAGGTAACGATCGCGCAGATTGCAAGTACGAACAGATGTCTCGGTGCGATCCTACGCAAGTGCGACTCCTCGTCTGCGTGTGACTTGCGACTGAAAACGGAATCGAAGGGCCAACCCCATGATCGAAGCCGGAACATTTCTCTGGCCGCAATTGGCGAGCTGGTGGAATCCGTTGCTTGGTTTGTTACTTGGCCGTCCAATTCTCACGGCGGCTGGGCCGCACACACTACCCGGAGGGGCGGGACAACGAGCGGCCATTTGGATCACGCAAAAACAAGGTCTCTGAAAGCAAACCGGGTGCCATTTGGGTGAGTAGTCCAAGAGGTGAAAGCAGTCGGAGTGGGCCGGCATGTCGGCTTTCACCTTCAGGGATGGCGGATGGGGCTAGGTGCCTCTCAAATGTGACAATTCTTACTCGGGAAACCCGGACCACAACGAGAGCCACTTGCCGCAATACAGCCAACAATGCCCTGTCACGTGCACGGTCTTGTCAGGCAGACAAGGCTGACCGCCTTCGGTAGCAGCGGAAACTGCAGTCTCTGTTGTTGGTCACGCCCGCGCGGAGCCCAGCCGTTCGACTTCCGTCTCGATCCACGTTTCCACCTGCCGGTTGAACTGTTCGGCCTTCAATCCCCTCGGGTCCATGGGGGGGCCGATGCTCACGACGATCGTGCCCGGACGCTTGAGGAAGGCGCCCTTGGGCCATACCGTTCCCGCATTGTGAGCGATAGGCACGACGGGGGTTCCCGTCTGCACGGCCAGCCAGGCCCCTCCGACGAAATATTGCCCCCGCTCGCCCGGTGCCACGCGCGTGCCTTCGGGGAACATCACGATCCAGAAGCCGCGAGCGAGGCGATCCCGACCCTGCTCCAGCATCTGTTTCAAGGCTCGCAGACCGGAACCCCGGTCGATGGCGATGGGGTTCGTCATGGCGAGTCCCCACCCGAAGAACGGGATGCTCAGCAGTTCCCGCTTGAGCACCCACACCTGGGGCGGAAGGAGCACCTGGAAGGCAAGCGTTTCCCAGGCCGATTGGTGCTTGGCCAGCACGATGCTGGGCGAGGAGGGCAGATTGTCGCCCCCGATCACTCGATACCGGATGCCGCAGATGGCAGTCGCCAGCCTGACCACGAGGCGGGACCAGAGCGTGATGATCCGGTAGCGGGCGATGAGCGGCAACGGAAACGTCAGCAGCGCGATGAACGAAAAGACCACCGTCAGCATCGACTGCAGAAGAAAGAAGAGGGTCGAGCGGACGACGATCATGGGTTGCCTTCGCCGCCTGGCTGCCGCATCGCCCGCGAATCAGCCGATGAGGTGTTCCACCGCCTCGGCCAGATCGGCATAGACCGCGGTGTTCTCCGGCAGGCCTCCGGCATCGCGCGTCTTCTTTCCCTTGCCGGTAAGTACCAGGATCGGCTTCGCACCGACGGATGCGGACGCCTGAAGATCACGCAAGGAATCTCCGACGCTGGGAGCTCCGGTGAGGTCGACGCCGAAACGTTCGGCGATCTCATGGAACATGCCTGCGCGCGGCTTCCGGCATTCGCAGTTTGCATCGGCCGCACAGGGACAGTAGAAGATGGCGTCGATGCGTCCGCCGAGCTGACTGACAAGCCGGATCATCTTTTCGTTGATGGCATTGAGCGTCGCCATGTCGAAGAGCCCACGACCCACGCCGGACTGGTTGGAGGCCACCACGACGTGGTAGCCGGCGTGGTTCAGCCGCGCGATTGCTTCGGCACTGCCGGGAATGAGGCGGAACTCCTCCGGGCATTTGACGAACTGGTCGCTGTCGTAGTTGATGACGCCGTCGCGATCGAGGATGGCAAGGCGCACGTTCCCTCCGCGTTGATGGTGAGCCGGTCAGGCCGCCAGGCGGGAGATGTCCGCCACGCGGTTCATCAGTCGTTCGAGGCGGGACAGCAGCGCCAGGCGGTTGTTGCGGATGAGCGGTTCGTCCGTCATCACCATCACCTGATCGAAGAATGCGTCGACTGCCGGACGAACGCCGGACATCAGCTTGAGAGCGTCGGTGTAGTCCTCGTTCCTGACGAAGGAGTCAACCGACGGCTCCAACGACCGCACCGATTCGAAGAGCGACTTCTCGGCTGCTTCCGGCATCAGGGCAGGGTCGGGCTCTCCCGGCACACCGTCCGACTTCTTGAGAATGTTCCTGATCCTCTTGTTCGCCGCCGCGAGGCTCTGCGCCTCCGGCATCGCGAGAAATTGCCGGACCGCCTCGACTCTGGGGATCACGAGATCGATCCGGGTGGGGAACTGCGAAATCACGGAGTCGACCGTGCCGGCATCGTATCCGCGTTCGCGCAGGTAGTGGCGCAACCGCTCCAGCATGAACCCGTGCAGGTCCGTCGCGACGCTCTGTGACACGGTTTCGCCCTGGAACTTCGCTCGCGCGAGATTCAGCAATTCGACCAGGTCCAGCGGCAGCGGCTTCTCCACCAGCATCCGCAGGACGCCCAGCGACGCGCGGCGCAGTCCGAACGGATCCTTGTCTCCCGTGGGGACGAGGCCGATGCCATAGATGCCGGTCAGCGTATCCAGCTTGTCGGCAAGCGACGCTGCGGCCCCGATGTTGTCTGCCGGGAGTGTGTCGTTGGCGAATCGCGGGTGATAGTGGGCTTCGATGGCCGCGGCGACCGAGTCGTCCTCGCGATCGTGCCGTGCGTAGTACATGCCCATGATGCCCTGAAGCTCGGGGAACTCCCCGACCATGTCGGTCACCAGGTCGGCCTTGGCCAGACGGGCCGCACGTTCCGCCTTGTCGGCATCGGCGTGGAGCAGCGAGGCGATCTCGGCGGAAAGCCTGGCGATGCGCTTCACACGGTCGAGCTGGCTGCCGAGCTTGTTGTGATAGACGACTGCGCCGAGCTTCTCCACGCGGCTTTCGAGCGGTGCCTTGCGATCCTGGTCGAAGAAGAACTTCGCGTCTGCCAGCCGGGCACGCAATACGCGCTCGTTCCCCCGGATGATGTCGGAGGGATCGTCGGTACGCAGGTTGGAGACGATGAGGAATGTCGGGAGCAGCTTTCCGGCACTGTCCACCAGGGGAAAGTACTTCTGATGCTGCTTCATGGAAAGGATCAGGCACTCCTGCGGCACAGCAAGGAAGGCCGGGTCGAACTTTCCCGAGTAGACGACGGGGTGCTCCACGAGGGCCGTCACCTCGTCGAGCAGCGCGTCGTGCTCGGCAAGACAGGCGTGCTGTCGTTCCGCCGCGGACTTGAGCGCCTCATGGATCTTCCCGCGGCGTTGCATGTATCCGGGCACGACGGCGCCCTGCGCCTCGAGCTGTCTTTCGTAGGTCGACGCGGACTCGATGGCAATGGGGCCTTCGCTCAGGAATCGGTGCCCGAAGGTCTCGCGACCCGCATCGAGCCCCAGGGCACGGACGGCGACGACAGTCGAACCGTGCAGGGCTACCAGCCGATGCGCCGGACGGACGAAGTGCACGTCCGTTCCGTCGGGCCGCTGGTAGCGCATGACCTTGGGGATGGGCAACTGGGCGATCGCTTCGTCCAGCGTCGACTGGAGGGCGGCAGACAATGTGATACCCGGCGCGACGAAGCTGTAGTAGAGCGTGTCCTGTTTGCCGTCCGATGCCCGTTCGAGCGATGCCGGATCGACATGCGAGGCATTCATCGCCGCCAGTTTCTTCTGCAGGGCCTGCGTCGGGTTCCCTGCGCGTCGAATGCGACGGAGACGGGCAGCACCTTTTCGCGTCGCGCCTGATCCGGCGACTTCTCAAGCACGCCGTCCACGCGCACGGCGAGCCTCCGAGGAGTGGCGAAAGCGTCCGTCCGTGCGCCCTCCGCGACCATTGCGCGCTTCCTCAGACCCTCTGCGATCTTCTGCGCGAAGACGTCTCCGATCGTGGAGAGCGCCTTGGGGGGGAGTTCTTCGGTGAACAGTTCGACCAGGAGGGGCTGTTGCGTCATCTTTCGTTCGACTTGGTTCTCGTCAGGCGGCTTTCAGCATGGGAAAGCCCAGGCGCTCGCGCGATTCGTAGTAGGCCTGCGCCACCATGCGGGCGAGTGCCCGGATGCGGCCGATGTATCCGGCGCGTTCCGTCGTGGAAATCGCACCGCGCGCATCGAGCAGATTGAACGTGTGAGCGCTCTTCAACACCATCTCGTATCCCGGCAGAGGCAGACCGGCTTCGATCAGGCGCTTGGCCTCCGATTCGAAGGCGTTGAACTGCTGCAGCAGCCACGCCACGTTGGAATGCTCGAAGTTGTAGGTGGATTGCTCCACTTCGTTCTGGTGGTATACGTCCCGATAGGCGATTCCGGGTGTCCAGACCAGATCGAACACGTTCTCCTTCGACTGGATATACATGGCGAGCCGTTCCAGGCCATAGGTGATTTCGCCCAGTACGGGCTTGCAGTCGAGCCCACCTACTTGCTGGAAGTAGGTGAACTGCGTCACTTCCATGCCGTTCAGCCAGACTTCCCACCCGAGTCCCCAGGCGCCCAGCGTCGGATTTTCCCAGTCGTCTTCCACGAAGCGGATGTCGTTGCGCCGCGGGTCGATGCCGATGGCCTCGAGCGAACCGAGGTAGAGATCGAGAATGTTCTCGGGCGAGGGCTTCAGCACGACCTGGTATTGATAGTAGTGCTGCAACCGGTTCGGGTTGTCGCCGTACCGGCCGTCCTTGGGACGGCGCGAGGGCTGTACATAGGCTGCGCGCCACGGTTCAGGGCCCAGCGCCCGCAGGAACGTTGCGGTATGGGAGGTTCCAGCCCCGACTTCCATGTCGTATGGCTGGAGCAGTGCACAGCCCTGTCTGCCCCAGTAGGACTGGAGCGTCAGGACGAGGTCTTGGAAGGTGAGCATGTTCTGTCCGGCGCCAGACCGCGGCTCGGAGGGCGAATCGAATAAACCACGATTCTAGCCCGATTCATCCTCGATTCCCCGGGTTTCCCCGCGCATCATCTTGAGTTCTCATGCTATTCGCAGTCCCGTGGACGGAACGGCGAATCCGCCCCGAAGGCGGGCAAAAACGTCGCCAAAACAAAAAACCCCCGGGGTCAGCCCGGGGGTTCGAGGTCGAAGGATGCAGGGGCGTCAGTGAGCCACGGCGCCCTCGGCATGAATGCCCGTGTTCTGCCGGACGTACAGTTCATCCCACATCTCGTCCGCACGCTTGTCACGGTAGAGGAGGGATCCGATGATGACCGCCAGGAAACCCAGCGGAATCGATATGAGGCCGGGATTCTTGAGCTGGATCAGCGGCTGTTCGAGGCCGACGAGGCTCGTCGTGGCACCACCGAGCTTCGTGACGGCATCCTGCGCGGTCTTCTTGGCCTTCTCCTGAGCGGCAATCGCGGTCTTCACCTTTTCCTGCGCAGCGGGGTCCGTTGCAGCGGCCAGATCCGCGTTCAATGCCACGAGCTTGTCGTCGGCCGCCTTGATGGCCTTTTCGCTGTTGGCCTTGACGACCGTGGGGTAGGTCATGTTCGGCGAAACCATCACCAGTGCGATTGCGGACAGCGCACCGACGATCATGCCGGTCACGATGCCGCCGGTGTTGCAGCGTCTCCAGTAGAGCGTGAGCAGCACGCAGGGCAGATTGCTGGACGCCGCGACCGCGAAGGCCAGTGCCACCAGGTGCGCCACGTTCTGCCCCTTGGCCAATATGCCGATGAGGATGGCGGCAATGCCCACGATGATGGACGACACCCGCGCGGCTCGAACCTCCTGTTCCTGCGTGGCATGTTCGCCCTTCACCACGCCCACGTAGATATCGTGGGACATGGCCGAGGCCGATGCGAGCACGAGGCCGGCGACCACCGCCACGATCGTGGCAAAGGCGACGGCGGCGACGAATGCGAGGAAAAGATTGCCCAGCATGCTGTCGGGACCGCCGCCCAGGAACTGGGCGAGCAGCGGACCCGCCATGTTGCCGCCTTTGTCGATGCGGGTGATCTCGGCCTGGCCCACGTTGATTGCCGACCCGAGTCCGAGGAACAGAGTCAGCACGTAGAAGCCGCCGATGATCGCCATGGCCCAGATCACGGAAGTGCGGGCGTCCTTGGCAGTAGGCACGGTGAAGAACCGCATGAGAATGTGCGGCATCCCCGCGGTTCCGAGAACCAGCGCCATCCCCAGAGAGATCTGGTCGATCGGATTCTTGAGGAACAGGCCCGGCTCGAGGAACCGCTGGCCGAGTTCCTGCGGCGTCATGTTCTTCGCCGCATCGCCGATCAGCTTGGTGACCTGGCCCTGCACGTTCACGGAATCGACGGCGGCCTGCAGGAATCCCGGCAAGGAGAATCCATAGGGAGCCCAGGTGAAGATCACGAGCAGGGGCCTTGATGATCTGAACCCACGTGGTCGCCACCATCCCGCCGAAGAGCACGTAAGCGAGCATGAGTACGCCCACGACGATCACCGATATCTCGTAGTCGATGCCCACGAGCGTCTTCACCAGCACGCCGCCACCGACCATCTGCGCGGTCAGGTAGAAGATCGAGACCGTGATGGTCGAAACGGCGGCAACGGTCTTCGCCGACTTCGGATCATTGCGGAAGGCGAGGATGTCGCCCAGCGTGTACTTGCCGATGTTGCGGCAAGGCTCGGCGATCACGAGCAGCACGGTGATGTAGGCCACCAGCCAGCCCACCGAATACATGAACCCGTCGTAGCCATAGAGGGAGATCAGTCCGGCGATACCCAGAAAAGAGGCGGCCGAGAGGTAATCTCCGGCGATCGCCCAGCCGTTCTGGATGCCGCTCACCGAACGTCCGGCCGCATAGAACTGGCTTGCGCTCTTGACGCGTTTCGCAGCCAGGTAGGTGACGTACATCGTGAGAGCGATGATCAGGCCGAACACCAGGAACGTGAGCCAACGGAACTTGTCGCTCACGGCGCTCGTGTCGGCGGCCAGAGCGGACGTGGACAGGGCGGACAGGCCAAGGGCCGTGGATGCGAATGCGGGCAGGTGCTTTGCGAATGGCTTCACTTGCTGCCTCCCAGCGTGTGCGCGATGCGGTTGATTTCTTCGTTCATCGTGTCGAACTCGCTGTTCGCCCGCCGGGCATAGATCCAGGCGATGCCCCAGGCGACGATGAATTCCGGAAAGAGCGAACAGCAGACCGACGTTGACAGGCCCCCACACCTTCACCTTGAAGAGGTCAGTGAAGTAGGCGGCGCCGATCGGAAGGAGAAAATAGTAGACGATCGAGAAGACCATCAGGCCCCAGAGAAACCGGGACTTCTTGTTGTGCAGTGCCTGGAATCGGGGATCCCGGTCGATCGCGACCCAGTCCATCGGCTTGTCGGCCATGGGCTTCCTCCTCTGTCTGGAAATGTGAACCGCTGTTTTGTTCCGGCCCGCACGGAGCGCCGCAACTCCCGAACTCCCAAACTGCCCGCATGTTCTTGAACTGTGCGCGAGCGCGCCCGCATGGCCGGCCGAGGATATTAGCCGTCCTGTCAAAAGTCAAAAGCGATGCCGATGTCGGGATGTCGCGAGGCTGCGCATGCACGTGAACGAAAGCGGGACCCCGGGGCGGATCGCTTGATCAGGCACCTACCGGGGCAATGGCGGGGCGCAGTTGGTTGTCGACATGGCGCTTTTGCAATGCAACAAGGGACTGGACGTCCAGGATTCCACGATCCCTCGCCATCTGCAGCACGCGCAGGAACAGTTGCGCGGTGGCGTACGCGTCCGCGAGCGCCGAGTGCCGCACCGGACAGCGGATGTCGCACCGGTCCAGCCATTCGTCGAGAGATCCGAAGTCAGGGCGGTTCTCGCCGTGAAGTGCAGGGAGCAACACGCCCACATCCAGCCAGTCCAGCGGGAGCTTGGCACCCAGCGCAGCCCGCGCGTGCCGGGCCAGGATCGTGGCGTCGTACAGGGCGTGAAATCCCACCGGAAAGGAGCGCCCGCAGTAGGCGATCCATCGCAGCATCGCCCCCTCCAGGGGCTGAGCTGCGCTCTGCATCTCGTGACCGATTCCGTGCACCAGCACATTCTCGTGCGCGCTGAGCGTTCGCGGGGCGACCTGCAGTTCCAGTCCGGAGTCCACGCCCAGTGTTGCGCAATCCACCCTGCAGGCGCCTATCGACAGCAATTCGGCACGCCGCGGGTCGAGTCCCGAGGTTTCCGTGTCCACGACGACAAAACGTGCGAATTCCAGTGGCGTGCCCGGCGCCTGGGCTGTCAGGGTGCGCCATTCGCGCAGCGCCGATGCGCGGGGTGTCCGGTCCAGGAGGGGCAGACGGCCGATCCAGCGCAACAGCCTCATAGACGGTAGTCGAGTTTCAGGCGGGTCTGCAGCTTGCGCGCCTGGCGCAGGGACTCTTTCAGGATGCGCCGGTCGAGGGCGTTCAAGGTCTCGGGCGCGACGAAATTGTCCGGGGGGCGTCGTTCCTCGATGCAGCGCAGCTGGTGATTGAGCCGGATCTGTTGCACGAAGTGGAATGCTTCCAGCCACGCCTGCGTTTCGTTCTCGTCGAACCCCCTTGCGAGGGCCACGCCACGCAGCCGATCCGCCGTCCCGGCCTGCGTGCCGCCTGCGGCGAGTGCCAGCAAACGTGCCGCGTCGACGAAGATCGCCGCGCCGTTGACCTTGAGGTCGAGCGTGTCCGGGCGACCTTCGTGCTCGGCGAGCGAGAAATCCTTGAGCAGGCCCAGCGGCGGTTCGTTCCTCAGGGCGTTCTCCGCCATGATGCGGAGAAACACGTTGTTGCCCTTGGCGGCATCCGCAAGCCACGAGCGCAGATCCGCGGCAAGTTCCACGGCCCCATGCAGGGCGCGCAGATCGAAGAAGATGGCCGCGTGCAGGAGAGCTTCGCCGTCGGGATTGCGCAGCCAGTCGGCGAACGCCTTCTTCCATTCGGACAGACTCAGGCACCAGCGCGGATTGCCGGCCATGATGTCTCCCTTGCACAGCGGAAAGCCACATTCCGCCAAGGAAGCGTTGACGCGCCGGGCCAAGGGCAGGAGGCGCTGCCTCATCGTCTCGCCATCGCCGTCGGGCGGGTCGGGGAACAGCAGGCCGTTGTCCTGATCCGTCGCGAACGTCTGCTCGTGCCGGCCTTCCGAGCCGAAGGCCAGCCAGCAGAAGGTGGA
This sequence comes from Betaproteobacteria bacterium, assembly GCA_016713305.1. NCBI lineage: Bacteria > Pseudomonadati > Pseudomonadota > Betaproteobacteria > Betaproteobacteria bacterium. The sequence continues at coordinate 551,456 of JADJPK010000005.1, forward strand.
CGGGTCGATGTCAGCCGCCGCGCACTCGAGCTCGATCACGCGGATGGTGATGAGATCGTTCAGCGTGGCCACGATCCTGGTGATCTGCTCGGCGGGCATGCCTTCCGCGCCCAGGCCTCGCGTGAGGGTCCGGACGTCCTCCGCGGCGCGGCGGAGAACTGCAACGTCCGGAGCCGACCGGATGGCCGCGGAAAGCGCCGGCATGCCGATCCGTTGAGCGGCGAAAAGCTCGCTTTCGGATACGACGCCGATGACGCGGTCTTCTCGCGTCACGATGACGTGGCGGAAGCCACGTTCGGCCATGAGCAACGCAGCCTCGAACGCCATGGCATCGGCGGGCAATGTCGTCGGGTTCCGGGTCATCACCTCCGCCACTGCCTGCTCCAGGCGGGCGGGTTCCAGGGCGACGCGATCCCGGAGGTCCCGCAGCGTGAAAATGCCCAGCGCCGCATGCCGTTCATCCACGATCAGCGCCGAATCGGCGCGCCCCGAACGCATTTTCGAGACGACGTTCCGGACCGATTCATCGGGACTGCAGAGGGTTGCCTGGCCCGGTACGAGGTCCTCGAGGCGGCGCTCGAGCGGTTGCCGGGATGCGCTGGTGGCATCCACGCGTTGCGCCAGACGCGAGTCGAGGATCAGCCGGGCGAGCCGCCGCGTCGCGAAGTCGCGAAACGGGATGCTCTTCTCCATCAGGTCGTCGAAGGCCTTCGCGCCGATGCGATAACAGAAGGCGTCGCCGGCCGCGCGCGCCACGGTCGTCACCGGTCTGACCGAGACGAGCGCCCCGAGGGGAAAGCACTCCCCGGCGGAGACGCGCCACTGCGGTGTTTCGGTGGCCGTCTGATCGGGCCCGAACCCCGCGACCGCACCTTGCTTGACGATGTAGCAGTATCGGGGGACGCCCTGGCCCGGCTCCAGGATCGTGGCACCCGACGGGAAATAGACGATCGACGCTTCGCCCGCCAGCCATTGGAGATGCTCGATGGACATGCGGTCGAACGGGGCATGCCGACGGAGTTCGTCGGCAACGATCGCAATCAGCGGGCCGGACACGCTTCGGCTGGGTTGTTCCATGGGCCGACTCTATCGCATCGAGGACCGCGTTGTGCGACGGACAGAGCGCGAGTGCTGCGTTGCGCGTCCCACAAAACAAATGCCCCGCACGAGGCGGGGCATCCGGTACAGCAGACCGCTGGAAATTACATGTCCATGCCGCCCATGCCGCCCATGCCGCCACCACCAGGCATCGGGGAGTCTTCCTTCGGCAGCTCGGCCACCATGGCATCGGTCGTGAGGATCAGACCGGCCACGGACGCGGCATTCTGCAGTGCGCAGCGAGTGACCTTGGTCGGATCCAGCACGCCCTGCTCCACCATGTCGCCATAGGTGTCGTTGGACGCGTTGTAGCCGAAGTTGCCCTTGTTCTCGACGACCTTGTTGATGACGACGGAAGGCTCGGCACCAGCGTTTGCGGCGATCGCGCGCAGGGGCTCTTCCAGGGCGCGCAGCACGATCTTGATGCCGGCGTCCTGATCGTGATGTTCACCCTTCACGGCGACAGCCGAACGGGCGCGGAGCAGAGCGACGCCACCGCCGGGGACGATGCCTTCCTCCACGGCTGCACGGGTCGCGTGCAGGGCGTCTTCGACGCGGGCCTTCTTTTCCTTCATCTCGACTTCGGTCGCGGCACCGACCTTGATGACGGCCACACCGCCGGCCAGCTTCGCAACGCGCTCCTGCAGCTTTTCGCGGTCGTAGTCGCTGGTGGCTTCGTCGATCTGGGTGCGGATCGTCTTCACGCGGGCTTCGATGCCCTTCGCGTCGCCGGCACCGTCGATGATCGTCGTTTCTTCCTTGCCGATCTCGATGCGCTTGGCCTGGCCCAGGTCGGTCAGGGACGCCTTCTCGAGAGAAAGACCCACTTCCTCGGCGATGACCGTGCCGCCCGTGAGGATCGCGATGTCTTCCAGCATGGCCTTGCGGCGGTCGCCGAAGCCGGGAGCCTTGACGGCGCAGGTCTTGAGGATGCCCCGGATGTTGTTCACCACCAGGGTCGCCAGTGCTTCGCCTTCCACTTCCTCGGCGATGATCAGCAGCGGCCGGCCGGCCTTGGCCACCTGCTCCAGCACGGGCAGAAGATCACGGATATTGGAGATCTTCTTGTCGTGCAGCAGCACGAAGGGGTTGTCCAGAATGGCGATCTGGCGCTCGGCATTGTTGATGAAGTAGGGGGACAGGTAGCCACGGTCGAACTGCATGCCCTCCACGACTTCCAGTTCGTTGTTGAGGCCAGAACCGTCCTCGACCGTGATCACGCCTTCCTTGCCGACCTTTTCCATGGCGTCGGCGATGATCTTGCCGATGTCCTGGTCGGAGTTGGCGGAGATGGAACCCACCTGCGCGATCTCCTTGCTGGTCGTGCAGGGCTTGCTCATCTTCTTGAGCTCTTCGACGACGGCGCCGACGGCCTTGTCGATGCCGCGCTTCAGGTCCATCGGGTTCATGCCGGCGGCCACGAACTTCATGCCTTCCTGGACGATGGCCTGGGCCAGCACCGTGGCGGTCGTGGTGCCGTCACCGGCCACGTCGGAGGTCTTCGACGCGACTTCCTTGACCATCTGGGCGCCCATGTTCTCGAACTTGTCCTTCAGTTCGATTTCCTTGGCGACGGAGACGCCGTCCTTCGTGATCGTCGGGGCGCCGAACGAGCGCTCCAGAACGACATTGCGGCCCTTGGGGCCGAGGGTCACCTTGACGGCGTCGGCCAGGATGTTGACGCCGGCGACGATGCGGTGACGGGCGGAATCGTGAAACTTGACTTCTTTGGCTGCCATTTTGGGAATCTCCTAAGGCTTGACTGGTGCGAACGGAAGGGCCGAAACCTCTCAGGCCTCGATCACGCCCATGATGTCTTCCTCGCGCATGACGAGGAGTTCTTCGCCGTCGACCTTGACCGTCTGGCCGGAGTACTTGCCGAACAGCACGCGGTCGCCCTTCTTGAGCTCCAGCGGACGCACCTTGCCGTCATCCAGCACCTTGCCGGTGCCCACGGCGACGATCTCGCCCTGGTCGGGCTTCTCGGCGGCGTTGTCGGGAATGACGATGCCCGAAGCGGTCTTGCGCTCTTCTTCGAGGCGTTTGACGATCACGCGATCGTGCAAGGGACGAATCTTCATTTGCCTATCTCCTAGAAAGTCGGCGGTTTGGCTGATGACCGGCAAGTTGTTAGCACTCGCCGGCCGAGGCTGCTAATTATGGGGACGAGCCCGCGGCCGGACAAGGGGGGAAGTGAATTTCGGGGGTGAAGTTCCGGCGCCGCCTGCCGAAACCCAATGAAATGAACGTCTGTCCTTCCCCGGCCGGCGGTCGTTGCACTGCGTCATACCCGTGCCTGCCCGGGGGAGCAGCGGCTATACTCGCCCCTTCAACCTCCCGCCGCCACCCGCTGCGGCATTTCCGAGAAGCCCATGAAAGTCCACGAATATCAAGCCAAGGAGTTACTGCGTTCGTTCGGCGTCGCGACACCTCGCGGTGTTCCGTGCTTCACGGTCGACGAAGCGGTCAAGGCCGCAGAGACCCTTGGCGGAAAGGTCTGGGTGGTCAAGGCCCAGATCCACGCCGGCGGCCGGGGCAAGGGCGGGGGCGTGAAGGTCGCCAAGTCCCTTGATGAAGTGCGGGAGTGGTCGTCGAAGATCCTCGGCATGCAGCTGGTCACCCATCAGACCGGCCCCGAAGGTCAGAAAGTGCGCCGCCTCTTGATCGAGGAAGGGGCGGACATCCGCAAGGAACTCTATCTGGGCATGGTCGTGGACCGGGTGACCCAGAAGGTCTGCGTAATGGCTTCCAGCGAGGGTGGCATGGACATCGAGGAGGTCGCCGCTCACACACCGGAGAAGATTCACAAGGTCTACGTCGACCCCGTGGCCGGACTGACCGATGCGGAAGCCGACGATGTGGCGCTGAAGATCGGCATCCCGCAGGCCTCCGTCGGCCAGGCCCGCAGCATTCTTCAGGCGCTGTACAAGGCATTCTGGGAGACCGATGCCTCCCTGGCGGAGATCAACCCGCTCATTCTCACCGGCGACGGCAAGGTTCTGGCGCTGGACGCCAAGATGAACTTCGACTCCAACGCACTGTATCGCCACCCCGACATCGTGGCGATGCGCGACCTGGACGAGGAAGACCCCGCCGAGATCGAAGCCTCCAAGTTCGACCTCTCCTACATTTCCCTCGATGGCGACATCGGCTGCCTGGTGAACGGAGCCGGCCTGGCGATGGCCACCATGGACACCATCAAGCTGTACGGCGCCAGCCCGGCGAACTTTCTCGATGTAGGCGGTGGCGCGACGACGGAAAAGGTGACCGAGGCGTTCAAGATCATGCTGCGCAACCCGAATCTGAAGGCGATCCTCGTCAATATCTTCGGCGGAATCATGAAATGCGACACCATCGCGGAAGGCGTGGTCGCGGCGGCCAAGGAGGTCAAGCTCGGCGTTCCCCTGGTCGTCCGGATGAAGGGCACGAACGAGCATCTCGGCAAGGAAATCCTGGCGAAGTCAGGCCTGCCGATCATCACCGCAGACAACATGGCGCAGGCGGCCGAGAAGGTCGTGGCCGCTGCCAAGGCCCACTGAGGGAATCCGCGTATGTCCATCCTGATCAACAAGAACACCCGCGTCGTCACCCAGGGCATGACCGGCAAGACCGGGCAGTTCCACACACGGATGTGCCGTGACTACGCCAACGGCAAGAACTGCTTCGTCGCCGGCGTGCATCCCACCAAGGCAGGCCAGGATCTCGAGGGAATTCCGATCTACGCTTCGGTGCGCGATGCGAAGGAGAAGACCGGCGCGAACGCTTCGGTCATCTACGTTCCCCCCTCGGGGGCGGCCGCCGCGATCTGGGAAGCTGTCGAGGCCGATCTCGATCTGGCGATCTGCATCACCGAGGGAATTCCCGTCCGCGACATGATCGAAGTGCGCGACCGCATGCGCAAGGAGAACCGCCGTACGGTTCTGGTCGGTCCGAACTGTCCCGGCGTCATCACGCCTGACGAAATCAAGATCGGCATCATGCCCGGTCACATCCATCGCAAGGGCCGGATCGGCGTGGTGTCCCGTTCCGGAACGCTCACGTACGAGGCCGTTGCGCAACTGACGGAGCTGGGCCTCGGCCAGTCCACTGCCGTGGGGATCGGAGGCGATCCGGTGAACGGTCTGAAGCACATCGATGTCCTGCGTCTTTTCAACGACGACCCCGATACGGACGCCGTCGTGATGATCGGCGAGATCGGCGGTTCGGACGAGGAAGCCGCTGCGCTGTGGGCGAAGGACAACATGAAGAAGCCGCTCGTGGGATTCATTGCAGGCGTCACCGCTCCTCCGGGAAAACGGATGGGCCATGCTGGAGCCATCATCTCCGGAGGCAAGGGTACGGCCAAGGAAAAGCTCGAGGTGATGGAGGCTTGCGGCATCAGGGTGACCCGCAATCCCGCCGAGATGGGCAGTCTGCTGAAGAGCATTCTCTGAGCGACCGGCAGGGCGACGAAGCATGCGAAAAGTCCTGGTCCCGATCGACGGTTCCGAGAATGCCCTCCGGGCGCTCAAGTACGCGATCGCCCAGCGCGACGTCTGCCGGGAACCCCCACACCTCGTTCTCGTCAACGTGCAGGCTCCCATCGTATCCGGTGCCGTGAAGATGTTTCTGGCACGCGAACAGCTGGACGACTTCTATGGCGAGGAGGGTGAAGCGGCGCTGGCGCCCGCCCGTGACGTGGCTGCTGCCTCGGGCCTCGCCATGGAACACCACATCCTGGTCGGCGACCCGGCCGAGACCATCGCGAAAATGGCACGCGAACAGGCGTGCGATCTGATCGTGATGGGGACGCGGGGATTGGGTACGGTGACCGGCGTGCTGCTGGGCTCCGTCGCCACCAAGGTCATCCACCTGTCCGACCGGCCTGTCCTGCTGGTCAAGTGATCAGGCGCCGCTGCCGACGGCGGTTCAGGCAGCGAAGGGTGGTAGCTGCTCCGCGACGATGCGGGACTCGCGGCTCTCGAGGCGGTCGACCAGCAGCCGCATGAAGGCACGGTTGAACTGCATCTGGAGGGAATCCGACGACGCGCGGAGATCCCGCGCCCGCAGTTCCATTGCCACGCAGACCTCACGCACCTTCACGGTCGTCGTTCGCGGAGCCGGTTCCGGCTCGAAGTAGAGAATCTCGCCGAAGCACTGCCCGGCTTTGAGGGTGTCCAGCAGGCGGCCCGAGCGCGAGATCTCGACTTCGCCTCTCGTGAGCACGAAAAAGCCTTCGGCGGTCTCGCCCTCGCTCAGCACCGTCGTGCCAGCCTCGATGCGATGCCATCGGCCGATCCGCATGGCCTCCCATACGTCCACGTCGCGGAAATCGCGGAAGAATGGCAGCGCGCGTATGGCTGTGAACTTCTCGGTATCCGATACCGCTTCGTCGGGCAGCGTGAGGTGCTTGAATGCCTGCGCGAGATCCCGGCCGAACTCCATCCAGGATCCGTAGCGCTGGGCCGGGGACTTCGCCATCGCCCGCAGAACGATCTGGTCGAGCGCGTCGGGAATTCCATGCCTAAGTTCCGACGGCGGCGTGGGTTCGATGTTGATGACCTGGTAGAGAAGGCTGGCGCGGCTCGACCCCTGGAACGGCAGCTTCCCGGTCAGCAGTTGGTACATGACGACGCCGAGCGAATAGATGTCCGTCTGATGCGATACCTGCTTCTCCTGTACCTGCTCGGGTGACATGTAAGCAGGAGATCCCACCCCGGTCAGGAACGTGTGTTCGGCCTGGCCGAAGTAGGACGCGCCGAAATCGGAGATCTTGATGTCCGTGTCGCCACGGATGAGGATGTTCGCCGGCTTGATGTCGCAGTGGATCACGCCCTGGCGATGGGCGTAATCCAGCGCCACCGTCGCCTTGAAGATGATCTCCACGAGCCGGTCGAGCGGCAGGAGGGCATCGGGGGTGCAGTACTGGTCCAGCGTACCGCCGTCCACGCATTCCATGACGAGATAGCTCATGGATTCCTCGGTCGCGGCATCGTAGATGGCCACGATGTGCGGGTGATTCAGCTTGCCGGCCAGTGCGGCCTCGTTCATGAAGACGCGCCGGTAACGGCGGTTCATGTCGCTCTCGACCGCTCCGGCAGACTTCACGACCTTGATGGCGACTTCGCGGTCGTGAAAGGCGTCCTCCGCGAGGTAGACGCAGCTCGTCGCACCCCGTCCGAGTTCACGGATCACCCGGTACTTGCCGATGGTTTCGGGGAGCTTTTCCGACATGCCGTCACTGGTTCTGGCCCGCCACGATCGCAGCGGGAACCCCTGAGGCTTACGGCGTCTCCCCGGGCAACTTGAGGTTTTGCGAGGTTCAGGCTCAGTTGAGGAAGGGGACCTTCATCCCGGCTGCCACCGCCGGACGCGCACCGATCACGTCGAACCATTTCTTCACGTGGGGGAAGTCCGCCAGATCCACCTTGTGCCATTCGTGCCGCGCCACCCACGGATAGGTCGCCATGTCGGCAATGGAGTACTCGTCGGCGAGGAACTCATGGCTTCCGAGATGCCTGTCCAGCACGCCGTAGAGACGGCGCGTTTCCCCGGTGTAACGCTCGATGGCATAAGGCACCGGTTCCGGAGCCGACCTCAGGAAGTGGTGAACCTGGCCGAACATGGGCCCGATACCGCCCATCTGGAACATCAGCCACTGGAGGGCCTGCCATCTGGGGCCTGGCTGGGCCGGCAGGAATCGTCCTGTCTTGCCCGCGAGGTACACGAGAATGGCACCCGATTCGAACAGGTTGAACGGCTTGCCGTCCGGGCCGTCGTCATCGACGATCGCAGGAATCTTGCCGTTGGGATTGATGGCCAGGAATTCCGCGGTGAACTGCTCGTTCTTGCCGATGTTGATCGCGTGGGTGCGATAGGGAAGTCCGCACTCCTCGAGCATGATGGAAACCTTCCTGCCGTTCGGAGTGCCCCACGTGTAGAGATCGATCATCTTCCTTCCTCCAATGGGCCGGCGTGCCGGCTGTTCAAGCGCTCCGTCCCGGAGCGGGGTCATCTGGTTCCGGCCTTGACGGCGTCCACTCTGGCGCGACGAAGATGCTCGGCGATGTCCTGGCCGCCGTGTCGACGCGCCACGGACTGCGCGTCCACGGTCTGGGCCAGCGTCAACGCCCTCCTCAGTGCCGCGTCAGGAGGGAAGCTTGCCGGCTTCTTGCCGTCCTCGACCGCCGCCACCCATACCATTTCGAAGAATCGGCCTGGTCTCCGGAACGCATCGGCGCCATAGAGCAGGGACACGATCGACTCGGCGTCGAGCCGGTCCGCCAGACGAGCGCTCGCCAGGTGCCTTGTGCAAAGCCCCGCCAGTTCGCTGCAGTCGTTGGGCACCCGAAGTGATGCGCACAGTGCAGGAAGCGCGGGCCCCAGAGGGTGGGCCGCGAGGGCGAAACGGACCGTGAGGGGCCCTCGCTGGTCGGCGGCCAGATCCAGCAGGTTCAGGATCTCGCGCCCTCTCTCCCTGCGTGGGTCCAGGAGTGCGGACCAGGAGGCCGCGATGCGGGCGAGGGCGCCGCATTCGGCGAGGATCTCGAACATGACGGAAGGCCGATCCTCCAGCAGCCCGCGGGAGATCTCCTGCCAGACGCGTTCCGGAACGAGATGGTCCGCTTCGCCCGTGTCGACCATGTGGCGCATGAGAACCAGCGTCTCCTCGGCGACCGTGAACCCGAACCGGGCGGCAAATCGCGCGACCCGCAGAATGCGCACGGGGTCCTCCACGAATGCCGGGCTGACGTGACGCAGCACTCCGGCCGCCAGATCGCGGCGACCACCGTATGGATCGATGAGTTCCCCGGCTTCTCCGCGCGCCATTGCGTTGATGGTGAGATCCCTTCGCGCGAGGTCCTCCTCCAGGGTTACGTCGGGAGAGGCGTGGACCGAGAACCCCTTGTAGCCACGTCCGCTCTTGCGCTCCGTCCGCGCAAGCGCATGTTCCTCGTGCGTGCGGGGATGGAGGAAGACAGGGAAATCCTTCCCGACGGGTTCGTACCCCAGCTCGATCATCTGCTCGGGGGTGGCGCCCACGACCACGTAGTCGCGATCCTGCACTTCCCGGCCCAGCAGCTCGTCGCGGACCGCGCCGCCCACACGATAGATCTTCACCGCATCGTCCCCCGCGTCCTCATCGGCGCGCGCGGGATCGCAGTCCGTTGTAGCGCATGCGCGACGTGCGTTGGCCGATGTAGAGAGGCGCGACCGCTTCCAGCGGTGTCGGCGTGAGACCGAAGACCGCGGGAAAGGCGCATCCGCAGACGTTGTCTGTCTGCATCGACTTCAGGTTGTCGCGCGACATGAGTCTGCCGGGCAGATGCTCCAGTACGAACGCCTGCAGGCTTGCGAGGGAATCCGGAAGCCCGATGACCGTGCGGTGCAGGCCCCGCAGGTCCGCACTGTATTGAACCAATTGCCGCAGGGTGTAGACCGTGGGGCCGCACAACTCGTAGCGCTGCGCACGGCAGGCCGGGTCGTCGAGGCACGACGCGATCGCATGAGCGACGTCTTCCACGAACACGGGCTGGAACCGGGCATCCGGGCGGCCCAGAGGGAGCACGGGAAAAAGTGCTGCGAGTTCCGCGAACATGGCGAGGAACCGGTCGCCCCGGCCGAACATGACCGAAGGCCGGAACACGGTGGTGGCAATGCCATGGTCTTCGGCCCTGGCAATCTCGACCTCACCCGCTGCTTTCGAACGGAGATAGGCGCTGGCACCCGAGTCCGATGCACCCAGTGCGCTCACGTGGACGAGGCGCGGAACTGCCGCGTCCCGGCACGCGGAGACGATTCGCGCCGGCAACTGCGCGTGAGTCTCCCGGAATCCGCGAGACGGCGAGTCGTGCAGGATTCCCACGAGATTGACGACCGCATCGCAACCCTGCACGACTTCCCCCAGCGCGCGGGGGTCGTGGATGTCCGTACGCAGCACTTCGACGGTGGGCAGCAGGATCAGCGTGTCCTTCGCCCGTTCGCGATTGCGTGTGGGCACCCGGACGGCGATGCCGCGAGCCGTCAGGATCTCGGCGAGGTGGCGGCCCAGGAAGCCGCTGCCGCCCAGCAGGCAGACAGATCGAATGTTCATGTTCGGGGACTGGTCGCGGCGCGACGGGACGGGGTGGCGAACGTCAAAATTCTAGGGAAGGTCCGCGCGATGCGCGAGGGAATCGTGCTGCGGAATCGATCTGCCCGTCGGTCAGGAGCCGCCATCGGACCCGGGGGACCGGGCGGGCACGGTTCCGATCCGCTCCGTCAGCGTTTCCATCTGCCTCCCGAACAGACGCGCATACTGGACGGCATTCGCCATGACCTTGCGGACGTACTCTCGCGTTTCGAGAAAAGGGATCGTATCGATGTAGATGGCGCCTTCCATGGGTGCGGCGGCGCGCCAGACCTGGGCACGCCGCGGTCCGGCGTTGTATGCGGCCGAGGCGAGAACCGGACTGCCGTCGAGTTGCACGAGCACGTGCTTGAGGTAGAAGGTGCCGAAACTGATGTTCGCATCGGGCGTGTTGTCGATGGCGGAACGCCAATCCTTCAGGCCCAGCTTGCGGGCGACCCAGCGGGCCGTGTCGGGCATGATCTGCATCAGACCGGACGCGCCGACCCCGGAGCGTGCAGCCGCATTGAACCGGCTCTCCTGCCGGATGAGCCCGTACAACCATGCATCGTCCACCTCGAACTCGCGAGCCCGTGCCCGGAGCTGTTCCTGGAACGGGGTGGGATAGCGGAGTTCGAGGTTGGTCAGTTTCCTGGTCTTGTCGGCCGTGGCGATCGCGCGTTCGTACCACCCTTCGCGCCGCGCCAGTTCCGCCGCGCCGAGCAGCGAGACGTCATCCAGGTCCCGCACGGTCCAGATCCATTCCAGATTGCCCTCGTATCGCATGCCCAGCCTGTACCAGGCCAATGCGCGTGCGATCCCTGGGATGCGCGAGGCGTTGCGCACGTCGTCTTCCGAGGGCTTGTAGTAGGTGGGAGCGGGGCCGACCGAAGGACCGAGTTCCTCGGACGCGAGCTGTGCGTGGAAGTGGTGCTCTCCCGCCAGCACGGCCAGAATCGGCATGGCCTCGGGCTCGCGTCCCAGCCTGCGCAGGCTGCGGGCCTTCCAGTAGCGCCACACCGCCCTGTCGCGATACTCCGGCTCCATCGACTCGATGCTGCGCAGCACTTCCTCCCAGTTCTGCTCCCTCAGCGCTGCACGCGCACGCCATTCCAGCTGCGACGCGTCCAGGCGCGTGTCGGCCGCCTTGCGGAACCAGTCCAGCGCCTGCGCCGAATGCCTGCGTGCCGCAGCCACGGCGATGAGACCCCAGCCGGCTTCGCGGTCGTCCCTGGAGAACGAACCGCTCAGGCGCTGCCAGGAAGACGCCGCGTTCTCGGGAAAGTTGGAGGCCACGCGGCTCAGGGCGAACAGAGCCACTTCGCGTTCGGCACGGGTGCGCGTGCCGAGGCGCTTGTCGGACAGGTAGCGGTCCGGATTGCGGATCGCGCTGTCGAGGCGCTTCGCGTCGGCCGCGGACCAGGCGGATGCGCGCTGGAGCATTGCCTTGCCGAGCGTTGTGTTGCCTGCCATGAATGCGAGGCGGGCGCGGGCGAGGATGTCGGCGTCCTTCAGCACGCCTGACGTGAACATGGCCTCGAACACGGAGGAACAGGACTCCGGAAGATCGCGGCCCGCGAACCACCGCGCCTTGTTCGCCTCCAGCACCCGGCTATCCCGCCGCACAGCCGCCTGCAACTGGAGGCACTGGAGATCCGTGTCCGGGTCGACGAGGGCGTTCCAGTCCTGCTCGAAGGCATTCCACTGCTGCGCCTTCGCCAATACTCGCAGCCAGTCGGCCCGCAGGCGGTTCGCCACCAGTTGACCCGAGTAACGCTCGAGATACTGTCTGACATCGTCCCGGGGGAACTCGTTGAGCCTGGCCTTCAGCTGCCACAGTTCCACATAGGGATAGAGCGGATGCTCCCGCAGCGACGGGACCAGCTCGCTGACGCGCTGCCACTGCCCCCGCTGCACCGCATCGCGCGCATCGAGGAACTCCGCATCGCCGGCAGCGGCGAAAAGCCGGAGCGGAAAGACGAGCGCGAGCAGCCAGAGGATGCGCATCAGAGGAACAGGCGGAACGCCGGATTGTCCGTCTCGTCCCAGTGCGGATAGGCGAGATCGCGCAAGAACCGGCGGAATGCCCCGCGCGCAGGGGGGGGAACCTGCATTCCGCACAGCACCCGCCCGTAGGCGGCGCCGTGGTTACGATAGTGAAAGAGGCTGATGTTCCACTCCGGACTCATGGCATCGAGGAATTGCATCAGTGCACCGGGCCGTTCCGGGAATTCGAACCGGGTCAGCCTCTCGTGTGCCGCACGGGGGGCGCGCCCGCCGACCATGTGCCGCACGTGCAGCTTGGCCATTTCGTTGTCGCTGAAATCCCGTGCCTTCAAACCCGCACCGTCCAGTGTTCGCAGAAGCTGACGGATTTCGTCACGGCCGGCCGTCTGCACGCCGACGAACACGTGGCCTTCATCGGCATCGGCATAGCGGTAGTTGAACTCGGTGACGTTGCGGCGCCCCAGCACCTCGCAGAAACGGCGGAAGCTGCCTGGCCTCTCGGGGATTGTCACCGCGATGATGGCCTCGCGTCGTTCGCCCAGTTCCGCCCGTTCGGCAACGTACCGGAGCCGGTCGAAGTTCATGTTGGCGCCGCAGGCGACGGCGACGAGCGTCTTGCCCTGGCTGCGCTGGCGTTCGCTCCAGGCCTTGGCGCCCGCAACTGCCAGCGCTCCGGCGGGTTCGAGCACGGTCCGGGTGTCCTCGAAGACATCCTTGATCGCCGCACAAATGGCATCGCTGTCCACCAGGACCATGTCGTCCACGACTTCCCGCGCCAGCCGGAACGTCTCTCGCCCCACCTGCTTCACCGCCACCCCATCCGCGAACAACCCCACATTTGTCAGCCGGACGCGGCGTCCGGTTCGCAGCGATCGGGTCATGGCGTCCGAATCGGCGGGCTCGACGCCTATCACGCGTATGCCGGGACGCAGGCTCTTCACGTAGCTGCCGATGCCGGCGATGAGCCCGCCCCCGCCGACGGCGACGAAGATGGCGTCGATGGGCCCCGGATGCCGCTGCAGGATCTCCATGCCGACCGTCCCCTGTCCGGCGATGACCTCCGGATCGTCGTACGGATGGATGAACGTGAGTCCCTGCTTGCGCCCCACCTCCAGCGCCTTCGCGTAGGCATCGTCGTAGGAGTCGCCTGCGAGGAGGACTTCTCCGCCACGGGCCGCGACCGCATCGACCTTGATGCCGGGTGTGGTGACCGGCATGACGATGACGGCACGGCACCCCAGGCGCTGAGCGGACAGCGCGACTCCCTGGGCATGATTGCCGGCGGACGCGGCGATGACCCCGCGCTGGAGTGCGGCCGCGGACAGCCCGGCCATCTTGTTGTAGGCCCCTCGGATCTTGAACGAGAAGACCGGCTGCAGGTCCTCGCGCTTCAGCAGCAGCGTGTGCCCGAGCCTCCGCGAAAGCAGCGGCGCGGCTTCCAGCGGTGTCTCGACGGCGACGTCGTAGACGCGAGCGTTCAGGATTCGGGTGAGATAGTCGGACTTCATGGGCGCCAGCCGTGCATCGAACCGCGCCGTCGCGACGCGGAATTACCGGTCCGGAGCGATCGGCGCCGCAGCTCGGTCTCCCGCGTGCGAAACCGGTTTCGGACCGCCCGGCCCAGGGAACTTCATTGAGTGCATACTAACTTGGGGCTATGCTTCCGGTCTAGCAAGTGGCACGCGGCTCGCTTCGAGCCGTCGATCATGAATCAGGATGAACTGAAGAAAGCCGTGGCGCAGGCCGCGATCACCCATGTTCCCGCCGGGTGCATCGTGGGCGTGGGGACCGGCTCGACCGCCAATTACTTCATCGATGCGTTGGGCGACATCCGTTCGCGCATCGACGCCGCCGTCGCGAGTTCCGAGGCGTCCGCCTCGCGCCTGGCTGCCCGCGGCATCCCCGTCCTGGACCTCAACCACGTCGACGATCTGCCTGTCTATGTCGATGGTGCCGATGAAGTGACCGAACATCTCGCCATGATCAAGGGCGGGGGCGGCGCCCTCACCCGGGAGAAGATCGTCGCCGCGGTCGCCCGCAAGTTCGTCTGCATTGCCGACCAGTCCAAGCTGGTTCCGCTGCTGGGCCGTTTCCCTCTTCCGGTCGAAGTCATCCCCATGGCGCGCTCGCATGTGGGCCGGCAGATGGTCAAGCTGGGTGGGCAGCCCGTGCTGAGAGGCGGGTTCCAGACCGACAACGGGAACGTGATCATCGACGTGCACGGGCTGAGCATTGCCGACCCGGTCGCGCTGGAAACAGAGATCAACCAGATTCCCGGGGTGGTGACGGTGGGCCTCTTCGCCCGCAGGCCCGCCGACGTGCTGCTCCTTGGTACCGACGATGGCGTCGTCACCCGGACTCGCTGATCCTTTGGCAATGAACAGCTGCCTCGCAGATTCCGCTCGTCCGGGCGAGCAGCGGGGTTCCGCAAGCACGAACACATCCGGTGCCCGAAGCCTGCAGGTCCGGACCGCTGGGGCTGCTCGCGGTGCCGAACTCCTTCCCGCCGGGGTCGCCGATTGCCTTTCCATCGCACGCTGCCACGAAATCGTCATCGAAAGCCGTTACCGTCCTGCCGTTATGGGGCGTACAGGCACTGTCGTACACGGAGGGCGCTCCCCACATGACCAATAGCGAACACACTTCCAAGCAGTTCGACGCTGAACTCGAGGCGCTCCGTGCGCGCGTGTTGCAGATGGGCGGGCTGGTGGAAGACCAGATACGGCTGGCCCTCGATGCGCTCGTGAACGGCGATTTCGATCTCTGCACGGTCGTCGAGAACAACGATCACCGCGTCAACGGCATGGAAGTGGCCTTGGACGAGGACTGCAGCACCATCATCGCGCGCAGGCAGCCAGCCGCGAGCGATCTGCGGATGATCATGACCGTCGTGAAGACGATCACCGATCTCGAGCGGATCGGCGACGAGGCGGCCAAGATCGCCCGCATGGCCAAGCTCGTCCATGCCTCCGACCGGCTGCTGCATCCCAAGTTCGGCGAGATCCGCCGCATGGGCATTATTGCCACTGAGATGCTGCGCAAGGCCCTGGACGCATTCGCCCGCCTGGACTTGTCCGCGTCCGGGGAGGTGGTCCGGCAAGATCAGCTCGTTGACGAGGAGTTCCGGTCGGTCATCCGGCAGCTCATCACCTTCATGATGGAAGACCCGCGTACCATCTCCGCCTCCATCGAGATCCTGTTCATCGCCAAGGCGATCGAGCGCATCGGCGATCACGCCAAGAACATCTCCGAATACGTGATCTACATGGTCAAGGGCAAGGACGTCCGCCACGTCAGCGTGGAAGAGATCGAACGCGAGATCATGACCTGAGCGGTCCGCGTCGAGGCCACGCCACATGGGGGACAGCGCCGCGGTACCGAAAGCCCGTACTGCGCAACACGCCATCGAGCACGATGTGCTCGCCGCGGTCGACCTGGGATCCAACAGCTTCCGGCTGCAGGTCGGACGGGTGGTGGAAGACCAGATCTACCCTCTCGATTCCTTGCGCGAGGCAGTGAGGCTGGCGGCCGGCCTATCCTCCGACAAGCGTCTCGATGAAACCTCCCAGCAACGCGCCCTCGCCGCTCTGAAGCGCTTCGGCGAGCGGCTCCGGGGTTTCCCTCCCGGCGCCTGCGCGCCGTCGGCACCAACACTCTTCGGGTTGCCAAGAACGCACGCGAGTTCCTGATCCGCGCGGAGCATGCCCTGGGCTTCCCCATCGAGGTCGTTGCCGGCAAGGAAGAAGCGCGGCTCATCTACCTGGGGGTCTCGCACAGCCTCCCGCCGACCGCCGAAAAGAGGATGGTGGTGGATATCGGAGGAGGCTCGACCGAGTTCATCATCGGGTCCGGCTATCGTCCACAGAAACTCGAGAGCCTCTACATGGGCTGCGTCAGCTACACGCTGCGCTATTTCGGGGACGGGCGGATCACCAAGAGCGGTTTGCGCCAGGCGGAACTGGCCGCGCGCATCGAGATCCAGACCATCGAGAACGAGTTCTCGCGCGGACACTGGCAACAGGCGGTAGGTTCGTCCGGTACGGCGCGCGCGATCGCGGACCTCATTGCCTTCAATGGCTGGGGCGAGGGCCAGATCACGCTGGAGGGCCTGGACCGATTGCGCACCCAGCTTCTCAAGGTGGGCGAAGTGGACAAGGTGAGTTCTCTGGGACTCAAGGCCGATCGCGCTCAGGTCCTCCCCGGCGGGTTCGCCATCATGGCGGGGATCTTCGCCGAGCTCGGGGTCGACCGCATGATCCTCGCGAACGGCGCGATGCGCCAGGGCATTCTCTACGACATGCTCGGCCGGTTCCATCACCGGGACATGCGCGACACCACCGTGCGCCAGTTCGCCAAGCGCTACCACGTGGACACGGTGCAGTCGCGCCGGGTCGAGGCACTGGCGCTGGAACTGCTGGTGGCGCTGGATGGCAATCTCGCCACGGAGGAATCCATCCGGCAGCGCCTGTCGTGGGCGGCCCAGCTGCACGAGATCGGTCTCACCGTGGCCCATACCGGCTACCACAAGCATTCGGCCTACATTCTCGGCAATGCTGACATGCCGGGCTTTTCGCGCATGGAACAGGCGCAGCTCGCACTGCTGGTGCTTGCCCACCGTGGCACTCTCGAAAAGGTGAGGGCGCTGGTGGGCAACAGTTCGAACTGGCCGCTCATCATGGCGCTTCGCCTCGCGTGCCTGTTCCACCGCACGCGCGGTCCGCTCGAGGTCCCGGTCCTGGAAGCCATTCAGCGCGAAAGGCGCTTCGACGTGCATCTTCCCGCGGCGTGGTTGAAGCGCTATCCCCTGACGGCGGCTGCGCTCAAGAGCGAGATCAAGGAGTGGAAGGGCGTGGGCTTCGAACTGCGCATTCCGTCGCTGGACGAGATGGACATCGACGTCGACCCGGCCGCGGAGTGACCGGCCCGATCGAGCCGTGAAGGTCATCCTCCCGGCAACCAAATTGCTCCGACGTGGTCCGAAGCGCGACGCGTCTGGTTCCTGACAACCGAATCTCGCGCAGTCCGCCCTGCTGCCCGGACGACCGTCGCGGCGACGGCAGACTGGCGCGAACTCGACGAGGATCGGCACATGGAATGGTTCGGCTGGATCGACGATCCGCAAGCATGGCTTGCTCTGGTCACGCTGGTGGCCATCGAGATCGTGCTGGGGATCGACAACATCATCTTCATCTCCATTCTCGTCGGCCGGTTGCCCGAGAAGCAGCGCAACCTCGCACGGACGCTCGGGCTGGCGGCTGCCATGGTGTCCCGTCTCGCGCTGCTTTTCACCCTTGCCTGGATCATGCGGCTGACGTCTCCCTTGTTCAGCGTTCTGGGCCAGGAGATCTCCGGACGCGATCTCATCCTGATCGGAGGAGGACTGTTCCTGCTCTGGAAGAGCGTCCACGAAATCCACAATTCACTGGAGGGCGAGGAGCACCACGACGCGCCTGCGCGGATCGCCGCTTCGTTCGGCGGGGTGCTGGCCCAGATCGCCGTGATCGACATCGTCTTCTCGCTCGACTCTGTCATCACGGCCGTGGGAATGGTCGACGAGATGGCGGTGATGGTGCTCGCCATCGTCATCACTGTTGGCGTGATGCTCTTCGCGGCCAGGCCCATCGGAGAATTCGTCGACCGTCACCCCACGATCAAGATGCTGGCCCTGTCGTTTCTCATCGTCATCGGTGTGGCGCTCGTCGCCGACGGCGCCGGATTCCACATTCCCAAGGGCTACATCTATTTCGCGATGGCATTCTCGGTGGTCGTGGAGATGCTGAACATCCGGATGCGTGCGAGGACGCGGGCCGTGCAGTTGCGCCGTCCCGATCGTCCCTGAGGTCGCCTGCAGGTCACTTCAGACCAGCAAATCCGGATTCATCACAGCTCTCAGGACAAGGTCGGGTTCGCTCCCACGGGTACGATGGGACAGCCACCACACGCCTCCCTTCTTGATGCTCCACGGAAGAGGCGTTCCGGCCAGGAGCATGGAGGCGACTTCTCCGAGTGAGGCTGACGTCCGACCACCAGGAGGGACTTGCCGCCTGCCGGCCAGTCGACGGCGGCGAGGATCGCCTCGGGGCTGGCCCCGCGCACGAGCTCCGGAACCGTCTCGAATTCATGCGTCAGGGCGACGACCGTTTCCCGGGTCGGGACGGCCGGGCTCACGAGAATGCGCGTGCCGCGCGGAAGCCGCGGCCGAAGCCACTTGCTCATGGCATGCGCCTGCTTGTGCCCTTTGGCCGAGAGTGGCCTGGCCAGGTCGGGCACGCCATCCACCGCGTCCGCGTGGCGCCAGAGAATGAGATGCATGCGTTTCACCAGAAAGGTTTGAGCTTGGCGAACCGGTGCCAGGCGGAATCGAAGTGATCGAGCGCCGTCAGCGCCCGAGCCGCGCCCAGCCGCGGATGATCCCCGTCCCATGTGACAACGGCGCGTCATCTGAATTCAAGGCTGCGAGGAGGCGGACGCAGACCGCCTCGTCGTTCAGAATCCGAGGATCTCCTGCGGTTCTGCGCAGCCCGCTGCCAGCGCCTTGACATTCTTGCGTGGATACAGCGATGCGAAGAATTCCAGTGCGTATCGCAGCTTCTTGATCTCGATGCGCAGGGCGTGCGGGGACACATCGTCCGTGCGATCGGCGGTACGGCCCGCCTTGTGCACGCGGCGCCACTGTCGCCGGAGCAGGACGGGAGCGATTGCGCCGATCAAGGGTGGCACGGCGGACGGATTCTGCGGGTCCGCCTGCCACGGCGCCTCGTGCATGAGCAGGGCCACGTCCAGCAGGAGTGGCGTGTAGAGACGGGGAGAAAGCGCTGCTCTCGCGTGCTCGCGGGCCTCCTCTCGACGAGAAGCGGCGCGAGCGGCCAGACCGTCCAGGGCGGATCCATCGGGGCCGAGCGCCTCCTGGACGGGTGGCAAGGTGGTGCTGGCGAAAACGTCCCAGTCCCGGGCCTGACCGAGAGACAACCCGAGTTTCCGGAGGGGGTCCATGACACGAATCACGTGTTCCCTGGGCACCAGGGGACGGAACAGCGAGAACGCCGATCGAAGACGGCGGACGGCAACGCGGGCCTGATGGATGTACTCGGGATCGGCGGGAATGCAGCACGCCCGCCTCGTTGCCCTGCAGTTGCGTCAAGCAACTTCCACGATCGTGCGCAAGGCGTCAGTGGCGGACATGCCGGGGTGGAGCGCAGGTGTGCCTGCCGCGTAGCGGCATGACTTCCGCACGGAGAGAGCAACTGGTAACCCCGCTGCGCCTTGCTCACGTTTTCCAGGCGCAGATCCACCTCGAGCGCCAGACGCCGCGCGAACTCCACGAGGTGCCGGACGTTGCCGTTTGCGCAGCTCGATCTCGACCTCGTTGATCGGGCGCGTCGCTCCCCGGCCATCACCTCGCCGAGATCCATCGCGAACTCGGCCATTTGGCGCGGGTGAATCCACATCACGGGTCGTGCGGCGGAAGCGGGTGACGAAGACCGGTTGCAGGTGATCGATGAAATCCGCCTTGCTCAGCATCGCGGCAACCGGCGTATCGGCAAGCGCGGGGAGATTCAGGATGCCAGCCGGCGCCGGAGCCTCGTATTCCTCGCGCCTGTGCAGCCCGGAATCGACGCCGCCCCCGCACTTGAATGTCTGGATCCAGCGGCGTCCCGACCTGCGTATCCTGAGCGCCATGCCCGCGGCGGCGAGCGATGCATCGGGCGTATCGAAATAGATGCTGTGCGGCGTACGCGTGACGGGCGGGAGCGCTGCGACCACGGAGCAGGGGCTGCGCGATGTCCCGGGCGGCCTGGGTCGAATACCAGCTTGAGTTCGATCTCCATGGCGCGAGTCCGGCTTCAGGACCCGCGCTCTAGACGGGAGCGCCCGGTTTGGCGACGAGCTGCGCGAGCAGTTCCATCTGTGCGCAGCGTTCACCGCCCTGTTGGGCGGCACTGCGGTGATACTGGCCATCCGGATCCATGATCCAGGACTGGGTGTTGTCCTCCAGATAGACCTGCAGTCCTTCCGCGATCACCCTGCGCTTGAGCCTGTCCTCCAGGACGGGGAAACAGACCTCGATACGGCGGAAGAAGTTCCCGGTCCATCCAGTCGGCGCTGGAAAGGTAGACGGAATCGGTGGAATGGAAGTGGAAGATGCGGTTGTGTTCGAGGAACCGGCCGATCACGGAACGGACCCGGACGTTCTCCGAAAGCCCCAGAATACCGGGCGCAGCGCGCACACGCCGCGAAACGATGAGGTCGATCCGGACGCCGGCCCGGGAGGCCTCGTAGAGTTCGTAGATGATCTCCGGCTCCAGCAAGGCATTCATCTTTGCAGTGAGCCGGCGGGTTTGCCGGCGCGCGCCTCCTCCGCCTCGTGCGCGATGGCTTCGAGGAGACGAGCATGCAGAGTGAAGGGAGACTGCCATACATGGACATGGTGGCCCGCCTTGCCCAGGCCGGTCAGCTGCATGAAGACATCGTTCACATCTGCCGTGACCCCGCCGGGTTGCACGTGAACAGGCCGAAATCCGTATAAAGCGTCGCCGTGCGGGAGTGGTAGTTGCCGATGCCCAGATGGACGTAGCGAAGCAGGCCTCCTTCCCTCGCGCCGCACGACCATGGACATCTTGGCGTGCGTCTTGTGACCGACCACTCCATACCGACGGGCGCCGACCTCTCGAGGCGCGATGCCCAGTTGATGTTGGCTTCTTCGTCGAAGCGTAAAGCAGCTCGACCACCGTCACGGCCTTGCCGTTCCGGGCCGCGGTGATGAGATGGCGCATCAGTTCGGAATCGGCGCCGGTTCTCTGTAGACGGTCTGGCTTGATCGCGACCACCTGAGGATCCACGGCGGCTTCTGCAAGAAAGCTGATCACCGGCTTGAAGGACTGGAACGGGTGGTGCAGGAGGATGTCGCCCTTGCGGATCGCGGCGAACAGATGCTGGCCCTTGGCGAGACGCGGAGGCAGACCCGGGACGAAAGGTTTGAACTTGAGCTCAGGCCGGTCGACCCGATCGGGTACTTGCATGAGCCGTACGAGGTTCACTGGCCCGCGCACCTGGTACAGGTCGCGCCCGTCCAGGCCGAACTGTTGCAACAGGAACTCCGACATGTGCGGCGGGCACAGATCGGCCACTTCCAGGCGGACCGCATCGCCAAAATGCCGCTGCGGCAATTCTCCCTGCAGCGCGGTGCGGAGATTCTTGATCTCCTCCTCGTCCACGAACAGGTCGTTGTTGCGCGTCACCGGAACCGGTAGCAGCCCTTGATTTCCATCCCCGGCGAACAGTTCGTTCACGTGCGCGTGCAGGATGGAGGAGAGAACACGAAGCCGTACTCGCACCTCGGCGATTTCGGCCGGAGGACTTACCAAACCGGGGCAGGGCACGTGGCGCCTGCACGATGGCCTTGCCGGAATTGGGCAAGAACGCATCCTTGCCGGACAGTTCCACCGCGAAATTGAGGCTCTTGTTGAGCAGCCGCGGAAACGGGTGTGCCGGATCGAGGCCGATGGGCGAGAACCGGCATCACCTCCTGATGAAGAAGTCGTGAATCCATGCCCGCTGCGTCGTTCCACTCACGCCGCTTCAGAAAACGGATCCCTTCGCGGGCGAGGGCGGAAGGATCTCGTCATTGAAGATGGCGTACTGCCGGCCGACCATTTCGTGCGCCTGACCGCAATTTCGTTCAGCACGTCCCGCGGCGATGCGCCGTCATGGCCGGCCGCCACGGCTCCCATCTCGATCTGGGCCTTGAGACCGGCGACGCGGATCTCGAAGAACTCGTCCAGATTGCTCCCCACGATGCAGAGAAAGCGCAGCCGCTCCAGCACCGGCACGGAAGGATCCTGCGCTTGTGCCAGAACTCTGCGATTGAACTCCAGCTGACCCAGTTCGCGATTAAGGAAGTAGCGCGGCTCTCCTGGCGGCCGCACGCGTGCGGCCGCGATGGTTCCCTCAGCCTGCGCTCCGGGTCGAGCATCCGCGACCGAGACTTCCGGCTGTTTCACGGTAGGCCTACCTGGAAGGCGGAACGTATCCCGCCGCCTCATCCGCACCTTCGCCGAAGAAGTGCTTCTCCATCTGTGCCTCGAGATACCTGCGCGCCTTGATGTCGGCGAGGTTGAGGCGGTTTTCGTTGACGAGCATCTTCTGCTGCTCCAGCCACGCCCTCCAGGCTTCCTTGGAGACGTTGTCGAAGATGCGTTTGCCCAACGGTCCCGGATAGGTGGGAAGATCCAGACCCTCCGCTTCCCGTCCGAGCTTGATGCAGTGAACCATGCGTGCCATGGAATAGTCCCTCCGGACCATGGCGGACATGCGCCATGTATTCAGGCCATTATCCTGAAAGGCCGGGAGAGCGTAAACCGCGCATTGGGCCTACTGGATCGGCTGGCGGCGATCGGGCCCGCTTCAGTCAGGATGCCCGCGGGAAAGGAGGGCGCCGGCCGGATGACAGCTGCGGAGTCGCGCCTGCGCGTGCCGCGGCCCGGCAAACTCCAGAGGACCTTTCCTAGACAGTCTTGACGAGCACCTTGGATCGGCGCTGATAGTTGTAGAACTCCTGGCGCTGAGGTGGCAGGTCCGCCACGGGGACCTCCGTGAAGCCCTGCTCGACGAACCAGTGCGCGGTGCGCGTCGTCAACACGAACAGCCGCTTGAACTTCGCCTTGCGCGCCTTGGCCTCGATGAACTGCAGAAGCCTCTCCCCCGCACCGCCGTTGGGTAGTCGGTGGATCGCGAGACAGGCCAGCTCTCCCGCCTGTCCTTCGCGAGGAGAGCGGCGCAGCGGATAATCCGGTCGTCGCTGCAGGATGACAAGCGGTCGATCCGATCTCCTGCAACTCGCAGGGAGCGCTTGACCAGCGGCCACCGGCTTCCAGCGGCTCGGCGAGATGGAGAATGCCGCCCACGTCCTCGATGGTCGCCGCCGCAGCTGCCCACGGGTCCTGGCAACCATGCTGCCGATGCCGGCGTGCGTGAACAGCTCCAGCAGCAATGCATCGTCCACGTGCCGCGACACCAGATGCACGTGCTTGACTCCGCCTTTGCAGGCACGGATGGCGAAGGGCAGGTAGATCGCACCATCGCCCTTCGGTCCGCGACTCTCTCCCAGCATCTGCTCCGCCTCCGATACCGTGAGCTCGGTACGCATCGTCCCGCGGCCCGCGCCGATGCCCGGTTCGTTCATCAGGAAGAGCAGCTTTTCCGCCTTGAGCGCGATCGCAGTCTGGGCGGCCACGTCTTCCAGCGTGAGATTGAAGATCTCTCCCGTCGGGGAATAACACAGAGGCGAGACGAGGACGACATCCTCGTCGTCCAGGCATCGCTGGATCGCATCGGCCCTGATCTTGCGGACTTCCCCCGTGAACAGCATGTCCACGCCCTCGACCACTCCGACCGGCCGGGCGATCACGAAGTTGCCGCTTGTGACCTGGATGGTCGCGTTGGCCATGGGCGTGCTGGGCAGTCCCACGGAGAGCTGCGCCTCGATCTCGGTCCGCAGCCGGCCGCTTGCTTCCTTCACGTCCTGCAACGCGGCCTCGTCTGTCACCCGCATGTCGTGCACGTAGCGGATGTCAGCCTTGCGGCGCCGCAGCCGCTCTTCGATCTGCGGCCGGGCTCCGTGCACCAGCACGAGCTTGACGCCCAGCGCCGCGAGCAGATTGAGGTCGTGAACCAGGCCGACGAACTTGCCGTCGGCCACCACTTCTCCGCCGAACGCGATCACGAAGGTGCGACCGCCGAAGGCGTGGATGTACGGCGCCGATGCGCGGAACCACGGGACAAAGTTCTCGAGCGACTTGGGGTCCATGGACGGTCTCGAGGCGAGGATGGCGCTACTTGGCCGCCATGCGGATGGCGCCGTCGAGCCTGATGGTCTCGCCGTTCAGCATCTGGTTGGCGCAGATCTGGCCCACGAGCTGGGCGAACTCCGACGGGCGGCCGAGGCGGGATGGGAAAGGAACCTGTTGGGCGAGCGAGCGCTGCGCCTCCTCGGGCAGGCCGGCCATCATGGGCGTCTCGAACAACCCCGGGGCGATCGTGACCACGCGGATACCGTACCGGGCGAGTTCGCGGGCGATCGGCAGGGTCATGCCCACCACCCCCGCCTTCGACGCAGCGTACGCGGGCTGGCCGATCTGACCGTCGTACGCGGCCACGGAGGCCGTGTTGACGATCACGCCGCGCTCGCCTGCGTCGTTGGGCTGACCCTTCGCCATGGCGTCGGCCGCCAGGCGAATCATGTTGAATGTGCCGACCAGATTGATGTTCACGATCTTCATGAAGCGGTCGAGCGGGTGCGGGCCCTCCTTGCCGAGAACCTTGGCAGGGACACCGACACCGGCGCAGTTGACCAGACCTTGCAGTCCACCAAAGGCGGAAACAGCGGTGTCGATGGCGCGCCTCGCGTGTTCCTCGGAAGTGACGTCGCATTCCACGAAGCGGACGGCGGCGCCGAGGCGGGCCGCCAGCATCTCGCCCGCTGTCTTGTTGACGTCGGCGATCACCGCCTTGCCGCCGGCGGCGACGATCATTTCAATGGTGGCTTCTCCCAGGCCGGAACTGCCCCCGGTGACGACGAAAACGCTGTTGCGGATGTCCATGGATATGTCCTGAATTGATGCTGCGCTTGAGAAATGAACCGCGAGTTTAAGGGGGGGCGGGCCAACGCGCACGCGTGTGACTCAGGTCACTCGGACCGAGGGCGAGACGGCCGGGGCGGCTTTTCGTTCCACACCAAGGAAGTCGTGCCGGAACCACCGTCGTCAGAGGAGGGTTGCTCGCGAGGCGCACCCGGTCGATGGCATGCACGGTGGGCTCGTCTGCCCCTTCAGAAGTCACCCCAAAGAGTCTGGATCGATGCCAGCGCCGCCAGTGCCGCCGTTTCCGTTCGCAGCACCCGCGGCCCCAGCCGGACGGGGACGAATCCGCGCAGCGCCGCGTTGGTGGCCTCGGCTGCGGAGAATCCGCCTTCGGGTCCCGCCAGCAGCCAGACTTCCCCATCCGGTCGCGAGAGCTCCGCGAGCCTCTTGCTTCCCTCCACCGCGAGGAAGATGCGCGCCTCCCCGGAGGCGGGCAATGGTGACAGGGCTGCCAACCAATGCTCGAATCTGGCGGGCTCCTCCACCCAGGGAACACGATTCCGGCCCGACTGTTCGCAGGCGGAGATGACGATTCCCTGCCAGTGGGACCGCCGGCGGTCGACCCGGTCTGCGCCCAGCTTGACGATGCTGCGTTCGGTGAACACGGGAACGATGCGTTCGACGCCCAGTTCCACCGCCTTGCGTATGGTGAAGTCCATCCGGTCGCCCGACGAAACGCCCTGCACCAGAGTGACGGGGAGGGGCGATTCAGGGCCTTCGGCGCGGAAGCGCCCGGTCTTGATCCGGACCTCCCCGCGCACAATATGGGTGATGGTGGCGAGGTACTCGCCGCCGCTGCCGTCGAACACCACGACCGGGTCCTTCTCGGCGAGGCGCAGGACGCGCAGGGCGTGATGGGCGGCCACCGGAGGGAGTTGCAGCTCGGCTCCAGGGCCAAGACGATCGGGCACGTGGAAGCGTGCCCCGCTCTTGATGGGCGTGTCGGTCGGCATGGTATGCCCCATGCTACCATCGACCGAGGGGTTATCCACGAAGCTGATGATGTCTGTATCGAGCATTGCTGGCCGCGTCGCCACGAGCTGCGCGGGGGTTCGGTGAACCACGCGGGACCGGAGGTCGCCACGGCCGCCCTTCTGGCCGAGGCGTCAGCCGTCGTGCGGGCTGTCGCTGCAGAGCAGGTGATGCCGCGATACCGCAAGGTTGCGCACCGGCGCAGGATGACGGCACGCTTTGCACGGAAGCCGACATGGGTGCGCAGCGGGCGCTGATCGAGCGTCTGCAGGCGATTGCTCCCTATCCTGTCCTGGGTGAGGAGATGACCGCCGGGGACCAGCTGGCGGCATGGGATCGCGGCGCTGAAGGCCTGTGGTGCGTGGATCCCATCGACGGTACGTCCAATTTCGTTCACGAAGTGCCTTATTTCGCCATTTCGGTCGCTCTCATGCGCGCCGGGCGTTCCGTGCTGGGTGTCGTATACGCGCCGGTGACGGACGAGATGTTCACCGCCCACCGTGGTGGCGGGAGCTATCTCAACGGGGAGCGCATCCACGCCGGGCAGGGTGCTCCGGAATTGCGGTCCGCCATGGCCAATGTCGATTTCAAGCGCATCCCCAAGCCTCTCGGTGCCGCACTCGTTGCCGGAACACCGTACTGTTCGCATCGCAGCCTGGGCGCGGCCACCCTGGAGTGGTGCTATCTCGCCGCGGGCAGGCTCGACATCTACGTGCACGGTGGGCAGAAACTGTGGGACTACGCTGCCGGGACGCTGATGCTGGAGGAAGCCGGAGGCATGGTCGGGACCCTGGAACACGAGGATTTCTGGGCTTCCGCCCCGTGGCGGCGGTCCGTCGTGGCGGCGCGTCACCCCACCCTCTATGCGTCGTGGCGGCAGTGGATCGACGCAACACTCCGGCCCGCCGTCCCCCTGACGGCCTGAATTTCCGGTATTTCTGCCCGAATTGACCGGCGTACCCCTTGCCGGTATCTTTCGCGGTTCCCTTTTGCAGACGTCGGGGACCCCCCCGCAACGACGATGGAACTGACCGGCGCCGAAATCACCGTGCGCTGCCTTGCCGATGAGGGGGTCGAATATCTGTTCGGCTACCCCGGCGGTGCGGTACTGCACATCTACGACGAGATCTTCAAGCAGGACAAGGTCAAGCACATCCTGGTACGGCACGAACAGGCGGCGGTGCACGCCGCTGACGGCTACGCCCGCGCATGCGAAAAGCCCGGGGCGGTGCTCGTGACTTCCGGGCCCGGCGTGACGAACGCGGTGACGGGTATCGCGACCGCCTATTCGGATTCCATCCCGATGGTCATCATCTCGGGCCAGGTCCCGACCCACGCCATCGGCCAGGACGCCTTCCAGGAAGTGGATGCGGTGGGAATCACCCGCCCCTGCGTCAAGCACAACTTCCTCGTCAAGGACGTCCGGAATCTGGCGGCCACCATCAAGAAGGCGTTCTACATCGCCACCACCGGGCGGCCGGGACCCGTGCTCGTGGACATTCCGAAGGATGTCACGATGGCCCGGTGCGAGTACTCGTATCCCGATTCGGTGTCGATGCGCTCCTACAACCCGGTGCTCAAAGGGCATTCCGGGCAGATCAAGAAGGCGCTCGCACTGCTCCTGGATGCGAAGCGGCCCATGGTCTACAGCGGCGGTGGCGTCGTGCTGGGCGGTGCCTCGGCCCAACTCGCAGAATTCGTACGGTCCCTGGGTTTCCCCTGCACGAACACGCTCATGGGGCTCGGTGCCTTCCCGGCATCCGATCCGCTGTACATGGGGATGCTGGGCATGCACGGCACCTACGAGGCCAATCTGGCCATGCAGCACTGCGACGTGCTCATCGCCATCGGAGCGCGCTTCGACGACCGGGTCATCGGCAATCCCAAGCATTTCTTCCAGGAAGAACGCAAGATCATCCACATCGACGTCGATCCGTCGTCCATCTCGAAGCGAGTCAGAGTCGATGTCCCCATCGTCGGCGATGTGCGCGAAGTGCTGTCCGAGATGAACCGGCAGGTGGCCTCCAGTTCGCAACGTCCGGACGCCGCGGCGCTGAAGGCGTGGTGGACGCAGATCGAGCTGTGGCGGGCGCGGGACTGCCTCAAGTACGACCGCACGAGCAGCATCATCAAACCGCAGATGGTCATCGAGAAGCTGCACGAGATCACCGGCGGAGACGCGTTCGTCACGTCCGACGTCGGCCAGCATCAGATGTGGGCGGCGCAGTTCTACCGTTTCGACAAGCCGCGTCGCTGGATCAACTCGGGTGGACTGGGCACGATGGGCTTCGGACTGCCGGCCGCGCTCGGGGCATGGTTTGCAAACCCGGATTCGACCGTGGCCTGCGTGACGGGAGAGTCGTCCATCCAGATGTGCATCCAGGAACTGTCGACCTGCAAGCAGTACCGCGCGCCGATCAAGATCGTGAACCTGAACAACCGCTACATGGGCATGGTGCGCCAGTGGCAGGAGTTCTTCCACGGAAACCGCTACGCCGAATCGTACATGGACGCGCTGCCGGATTTCGTGAAGCTCGCCGAAAGCTACGGTCACGTCGGCATGCGGATCGAGAAGCCTTCGGACATCGAAGGCGCGCTGCGCGAGGCGTTCGCGATGAAGGACCGGCTCGTGTTCATGGACTTCATCACGGACCAGACCGAGAACGTCTATCCGATGGTGCCGGGGGGCAAGGGTCTGTCGGAAATGATCCTCGTCTAGGCGCGCCCCGGGAAAGAACATGAGACACATCATCGCTTTGCTGCTCGAGAACGAATCGGGCGCGCTGTCGCGGGTCGCGGGGCTCTTCTCCGCCCGAGGCTACAACATCGAATCGCTGACCGTCGCTCCCACGGAGGATCCGACGCTCTCGCGCATGACCATCGTGACGTCCGGTTCGGGCGACATCATCGAGCAGATCACCAAGCAGCTGAACAAGCTGGTCGACGTGGTCAAGGTCGTGGACCTGTCCGAAGGCGAGCACATAGAGCGCGAACTCATGCTGGTGAAGGTGCGCGCCTCGGGCAAGGATCGCGAGGAGATGAAGCGGCTGGCGGACATATTCCGTGGCCGGATTCTGGACGTCACCGACAAGAGCTACACGATCGAGTTGACGGGCACGTGCCAAAAGCTCGATGCCTTCCTCGACGCACTCGAGGACGGCGCAGTCCTCGAGACGGTCCGTACCGGCGCATCCGGGATCGGCCGCGGAGAGCGCATTCTGAAGATCTAGGGTTGGACGACGTGGATGGTGGAGGCCGGGGCCGATCCCCCGTGACCGCACGCACCGGTTACCGACGCCTCATGGTCGAAATCACCAAAGGGGAAAAAACGATGAAGGTGTACTACGACAAGGATGCCGACCTCTCTCTCATCAAGGGCAAGAAGGTCACCATCATTGGCTACGGTTCGCAAGGTCACGCCCATTCGCTCAATCTGCACGAGTCCGGCGTCAAGGTGACCGTGGGCCTGCGCAAGGGCGGCAGTTCGTGGGACAAGGCGAAGAAGGCCGGTCTGGGTGTCAAGGAAGTCGCCGACGCCGTGAAAGGTGCCGACTTCGTGATGATGCTGCTGCCCGACGAGCACATCGCCAAGGTCTATCGCGAAGAAGTCGAGCCGAACATCAAGAAGGGGGCCACGCTGGCCTTCGCCCACGGCTTCAACATTCACTACGGCCAGGTGATGCCGCGAGCCGACATCGACGTGGTCATGATCGCGCCGAAGGCTCCGGGGCATACCGTCCGCGCCACCTACGCTCAGGGCGGCGGAACTCCCTGCCTGATCGCCATCGCGCAGGATTCCACGAAGAAGGCCCGGGATCTGGCATTGTCCTACGCTGCGGCCATCGGCGGCGGCAAGGCGGGCGTGATCGAGACCACCTTCCGCGAGGAAACGGAAACCGACCTGTTCGGTGAACAGGTGGTCCTGTGCGGCGGTACCACGGCGCTCATCCAGGCGGGATTCGAGATCCTGGTGGAAGCCGGCTATGCGCCGGAAATGGCGTACTTCGAGTGCCTGCACGAGTTGAAGCTCATCGTGGACCTGATGTACGAAGGCGGTATCGCGAACATGCGCTACTCGATCTCCAACAATGCCGAGTACGGCGATTTCACGCGCGGTCCCCGCATCATCACCGAGGAGACCAAGGCCGAGATGCGCCGCATCCTCAAGGAGATCCAGACCGGCGCCTACGCGCAGGAATTCCTTCTGGAAAACCAGACGGGCGCGACCAAGCTGAACGCCATGCGCCGTATCGGCCGGGAGCACGAGATCGAGCGGGTGGGCGGCAAGCTCAGGGACATGATGCCCTGGATCAAGAAGAACCGTCTCGTCGATACGAGCCGCAACTGATGCGGGACGCCGGCCATCCGGCCGGCTGACGTTACCGCATCGAATCGGCCGCGGCGCGTTCCACCGCGTCGCGGTCGCCGCCCACTCAGCCCGCAATGTCGATCGTGAACTATCCGCACCCGCTCATCGCTCGTGAAGGCTGGCCCTTCCTCACCGCGTCGATCGCCGCGGCGGCGATCGCGACCTGGTTCCTGGGCGCGTGGTCGGTTCCGTTCTGGCTCGTGGCGGTGTTCGTTCTGCAGTTCTTCCGCGACCCGCCTCGCGCCGTCCCCGCCGATGCCCGCGCAGTTCTCTCGCCTGCGGACGGACGCATCGTGGTCGTTGCCAAGGCTCGCGATCCCTATCTGCAGCGCGACGCACTGAAGATCAGCGTGTTCATGAACGTGTTCAATGCGCATTCGAACCGCAGCCCCGTCGATTGCACGGTTGTGCAGGGCTGGTACAACGCCGGCAGTTTCCTGAATGCGGCGCTCGACAAGGCATCCGTGGAGAACGAGCGCAATGCCCTGCACCTGCGCACAGCGGACGATCTGGACATCACGTGCGTACAGGTTGCCGGATTGATCGCGCGGCGCATTCTCTGTTACGTGAAGCCCGGCGATGCCCTGGGCAGGGGGGCGAGCGATACGGTTTCATCCGTTTCGGTTCCCGCGTGGATCTGTACCTTCCGGCCGATGCCGCGCCGCGTGTGGCCGTGGGCGACAAGGTTTACGCCACCTCCACGATCGTGGCAGAGTTGTCTGCGACACGCTGATCCTGTCCGGGCCGCCGCACTGCTCGTGGCCGGTGCCGGGACAGGCAACCGAAACGAAACGCATGGGGAGCGAGCCGTCTTCTTCATGACATCCACCGGCGATGACGCCAGACAGGCCGCACTCGAGGCAATTCCAGCATACGGACGGGGACACCTCCATGGATGAAACTCGCGCTCGGCGCCGCTGGCTGATGCGTCGCAAGTTCCGACCGGGGTTCTTCTGGCTGCCGAATGCCATCACGACAGTCGCTCTGTTCGCGGGCTTCTATGCCATCGTGCAGGCGATGAACAACCGCTACAGCGCGGCGGCGGCGGCCATCTTCATCGCCATGGTCTTCGACGGGCTGGACGGACGCGTCGCCCGCCTCACGCGAACCCAGAGCGCCTTCGGCGCCGAACTCGATTCGCTTTCGGACATGGTGGCGTTCGGCGCCGCCCCGGCCCTGGTCATCTACGAATGGGCGCTGCGCGGACTGGGCAAGTACGGATGGGCGGCCGCGTTCGCCTACTGTGCCTGCGCGGCCCTGCGTCTGGCTCGTTTCAACACGAACATCGGCGTCGTCGACAAGCGCTACTTCCAGGGATTGCCGAGTCCTGCTGCCGCCGCGGTCGTCGCCGGTTTCGTGTGGGCCATGGATTCCTTCGACTACACGGGGCCCAGACTGGACTGGTACGCCGCCGGTATCACGGTCTTCGCTGCTTTCACCATGGTGAGCAACGTCCCGTTCTACAGCGGCAAGGACATCAACATCCGCAAGAGCGTGCCTTTCTGGCAGGTTGTCCTCGTGCCCCTCGTCGTAGCGGCGGTGTTCTTCCTGTCCGACAATCTCCCGGAAATGCTGTTCACGATCGCGATTCTGTACGCCGGTTCGGGATACGTCATGGCGGCCGTCGGTTTCTTCCGGCCGCCTCCGCCCGCGGGACCCTCGCACGAGGAGCCGCCCGCGGCCGAGTGAGCCGGGTTCGCAGGCCGGCATCCGACGCCGTCGCCATGATGGCAAAGGCCGTTCCCGGAAGGACGGCCGCGCATCCTGCGGACCCGCCGTCGAACGGTGCGGCCTCAAGATCCGCTTGCGGGCTGCCGATGAAGTGACATATAGTCCCCAGCCATGAACAC
Organism: Betaproteobacteria bacterium; assembly: GCA_016713305.1. Lineage (NCBI taxonomy): Bacteria > Pseudomonadati > Pseudomonadota > Betaproteobacteria > Betaproteobacteria bacterium. The sequence goes on from JADJPK010000005.1 coordinate 583,478, forward strand.
AGCCGCCCAACTTGCCCTTCTTCCTTCCGCCAGCGCCCTGCTGGCCGGGCTGCTGCTGCTGCGCGCAAGCGCACACTAAACCTACCCCATTCCCCGTAGTACCCCGTCGCCGGACTTGACCAGTCCGATGTCCCTTTGTAGTTTTCGCGCTGCTCGTGCCGGCCTGCGCCCCGGTATCGCGGAACCGATCAGGAGAACACCATGACCGACCGTCTCATCATTTTCGACACGACGCTTCGTGACGGGGAACAAAGCCCGGGCGCGTCCATGACCCGCGAAGAGAAGCTTCGCATCGCGCGCCAGCTGGAGAAACTTCGGGTGGATGTGATCGAAGCCGGTTTTCCGGCTGCGTCCAACGGGGACTTCGAGGCCGTTCGAGCCGTCGCGGGCATCATCAAGGATTCCACGGTCTGCGGACTCGCCCGCGCCAACGATCACGACATCAGGCGTGCCGGAGAGGCGTTGCGCGAGGCCAACTCGGGGCGGATCCACACGTTCATCGCGACGTCCCCGATCCACATGGAAAAGAAGCTGCGCATGCAGCCGGACCAGGTCATCGAGACCGCCGTCAAGGCGGTCACCCTCGCCAAATCGTTTCGTGATGACGTCGAGTTCTCGCCGGAGGACGCGGGGCGTTCCGAAGTCGACTTTCTGTGCCGGATACTCGAAGCCGTCATCCGTGCCGGTGCCACGACGATCAACATTCCCGACACGGTCGGGTACACCATGCCGGAACAGTTCGGCGGTCTGATCCGCGCTTTGCGCGAGCGGATTCCCAATTCAGACAAGGTGGTCTGGTCGGTTCACTGCCACAACGATCTCGGCCTCGCAGTCGCCAACTCCCTGTCTGCCGTGATGAACGGCGCACGCCAGGTGGAATGCACGATCAACGGTCTTGGCGAACGTGCCGGCAACGCATCGCTCGAGGAGATCGTCATGGCGGTGCGAACCCGCAAGGACTACTTCCCCTGCGACACGCGCATCGACACGACGCAGATCGTTCCCGCGTCGAAGCTCGTGTCCGGCATCACCGGCTTTCCCGTGCAGCCGAACAAGGCCATCGTCGGCGCCAACGCCTTCGCCCACGAGTCCGGCATCCATCAGGACGGCGTGATCAAGAGCCGCGAGACCTACGAGATCATGCGGGCCGAGGACGTGGGCTGGACCACCAACAAGCTGGTCCTGGGCAAGCTGTCCGGCCGCAACGCGTTCAAGCAGCGCCTGAAGGAACTGGGCATCGAACTCTCCAGCGAGGAAGGCCTGAATGCCGCTTTTGCACGATTCAAGGACCTGGCCGACAAGAAATCCGAGATCTTCGACGAGGATCTGCAGATGCTCGTCTCGGACGAGGCGGCGGCCCAGGACGCCGAGCATTTCAAGCTTGTCTCGATGATGATCCACTCGGAAACCGGCGAAACGCCCACGGCAAAGGTCGTGATGGCCGAAGGGCACGACGAGAAACGCGCCGAGGCAGCCGGCAGCGGTCCCGTGGATGCGACCTTCCGTGCCATCGAGACGATCGCCACGAGCGGGGCGGAACTCCAGCTCTTTTCCGTGAACAGCATCACGAGCGGAACGGATGCGCAGGGTGAAGTGACGGTGCGCCTCAAGAAGGAGGGCCGCATCGTCAATGGAGCCGGCGCGGACACCGACATCGTGGTCGCATCCGCGAAGGCCTACATCAACGCGCTGAACAAGCTGCATTCCAAACTTGAACGCGCACATCCGCAGGTCTGACGTTCGACCCCGGCGCGGCGGCCTCTTCGGGCCGCGCCGGGGTTCCGGCGCTCTTCTGCAGCATTCATGATCGATCTGTTCGGCCGCCGGGCCCGCACCGACGCCGCGGACGCCGTTCGCATCGATCCTGCGCAGTTCTGGGTGACGGTGATCACGCCCACCACAGGCAAGGGCAGTCTGGAGGACCTGATCGTTTCGGTGGATGGACAGACGGTCGGCGAGCGGATCCTGCATCTGCTGCTGTTCGATGAAACGCGCTCGGAAGGCGCGCCGGCGCCGGAAACCTACAATGGACCCCATCGAAGAGCCCTCGTCCTGCCCTGGGGGCTGGGCCGGCAGGGTGAGGCACCCGGCTCGGCGCTGCGGGCGGTGGCGCTCATGGCAGCGCCCACGCCCTGGGTCACGTTCGCGGACGACGATGTCCGGTGGGAGCCGGATCACGTCCAGCGTCTTCTGGACGCCGCGGGATCGCTCAACTGGTCTTCCACGTTGCGAAACATCTGGGCGCCCGATGGAAGCTTCATCGGCGTAGACCGGTTCGAATCGGTCGGCGACGACCCCGGGCGCAAGGTCCCCGAGGAGATGCTCGACAACAACTGCATGATGTTCAGGCGCGAACTCGGGGTGGTCGCGGCGCAGCTGTATCGCGAAACAAGGGACTACAACGACGACCGTCTGATGTACGGTTTCCTCAAATCGCAGGCAGGCGCGCGCGGGACGACCGGCCAGCCGACCCTTCACCAAATCTGTCCCGATCGCCTCGTGAACTTCTTCAGGCACCACTGCTCGGCTCGATAGCGTCCCGTCTGCATGGGGATGTGCTCGAGTGGCGCACGTCTCGCGATGCGTCCTTCCTCCTTGGCCGCTCGAAGTCGGGGCTCCGGGATTGCGATGGACGTATGGTCAGCCCGCTCTGCCGGCAGCAAGACGCCCCGGTCCTGCTGCACGCTTCCTGCACTCGCCCCCAGAAATGTGCCGCGTCACCCGCTTCGAATCTGTCGCGAGTGGCGGCAAGACGTCGGCGGTCGAGATGCCTGGTCGTGGACCTACTGCCGCGATATCCGGGCGTTGGCGAAGGCGAGGCGCTCGGCCAGAACACGCAGCATGGTGTTGGCCAGCTTCAACTGCGTTTCGGCGGACAGTCCGCTCAGGCTCTCGCGGGAGAATTCGGCCACGATGGTGTCGGTGGTGGTCTGGATGGTGGCGCTGCGCGTGGACCCGGGGCCCTGCACGTACGCCATCTCGCCGAAGCAGTCGCCGGTGTGCAGTACGTTGAGCAGCCGCCCCTGCGACATCACTTTCGCGCTCCCCTGAGCGATGAGCAGCAACGTATCGCCAGGTTCCCCCTCCGTGACGAGGACGTGCTGTGCCGGCACGCGCTGCCAGCGCGCATGGCGCACCGTGTTCCACAGCTCGCCATCGTCGAACCCTGCAGTGAGCGAGGCGCTCTTCAGCGCCGTGAACTTCTCGCTGTCGGGGATCGACTGGCGGTACACGCTCATCCGGCCGACGTTCGCCAGATCGAGGGCGGCTTCGGCCCAGTTGGCGTACCGGTCCCCTGGCCATTTCTTGAGGAACCGGCCGATCACGGCATCCAGCAGGGGCGGCAGGTCGGGCCGCTTCACCGAAGGCGGCACCGGGCTTGCGGTGCGGATCTGCCGGAGCGTTTCCTCGACGTTCTGGCCCCGGAACGGCTTCGTCCCGGTCAGCAACTCGTAAAGCATCACGCCCAAGGAGAACATGTCCCCTTGAGCGCTCGGCGGCTGACCCTGGATCTGTTCCGGCGGGCAGTACGAAGGCGATGAAAGCTGGAACTCCTCGGTGGTTCGCACTCCGCGGATGAAGGCGGCGCCGAAATCCGCCACCTTGATGTCGCCGCCGGAATCCATGAGGATGTTCGAGGGCTTGATGTCCCGGTGCACCACGCCCAGCCGGGAGGCGAATTCAAGCGCGCTGCAGCACTTGAACGCGATCTGGACCACATCGGACACGGGGAGCAGAGTGTCCGGACGGGTGAACTGGCGCAGGCTGCCGCCTTCCACGTACTCCATCGCCACGTAACGGCGCCCGGGCTCTGCCACCGCGTCGACGATGGTGACGATGTGGGGATGCACGAGCTTGCCCGCGAGCGACGCCTCGCTCACGAACTGCACGGCGGCGGCCGTTTCGAACTCGCTGCCCGGCACCGGCAGATAGATCTTCAGCGCCAGGTCGGCGTTGAGGAATTCGTCGAAGGCGAGGTACACCACGCTGGCCGCGCCTCTGCCCAGTTCCTTGCGCAGCAGATACTTGCCGATGCGTTCTTCCATGGCCGTGTCCCGGGAGTGAAGCGCCTGCCGAGGCAGGATTCGCGCCAGAGAGCGCGCGGCAGGACTATGCTCCCGTTATTTCAACGGACTTTTTCCATGAACCGATCACCCACCGCGGCGGCCGCACCGCATCGCATCGTCATTGTCGGGGGCGGAGCGGGAGGGCTGGAACTGGCCACCCGCCTCGGCGACACGCTGGGCCGCCGCGGCCGGGCACATGTGACGCTGGTGGACCGTGCCCGCACGCACCTGTGGAAGCCCCTGCTGCATCAGGTCGCCGCCGGTTGCATGGACATGGATGACCACGCGCTCGACTACCTCGCGCAGGCGCGCTGGCACCACTTTCATTTCCAGCTGGCCCACATGACCGGCCTCGACCGTGGCGGGAAGCAGGTTCTGCTCGGGCCGCTGCTGGACCAGGAAACGGGGGAAGAGGTTCTTCCGGCCCGAGCCCTGCCCTACGATACGCTGGTCATCGCCGTGGGCAGCCAGACAAACGACTTCGGCACTCCGGGCGCCCAGGCACACGCCATCGCGCTGGACATGCCGGAGCAGGCGGAGCGGTTTCGCTCGCGCCTGCTCAATGCCTGCCTCAGGGCCAATGCGCAGGGCGGTCCGCGCGATCCGTGGCAACTCCACGTCGCGATCATCGGGGCTGGCGCAACCGGCGTGGAACTGGCCGCCGAGTTGCACAATTCGACCCGTGAACTCGTGTCCTTCGGCCTGGACAACATAGACCCCGAGCGCGACCTGCGTGTGACCATCATCGAGGCGGCGCCGCGTGTCCTGCCCGCGCTCCCCGAAAGACTGTCCGAGGCGACGCTCGAATTGCTGAAGAAGATCCGGGTCGACGTGCTCACGGGGGAGCGCGTGACCGAGGTGACGGCGACCGGCGTCAGGACGCAGAGCGGCCGCGAGGTCCCGGCCGAGCTCACCGTCTGGGCTGCAGGCATCAAGGCGCCCGAATTCCTGAAGGACCTCGCCGGCCTCGAGACCAATCGCCTCAATCAGCTGGTGGTCAACGACCGCCTGCAGACCACGCGGGACCCCTCCATTTTCGCGCTTGGAGACTGTGCCGCGTGCCCCTGGCCGGAGAAGAAGGGCTGGGTCCCCCCACGTGCGCAGTCGGCGCATCAGCAGGCCAGCCATCTCGTGCGCAATCTGCCCCTTCACGTGTCGGGACAGCAGATCCGGCCATGGCGCTACCGGGATTTCGGATCGCTCGTCTCGCTCGGGGACTACAGCACGATCGGCAGTCTGATGGGGGGCATCACGCGTGGAAGCCTCATGATCGAAGGCTATTTCGCGGGCCTCATGTACGTGTCCCTGTACAAGATGCACGAACTGGCATTGCACGGATTCGCCAAGGTCTTCCTGGACACGCTGGCACGCCTCATCACGCGGCGCACCGAGCCGCACGTGAAACTGCACTGACGTCGAGCCCTCGCGCCGCGCGCCCCTTCGTATCGTCAGCGGCTCGGGTCGTTAGGGCCGATGTAGGCGTGATACTTCAGATCGGCGAGCGTGACGTAGGCGAGTACTCCGATGTGCGTCGCCTCGAGAATGACCGGGGGAGCCACACCGGCCTCCAGCGCTTCCAGCCAGCGCAGAGCGCACAGACACCACCGATCGCCCGGTACGAGTCCGGGGAAGCGCCACTCGGGGCGCGGGGTGGACAGGTCGTTGCCGCGGCTTCGGCTGAACTCGAGGAACTCGGCAGTGACCCGCGCACAGATCACGTGCGTGCCGTCATCGTCGGCGCTCGTGCGGCAGCATCCGTCCCGGAAGTATCCGGTGAGGGGATCGAAGCTGCACGCCGCGAGCGGGGTGCCCAGAACGTTCAGCAGCGTTCCCGTCACTTCGGAAACCCGCGGGGAAGGATGAGACAGTGGATGTGCACGGTTCGAACGTACGTGAGCCGGCGAGGCCGACGCTTTGCGGATTGTGCATGACGCACCGCAGCGATGTCATCGCTCGAAGTCTGCGTTCGGCGATTGTGCAAAGTTCGTTGCGTCGGGTTTCTCCGGGCCGTTACACTCGGGCGGCCATGCACGCCACGACAGTCTCATGAGCGGCACGGGCATGAAACGCGTCGCCGTGACCGCGCTGGCTGTGACACTGATGCTGGCAGGGTGTGCACGCGAATCCTACCGCCCCAAGCCCCCGGACCCCGATGGTTCGGCCGCTGCTCTGGCCGTGCGTTCGCTCGCCTCGGGCGAACTGCGCCGCTATCTGGATGCGCAGGGCAGGTCTCAGCAGTCGTGGCCTCGGCAGTCCTGGGACCTCTCTTCCCTTACGCTCGCTGCCGTTTTTCATCATCCCGAAATCGAGGTCGCGAGGGCGCGCGCCCGCCTTGCCGCAGCGGAGAAGGACACGTCGAAGACACGCCTGCCGTACACGCTGACGGCGCGGCCGGAATTCAACGACAAGGAATCCGGCGGCGACACGCCCTGGGGAATGGGAGTGCTGGTGGGGCTGCCTCTGGACACGGGAGGAAAGCGGCAGGCTCGTACCGAGCAACTCGAACGGATCGAGGAAGCGGCGAAGCTCGAGGTCGCCGTCGCGACATGGCGGGTACGCAGCCGGTTGCGTCGGCATTTCGTGGATCTCTATGTGGCGGACCGCACGCGCAAGGCGCTCGATGCCGAACACAGCGAGCGCGGCCGGCTTCTCGCCCTCATGGAAAAGAGGCTTTCGGCGGGCATGGTGTCCGCGGCTGACGTTTCCGCACTGCGCATCCGTCAGGCGGAGAGCGGTCTGGCTCTGCAGCGAGCGGCGGTGCGCCAGGATCAGGCGCTGGCAGGCGTTGCCGAGGCCGTCGGCGTGCCGCTCGCCGAACTCGAACGGGTCGAGTTCGACTTCGCGGCGGTTTCGCAGCCTGCTCCCCGTTCCGGAGGGCGAGGGGCTCCAGCGAACCGCGCTTACCCACCGGATCGATCTGCGGCGCAAGCTTGCGGACTACGCGGCCGCCGAGGCGGCGGTGAAACTGGAGGTGGCCCGGCAGTATCCCGACATCACACTCGCCCCCGGCTATTTCTGGGACGCGGACGAGAGCATCTGGTCCGTGGCCGTCCTGAGCGTGGTGCCGCCGACTGCAAGAACGCGCGCGCTGATCCGCGAGGCGGAATTGCGGCGTGAGATCGAGGCGAAGGCATTCGTCGCCATACAGTCGGCGATCCTCGCCGAGGCTCAGGCTGCTGCCTCGCGTTACCGGCACGCGGTCGCCGCTCATGCAGCGGCGCAGCAACTGGTCAACGATGCGCGGGAGCGCAAACGGCGCGTCGACCGGCAGTTCGAGCGGGGCTACGCCGATCGTGTGGACGTGGTCACGGCCGCCCTGGAGACTGCCGTGACCGAGCGAGCGGCCATCGTGGCCACCCTGGAAATGCAGCAGGGTCTCTCCGCGCTCGAGGACGCCGTGCAGCGTCCTCTGGACAACCCGGATCTGCTCGCGGTTCCGAGTGCCGTGCCAGCGCAGCCCGATCCCTCTCTCAATCCTGCCCTTCTCGACAATGACTGACCGCCGCCGCGCTCTACCGCTGATCGTGCTTGCCGTCCTGGTACTGCTGCTCGCCGGGACCACGCTGTACTTCGGCCGGGACGAGTACCAGCAGCTCACTCGGGAACGGGGCGAGACCATCGGCACCCAGACGACGCTGGACGAGAAGGTCGGCCCGGGACGCCTGCGCATCGGCGAAGACATCCGCAAGGCGAGTGGCATCGAGACGGCGAAACTGCACGGCGCCGAATCGGGCGGCGCCACTGCGCTCCAGGGTGTCGTGCTCGACATCCGCCCGCTCGTGGACGCACGCGGCCGCTACCGGACCCAGTCCGCGGAAATCCGCGCGCTCCGCGCGAGCGCCGCCGCGCTCGAGCAGGAATATCGCCGGGCCCGGGAACTCTTTGCCGACGATCGCAATGTGTCGGAACGGGCGGTAGCGCAGGCGGAGACCGAATGGAAGACGGCAAAGGAGCGCCTGGCGGCCGCCGAGGCTTCTCTTCGTGCCGCCATGGAAGGTCTCGCAGCCGAGTGGGGTAGAGCCGTGGCCGAGATGGCGCTCAACGTGGAGGGCCGGATGTTCGGAAGGTTGCTCGAGCAGCAGGATGTGCTCCTTCTCGTCACGCTGCCGCCCGAGGTGGACGCTGCCCACCCGCCGAAGCGCGTCGTCGTCGAGGTGGCCGGAGGCGGCAGACCCCGGCAGGCAGACCTCGTGGGGCCCTCGCCGAACGTGCAGGCCGGGCTGCCGGGAGCGACGTTCTACTACCGGACACTCGCGGGTGAACTGCGCGCCGGCTCGCGAGTGACCGGCCAGACAGTGACGCACGCTGCCGAAGTTGCCGGGGTCGTGGTTCCGGAAAGCGCCATCGTCTGGTTCGCAGGCCGGTCGTGGGTCTACGCCCGAGATGAAAAGGAGCAGGACATCTTCGAACGGGTTCCCGCGGATGCGACACGGCTGGTTCCCGGCGGCTGGTTCAACGCAAGCGGCCTGGAACAAGGCACGGAAGTCGTGGTGGTCGGTGCTCAGCTCCTCCTGTCGGAGGAACTCGAGTATCAGATCCGGAACGAGAACGAAGACTGAGGCGCCGGTGCGTACCGTTCCATGATCGCGTCCCTCGTCCGTTTTTCGATCCGTTATCCGGGCGTGATCGTCGCGTTCGCGCTCATGCTGGTCGTTTCCGGTCTGTTCACGCTCGGTCGCGCCCGTGTGGACGTCTTTCCGGAGTTCTCTCCCACCCAGGTGGTCATCCAGACCGAGGCGCCCGGACTCTCGCCGGAACTGGTCGAGGCGCTCGTGACCCAGCGTCTGGAAGATGCCCTGCTGGGCGTGTCCGGCCTGGAAGCGATCCGGTCCCAATCGATTCCCGGTCTGTCGGTGGTCACCGTCGTGTTCGAGGACGGCTCGGACATCTACCGCAACCGTCAGGTCGTGGCCGAACGTCTTTCGGGCGTCGCTCCGCTGATGCCGGCCGGCGTGAGCTTTCCGGTCATCACGCCTCTCACGTCCTCGGCCAGCACGGTGTTGGGCGTCGGACTGACTTCGAAGACGAAAACGCTCACCGAAGTGCGGACGCTGGCGGACACCGTGATGCGGCCGCACCTCATGTCGGTCGAGGGTGTGGCCGAGGTGAACGTCTTCGGCGGGCAGGTCCGGCAGTGGCAACTGCAGATCGATCCTGTGCGGCTCAATCGGCTCGGGATTTCGCTCGCCGACGTCCTCGCGGCCGCAAGGCAGGCGACGGGCATCGTGTCCGCCGGATTCATCCCCGGCCCCAACCAGCGAATCGCCATCGTAACGACCGGTCAGCCCGCGACGCCCGAGGTTCTGGGCCGGGCGCTGCTTCGCTTCGACGGCGGACGGACGCTGCTCCTTGGCGATGTGGGGAAGGTCGTCGAAGGTGCCGCCGAGCCCATCAGCGCCGCCGCCATCAATGGAGAATCCGGCGTGTTCGTCATGGTCCAGGGGCAGCTGGGCAGCAACACGCTCGCCGTCTCGCGGGGATTGGAGTCGGCTCTCGCCGACCTGCGGCCGCTGCTGGACCGGGAGAAGGTGACGCTGCACGCGGATCTTTTCCGGCCCGCCAACTTCATCGAGACCGCCGTGCGCAACGTCCGCTTCGACATCCTGATCGGATCGTGCCTGGTGGTCGTCGTGCTGTTCCTGATTCTCTTCAATGCCCGAACGGCCTTCATCTGTACCACCGCCATTCCGGTTTCCCTGCTCGGTGCGGTCCTGCTGCTCGCGGCACTCGACCAGCCCATCAACATCATGGTGCTGGGGGGCCTCGCCATTTCCTTGGGCGAGGTGGTCGACGACGCGATCATCGATACGGAGAACATCTTCCGTCGTCTGCGGGAAAACCGCCTGGCAGGATCGCCGCTGGATCCGGCCACGGTCGCGCTCGACGCGTCGGTCGAAGTGCGCGGGTCGGTCGTCTACGCGACCTTCATCGTCGCGCTCGTGTTCGTGCCCCTGCTCACCTTCGGCGGCATCGGCGGCAAATTGTTCTCGCCGCTGGGTCTCTCGTACATCCTCGCGATCCTCGCCTCGCTGTTCGTGGCCACGAGCCTGACGCCCGCCCTGTGCTACCTCCTCCTGGGACGCGGCCACCTGCAGACTGCCGATCCGCCGTTCGTGCGGCGTATCAAGCCCGGCTACGCGAGCCTCCTGCGCGCCATCGAACGGCATGCCGGCCGCGTCATCGGCGTCACTGGTTTCGTGATCGTGCTGGGCCTTTCCGCGGTGACGCTGTTCTCGGGCGAGTTCGTTCCGTCGTTGAAGGAAGGCCATTACGTCGTGCACATGACGGCCGTTCCGGGAACGTCCGAGCGGGAGGTCCTGCGCATCGGCAACCGGCTCACCGCGGTGCTCCTGCGCGTGAAGGGGGTGAAATCGGTGGCGCAGTGGGTCGGCAGGTCGCAGAACGGCGCCGACACGTTCGGCCCGCACTACAGCGAAATGGAGGTCGAGGTCGGCGCGCTGGACGGGGACGAGCAGGCGCGCATCCTGAGCGAGATACGCGCCATTCTTGCCGGGCATCAAGGAGCCTTCCCGGGCGTCACCTTCTCGGTGAACACGTTCCTCACCGAACGCATCGAGGAGACCATCTCGGGTTTCCCCGCGGATGTGGCGGTCAGCATCTTCGGCGCCGACCTGGATTCGCTGGACCACGATGCCGCGGAAGTCGCGGAGCGGTTGGCGGCTATTCCTGGTGCGCGCGATGTGCAGGTGCAGGCCCTTGTCGGAACGCCTCAGCTGGAGGTACGGTTCAAGCAGGACCGGCTCACGGCCTACGGCTTCACCGCCATCGAGGTGCTCGATGCCGTCCGGACCGCCTACGAAGGAGCGCGCGTCGGTCAGATCTACAGCGGGAGCCACCCGGTGGACGTGGTGGCCATCCTGTCTGCGGAATACCGCCGGGCGCCTGTCCAGGTGGGCGACCTGCCGCTGCGATCCGCATCCGGGTCCGTGGTCCGGCTCAAGGACGTCGCCGACGTCGGCATGGGGGCCGGCCGCTACAAGATCCTGCACCACGGGGGCAAACGGATCCAGACGGTGACCGCGAACATCGAGGCGCGCGACCTGGACGCTTTCGACCACGACTTGCGCAAGGCACTTTCGGAGAACTTCCGGCTTTCGACCGGCAACTATCTGGTGATCGAGGGCGAGGCCGAAGCCTCCGTGGAAGCGCGCCGGCGTCTCGTCTTCCATTCCCTTCTGGCGGGCGCCGGTATCTTCGTTCTGCTGTATCTCGCGTTCAACAATCTGCGCAACCTTTCGCTCACGTTCCTGAATCTCCCCTTCGCGCTGGTCGGGGGCGTTGCCGCCGTTCTGCTGAACGGCGGGTGGATGACGCTCGGTTCGCTGGTGGGCTTCGTCACGCTGTTCGGAATCACGCTGCGCAACTCGATCATGCTGGTGTCGCACTACCAGCATCTCGTCGAGTACGAAGGATTGCCCTGGAATGCCGACACCATGCTGAAGGGGGCCGCCGAGCGACTGCCATCCATTCTCATGACGGCCCTGGTGACGTCCCTGGGTCTGATGCCCCTGGCACTGGGCAGCGGCCAGCCCGGCCGCGAGATCGAGGGCCCCATGGCCATGATCATCGTGGGCGGTCTGGTGACCTCGACGGTCCTCAACCTGCTCATTCTTCCCGCGGTCCTGCTGAGATTCGGCAGGTTCGAAACGAAGCCGGCAGCATCGAACTGAACCTTGCGGCACGCGGGTCCCGCAGCGGGCGCTGGACAAGGGGTGAGAGCAGGCGTCGGTGTCCCCCGTCATCTTGGACGGTGGCATCTGCGCTGTATCATCGGGTTTACCGATTGCCCCGATCGGTGTGCCGAGCCCCGCGAAGGAGACAACAGATGGCCACGATGGAACTTACCCAGGAGAATTTCGATACGGTGGTGTCCGACAGCCCCATCGTGATCATCGATTTCTGGGCACCCTGGTGCGGTCCGTGCCGTCAGTTCGCGCCCGTGTTCGAGCAGATCTCGGAAAAGCATCCCGACGTGGTCTTCGCGAAGCTCAACACCGACGAGCAGCAAGGTATCGCCCAGGCGTTCCAGATCCGTTCGATTCCCACCCTCATGGTGTTCCGCGAGAAGGTCATCCTGTTCTCGAATCCCGGCTCGATGCCGGCCGGCCAGTTCGACAAGCTGGTGACCGAGGTGAAGGCGGTCGACATGGCCAAGGTCCATGCAGAGATCGCGGCGCAGGAGACCGAACAGCCGGCCGCCGCGAACTGAGGCGCGCCATGGAGCAGATCGTCCAGCGAAGCGATCTCGACCGGCTGGTCGCGGCGGGCGGGGATCTCCTCATCGATGTCGCCGACGCCGGGCTGCCGGAATCGGTGCGTTTTTCCCAGATGGTGGAAACTCTCGTTCGACGCCATCCGGGCGTCGGCTGCGCTCGCATCGACATGGCGGCAGGCCGGGATGTCGCGTCGCTTCTGGGCATCGACCGCGCGCCGTCTCTCGTCCTGTTCAGGAGCGGAGTGGGATTGTTCGCGGGTCCTGCGAATTTCCCGGAAGCGCAACTCGAGGCGATGCTGATGCGGGCGCTGGCGCTCGACATGGATGAGGTGCGCCGCGAGATGGACCGCAGCCGCTCGGCTTCGGTGTCCGTGAGCGGATCACGGGCATGCCCCATGACCAAGCGGGGCGAGTTTCCGTAGGGAAGGTCTGGTCGACCTGCACGCGTCGTCCGGCCATCGGCAACTGGTGGAAGCGCTGCAGTCCTGCGGACCTCGGCACTCGGTGGCAGGGACCGTTTCCTCTTCCTGCCATCGCTTGTCTGCGGCAACGCCGACAACCTACCGAGACTTCACCAGCGCCGTACCCGATATCAGCCGAGGAGTTCGGCTTGCACCGAATCCTCGGCAAGCGTGCGTACGAACCAGGACAGCGCCTTGCCCGTGGGCCGGCCGCGCCAGGCGGCGTGGACGGTCGCCACAGGCTTTGTTTCGGCCACCTCCCTTACGACCAGCCGACCAGCGTTCACGGATGGCGCGGCCAGCAACCGGGGAAGATAGCCCACGCCCAATCCCCGTTCCTGCGCGCGCAACTTCGCAGCCATGGATGGAACCGTGAGCGTGTCCTGCCCGGGCATCACGCCCGTGGTGCGCGGTCCCAGGAAGCGGGCGGAATCTGCAGCCGCGATGGAACGGTGTCCCCGGATGTCCGCGGGAGCCAACGGCAGGGGCGCGCTGGCGAGCGGATGATCCGGCGAAACGGCGAACACGAATTCCATCGAGCCCAATCGCAGCAGCGAACAGCCGCCTTCGCTGGGTGGATCGCCCGTTGCCCCGATGATGAGGTCCGCGCGGCCCGTCAGCAGGGCGTCCCAGGTGCCGGCAAGAATCTCCTCTCCCAGACGAACGCGCGTCACGGCGCCCTCGGCGTAAAACCGCTCCAGCATGGGAAACACCCGCTCGAGCGGAATCACCTCATCCACATGAATGGCGATTTCCGGCTCCCAGCCATCGCGCGCCTTGCGGACCCGCGCTTCGACTTCGCGGGCGGCACGCAGCAGGTGCCGGCCTTCTTCCAGGAGCGAGCGGCCGACGTCGGTGAGCTTGGCGCGGTGGCCCGACCGGTCGAACAGCTGAACGTCGAGATCCTGTTCCAGCTTCTGGATCACGTAGGTCACGGCGGAGGGAACCTTGTGGAGTTCGCTCGCCGCGGCTGCAAAACTGCCGTTGCGCACGATGGCGTCCAGCGTCTGCAGTGCTTCCAGAGAGATTCGCATGGTGGTAGGCGCGAAGAGTCAGTATCATATGGCGAGTAACTGACTCTTTAGTCAGCTAGTCCGGCGCGGGGTTCTCGCCATGGCGAATACGGGGGAGTCCTTTCGCTGCCACGCGCCCGGTACCTTCCATAAATTCATCTGTTCGAGGTCGGGCCCGATGACGCTGCGTGCCGCCGTAGTAGGTATTTCCCTTCTTTCTTTCACATTGGCTGGCTGCGGGTCCAAGACCGATGGCGCCCCAGCGGCCGCCAAGTCCGGGGATGGCAAACCGGCTGCCGCCGCCGGCGGACCGCCCAAGGGTCTTCCCGTGAAGGCGCAGCGCGTGAAGGTGGATCTCGTCCAGAACGAGATCAACGCGGTTGGAACGTTGATGGCGGCGGAGTCCATCGTCGTGAGGCCCGAAATCGCCGGCCGCATCGTTTCCATGCACTTTTCGGAAGGTCAGCCGGTCCAGAAGGGCGCCAAGCTGGTCACGCTCGATCCCGCGGAATACCAGGCCCAGCTCGCGGCTTCCGCCGCAGACGCGCGCACCGAATCGCAAAAATACCAGCGCGCCCGCGACCTGCTCGAGCAGAAGTTCGTCAGCCAGGAGGCCGTGGATCTCGCCAAGGGCGGCATGGAGCGGGCAGCCGCGAAGCGCCTGGCCGACGAGGTGCTGCTGGCGAAGACGACGGTCGTCGCGCCGTTCAGCGGCAACGTGGGGCTGCGCTACGTCAGCCCGGGCGCCTACGTGAAGGCGGGCGATGACATCGTACGTCTGGAAAGCACCGGCACTCTCAAGCTCGACTTCCGCGTGCCCGAGGTGTACGTGTCCAAGATCCATCCGAAGCAAACGGTGACGGTCAGGACCGATGCCTATCCGGGCGATGTTTTCGAAGGGCACATCTATGCCCTCGAACCGGCCGTGGACGAGAAGACGCGGACCGTTCTGGCCCGCGCCGAGATCCCCAACCGGCAGGGCAAGCTTCGTCCCGGCATGTTCGGCCGCGTCGCCATCCTGCTCGAGTCCCGGCCCAACGCCATCGTGATTCCCGAACAGGCCATCTGGCCGCAGGGACGCGATACCTTTGTCTTCCGCGTCGTGGACGGCAAGGCGACGCTCACGAAGATCCAGATGGGCATTCGCCGCCCGGGTGAGGTGGAAGTGGCTCAGGGGCTGGGCCCCGACGACATGGTCGTCACCGATGGTCAACTGAAATTGAAGGATGGTGCGCCGGTGATGGTGCTGCCTGCGGCGCCTGCGGCCGCTGCCGCGGCACCTGGCGGTGCGGCTGCGGGCAAGGCAGGCGCTCCTGCCTCGCCCAAGGCTGGAAGCTGAAACGCCGGCACCCAGGAGGAACGAAGCCATGGTCTTATCGGACATTTCCATCAAGCGGCCGGTTCTGGCGATCGTGATGAGCCTGATCATCGTGCTCGTCGGGTATCTTTCGTACACCCGGATGGCCGTTCGCGAGTATCCGAACATCGATCCTCCCACGGTATCGGTGCGTACCGTCTACAAGGGGGCGACGGCCCAGGTGATGGAAAGTTCCATCACTCAGCCGCTCGAGGATTCGCTCTCCGGCATCGAAGGCATCAAGACGATCAAGTCGCAGAGCCGGGAAGAGGTCAGCCAGATCACGGTCACGTTCGTGACCTCCCGCGAGATCGACGGCGCGGCCAACGACGTTCGGGACCGAGTCGCCCGCATCCGCAAGAATCTCCCCGCCGCGGCCGACAATCCTGTGGTGTCGAAGATCGAAGCCGACGCACAGCCGATCGTATGGATCGCTTTCACCAGCGACCGCCACACGCCGATGGAACTGACGGACTTCGCCGATCGGTACCTGACCGATCCGCTGAAGGCGCTGCCCGGGGTGGCCTCCGTCATCATCGGGGGCGAACGCAAGTACGCGATGCGGGTCTGGCTGGACCGCGAACGCATGGCGGCGCAGGGCCTCACTGCGCAGGACGTGGAAGAAGCGTTGCGCAGGCAGAACCTGGATTCTCCCGGCGGACGCATCGAAAGCACCCAGCGCGAGTTCACCGTCCTGGCCCGCACCGATCTCCGATCGCCGGAGGAATTCAACAACATGATCATCCGCGAGGTGAACGGTTATCCCGTGCGCCTGCGCGATGTGGGGCGTGCGGCGCCCGGGCCCTACGAGAACCGCAAGGTCGTGCGGGTCCGCGGCGAAGAGGCGCTCGGATTGGGCATCGTGAAGCAATCGACTGCCAATACGCTGGAGGTCGCGCAGGCGGTGAAGGCGCTCCTCCCCAGGCTGGAAGGAACGTTGCAGCCGGGCATGAAGGTCTGGGTTGCGGTGGACACCTCCCAGTTCATCGAGGCCTCCGTGGAGGCGGTGAAGACGACCATCATGGAAGCGCTGGTGCTCGTGGTGCTCGTGATCTTCTTCTTCCTGCGCGAATTCCGCGCAACGATCATTCCCGCGATCACCATTCCGGTGTCCATCATCGGCCACTTCACCTTCCTGAAGGTACTCGGTTTCTCGGTCAACACCCTGACGCTCCTGGGCGTCGTGCTGTCCATCGGCCTGGTGGTGGACGATGCGATCGTCGTCCTGGAAAACGTGCACCGGCACATCGAAGAGGGCATGAAGCCGTTCAAGGCGGCGCTTCAGGGAACGCGCGAGATCGGCTTCGCGGTCATCGCCATGACCATCACTCTTGCCGCCGTGTTCACCCCGCTGTCCTTCGCGCAGGGGAACACGGGCAAGCTGATGACGGAGTTCGCTCTCACCGTGGCAACGTCGGTGATCGTATCCGGCTTCGTCGCGCTGTCCCTGGTTCCGATGATGTGCTCCAGGATGCTGAAGCACGAGCACAGCTGGATCTACCGCAAGACCGAACCCTTCTACACCGGCATGACCGAAGGCTACCGCTCCATGCTCAAGGCGACACTGCGCCATCGGTGGGTCATCGGGGTGGTGCTGGTTGCGGTGATCGGGGCAATGTACTGGCTGTTCACGCAGTTGAAGGCGGAGCTTTCTCCGGTCGAGGACCGCAGCCTCTTCCTGGCGTTCGTCGTCACGCCGGAAGGGTCCAGCATGCAGTACACCGACGGCTACGTGCATGCCGTGGAGGAGATCGCCAAGAACGTTCCGGAGATCGACACCATGTTCGCGGTCGTGGCACCGGGTCTCGAACGTCCCAACCCGGTGAATCTCGGCATTGCGTTCGCGGTGCTGAAGCCATGGAACGACCGTACACGCTCGCAGCAGCAGATCACGAAGGAACTTACACCCAAGCTGTTCGGCGGCCTTCCCGGCGCCTTGTCCTTCGCTCTCAATCCGCCTTCGCTCGGCCAGAACTTTCTCGCCAAGCAGGTCGAGTACGTGATCTATGGCAACAGCTACGAGGAGCTTCAGGGCAAGGTCGGCAAGGTCATGGCGAAGCTTCGCGACTTTCCGGGAATCACCGGCCTGGATACCGACCTCAAGCTCAACAAGCCGCAGCTATCGGTGAAGATCGATCGCGACAAGGCTTCCGCGCTAGGCGTCTCCATGGACACGATCGGCCACACCCTCGAAATCCTGTTGGGAGGCTACGACGTCACGCGCTACAAGCATGAGGGCAAGCAGTACGACGTGGTGCTGCAGCTCGAGGACGACAAGCGCCGGCAGCCCAGCGATCTCACGGCCATCTATGTGCGCGGTACTGACGGTTCGCTGCATCAGTTGTCGAACCTGGTGATGCTGGAGGAGACCGTCGGTCCGAAGGAACTCAACCACTTCAACAAGCTGCGTGCCGCCATCATCAACGGGAACGTCGCGGGCAACTATAGTCTCGGGCAGGTGCTGGATCACATCGACGGGCTGGTCAAGTCCGAGCTGGGACCGGACACCCGCACGGATCTGGACAACGTGTCACGCGAATTCCGCGAATCGAGCGGGCAGCTGTGGATGACCTTCGGGCTGGCGCTGGTGTTCATCTACCTGGTTCTTTCGGCGCAGTTCGAGAGCTTCGTCGGTCCCCTCGTGATCATGGTGACCGTGCCGCTGGCGATGACCGGCGCCGCATTGACGATGTACATCAACATGCTGCTGGAGAAGGGCGGTACGTTGAACGTGTATAGCCAGGTGGGGCTGGTGATGCTGGTCGGCCTGATCACGAAGCACGGCATTCTGATCGTGGAATTCGCCAACCAGCTTCGCGCCAAGGGCATGGCCAAGATGGATGCCATCGTCGAGGCCGCCACGCTGCGACTGCGGCCGATCCTGATGACCACGGCCGCGATGGTGCTCGGGGCGATCCCGCTCGCTCTTTCGCACGGCGCGGGCAGCGAATCCCGGCAGGCCATCGGCTGGGTGGTGGTCGGCGGACTTCTGCTGGGCACGTTGCTCACCCTCTTCGTGATTCCGACGGTGTATTCGGTGCTCGTGCGAAAGGTGAAGACGACGGAAGAGCAGCGCAGAGAGCTCGAGGACGACCACGAGCACGCGCCCCAGTCGCTCAGCGAGCAGCTGCCCTGATCCCTTCTGCCACACTCGAAGCCCGGGAAATCCCGGGCTTTTTTGTCTGCGAGGCCCCATGACCAAGGCGTTCTCCTGGCGAACGGCGACACGAGCGGATCTTCCCCGGATCGTCGAGATCTACAATCGGACAATCCCGACCCGGATGGTGACCGCTGATCTGGAACCGGTCAGCGTGGAAAGCCGGGAGGCGTGGTTCGCCCTGCACGTGCCGGGATTCCGTCCCCTGTGGGTGAGCGAGCTCAACGGACACGTGGCTGCGTGGCTCAGCTTCTCGTCCTTCTACGGCCGTCCAGCCTACGACGGCACGGCGGAAGTGAGCCTCTACGTGGACTACCCGCATCAGCGTGGCGGACTGGGCAGCTATCTGCTGACGGAAGCCATGCGGGAGTCTCCGGCCCTGCAGATCCGGACGCTGCTGGCATTCGTGTTCGGGCACAACGCTCCGAGCCTCAAGCTGTTCCAGCGCCATGGATTCGAGACATGGGGAACGCTCCCCGGTGTGGCTGTCCTCGATGCCGAGGAGCGGGATCTGGTGATCCTCGGCTGCCGCCCGGCCGGCCAGGCCGGGTCTTAGGACGAGTGCCCCTCCGGCTCGCCGGCGATTTCGAGCCGCCGACATGAAATCCGGTACGTATCGGCTTCTGCGCTGGATCGCGATCGTGGCCTTGACTGCGCTCATCGCGGCAGCAGCTCTGAGCGGTTACTTCTCGCCCGAGGCCGCCATCATGTTCGGCAACCTGCGCCTGTGCTGACCCGCCGGAGTGCTCGAATTTCGTGAACGAACGGTGCAGAACGTTTCGCTAGGAAGTCTGCCCTTGCGCTCCTACAGTGTTCGCATGCACGGGAAGCCGACGTGCAGTCAACTCGAACAGGAGAACCCATGATCACCCTGAGACGTGCCGACGATCGCGGCCACGCCAACCACGGCTGGCTGGACAGCCGCCACACCTTCTCCTTTGCCAGCTATCACGATCCCGCGCAAATGGGCTGGGGCAGTCTGCGCGTCATCAACGACGATCGGGTCGCACCGGGCAGCGGCTTCGGTACCCATCCCCACCGTGACATGGAGATCATCAGCTACGTCGTCGAGGGTGAACTGGAGCACCGGGACAGCATGGGAAACGGATCGGTCATCCGACCCGGGGACGTTCAGCGCATGAGCGCCGGGACCGGTGTCACCCACAGCGAGTACAACCCGTCGGCCAGGCATCCCGTGCATTTTCTGCAGATATGGATCCAGCCTGCTGTTCGCGGTGTCGTTCCTGGCTACGAGCAGAAGCGATATGAACCGGAACAGAAGAAAGGGCGCCTGTGTCTCATCGCGTCCCCGGATGGAGCGGAGGGTTCCGTCCGGATTCATCAGGACGCCCGCGTCTACGTCACGGTTCTCGACGGCGAGGATGCCGTCCGGCTTTCACTTCCCGGTGCTCATCGCGCCTACGTCCACGTGGTGCGAGGCACATTGACTGTCAACGGCCAGGCGATGCGTGAAGGAGACGGGATGAAGGTGTCGGAGGAATCGGAACTGTGTCTGGGCGAGGCCAGCGACGCGGAAGTGCTCGTGTTCGACATGGCGTGAACGGCCATGAGCCCCGTCCGGGTCCGGTCCGTCTCTTCCGCCAGGACCGCGGACAATGCCGGGTCGATGGGAAGCGGCCGGTTCCTGGATTCCACAAAAGAAAACGCCCGGTTTCCCGGGCGTTCTTCCAAGCAGCTTACGCGACGATCACTCGATGGGACGAATGTTCGCGGCTTGCTTGCCCTTGGGGCCGGTCGTGACGTCGAAGGAAACCTTCTGGTTTTCCTTCAGGGTCTTGAAGCCCTGAGCTTGAATCGCGGAGAAATGCGCGAACACATCTTCGCCGCCTCCATCGGGAGAAATGAAGCCAAAACCCTTGGAGTCGTTGAACCACTTGACGGTACCAGTTGCCATTTAATGAGTCATCCAGAAAACACTATTGAGGAGTCGGGTTGGTTCCCGAGCGGGCGCGGATCAAGCCAGCACTGCTGGTCGAACTGATATTCCGAACAAGGGGGGGCACAGCGGACGAGCGAGATATTCGGTGAGATCCTGCGAGCCATGAGAGTAATCGGGGCCGAGGGGAATTGCAACACATTTCTTGTGCGAAACTGCAGATCGAGTCTCAGGCCACCGTTCATTTCCCCGAAATGCTTTCTATCCGCCGTGTCCGGAAGGTCTTCGCGGGCTCCGTTCCGCGGCTGGTTCTGAACGAAGTTTCCCTGGAACTTGGCGCCGGCGAGTATGTCGCCATCCTGGGGGAATCCGGTGTGGGCAAGTCCACGCTGCTCAACCTCGTCGCCGGGCTGGACCGCCCGGACTCCGGTTCGATCCTTGTCGATGGACACGATCTGGCGACGCTCGACGACGACAGCCTCACCCGCTTACGCCGCAGACGCATCGGATTCGTCTTCCAGGCGTTTCACGTTCTTCCGTACCTCAGCGTGCGCCGCAATGTGGAACTACCCCTCATGTTGCTCGAAGCGCCCTCGCCCGGCGGCCACCGCGTGGACGCAATGCTGGCCGCCGTGGGGCTGCTGGGCCGGGCGGAAAGCATGCCCCGCGAACTGTCGGGGGGCGAATTGCAACGGGTGGCGATCGCTCGTGCACTCGTGCATGAACCCGGCCTGCTGCTGGCGGACGAGCCGACGGGAAATCTCGATCCGGCCACGGCTGCAGAGATGACCGGCCTGATGGCGAGAGCCGTGCGAGCACAGGGTGCGGCCGGAATTCTCGTCACTCATTCGCTGGAAGCCGCTGCCCGCGCCGATCGCGTGTACCGGCTGACACCCTCCGGGCTGGCGGCGGCGTGAACGTATCGGTGCGGGATCTTCTCTTGGCCCTGCGGCCCTCCCTGGTTATCGGGCCACTGCGCCAGCACCCAGGCAGATCCGCAGTCTCGGTGCTGGCGATTGCCATCGGTGTGGCCATGGGGCTCGCGGTGGAACTCGTCAACACGGCTGCCGTTTCCGAACTGGCATCTTCGGCCCGCCGACTGTCGGGCAGCGCCGATGCCGTCGTCCGGGGTCCCCGCTCGGGGTTCGATGAATCGCTCTACCCAGCGATGGCTGTCCTGCCCGGGGTGCGGCTGGCCAGCCCGGTACTGGAGGTGGAAACGACGGTCAGCGGATCCGACGTCCCCCTAAAACTCCAGGGTGTGGACGTGTTCCGCGCCGCGCTCCTGGGTTCCGGCCCGGCGGGCCCGGTTTCCGACGGCCTCGATCTTCTCCGTTCCGATGTCGTTCTGCTCACGCATGCCGCGGCCGCGTCGCTGGATCTGAAGCCAGGGGATACGATGACCGTCCAAACGGGCGAAGGGCCCAGAGTGCTGCGCGTCGGAGGATATGCCGGCGCCCAGGCGAGCGGCACCGCCGCGGCGTTCATGGACATCGGTGCCGCCCAGTCGCTGTTCCATCGGCACGGCAGGATCACCCGGATCGACATCTCGATCGATCCGGCCCTCGACCGCGACCGGTTCCTGGAGGGCCTCGACCTCCCGGCGGGTGTCGTCGCGCAGCCGACGGATGGATCGGACCGGACTTCGATCGACCTCACCCGTGCCTACAGGATCAACCTGGACGTGCTCGCTCTGGTCGCCCTGTTCGCGGGTGCTCTGCTGGTGTTCTCCACCCAGGCGCTTTCCGTGGCAAGAAGGCGCTCGCAACTCGCATTGCTCCGCGTGGTCGGCATGACGAGGCCACAGATCCGGGTGATGGTTCTGGCCGAAGGCGCCTGCATCGGAGCGGCGGGAACCGCCGCGGGACTGTTCGGTGGCGCCGGCCTGGCCGCCCTTGTCCTGCACTACGTGGGCGCGGATCTGGGTGCGGGTTTCTTCGCGGGTACCCGTCCTGAACTGCAGATCGACGCTGCGAGAGTGGCGCTGTTCGGCCTGGTGGGGCTCGCTGCGGCCGTTGCAGGAAGCGCTGCCCCCGCCATCGAAGCCGCCGCTGCCGATCCGGCCCCGGCGCTGAAGAGCGGCGACGATTCGCGGGCGTACTCCCGGATGCCGCCCGTGTGGCCGGGCCTGGCGTGCTGGGCAGCGGCAACGCTTGCGGTACGGCAGGGTCCGGTGGGAGGACTGCCCCTGTTCGGTTATGGCGCCATGGCACTCATGCTCGCGGGAACGCTGCTTCTTCTGCCTCACATCGTCGTGATCGTCGCTGGGTGCATGCCGCGGCGCATGCCCGTGGCCGCAATGCTCGCCGTGGAGAGACTCAAGGCCTATCCCATGCGCGCTGCGGCTGGACTGGCCGCGATCGTGGCAGCGGTGGGACTGATGGTGGCCATGGCGATCATGGTGACTTCGTTCCGCGATTCGCTGGATCGTTGGCTCGGCGCCGCCCTGCCGGCGGACGTGTATGTGCGTGGCTCCGGCAGAGGGGACTCGACACTTCTGTCTCCGGCGGCGCAAGCGCGGTTGCGGAACATGCCGGGTGTGCGGCGTGCGGAATTCCAGCGCTGGGACCATCTGCAGCTGAACGGGGGCGCGGCCCGCGTGACATTGCTCGCCCGTGACGGTGCGGCCGAGAACGCGGATCGCAGACTGCCCCTCACCGAGCGCGGCAACGAATCGTCGGATGCGCCGCGGGCATGGGTGAACGAGGCGGCCGCAGCGCAGTTCGGCTGGCGGCCGGGCCAGGACATCGAAATTCCTCTGTCCGGAAGGAACCACCGCTTCATCGTGGCTGGCGTATGGCGCGACTACGCGCGCCAGAACGGCGCCATTCTCATCGATCGCCACCTTTTCGTCACCCTCACGGGAGATGTCCAGGCGAACGATGCGGCCCTGTGGCTCGGGTTGCCGCAGGATCTCGTCCAAGTCCGCGACGAACTCGAACGACTGCTTCCCGGCGCGGAGGTCGCGACGTTCGACGAGGTGCGTGCCGTATCCCTGCAGACCTTCGATCGCACGTTCGCCATCACCTACGCGCTGGAAGCCGTGGCCATCGGCATCGGCCTGCTCGGCCTGTCCAGCGCGATCGGCGGCGAGGTGCTGGGTCGCCGCCGCGAGTTCGGCATGCTTAGCCACCTGGGTGTCCTGCGGCGTGACATCGGCCGCGTCCTGGCGGCCGAAGGCTTCCTCATGGGATTCATCGGGCTCCTCATCGGATCGCTGCTTGGCTTCGCCATGAGCCTCGTCCTGATTCATGTGGTGAATCCGCAATCGTTCCACTGGAGCATGGAGCTGAGCGTGCCGTGGCTGGGACTGGGGGCCTTCCAGGCAGCCATGCTCGCCCACGCCACGGCCACGGCCGTGGCGAGCGGCCGCCAGGCACTGGGCACGGATGCGGTACGGGCCGTGCGTGAAGACTTGTGAATTCGTGACGGGCGGCACTGTAAGGCCATGGTCGCGAGGCGGGATCGACCCGAAGCCGTCGTTGTCCGACGGGTCGAGTCCGCCGGAGATGCGGCGAAGACAGACCCTGCTTCTGCCTCTGATTCTCCTCGGGCCGCGAACCGCCTGGGCGGTTCGGTACGAGCGTGTGGTTCCCGGCCGGCGTTTCGAGTTTCCCCGCGACCACGGTGCTCATCCCGGCTTCCGCACCGAATGGTGGTACGTCACCGGAATTGTCCGGACCACCGGCGGACACGAGTCGGGATTCCAGGTCACCTTCTTCCGCAACCGCCCGGGGTTGCAGGAAGACAATCCGAGCCGGTTCGCGCCGACTCAGCTGCTGTTCGCACATGCAGCGATTGCAGACCCGCTTCGCGGCAAGCTGCGGCACGACCAGCGGGCCGCCAGAGCGGGCTTCGGGCTTGCGGAGGCATCCACCGCCACGACCGCCGTTCACATCGACGACTGGATGCTGGAGCTCCAGGATGACGACTATCGGGCCCGCATCCGCGCTCGCGATTTCGAGCTGGACCTGCGCCTCCGTGCGGCGGGCGGCCCGGTTCTCCAGGGCGAGAACGGATACAGCCGCAAGGGCGCGCTCGCTGCGCAGGCCAGCTACTACTACAGCCGGCCCCGGCTGGAGGTCCGTGGGACCCTCCGCACCGGCGGCAGTCCCGACGCCGTGACGGGCCGCGCGTGGCTGGATCACGAATGGTCCAGCGAGATCCTCGGCGAGAACGCGGCGGGGTGGGACTGGATCGGGGTCCGGCTCGACGATGGATCGGCGCTGATGGCCTTCCGCATCCGCGGCAAGGACGGCAGGACGATCTGGTCCGGAGGAAATCACCACTTCGCGGACGGGACCGTGCGCGTCTTCGGGCCGGCGGATGTCGTTTTCGAGCCGTTGCGCGAATGGACGAGTCCTCGGACCGGTACGCGGTATCCGGTGGAATGGCGCATCGCCTTGCCGACCGTGAGTCTCCAATTGAAGCCGTGGATGGACGATCAGGAACTCGATTCGCGGGCAAGCGTGGGCACGGTGTACTGGGAAGGTGCCGTGCGGGTGTGGCGGGATGGGGTGGAGGCGGGAGAAGGGTATCTGGAGCTCACCGGATACTGGCGGCCCATGCGTCTCTGAGCATCCTGCACGGAACGCTGTCCTGCGGCGCTTCACGAAACTTTACCCTGGGCACACAGACGGGAAACGGGGCCCGTCGAAGATGGAATCCATGCAGTCGGCAACGGCTGCACCTGACCATCGACAAGGAGATTGCCATGACCGACGATCGTTCACCCGATCCTTCCAGCCACCCGCAGCCCCGTTCCAGGCGCCGTCTCTTCGCCGGCCTGCTGACGGGCGGAATCCTGGGAGGCATGATGGCAGCCAGCGCGGCTGTGTTCGCGCACGGGCACGACGGTGCCTGATGGGGCGGCAGGTGCATGCACCGGATGCACGGTGCGGCGTCACCCGAAGCGATGAAGGAGCGCATGGCCGCAGGGGTGGATCGCGCATTGTCCCGCGTGAATGCCACAGACGAGCAGCGCGTGAAGGTCAAGACGATCATGAAGGAAGGCATGGCCGACATTGTCAGCATGCGCGAGACACACGTGGCCAACCGGGAGACGATGTTGCTGAGTCTTGCAGGCGAGACGGTGGATCGGGATCGGCTGGAGGCTGCACGGCGATCCGAGATCGAGATCGCCGAGAGAGCGTCGGTCCGCATGGCACGCATGCTTGCGGACGCCGCCGAAGTCCTGACGCCGGAGCAGCGCAGATCGCTCGTCGACGTCCTCCGGAGGATGCGGGGTCCACTGGGTTTCGGTCCGGGAATTCCGCCGGACCCGCACGACGGCCGGCATGACCCCGGACGTTCCTGATTCATGCACGAACGGTTGCTGATCGTCGAGGACGACGCGGCGCTCGCTGCGATGGTGGCGGAGTATCTGGGGACCGCCGGATACGCCGTCACCCATGCAAGCACCGGTGCGGAGGGGCTGCGCCAGGCGGCCGCCGGCACCTTCGATCTCGTCATTCTCGACGTGATGCTTCCCGACATCGACGGATTCGACGTATGCCGGTCGCTACGGTCGAGGTCGCAGGTGCCGGTACTCATGCTCACGGCGCGGGGAGATCCGGCGGACCGCATCGTCGGACTGGAACTCGGCGCTGACGACTACCTGCCCAAGCCCTTCGAACCGCGCGAGCTTCTCGCCCGCATCCGGGCGGTGATGCGCCGTGGCCGTCCGGTTCCGGCGGCGAGCGAGAGTCTGCGTTTCGGGCGTCTGGAAGTCGACCGAGATACGCGGACCGTACACATCGACGGAGAGGAGCGCTTCCTCACGAGCCACCAGTTCGAACTGCTCTGGATCCTGGCGACGCACGCGGGCCGCGTGATGTCGCGCGATGCCCTGATGGACCAGTTGAAGGGACATGTGACGGAAGCGTTCGACCGGAGCCTCGACGTGCACGTGTCGCGGATCCGCTCGGCCATAGAAGACGATCCGAAGAATCCGCGCCGGATACTGACCGTTCGCGGCGCGGGATACGTCTTCACGCGGACGCAGGACTGACACGGGTGCGCTTCGCCATCGTGCCGGATCCGGCGCCGATCGGCCGGCTGCCCGAGTCGGGTCGATCCGTCCATGACGTGCGGGGTGCCCGGACCGAGACGCGGGCGGTGATCCGCGAGACGGTGCGACCAGACGTGCCAGTCGTACGAACGGGGCTTCCATGTCGCCTTTGGCTTCGGCCTTGCCATCGCCCGTTTCCGACTGCCGCGGGATCGGCACACCTGGATCTGTCCTGTCCCGGGATCCTGCGACCTGCGACCGAACCGAAGTGATACCGCTCCACGGACACCGCTGAACCATGTCGCGACTCTATCTGCAGATCTGGCTCGCCCTCCTGGGCATCCTCGCACTCTTCGCGGCTCTGGTGGCGGTAGCCTGGTGGATGCTGCCGAACGAAGAGGATGCGCCGAGATTCGCGGAGGGCGTGTCTGCCCTGGTTGCCGAGGCGCTCGGCCCTGCCCTCACGCCCGATTCGGAGCAGCAGGCCCGTCTCGATCGGATCGGCAAGCACATGCGTGGCGACGTGACGGTGCGTTCGGCCGAGGGGCGCGTCATCGCGGTCAAGGGGGAAGCGCTGCCGTGGCCCGAAGGAGGCGTGCGGTCGAGCGGGGTCGTTCATCGACAGCGGCATGGCCCCGTCTTCGCGCTCAAGCTCGACGACGGCCGGACCGTGTTCGTCCAGGGGCCCCACCGCCCGCATCCTCACCGACTGCTGTTGCCGCTGCTGTTGCTTCTCGTCACCACTGCGGCCGGCGCGTACTTCGTCGTGCGCCGGCTCACACGGCGGCTGGAGGTGCTGCGCACCCGTGTCGAGGCGCTCGGCCAGGGAGACATGTCGACCCGCGTCGCTGTGGAGGGTCGGGACGAGGTGGCCAGGCTGGCGAGCAGTTTCAACGATACGGCGGAGCGCATCGAGCGTCTCGTCCAGTCGCAGCGCTCACTGCTCGCCAACGTTTCTCACGAGTTGCGCAGCCCGCTCTCACGCATGCGCATGGCCATCGAACTGCTTCGCACGCAGCCGCGCGACGAGTTGTTCGAGCGCATCGCACGCGACATCGCGGAACTGGACCATCTCGTGGGCGATCTGCTGGAATCCGGCCGAATCGAAGCCCGCGGAGCAGTGCCGGACGCGGAGGCGCTCGATCTGCTGGCCGTCGTCGCGGAGGAGGCTGCCGCCCATGGGTTGCAGGCGAAGGGCGTTCCGATTGCCGTGAGGGGCGATCGCCGCGCGATCGGAAGGCTGGTTCGCAATCTGATCGAGAACGCCAAGCGCTATGCGCCCGGACGGGTTCCGGACGTCAGCGTGGGCGAATGGCCGCCGCAAGGGGCGTGTATCGAGGTAGCGGACCGGGGCCCCGGCATTGCCGAGGCGGAGCGGGACAGAATCTTCGAACCCTTCTACCGCGCGGCCGGCACGGTGGAGTCGGGCGAGGGTGTGGGACTGGGACTCGCGCTGGTCCGGCAGATCGCGCGGCTCCATGGCGGCGAAGCGCAGTGCCTGCCTCGTCCCGGGGGAGGGTCCATCTTCAGGGTGACGCTGAAAGGAGCCGTTGCCGAGGGCGGCCGCTCGGCATGAGATGCGGCACGCCGTCGACGTGTCCGGCGCTCACGCAGCGAGCACGTGGCTACTGTTCTCCAGAGCATCGCCCACCCGGCTCATCGGCAGGGGCCGGCTGAACAGGTACCCCTGCATCGTTTCGCAGCCGTGCGAAAGCAAGAACTCGGACTGGCTCTCGGTTTCGACGCCTTCGCCGACCACGTTGAGGCGCATGCTGTGCGCCAGGGCGATGATTGCGCGCACGATCGCCGCATCGTCTCCGTTGCCGGGCGCACCCGCGACGAAGGAGCGGTCGATCTTCAATCCGTGGAGCGGCAACCTGCGCAGGTAGTTGAGGCTGGAATAGCCCGTGCCGAAGTCGTCGATCCATACGCGCACGCCCAGCGCCCCGAGCTGCCGGAGGGTGTCCGCCGCATGATCGACGTCCCGCAGGATGGACGATTCCGTGATCTCCAGATCCAGCGCTGCCGGCGGAAGCCCTGTCTCGTCCAGGATCGACCGGGTCATGGCGAGGAAATCCGGCGCCTGGAACTGCTTCGCGGAGAGATTGACCGCGATGCGCAGTTCGGGTGCGCTCGTGTCCCGCCACTGCTTCGCCTGTCCGCAGGCGGTGCGCAGAACCCATTCGCCGATCGGAACGATCAATCCCGATTCCTCCGCCGTCGACACGAAATCGCCCGGCTCCGCCAGGCGGCCTGTGGCAGTCCGCCAGCGCAGCAAGGCCTCCATGGCGACGAAGCGGCCTCGTTCGACGATCGGCTGATAATGCAGTTCGAACTCTCCCGCGCCCAACGCACGGCGCAGATCGCGCTCCAGCGTGAGGCGCTCCACGGCACGCGTGGTCATCTCCGGCCTGTAGTACTGATAGGTGTTCTTGCCGAGCTCCTTGGCGCGGTACATGGCGTTGTCGGCATTCACGAGCAACGCCTGCACGTTCGCACCATCTTCCGGATACACGCTGATGCCGGCGCTCGCACTCACGCTCAGTTCATGACCGTCGTGATCGACGGGGCAGCGATGGTGCGTATGCACTTCTGCACCACCCTGCCTGCATCCTCCGCGTGGCTGATCTCCGGCAGCACCAGCACGAACTCATCGCCCCCGAGGCGGGCGACGAGGTCGCTGCCCCGCAACTGCGACCGCAGGCGTTCGGAGATCACCCGAAGCAGATGATCGCCCGCATCGTGGCCCAGGGTGTCGTTGACGAGCTTGAAACCGTCCAGGTCGAGAAAGACCACGGCCAGGCGATGACGGTGCCGTTCCGACGAGGAGATGGCGTTCGCAAGCAGTTCGGAGAGCGCATTGCGATTGGGCAGGCCGGTCAGCGGATCGTGGTTGGCCAGATGAGCAAGCTGTGCCTCCGCGTTCTTGCGGGCGGTGATGTCCTGGATCTGGACGATGAAATACAACGGTCTGGCATGGGCGTCCCGCACCGGCGAGACGCTCAGCTGGGTCCAGACCATGGCGCCGTCGCGGCCGGGGAAGCGTTGTTCCACCTGGACAGTCGGCATGCGCCCGTTCCAGATGAGGTGCATGTCTTCCCGCAGACCCGACGCATCTTCCGGATGGCCTGCCGCGAGCAGATTGCCCTGGAGCAGCTGCTCACGCGAATGCCCGAGAATGCGGCTGGCGGATTCGTTCACCTGGAGGAACTGGCCCTGCAGAGAGACGAGCGCCATGCCGATGGCCGCATGCTCGAAGGCGCTGTGGAAACGCTCTTCGCTCTCCCTGAGAGCCTGGTCCGCGTTGCGTCGGTCCGTGATGTCGCGAAAGACCAGGACGGCTCCCATCACGCTTCCATCGTCATCGAGGATCGGTGCTGCGCTGTCGTCCACAGGGACGGTGCGCCCGTCCGGCCGAACGACGATCGCGTCGCGCTCCAGCGTGGCGACCTCACGGGTGCGCAGCGCGGTTTCGACCGGGTCGGCGAGCAGTGCGCCGGAGCGTTCGTCCCGGGGCGCGAAGACCTCCTTCAACGTCAGCCCGATGACGTCATGTCGCGATCGGCCCAGAGTCGATTCGGCGGACGGATTCATGAACCGGATGCACCCGCCTTGGTCGGTGGCGATCACGCCGTCGCCGATGCAATGCAGGGTCTTCTCCAGCCACTGCCGCGATTCGCGAACCTTGCGCTCCATGCGGTGCTTGACCAGCGCCACCTCGATGGCGGCACGCAGCTCATCCGGACGGAAGGGTTTCAGGAGATAGCCGTGTGGCGCGGCTTCGCCGGCACGTTCCACCGTCAGCCGGTCGCTGTGGGCCGTCAGAAAGACCACGGGAACGTCCTGCCTTGACCGCATCTGCGCAGCCGTCTGGATGCCGTCCATCCGCCCCTTGATCACGATGTCCATCAGCACCAGGTCCGGCCGGAGTTCCGAACACTTCTCGATGGCTCGAGCCCCGGAATTGGCGATGCCGACGACGTCGTATCCGAAACTCGTGAGATGGTGCTCGATGTCCAGCGTGATGACGTCTTCGTTTTCCACCACCAGGATGCGTGCCCGGCTCACTTGGACTTGTCCTCGTCGAGAAACGTGATGGTGAAAACGGTTCCGCGCTCGCGCGAGATCTCCAGGGCGCCGGAGAGCTGTTCGGTAAGCGTGGCGACGAGCTTGAGCCCGAGCGACGCACTGCGGGCCATGTCGAGCGCGGCATCCATGCCATTGCCGTCGTCACCGACCGTCAGCACCCACGAGCGCGCATCCGCTCCGGCCCGGAAGCGCACCATCACCGTTCCTCCGGCCCGTCCCTCGAACGCGTGCTTGAAGGCATTGGAGACCAGTTCGTTCACGATGAGGCCGCAGGGGATGGCTGTCTCGATTCCCAAGGGTGCCTCGAGGATGTCGGCGATGATCCGGATGCCTCGAGCATGCGCGTGCCACGACTGGGCCAGATGCTCCACCAGCGTGTGCATGTACTCTCCGAAGTCGACGAGCGCCAGATCGCGCGACCGGTAGAGCTGCTCATGCACCAGCGCCATGGAGCTGACGCGCCGCACGCTGTCATCGATGGCGGCGGAGAAACGAGGGTCCGCCAGAGACCGGCTCTGCATCTGCAGCAGGCTCGCCACCACCTGCAGATTGTTCTTGACCCGGTGATAGATCTCCTTGAGGAGAACCTCCTTCTCCTGCAGGGCGGCCTGCAGGCGATCCTCGGCATTCTTGAGGCCCGACACGTCGGTCGTCACACCGACCAGCAGGCGCGTGCCGTCGCTCAGTTCCACGAGCGACTTGCTGCGCAGGTACCACCTCCTGCGTCCCGCAATCTCGAGTTCGCCGGCGAACACGTGAGTCTGACCCGGTTCTCCGGCGAAGACGCACCGATCCTCGATCTCGCGTTCCGCCCCGTAGGCATCGCCCCGGATCTCCCTGTCGGTTCTGCCGATCAGGCCGGACCGCGGCTTGCCGAGCAGCCGGCAGCAGGCGTCGTTGACCAGGACCCACCTCAGAGCCGCGTCCTTGACGAAAACGGGATGAGGCATCGCATTGATGATGGTTCTGAGATAGAAGCGGCTCGCCTCCAGCTCTCTCAGGAGCTTGTGCGCGGACTGCTCCGCGTGCTTGAGTCCGCTGATGTCCGTGGTGATTCCCACGACGAAGCGCTCGGATTGCGCGGTGCGGACCAGCGCCTTGCTCATGAGGGTCCAACGAACCTCCGCATCGCCATCCATGGATTCCGATTCCTCGACCACCACCGGGCTCGCGGTGGCAAGAACGGATTCGTCCTGATTGCGCGTCCTCGCTGCACGGTCATGGGCAAGAAAATCCTCGTCCCGCGCACCGAGCACGCGGGTGCGGTCGAGTCCGTTCGCGTCGCAGAACGCCGCGTTCACCAGCGTATAGCGACGATCTTCGTTCTTGACGAACAGGGGTTGCGGCACGGCATCGATCAGGCTTTCCAGGAACTGCTCGTGCCGTGCAACGCGCTCCTCGGCACTCTTGCGCTCCGTGATGTCCGTGAGCAGGGTGAGGAGGTAGGCATGGCCATCCGGCAACGTCAGCTGATATTTCGTCTTGATGAACCAGTGGATCTTTCCCGAGGTATCGGCACGCTGATCGTCGAACGTCGTGGGATGCTGCGCGCCGATGCACTGGCGGTCTTCCTCGACATAGCGGGAGGCCATCTCGGGACTGTGCAGCTCGTGGTCGGTATGGCCGATCAGCGCTTCACGGGGTTTCCCGTACCACTCGCAGGCCGCCTTGTTCACAAGCACCCATCGGCCATCCAGGTTCTTGACGACGATGATCTGCGGAATGGTATCGATGAGCTCGACGAGGAAGCGATCGTTGCGATCCGGATCCGGCGACAGGGCGGTTGCGGATCGAGTTCCGGTTGCGTGACGCATCAGGCACATCTGCATGCCGATCTGGGCAGCCAGCGCGCGCAATGCCGAGTAGACGGGTTCGGCATCCGCTCGCTCGGTGACATTTTCGAGAACCAGAGTTCCCGCGACGATGCCACCGACCTGAACGGGGACGCGATCCACTGTTCCGGAATCGGCAAGCGGGCCTGAGTGGTGTTCTGTCCGCGTTGCAGGTTCGGCACGCCGCCGGATGTCCGGTGTCGGGTGCGTGTCCTGGCAAGCCGGCACGGCCACGAGAACACGGGGGTCGTCGGGCTCGCCGCCGATCAGCGTCGCCCGCGAAGCGCCCAGCAGTTCGCGAGCAAGGTCCACCAGTCCCGTCAGCGAGCGGGCCGCGTCGCACTCGGACGCAAGCACCTGCCCGGCCCTGAACAGCACGTCGCTGGCCCTGGCGATTCCGAACATGCTTCCATCGGGACGGTCCACGCTGCGTTTCCTAGAGGGTCTTCGCCGGAGGCACTGCAGATTCCGGCGTGTCACCACGGTGTTATCGGTTCGACTCCCGCCGACTTGAGCTTCCGATACGTCGTGAAGCGCGGGTCCGGCTGCGTGCACGCATATGCGCATCCGGGTATGGCTCCGCGTGGCGCATGGCGGAACACTGCATTCCAGGACGATCGTAAGCCGGTGCCGCGATGCCCGGTCCGGATCTCCGAGTTCGCACCGGAATTGTCCGGGGCGTTCGTCAAGCGACGTGGAGCTGCGATGAAATTCTGTGCATTCGACACGGCCGGTGAAGACGTTCCTCTGCCCGCCATCGATCCTGTTCCTTACGACAGTGCGCTCTCCGATCGTGTTCTCGCGGGCCGGACGATGAGCCTGCTTCGAGGTAACGGACTCGGTCGAGGAATGCGTGTGGCGGACATCGGATGCGGCACGGGGGCTTCCACCTTGCGCCTGGCGGCCGAAGTGGGGGCATCCGGCATGGTGGTCGGTGTCGACGATCAGGAAATGCGCCTGCAGGCAGGCCGGAATGCGGCCGTCAAAGCCGGCCTCGACAATCTCTGGTTCGCCGCCGCATCGGCGTACGACACGGGCCTGCCGCGCGCGTCCTTCCAGTTCGTCTACGCGCGCTGCCTGCTCTCGCGGCTCGCACGGCCTTGGGACGCGCTGGAGGAACTCGTGCAACTGCTCGAACCGGGAGGCACGCTCGTGTGGGACGAGCTGGGTACCGTGCCGTCGGGTCCTGTCACGCTGCCCGGCCGGGTTCGCATCGACGCAGCCCGATGCGATGCCCTCGGACCCGAATCCGATGTCGGGACCCGTCTGTCACGCGCACTCCGTGCGTCCGGCCTTGCACACGTCGGAGTGAGTCATTCGGATGTTCCTGCGGGAAGGGGCGATGGCAGTGGTTTCGGTCTGCGGTGGCCCCGCCGTGTGGCCCTGTGGCAGGTGTGGGGAAGCAGGCGGCATCCGGCCGTCTGACCTTTGGACAACAGGCCCCTTGCAGCGCGGGTCAGTCGAACAGATAGCGCAGGCCCAGTTCCATGTTCCAGTTGTAGACATAGGGAATGCGGTCCCCGAGCAAGGCGAAACCCGGACGGATCCAGACAGCCCAATGCCGGTCGAGGAAACGCCCCAGCTCGGTCTCGATGGTGTACCCCACCCGGCTGCCTCGCTCGTAGTCGATCGTGAACTGATTTTCGATGCCGGTGTAGAACCGGTTGGGCCAGCGGGTGAGTATGAACAGCCGCACCTGGGTGTAGCTGACATGCGCTCTACCGGCCTGTCCGCCGACGGACTCGTAGTGCTGGATGCCCGGGAATATCGTGGACTGCCAGGAGGGGACGTCCCAGGCGGCGAACACGAAGGGTGCAGCCACGTGCTTGCCGTAGCCGATCGCAGGCTCCGTGGCGGTATCGAAGATGAACTCGGACCCGGCGACCACCGCCAGCCCGGGCGTCCTCGCGACGCGCCAGGCGCCCCGCACCAGAAGATCGCCGAAGCCCCGCTGCGTGGATGCAGCCCGGGTGTCAGGATCGTAACGGAGCACCGGAGTCTCGATCCGCACGGAGAACGCCTTGCTCACGGCGTAATCGAGCCGGGGACCAGAAGGTCCCGGTGTCCGCCGTCCTGGGTTTCCTGGTGCTCGACGCGCGTCTCGAAACGCGTCCGGAAGTCGGTGGGATCGAGCCGCTTGAGAAGGTCGGACGGAGTGTCGGCCGCGGACGGACGGGACATGGCGGCAGTCAACAGGGCTGCCAGCAGAGGCGCGCTTCGCATCATTGTTCGTTTCGATGGTCTTCTTTCAGTGCTGAAAGACGGGCACGCACGAGGGATGCCTCGCGTGCGAGGCCGCGATTCTTGCAGAAACGGCCGCCCGTTGCGTCAATGGCAAGGGCGTGCCGCATGCAGGAGATAATGCGCGCGTTTCCACCACGCCATCGGAGCCGGAATGCGCATCGCGGTCGGAGGGTTTCAGCACGAGACGAACACGTTCGCTCCGAGCAAGGCGGACTTCGATGCGTTCGCGCGGGAGGCGGTTGGCCGCCGCTGCTGCAGGCTGACGACGTGTTCGATGGGACGGCAGGTATCAATCTGCCCATCGCGGGGGCGGTCGCGGCGCTGCGCAGGGCAGGTCATGCGCTGGTACCCACGGCGTGGGCAGCGGCCAGTCCCTCGGCGCACGTCACGCGCGATGCCTTCGAGCGGATCGTCTCCCTGATCGTGGAACCGCTGCGCCGTGCCGGCCACGTGGATGGTGTCTATCTGGATCTGCACGGAGCCATGGTCACGGAGCATCTCGACGACGGCGAGGGGGAACTGCTGTCGCGGGTGCGGGCGGTGGTGGGAGATCGGGTACCTCTGGTGGCAAGTCTGGACCTGCATGCGAACGTGACGGCGGCGATGCTTCGCCACGCGGATGCGCTGGTCGCGTACAGGACTTATCCGCACGTTGACATGGCGGAGACCGGTGAACGCGCAGCAGCGCTGCTGCAGCGCCGGCTGGACGGGGAGCGCCGTCCCGTCGTGGCAGCGCGCCGGGTGCCTTTCCTGATTCCCCTGGGATCGCAATGCACGATGATGGATCCCATGGCTTCGGTGTACGCAAGCCTGCCCCGTCTGGAGAACCGGCACGTGACCAGCGTCTCCTTCGCGTCGGGATTTCCCGCGGCGGATTTTCCGGAGTGCGGTCCGGTGGTGCTGGCCTGGGGCGATGAGGGCGAGGCGGTCGCGCGTGCGGCCGATGCCATGCTGCAGCAGGTGGCCGAGCGCGAGCCGCTCTTCGAAGTGGACGTCCTTTCTCCCGAAGACGGCGTGCGGCAGGCGATGGCCATTGCTTCGCACGCGTCGCGGCCCGTCGTCATCGCGGACACTCAGGACAATCCGGGTGCCGGTGGAAACTCGGACACGACCGGAATGCTCCGCGCGCTCGTGGCCGCCAACGCGCAGCGGGCCTCCCTGGGCCTGATCGCCGATCCGGAATGCGCTCGCGCCGCGCACGCGGCCGGAGAGGGCGCCGTCATGGAAATCGGTCTCGGAGGAAAGTCGCGCATTCCCGGAGACTCGCCATTCTTCGGGCGATTCGCGGTCGAGAGGCTGTCCGACGGCCGCTTCACCTGCACCGGCCCTTTCTACCGGGGAGCACGCATGAACATCGGCCCCTCCGCGTGCCTGCGCATCGGCGGCGTCCGGGTGATCGTGTCGTGCGAGAAGCCGCAACTCGCGGATCAGGAGATGTATCGTTTCATCGGCATCGAGCCGACACGCGAAGCGATCCTGGTGAACAAGAGCTCGGTGCATTTCCGCGCGGATTTCGCACCGATCGCCGAACGGATCCTGGTGTGCAAGGCGCCAGGGCCGATGCTGGCCGACCCGGGAGACCTTCCGTGGCAGCGCCTCGCACGGGGGATGCGCGTAAGCCCCATGGGCACCCCCTTCCAGCACGGTTGATCATCACGAGCCGGGGTTACTTCCGCGGAGGAACGCCCTCTGCCGCCCAGCGGCGGGCGGTCTCCACGTCGTGGGGATTCCGAGCGAGGTAACGGGCCTGCTCGGCGCGGATGGCGGCATTGACGGCGTCGACGGTGTCTTCCCGGAGTTCGCGCCCGAAATCCTCGGGTCCTCGAGCGTCCGCCCACAGCAGTTTCCCGAGGATCATGGCGCCGACCGAGGACTTGAAGTGGGACGCTTCCCAGTAGTGCTCGAGGCTCGTCTTGGGCGAGAGATTGACGAGCGGTTCCGTCGTGACGCTGTTGTAGCCGGAGAAGTCGACCACCCTCAGGTCGCAGGTCTTCCCATAGCGCGAAGCGAAACGGGCCAGATCCTCCTTCCAGATTTCCTGGCGGCGCCATTCGCCGTTGAGACGAACGGCGTCCTCAGCCAGTGCATGCACCGGACTCACGAAAACCCTCACGACGATTCCTCTCTCACACGCCTGTCTCAGGACGTCGTCGAGGCGCCGCATGGCCGCGCTCACCCTCGCCGCGGACGGCGGTGCCCGGAAGGCCAGCGCGACCTTGATCTGGAACGCGTGCACGAACATGCCCCGCGCCAACGTGATCCGCTCGATGAAGTGATCGGTGCTCTGCCCCAGGTGCGAGGTGCGCTGGCCGGGCGGTTCGTCCGGATCGTAGCCCTGATGGGCGAAATGGGCCTGCACGGACCGCAGGGTGTGCCGTGTCTGGCTGAGGGACAGCGCTTCGCGCACGTCGGCGAAGATGCGGCGTACGCGGTACTCGGCACGGGAGCCCGATATGAGACCCGGATCCAGCCCGGAATCGCCCGCATCGTCGTGGAAGAGTGGAAACTCCAGCCCCATGACGAGGACCTTCGGAGTGCCCGTGGACATCGCGTGCTGAGCCATGCGCGCGAACTCGCCGAACGTGGCTCCGGCCAGGGCCGCGTTGTAGACGCTCTCGTTGCGGACCAGCGCAGGATCCGGCGGCATGCCGATCACCACGCGTGATGACCCGAAGTAGAGGACTTCGGGATTGCGGTGATAGAGATAGTGCAGCTTCGAGTGTCCCGAATGGTGCGTCGATCTTGGCAGCAGACCGTTCTCGTCAGGCAGGCTGTGGCTCGATTCGGGATCGATCACGTAGTTCGTCAAGCCCACCAGCAGCAGAATCGGGACGGTGAACCACGCAAGCCAGCGAAGATAGTTCCTTGCATCCATGGCGGTCAGAACTGGAAGTAGAGGAATTCGCTGGCGTTGTTGAGGCTGAGGACGCACGCCACCAGGGTGATGCCGACGGCTGCACTCCACAGCGGCGAGGGTCGCCAATCGATGCGCGATGATGCAGAAGGACGCAATTCGTCGGGTGCCGCGTCCCGAACGATCTGCTGAGTATTCGGAGCGAAGAGAGCGATCCCGGTCGCGACCATGAGCAGGGGAACAGCGACAGAACCGAAATCGATCCACTGTATGCCGTCGAACCGGACGTGCAGGCCGCTCTGAGCCAGCCACTGCAGCTTCGGCGCAGCCCAACCCGGAAGGCCGATGCCGTTCAGGCCCGCCATGCCCTTCAGTACGTCCACCGCAGTGGCCATGTCGGGCGCCCGGAAGAACACCCAGGCAACCAGAACGGCCAGCAGCGTGACGGCACGGGCGAGAACGGTGCCGGGAATTCCGAAGGACCTGCCGAGTCCCAGCAGGGGCCTCACGTACTGCCACCCGTGATTCACCACGAGATAGGCGCCATGCAGCGCGCCCCAGACCACGAACGTCCACCCCGCGCCGTGCCACAGGCCGCCCAGCACCATGGTGATCATGAGGTTGCGGTACCGGCTGAGACCGCCGCGCCGGTTTCCTCCGAGCGGGATATACAGGTAGTCGCGCAGGAAGCGCGAGAGCGTCATGTGCCAGCGGCGCCAGAATTCGACGATGTTGTCCGATCGATAGGGTGAGTTGAAATTGAGGGGCAGCCGGACGCCGAAGAGGCGGGACAGGCCGATGGCCATATCGGAGTACCCGGAGAAATCGAAGTAGAGCTGCAGGGCGTACGCGACGCTGCCGATCCAGGCTTCCACGAGAGGTGGGTGGGCGCCTGCGGCGAAGACCGGATTGGCAAGCGGGGCCACGTTGTCCGCGATCAGCACCTTCTTGGCGAGGCCGATGGTGAAGACAGTGAGACCGACCGCGAAATTTTCCGCACGTGGCCGGTAGTTCGCGACGTTCGCGAACTGCGGCATCATCTCCTTGTGATGCAGCACCGGTCCCGCGATGAGATGAGGGAAGTAAGTGACGAACAGCAGGTAGTGGGTGAACCGGTACTCGCGCACCTTGCCCTGGCTCGTGTCCACGAGAAAGGCGATCTGGGTGAAGGTGAAGAACGAGATGCCGATGGGCAGGACGATGTCCAGCGAGACCGGCTCCCGGCCTGCCAGCTGTGCGAGGCTCGAGGCGAAGAAGCCCGCGTACTTGAAGTAACCCAGCAGCACCAGGTTCGCCACCACCGCGAACGTCAGAAGGACCTTGCGTCGGCCGGCACCGCTGGTTCCGATGGCGTGTCCTGCGCCGAAGTTGAACAGGATGGACAGGAGCAGAAGGGGAACGTACCGGTAGTCCCAGATTCCGTAGAAAGCCACGGATGCGACCGCGAGCCACGCCGCCGCAAGGCTGGGTGACCGTCGTCCGAGCACAAAGAAGCCCAGCGCCGTCAGCGGCAGATAGCCGAAGATGAATGCGAACGAGTTGAACAGCATGCGTCGTGAGTCGGGCCGCGATTGTTCTGGTGTCTGACCGAAAGCCCCGGGCCTCTCATGCGGGCGCCGGTACCTTGCGGTCCGGCCACCCGAAAGTCACCGTGAACGATGCGGTCTTCGTCCGGGTCCGTGGCAAAGCCACGGCATCAGGCAAGATGAGTGCCTCATTCGGTTGTGACGATCAACCGCGAATCCTCCCCACGGCGCGAACGCCGGCACGGCCTGTCTCGTGGGGGGCTGCCGCGGCCGGCGCGCGAGCGCCCCCAGGGCGCTGCCACCGTGGCGCAGGCCTCATCCGAACGGCCAACGCCGACGCCAGTACTGAAGGAGGAAGAATCCTCCGACCAATCCGCCCAGGTGGGCGAAATGGGCAACACCCGATTGGGTTCCGGTGACCCCCAGCACCAGCTCCACCAGGCCGTACAGCGTCACGAATGTGCGTGCCTGCATCGGAATCGGCGGAAACAGGAGCAGCAGCTTGCGACGGGGAAACAACATGCCGTAGGCGAGCAGCAGTCCGAACACCCCGCCGGAGGCGCCCACCGTCGGAAACGGCGGCTGATCCATGATCGCGACGACGATGATCTGGGCCATCGCTGCCGTCACGACGCAGACGAGGTAGTACTGAAGGTAGCGAGCGGACCCGAAAGCCGTCTCCACGTCCCTCCCCAGCATCCAGAAGCCCAGCATGTTGAACAGCAGATGGGTCAGGTTGCCGTGGAGAAAGGCATACGTGAGAGGCTGCCAGATCTGGAATGGCACCTCACCGGCCGGCGCCGACGAGATGGGAGGCCACAACGCGAACATCGTCATGAACCAGGGGCCCAGCATCTGCTGCAGGGCAAAGCCGATGATGTTCAGACCGATGAGAGCCTGGGTGGTCGGGGGCAAGGGAATGTCCGCGGGCGATGAGACGGACGAATGATACTTGGCTCACGACGACCGGGAGGCCCGAATGGCGGCGGAAGCGGGGCAGGGCGTCCCGTGGTCGGCTCGTGTACTCTTGCCTCTTTCCGCACAACCGGAGGAAGCACGTGATCGATCTTTACTTTGCGCCGACCGCGAATGGACAACGGGCTTCCTTGGCGCTGGAAGAATGCGGTCTTGCGTATCGGCTGCACAGGGTCGACTTGACGAAGGGACAGCAGCGTACCGCCGAATACCTGGCCATCAACCCGGCCGGACAGATCCCCGCCATCGTCGATCCGGACGGACCGGACGGAAAGCCGTTCGTTCTGACTCAGTCGTGCGCGATCATTCTCTATGCCGCCGAGAGGGCCGGTCGCTTTCTCCCTGCCGCACGCGCGCGCAGGATGGTGGCGATGCAGTGGATGCTGCAACTGGCGAGCGACGTGGCCGGAACCAGCGGCACCATCTTCCGTCTGGAGAACACCGCGCCCGAGAAGAGCGCCGCCAATGCCGACTATTTCAAGCAGCGCCTGCTCACGTTCTTCGGCGATTGCGACCGGCAGTTGGAGGGCAGGGAGTTTCTCGCAGGAGAGATCTCCGTCGCCGATCTCGCGCTCTATCCCAACTACGCGGCCCGCAAGCCGCTCATCGATGCGGCAGGGGGCTTTGCCAACCTGCATCGTTGGGGAACCGCCATGGCTGCGCGTCCGGGCGTGCAGAAGGGAATGTCCCCCGCAGGCTGAGGCCATCGCGATCATGGGATGGCTGGCCGGCAAACGGCCCACGGATCTTGGCGTGAGAGGAGGACGCCTCAAACCGGCACCCTCCACGCCGAATGCCGTCCACAGCCAGGTGAAGGGCGGCGTTCACGCCATCGAGCCGTTCGGTTACAGGGCGAGCCGCCACGATGCGATGGAAGCGATCGCCCAGATCGTGGCGGGAATGAAGGGTGCCCGCATCGTCGCGCGATCCGACGACTATCTCTACGCCGAGTTCGAGACTGCCTGGCTGGGCTTCGTCGACGATGTGGAATTCTATGCCCCGCCCGAGACCAAGGTCGTTCACGTGAGGTCCGCGTCGAGACTTGGCCACTCGGACCTGGGAGTCAACCGGCGCCGGGTCGAAGCCATTCGTGCCCGGTTCTCGGAACGGGGCTTGTAGGGACGGTGTGACGCGCCCGGGCCGACGGTCGAGCGGAGTGACGAACCGGCCGCGCGGCCGGGCAGTTCCGGCTGGATTCGAACCGGCCCTGGCATTGTCGAGTTTCTTTACTTTCATTCAGCGATTCCCACCCTCTGCGATGATTTCCGGGGGGGCTTCTCCCCCGGCACAGGGTGCGTCGGGCGGTCGTGCACGGAACGTGCTGTCGACGAGAAACGGAACACAAGCTGCGGCCAGCCGCGTTCTCGCCTCCGAGCGTTGACGCAGTGCCAGGCGGTATGCCTCTTCCAGATTTCGGGATCGCAAGGTATTTCCTCCGGAGATGGGCGGATGTCGTCCGCTTCAGCCCCGGATGCTCGGCGAATCCCGTGGACCCGTCACCGGGCCGTCCGGGAGTGG
This sequence comes from Betaproteobacteria bacterium, assembly GCA_016713305.1. Classification (NCBI taxonomy): domain Bacteria; kingdom Pseudomonadati; phylum Pseudomonadota; class Betaproteobacteria; species Betaproteobacteria bacterium. The sequence continues at coordinate 624,714 of JADJPK010000005.1, forward strand.
CATGGCGATGAACGCTCGGTCGCGGCGTGGGTTACCCCACATCAGAACGAAAAGAGACGCGGCGAGACCATGGCAGACACCACATCACTCATCGACGGACTGAAGCGCGCGCTGCGCGCCCGGAGGATCAACTACGCGCAGGTGGCCCAGAGTCTGGAACTGAGCGAAGCCAGCGTGAAGCGGCTCTTCTCCAAGGGCGGTTTCACCCTCGAGCGGTTCGAACAGGTGTGCCTGCTCGCCGGCACCAGCCTCGTCGAACTCGCCCGTGAATCCGACAGCGGCAAGGATGCGGTCTCCCAGCTCACGCTCGAACAGGAACGCGCGATCATGCGCGACAGGAAGCTGCTGCTCGTGGCGGTGTGCGCGCTCAATCATCTTTCGATCGACGAGATCACGGCACTCTACGATCTGACCAAGGCGGACTGCATCCGCCTGCTTCTCGATCTCGAGCGGATCCGGTTCCTTGAACTGCTCCCCGAAAACCGCATCCGCCTTCGGGTCACCCACGCCTTCACGTGGCTGCCGAACGGTCCGATCCAGCAGTATTTCAAGGCCAAGGCGCAGAACGAGTACTTCAGGGCCAACTTCGACAAGTCCGACGAAACCATGCTGCTGATCAACGCGATGCTGCCGACGAACATGGTCGGCATCGTCGCATCCAAGCTCCGGCGCCTCGCCAACGAATTCGCAGAACTTCACGAAGATCACAAGCGGCTGCCGCTCGGAGAACGCCGTTCCGTCACGCTGCTGCTCGCACTGCGCCCGTGGGAACTCGAGGACTTCCGGGACCTCCGCCGCCCGAAGCCCGAGAAGCCGGTGTCGCGTCTTCCGCACACACCGATCGAAATCCTCGCTGCCGGCAGCCGGGAGTCCAGGGACAGGGCGCGTCCTTCACGCGCAGGTCTCTTCTGCCGCCCACGCGGGTATCGGGGCGGGCAATTCGCCCGCCCTTGCGGCCCCTCCCTCGCGACGTGCAGCACCCGCCGGCCCACGCGCCGGGCTACACTCCGGCCGGCGCCTGCAAGCAGGTGCGTCGAATCGTGGGAGGATCCATGCCATTCATACACGTGCGGCTCTTCGAGGGCCGGAGTGAAGAACAGAAGCGCGCATTCGCGCAGGCGGTGACGCGGGAAGCGGAGCGCATTCTGGGGTGCTCACCCGACGCCGTGGACATCGTTTACGAGGACGTCCGGAAGTGTGACTGGGCAACGGCGGGCCGCCTGTGGTCGGAGCCGCCCGAGTCCTAGGGGCCGCACGCGCTCGTTTTCGCGGACCCGCATACACTCCTCCGGTAGCCGGTCCCGTCCCTTCGGGTGGCGACGGAAACGGGCGCTGGCGGCGTGGGTCGGCTCGACGAGATGTCCAATCTCGCTTTCACCTCCCGCCTTGCCATCGCCCCGTGTCCGACTGCCACGCGATCGGCGACCATTGATCAGACCTTCCCTAGGACCGGATGGAGCCGGCCGGCTCGACGGACCACAGCACATCGCATCGTTTCTTCGCGGCGAGTTTCAGCAGTTCGATGAGCGGATACGCACGGCGATCCAGGGTGACGGACGTCTCCTCGTCGTCTTCGGCCGCCGGTGCGGGCGGCTTCGGTGCGCGGGCAAGTTCCTTCAGGAGCGTATCCAGGGCGGCGGGCACGTCCTTCGCCAGCAGTGCGCTAGGCACCTCGCCGCTGTGTCCCATCATGCGGATGAGAGGTTCGGCATGCTCGGCATGCATGATGAACGTGCCGGCATCGGAATCGAATCGTATGAACATGGCGCTCCTCTCGGGGGGGTGATTGCAGTTTGATCTAGGACAACGGATACGGTTCTGCCAGTGGCAGCATGAACTTTCCAACAAGAGGAGGGCGCTGCGATGGTCATGCTCCAGAATCTGCTGTCGACCGACTACGGACTGATGAGCCTTGTGGTGATCGTGGGCGTGCTGGTCATGGGCGGCTGGTTCGCCGTGTGGTTCAACAAGAAGATGTCCGGAGGTGCGAACGACGCTTGAGGCAGGCGGCGGGCTTCGGTCGGCACGCTGGACGGAGAGGGCGGATGAAAGCACAGGGAGGGTAACCCCACGACACCCGCTTGCTGCCTGGATGACGCCCACTCCCTTTCAGGTCCGCTTCCCCGATGAGGCGCTTGCCGATCTGCGTGCAAGACTTGCACTGACCCGCTATCCCGACCAGGCCCCCGGAGATCCGTGGGCGTACGGCACGTCCGTTTCGTACCTCCGCGAACTCGTCGACTACTGGCGTACGGGTTTCGACTGGCGATCCGCCGAAGCGCGTCTGAACGCGTTTCCCCAGTACAAGGTACCTCTGTCGGGCATCGACGTTCATTTTCTGCACGTTCCAGGCAAAGGTCCGAACCCCTGTCCGCTGCTCCTTTCCCATGGCTGGCCGGGCTCCGTCTTCGAGTTCCTGGACATCATCCCGCTGCTGACGGATCCCGCGGCCCACGGCGGCGATCCTGCTGATGCCTTCACCGTTGTCGCGCCGTCCCTGCCCGGCTATGGTTTGTCGTTCAGTCCGGGCCAGCGCCGGTTCCCGCTGGAGGACATCGCAGACTGCTTTGCCGCGCTGATGTCCGAAGTCCTTGGGTACCGCCGATTTGCGGCCCAGGGGGGCGACTGGGGAGCGTTCGTGACGTCTCGCCTCGGGTACGCCCATCCCGACCTGCTGTGCGGGATCCACCTCAACCTGCTGGCAGTCCGGCGCGATCCCAGAATGATGCAGTCGCCCACTCCTGAGGAGCAGGTTTTCGTGCAGGAACTGGAGCATTTCCTGAAGGAGAACACCGGCTACCAGTGGATCCAGGGTACGCGTCCGCAAACGCTCGCGGCTGCATTGACCGACTCGCCCGCCGGACTGGCCGCCTGGATCGTGGAGAAGTTCCGGTCCTGGTCGGACTGCGGCGGCGACGTGGAATCGGTGTTCTCGAAGGATCATCTGCTGGCGAACATCACTCTGTACTGGCTCACCGGGGCCATCGGCTCCTCCTTCTGGCCATACTATGCGCGCATGCACGGACCGTGGCCCATTCCGGAAGATGGGGTCAGGGTTCCCACAGGGTACTGCCAGTTTCCCCGGGAGATTCTGCGTCCGCCCCGTTCCGTTGCCGAGCGCCTGTATCGCAATATCCAGCGATGGACCGTCATGGGCAAGGGGGGGCACTTCGCCGCCATGGAACAGCCCGCTGCTCTCGCTGCGGAAATTCGCGAGTTCTTCCGGCCGTTGCGGGCGTGATGGACGCTTTGCAGGTGCCTCGTTGCGCTTTGCCTTGTGAGCCATGACGACACTCGACCGGACCACGATCAAGCAGCGATTGCGCACGCTGTACCCGGCGCTGGAAAGCGTTCCAGAGGAACGGCTCGACCGTCTCCTGGAGGAAGGCAGCATCGTTCAAGTCAAGGCCGGCACGGTCCTGTTCGACGACAAGAGTCCATGCCAGGCGTTTCCGATGCTGGTGGAAGGCACCATCCGGGTATCGAAAGTGGGCGCCAACGGCCGCGAATTGCAGCTGTATCGCGTAGTGCCCGGAGAAAGCTGCATCCTCACCACGAGCTGCCTTCTCGGCAAGGTCCAGTACAACGCCAGGGGGGTGGCGGAAACCGACGTCGTGGCGGTTGCCCTTCCTCAGCCCGTGTTCGGCCGCCTGATCTCCGATCAGGAGCCGTTCCGCAACTACGTCTTCAGCCTCTTCTCGGAGCGGATCGCGGAACTCATGCAACTCGTGGAGGCGGTCGCATTCCAGAGGCTCGATCAGCGGCTTGCGGCGCTCCTGCTGGGCAAGGGCAAGGTGGTGCACACGACGCATCAGGCGCTGGCAGACGAGCTTGGCAGTGTGCGGGAGATCGTGAGCCGGCTGCTCAAGACTTTCGCCGAGCAGGGGCTGGTTTCGCTGTCGCGGGAGAACATCGAGATCGTGGATGCGGGCGGACTTCGCCGCATCGCGGCTCCTGCATGACGAAGACCCGCCCGACGGGGGACGTGTCGATCAGCGTCTGAGATAGTCGTCGCTTCCCGTGAGCCAGTCCTCGCGGGCAGGGGTGAAGATGTCGTAGGCCACGAGCGTTTCCACGGCTTCCGCGGTGTGCGGGACATCGGCCGGAATGAAGATCATCTCGCCCGGACCCACGTTCACCGTTCGGCCCTCCAGCCGGAACTGCCACGTTCCGCTCATCACCCACGTCACCTGCTCGTTGGGGTGGCTGTGCTCGGGCACCACGTAGCCCTTTTCGACCTCGGTCAATCCGATCATCACCTTGCCGTCGTAGGCAAGCTTGCGGCGAAAGTGGTCGTTGACCGTTTCGTAGGGGATGTCGGTCCACTTGATGTGTTTCATGGTCGTCTCTGGCAGGGATGGAATGGACAGTGTAATGGCGTCGGCCGCACCGTTCACGCCCCGCAGGTGACCTGAGTCACAGACCCCCGACCGGGATGAATCGATACTGATGCCGTGATTCGCGATGTTCCAAGGCGTGAAGGCAGGTGAACCGGCATCGGCAGGTTCAGCGCGCATTCCGCGTGTCGAAACTCAATCCAAGGAGATGAACGATGAAGTCCAACGTCGGCGGTATCGATCGATTGCTGCGTATCGTGGTGGGGATTGCCCTCCTGGCCATGTTCTTCGTTGCCGAAGGCACGCTGAAGTACGTCGGACTCATCGGGATCGTTCCCCTGCTCACCGGACTGTTCCGCTTCTGTCCGCTATATTCGATCGTCGGGCTGAACACCTGCCCGGCGAGCGGCCGCGGCGCCTGACGGCGGGTCCTGCGAACGTCGCGGACTCTCGAGCGGAGCGCGAGTTCGCGGTGGAAGTCACGCCCGACCGTGCTCGATCAGCGCGTATCCGGCCAAACTCAGTGTTTTACTGAAGGGCCCGGGCAATCAGGGAGGCGCCGCTGAGAACCAGCAGCCCTCCGACCGCGCGTGCCGCGATCGCTGACGGCAAGCGGGGCTGAACTCGCCGGCCGATCCAGGTGCCTGCCAGCGTCCAAGGGAACAGGAACAGAGCGGTCATCCAGATTCGCGAATCCAGCAGCAGCCCCGACAGGAAGAACAGCACGATCCGAAGACTCGTGCTCAGCGAGAAGACGACCGACAGGCTGGCCCTGAGCCGCAGCGGGTCGCGTATCCGGCCCGAGAAGTAAGTGGCATATACCGGGCCGCCCACCCCGTACACGGCACCGAACAGCCCTCCCAGAAAGCCGGCTCCCTGGGACCACCTTGCCGACACCACCACCGGCCTGTCGTGACGAAACAGGTTGTACGTGGCGTACAGGACCACGAATACGCCCAGGGGCAGGAGCAGCCGGTCGCCCGGTGCATACGCAAGCAGGGCGACCCCCAGCAGGGCGCCGGCGACGATACCCACCACCATGGACCGAACTTCCTTGATGTCCACCTCCCGGCGAAAATGCCACCCCGCATAGATTGCCGCTGAAAAATCCAGCAGAAGGATGACGGGAACGACCGTCCTCAGCGGCAGGAAATGCGCGAGCAAGGGGATGGAAACGAGTGCCGAGCCGAAGCCGGAAATGCCGAACACCGCGTACGCGATGATCATGATGACCGGCCCGGCGACGAGTGTCGCGGGATCGAAGGGCATCTGCGGGAGTGTAGCAAGCGGTCCTCGAGGCAGGGCATCGGCCGCGAGGGTCCCGTCACGGTGCAACGACGGGGCATGTGCATGGCCCATCGCCCATCCCTGGGATCGCGCTGACGCCCGGCGTTCGCCGCCTTCGCCCGCAACGGGAAACGTCCGGTCTCGTCGCCTCCCGCTTTGCGAGCCGCCGTATTCGACTGCCACAAGACCGCACACATCGATAGGACCTTCCCTAGAATCGCCTATCTTTGCGCGCGGACAGCGAGAAGGTGGAAACGGTCGTTCTCATCCACGGGCTGTGGTTCTCCGGCTGGAGCATGAGCCTGCTGCGCCACCGCCTGCTTCGCGCGGGCTACCGCGTGAAGGTGTTTTCCTATCCCACCGTCAGCGTGGATCTGGATGCCAATGCTCGCGCTCTCGCACGGTTCGCGACCGGACAGCAGGGGGACCGTCTTCACTTCGTGGCACACAGCCTCGGCGGCCTCGTGCTGCTCACGATGCTTCGATCCGGCTCGCGGCTGCCGCCGGGCAGGGCCGTGCTTCTGGGAAGCCCCATTGGCGGCAGCCGTGCGGTCGACTCCATGGCCCGATGGCGCTGGACGCGTTCGATGCTCGGCAGGTCGATCCTGCAGTGGCATCGCGATGCTCTGACCGGAGTTCCGAGGCTCGAGATCGGCGTGATCGCCGGTGGCACGGGCCTGGGCCTCGGCTGCGCCATCGCCCGCCTTCCGTTGCCGCACGATGGAACCGTGGCAGTCGACGAGACTCGTGCGCCACTGCTGGCGGACCACCTCGTACTGCCCGTGACCCATTCGGGGCTCTTGGTTTCGCGAACCGTCGCCACCCAGATCTGTCATTTCCTGCGTGATGGCCACTTCCACCGACACGCGTGCACCGATGCCTGAATGCTCGTCCCGCCATATGGTCATGTCTGCATGGCGCACAGCCGGCCTGCGGTCACGGGGCTGGATCGGAAGGACACTGCTTGTCGGGCTTGCTTCGCTGTCGCCGGGCTGTACGTCGGTGGGCTACTACTACCAGGCCGCAGCCGGTCAATGGGAGCTGATGCGCGCGGCGCGGCCCATCGAGGAATGGGTCGGCGATCCCGGGACGCCGGCGGAGCTTCGCGTCCGGCTGCAGGCAGTGCGCGACATCCGCGCCTTCGCGAGCCGCGAACTGGGCCTGCCGGACAATGCCAGCTACCGGGCCTATGCGGACCTTCACCGGCCGTTCGTTGTCTGGAACGTCGTTGCGGCGCCCGAATTCTCCACCCATCCCAGGCAATGGTGCTTTCCCTTCGCAGGCTGCGTGAGCTACAAGGGCTGGTTCAGCGCCGAGGCGGCCGATCGGGCGGGGGAACAGATCCGGGCCGAGGGTTACGACGTGTTCGTCTACGGCGTGCCGGCATATTCGACACTGGGCTGGTTCGCGGACCCCGTGCTGAACACGTACATCCCACCAGGTGGCCTACGTGTCCGGGGACAGCACCTTCAACGAGTCGTTCGCGACGTGCGTCGAGCAGATCGGCGTGCGGCGGTGGCTCGACCGCAACGGCACGGAACAGGAGCGGATCGAATTCGAGTCCATGGACCGTCGCAAGGAAGACTTCATCCGTCTCATCCTGGACGCGCGCGCGGAACTGGACAGGGTCTATGCGGGCTCGGCGCCTCCTGACGAGATGCGGCGCGCGAAATCGAAGGTGTTCGACCAAACTCGTGCCGGTTACCAGGAACTCAAGCGGAAGTGGGGCGGCTTCGCCGGCTACGATCGCTGGTTCGCAAAGCCCCTGACCAATGCGCATGTGGCGTCCGTGGCCACCTACGCCGATGCCGTGCCGGCGTTCGAGCGCCTGTTCGAGACATTGGGTGGCGATCTGCCTCGCTTCTACGAGGAAGCGAGGCGGCTCGCCCGAGCGGATGCAGCGGAACGCGCAAGGGTGCTGGACCTGCCGGTGAAGTCGGCGGGCAGATGATTCGTGACTGCCTGCGGTCGGTCCAAATCTGATACAAACGCGGCTTCACGATCAACCACACCCGCTCACCATGGCCGACGATACCGACATCAACACTCTGCGGCGCATCCTGCGCACCTGCAAGACGATCGCCGTGGTGGGCCTGTCCGCCAACTGGTACCGCCCCAGCTACTTCGCCGCGAAATACATGCTCGATCACGGGTATACGGTGATACCCGTCAATCCCTCGTATCCGGAGGTTCTGGGACAGAAATGCTATCCGTCGCTCAGGGACATTCCGGTTCCCGTGGACATGGTGGACTGCTTCCGGCGCAGCGAGGACATCGGCCCCATCGCCGATGATGCGATCGCGATCGGGGCCAAGGTCCTTTGGATGCAGCTGGGCGTGATCAACGACGAAGCCAGGCGCAAGGCGCTGGCAGCGGGACAGGATGTCGTGATGGACCGCTGCGTGAAGATCGAACATGCCCGTCTGTTCGGCGGGTTGAACTGGATCGGCGTCAACACCAAGGTGATCTCCAGCAAGCGGCCCCGCTGGTTGCCCTACTGACGGCTCCTTCCGGCTGCGGGGCGCCGCTACAATCCCCGCTTGGCTTCACGATCGATACAGACCGAGGATTCTCCATGGCCGATCACGAATTCGGTTTCGGAACGCTTTGCCTGCACGCCGGACAGATTCCGGACCCCGCCACAGGTGCCCGCGCGGTGCCCATCTACCAGACCACGTCCTACGTGTTCGACACGCCCGAGCATGCGGCGAGCCTGTTCAACCTGCAGACGTTCGGAAACGTCTATTCGCGCCTGTCGAATCCCACCGTCGCCGTGTTCGAGGAACGCGTCGCTGCGCTCGAGAACGGACGCGCGGCTCTCGCACTGTCCTCGGGCCAGGCCGCTCAGATGACCGCGCTGCTCACGCTGCTGGAGGCAGGCGATGAACTGGTGTCGGCGAGCACTCTCTACGGCGGCACCTATTCGCAGTTCGAGGTGAATTTCCGCCGCATGGGCATCGACACGAAGTTCGTGCACCCCGACGACCCCGAGAACTTCCGCAAGGCCATCACCCCGAAGACGAAGGCCCTGTACGCGGAAACCATGGGCAATCCCGGCATCAACGTGCTGGACATCGAGGCGGTGGCCGGGATCGCCCACGAGGCGGGCATTCCGCTGGTCATCGACAACACGTTTGCTTCGCCCTATCTGTGCCGGCCCATCGATTTCGGCGCCGACATCGTCGTGCACTCCGCCACGAAGTTCATGGGCGGTCACGGAACCACGATGGGTGGCGTCATCGTCGAATCCGGCAAGTTTCCCTGGGACAACGGCAAGTTCCCCGGAATGACCGAGCCTTCGCGTGGCTACCACGGTGTCCGCTTCTACGAAACGTTCGGTGACTTCGGCTTCACCATGAAATGCCGGATGGAAACGCTGCGCACGCTGGGGCCATGCCTCTCTCCGATCAACGCCTTCCTCCTGCTTCAGGGCCTGGAGACGCTGCACGTGCGCATGGACCGGCATGTGGCCAATGCGAACCGCGTCGCGCAGTTCCTCGAATCGCATCCGCAGGTTTCCTGGGTGAACTTTCCATCGCTCGAGTCGAGTCCCTATCGTGCTCTCGCGAAGAAGTATCTCCCCAAGGGGACCGGCTCGATCATGACGTTCGGCATCAAGGGGGGCGTTGCGGCGGGCGAACGATTCATCGAGGCCTGCCAGTTCCTCTCGCACCTCGCCAACGTCGGCGACGCCAAGACCCTGGTGATCCATCCTGCGTCCACGACGCACCGCCAGCTTTCCGAGGAAGAGCAGTTGAAGGCCGGTGTGTCGCCCGACATGATCCGGCTGTCCGTGGGCATCGAGGACATCGACGACATTCTCTGGGACATCGGCCAGGCCCTGGAGAAATCGAAGGGCGAGTGAACGGGAAGGCTTGGTCGCTCTCCGGCGCGATTCGCCGGTGGCTGGAATTGCGCGCACCTGTTCGCAATGCGTGTGCATGCCCGTGCCGATTCCGGCTCTTCTGCCTGGTGCCGGCAGAGTGAAACGCCGTAAGCGCATCGGGCCGGGATTGCCGCAGCCGTTCGTCCGTTTTCCCCTCGGCTTGGTGTAGCGGGTTATCCGTGCCGGGACAGGAGCCCCTTCTGAAAGCCATCGTGCTGCCGATCGTCCTCACGCTGGCGATCCAGGTGCTTGCTTCCGGCGCCGTATTCACGCCGCCGGTGCTCGCACCCGCAGCGAGTGTGGAGATGGGCGTCGATGCCTCCGCGGTAGGCATGGTCACTTCCATCATCTACCTTGCGTCCGCCGCGGCGGCGCTCCTGAGCGGCGGGTTCATCGTGCGGCTGGGCCCCATGCGCGTGAGTCAGATCGCCCTGCTGCTGGTCGCGGCAGGATCGGCGATGCTGGTCACGGGGCACATCGCGGGCATCGTGTTGGGTGCGGTGCTCATCGGCCTGGGGTACGGTCCGGTGACTCCGTCGTCGTCGGCGATCCTGGGCGACAGAACTCCCGCACGATGGCGAGCCTTCGTGTTTTCGCTCAAACAGACCGGTGTACCCATCGGCGGTGCATTGGCAGGCGCACTGGTCCCGATGGTCCTGACGGCCGCGGGTTGGAGAGCCGCGGCATTGTGCGTCGCGGCCGGATGCATCGGACTTGCCACGATCGTGCAGAAAGGCCGTGCCGATATCGACAAGGCGCGGCGGCAGGACGCGCCGTTGTGGAATCTCCGCCTTGCGGAGCCCATGCGCATGCTGTGGGCGCAGCGCCCGTTGCGAGACCTGGCGCTCGCTTCGTTCGGGTACTCCGGGATGCAGATGTGCCTGGGCAGCTATCTCGTCGTCTACCTGCACGAGCTCGCGAAGGTGAGCGTCGCGGCCGCAGGCGCTGCACTGTCCGTGGCCATGGCCGGAGGGGTGCTGGGCCGGCTCTTCTGGGGCTTCGTCGCCGACCACTACGTCAGGCCCCGGAGGCTGCTGGGGATGCTGGGGATCGGCATGTCCCTCTGCGCGTTCTCGGTCGGCTGGATCGACGCACGGACGCCCTGGGCGCTCGTGTCGGGGCTGGCGTTCGTGTTCGGAGCCACTGCAGTGGGGTGGAACGGCGTCTACATCTCCGAGGTATCGCGCATTGCCCCCAAGGGGTACGAAGCAGCCGTCACCGGCGCATCGTTTGCGCTCACGTATCTGGGCGTGTTCGTCTCTCCCCTCGTCATCTGGTTCGTCGTATCAATCGGGTTCGGCTACGGTACCGGCTTCGCGCTCGTGGGGCTGCTGACCCTGTGGCGAGGACTCGTCTTCTTCCAGCGGCGGCATTGACCTCGCGGAGGATCTGCCGGCCACGTGTCGAGCGACCGGCGCGGGCTGCGGCGCCAGTTCTTCTGACGCGGCGTGATGCATGCGTTTCCGCCGCACTTTCGCGCCGGTTCCGATCGCTGTCCACTTGTGCCGCGGTGCGGAGGGACAGAACCGGCGGCTTGTGCGTCAGTCGTAGACGATGTAGCGGAACCGCGGATCGTCCACCGGCGTCCCCGTGAGTGCCCCGCTTTCCCGGGCGGGTTGCCAGTGAACGACGTCCTCGATGCGGCGGGCAAGTTCGAAATCCCGCGCCGTGATTCCGTTCGCGTCGTGACTGTGCAGCCGTACCTCCACGCCGCCATAGGTCACCACCAGATCGGGGTGATGCCATGCCGCTTCCGCCAGGTGGGCCACGGTGTTGGCGACCATCAAGGCGCCTTTCCAACCTTCGGTGCGGTACTTCCGGGTGATGCAGCCGTCGTCGAACTGCCACCGAGGCAGGTCCCGTTCGAGTCTTTCGCGGACCTCACTGTCGGAATAGCCGGCTTTCGTTTCGTTCATGGTGGCCTCCATGGCGATCGGTTCGGGGTAAGGAGAGTGTAGAGGAAGCCGACGGGCGCAACCCGCGTCGCGGAACAGTGACCCGACGCGCTGGCGCGAGCGGTGATTGGTGTAGCATCATCCCTTTGCAACATCCTCTCGGCCGAGACGGGCGACGATGGACATGAACGAACCGCTGCTGCACATCCAGCCGCCGGCGTGGCGTGGCGAAGACGATGACGTGCGCACGCTCTTTCTGCGCAACTTCGTGGCACACGCGGACATCGGCGTATACGACAGCGAGCGCACCCGACGGCAACCTCTGCGAATTCATCTCGCGGTCTATCTCACACCGCCTTTCGACTGGCACGACCGTCTCGAGGACGTGCTCGACTACGACAAGTTGCGGCAGGGCATCCTGGACATTCTGGGGGCCGGGCACATCAATCTTCTGGAAACACTGGGGCAGCGCGTGCTCGCCATGTGTTTCGACTACGCGCAAGTGTGCGCCGTGCATCTGCAGATCGCCAAGATCGAGGCGCACGAGGACTGCGAAGTCGGCTACGAGGTCCGCCGCCGCCGGTAGCCGAAGCAGCGGCGTCGGGATTCCTCATGCTGAAGGCCATTCGCGAATTCTTCGAGACCCGCATGGATGCCGGTTCGCGCCAGGCGGACGAGACGCATGCGATCAGGCTGGCGACTGCCGCACTGCTCGTGGAAATGGTCCGCATGGACGGCGAGATCGACGCTGCCGAACGTGCCGCCATCATGGCGGCCGTCCGCGGCAAGTTCGGGCTTGCGGCCGAGGAAGCCGACGAGTTGGTGAGGCTCGCGGAACAGGAAGCGCGTCAATCCACGGACTACTACCAGTTCACGTCGCTGCTCAACCGGCACTTCTCCGCCGAGCAGAAGGAGAAGGTCATCGAGGCCATGTGGCGGGTGGCCTACGCAGACACGGCGCTGAGCGCATGGGAGCAACATCTCGTGCGCAAAGTGGCAGACCTGCTGTACGTCCCGCACGGCGCCTATGTCGCGGCCAAGATGCGGGCCCGCGAGGAAGGCGGCGGTCCGCCCTGAGGACAATATGATCGGGCACGTGGTCGCGACCCGGGGCCGGCCGCCTGGGCTGCCGGCGATCGGCCCTTTCCCGGTCTCAGTCGTTGTCGTTGCCCCGCGCCTTCGGAACGAACCAGGGGTAGATCGTCGGCAGCACCACCAGCGTGAGAAGCGTCGAGGTGAGCAGACCCCCGATCACCACGATGGCCAGCGGCCGTTGCACTTCCGAGCCCGGCCCAGTGGCAAAGAGAAACGGTATGAGGCCCAGCATCGCCACCGTGGCCGTCATGAGAACGGGGCGAAGCCGCATGCGTGCACCCTCCACGATGGCTTCCTGCGTGGTGTGGCCGGCTTGGCGCAGTGACTCGATGTAGCTGACCAGCACCACACCGTTCAGAACGGCGATTCCCCACAGCGCGATGAAGCCGACGGACGCGGGCACCGACAGGTACTCGCCGGTGATGAACAGTCCCACGACGCCGCCGATCGAGGCGAACGGCAGCACGGTGATGATCAGCGTCGCGTAACGCAGCGAACGGAACAGCAGGAACAGCAGGAAGAAGATGGCGCCGATGGTGACCGGAACGATCAGCGTGAGGTGCTTGAGCGCCTTTTCCATGTTCTGGAACTGCCCGCCCCACTCGAAGGAATAGCCGGGCGCCAGGGGCAGGGAACTGCGGACCTTCTCCTGCAGTTCGGCGACGAAACCGCCCAGGTCCCGGCCCGCCACGTTCATTCCCACCACGATTCTCCTTCTGCCCGTCTCGCGGGAGATCTGCGCGGGACCTTCCTCCACGACGATGCGTGCAACGTCCTTCATGCGTACGCGAGCATGGCCCGAGGTGAGCATGAGCGTTTCCTCGATGTCCGCCACGTCGTTGCGGAAGTCCAGCGGCAGGCGCACGGAGGCAGGGAACCGTCTTTCGCCTTCGAAGATCTCCGTCGCCACCCGGCCGCCGAGCGTGATCTCGATGAAGTCGCGCACGTCGGAGACGTTCAGTCCGAACCGGGAGATTGCCTGCCTGTCCACGATCAGCTGCAGGTATTGCTGGCCCGAGACCCGCTCGATGCGGAAATCGCGCGCGCCGCGGATGCCGGAGGCGATCGCCGCCACCTGCTCCGCGTAGCGGCGAAGCTCGTCCATGTCGGTTCCGAAGATCTTGACGGCCACATCGGACCGCACGCCCGTCACCATCTCGTCCACGCGATCCGAGATCGGTTGCGCCATGACGATCTGCACACCGGGGAGGCCTTCGAGCTTCTGCCGGATGGCTTCGGCAATGTCGTCCTGCAGCCAGCCCGAAGGCCATTCGTCGCGCGGCTTCAGAGTGACGATGGGATCCGCCTCGTTCGGCCCGGCCGGATCAGCGGGCGACTCGCCCCGGCCCACTCTCGAGACCGCCAGCTTGACGCCCGGCACTTCCATCATCCGCCGCATCGCCTCCTGTTCCATGCGCGTGGACTCCTCGATGGAAATGTTGGGGGCACGCATGATGTTGGGCGACACCGAGCCCTCCTTCATCTCGGGGATGAAGGACGTGCCGAGGAACGGCACGAGCGCAAACGCACCCACGAACAGAGCGACCGCAATCCCGGTCGTCAGCACCGGGTTGTTCATCGTGTTGTGCAGCAGGCCCAAGTACGGCTTCTTGATGAGCGCGATCAGTCTGGTGTCGTGGTCCGCGCCACCCTTGAGAAAGATGGCCGCGAGCGCGGGCGACAGCGTGAGCGAGAGCACCAGCGAGACACCCAGAGCGATGGCGATGGTGTAGGCCAGGGGCGAGAACATCTTGCCTTCCATGCCGGTGAGCGTCATCAGCGGCAGGAAGACGAGAATGATGATGCCGACACCGAACAGCACCGGAGTGGCCACTTCCAGGACCGAGCCCAGGATCACGGCGGAACGCGACACATAGCCGTCGCTTCGCCGGCCGAGATGCGAGAAGGCGTTCTCCACCACCACGACGGAGCCATCGACCATGAGTCCGATCGCGATCGCCATTCCTCCCAGCGACATGAGATTGGCGGAGAGTCCCACCTGATTCATCACGATGAACGTCACCAGCGGCGTGAGGACGAGCGTGACCACGACGATCACCGACGAGCGGACATCCCCCAGGAACAGGAACAGCACCACGACAACCAGCACGACGCCTTCGATCAGCACCTTCACCACGGTGGCGAGCGCGGCATCGACGAGTTCCGACCGGTCGTAGTAGGGAACGATCTGAAGTCCGTCCGGAATCGCGCCCGTGGAGTTGAGTTCCGTGACTCTTGCCTTCACGCGCGACACCACGTCCTTGGCGTTGCCGCTCGCGATCATCATCACGATGCCCCCGGCAGCCTCGGTGTTGCCGTTCTTCACCATCGTGCCCACCCGGGGAAGGTGCCAGATGCGCACATCGGCCACGTCGCGGATGAGCACGGGTGTACCGTTGACCTCCTTCAGCACGATGGAACGGATGTCGTCCATCGTGCGGATCAGACCCACCCCGCGGATGAGGTACTGGTCGGCATGGTGCGGCATGATGCCGCCGCCGAAGTTGGAGTTGTTGTTTCTCAGCGCGTCGTAGACCGCGTTCACCGGGATGTTGAAGTGAGTCAGGCGATCCGGATCGACCTGTACCTGATACTGCTTCACGTAGCCGCCGGTGGAATTGATCTCCGCCACGCCGGGAATGGAGCGCAGGTAGGGACGCACGACCCAGTCCTGGATGGTGCGGCGGTGCGTGAGCTCCTCCTGGGTCAGGGCGCGGTTGCCGTCCTTGGGATGTTCGAGCGTGTACTGGTAGACCTCGCCCAGGACCGATGAGACCGGGCCCAGCACCGGCGTGACGTCGTCCGGCAGGCGATCGCGCACCTCGATCAGCCGTTCCATCACGAGCTGGCGCGCAAGGTACAGGTCGGTCTTGTCCGTGAACACGAGTGTGATGAGGGACAGCGCAGGCCGATTGAGCGAACGCATCTCCGTGAGCCCTGGCAATCCCGTCATGGCGATCTCCACCGGGATCGTCACCGCGCGCTCGACCTCCTGAGGCGAACGGCCCACGGCTTCCGTGGCGATCTGCACCTGCACGTTGGTCACGTCGGGAAACGCATCCACGGACAACTTCGTCGCCGCGTCCAGGCCGAAGAAGAGCAGTATCACGGCAACGACGATGACGATGGCGCGCTGTTGCAGCGCGCTGCGGATGATGGATTCGATCAAGATCCTTCTCTCGTGAGCAGCAGGTGCCCGACCGTTGAGCGGGACAGGCCCTGAATCAAGGCGGCGGCATGCGTCTTTGCTGCTGCCGGGGAATCCGGACTGCTCTGTGCAGCACGCCGCCATCGCGTACCGTCCGGCAAGAACGGTGCACCGTCGACACGGTGCGGGGGCGACCGGTATGTGGGGGGAAGTGTACCTCGCGGACGGGGCCCGTCATTCATGGAAATTCCGCCGGTATGACACGTGGGCGCCGAATGGCTGCCTGTTACCATTCACACGTCGTCATCCGTCACCGTTCTTCCATGGCTCTCATGCTGTTTTCCGACTTCGGCGCGACGGACCTCTACGTCGGCCAGGTCGAAGCCGTCCTGGACCGATACGCGCCGGGCGTGCGCGTGATCAATCTGCTCAACGAAGCCCCTGCGTTCGACGTCAAGGCATCCGCTCACCTGCTGGCCGCCCTGGCGAGCCGCGTGCCGCGGGGCCATGTCTTCATCGCGGTGGTGGATCCGGGGGTGGGAACGCGCCGCAGCGGACTGGTCGCGCGGATAGATGGGCGCACCTTCGTCGGACCGGACAATGGGCTGTTCTCGGTCCTGTGGCACAGGAGCGCCATGCGCAGCGTGTGGCGCATCGCCGATCACCCCCAGGGTGTCTCGGTTTCCTTCCACGGCCGGGACGTGTTCGCGCCGATGGCCGCGGCCGTGGCAAGCGGGGAATTTCCCAACGAGAACGTGAAGCAGATACCCGCGCCCGAGGTCCTGCTCCCGGGCGAGGATCTCGCGGAGATCATCTACCTCGACCACTATGGCAACGCTTTTACCGGACTGCGCGGGCAGGACTTGCCCGAAGCGCGCGAACTCTGCCTCGTCGGCATGCGGATTCCGCATGCGCGCGTCTTCGGTGACGCTCCTCCCGGAAAGGCGTTCTGGTACGTCAACAGCCTCGGCTTAGTAGAGGTCGCCATGCCTGCGGCGAACGCTGCCACGACGCTTGGCCTGCGGGTCGGGCAGTCCGTGCAGTGGGCAGCGTGAGCCGCCTGAAATCGACGCCTGCTTGAGTCCACCCGGACATCGGCTCCCGATCGGTTCCGGGGTTCCGCAGAGCCGGGGAAGGGTTCTCGCACACCACGAAGCGGACGGTCATGTTCGCCTCTCCTCTCGGCGAATCAGGGGGTGACGCTGAAAAGCGCGCCAAGCACGGGGTTCTGGGCAAGAAGCGCGAGCACGAAGACGACGGAAACGGTCCAGCCGGTGACGAACCCGTCGGGCTGGCGGGCGTACGAATCGGCGTTCTCGGGAACGGGGGCGGTGCAGGACAGGCGGGCGTTGCTCATGGCGATTCCTTGAAACGTGCGGGGCACTGCAGTCGCGAACCAGCGGGCGACCGCTCTTTGCGCGTGCATCGCCGGGGTAATCGGCATGGTGGCGGGCAACTTGAGGGGAATTTCGCCGCCGGCCTCGTACTCGGCGAATCCGGAGACGTCGCCATAGACCCTGGACCGGCAAAGGGAATCGCATTTGCCGATGCGGCGGATTTCCAGCCGAGATGCGCATGCGGGAGAAGCCGCAGTCATGGTACGTTTAGCGCTTGCGGATGAGGCGCACGACTGCCGGGCTGTAGCGGCAGTAGGCATCATCCGTTGTCTGGCGGTCTGCCGCGGCAGACTCTCGAATCGAACCACCACACATCGCCATGTACCTGTCGGCCCTCGATATCCAGAACATGCAAGGCATCCGCCTTGAGCATTTCCTCAATCCGAATGCCATCTGCATCGACAAGTCGCTGGGTGACGTGACAGGCCTGCGCAACCTCGGTGTGCACATGGTGGTCGTCGAGCCGGGGCACCGGTCGACCGAGTTGCACGCCCACAGCTTCGAGGAGGAATGTGTCTACGTGCTGGCGGGGCGCGGAACGGCGATCCTGGGGGACCGGACGATCCTGATCGGTCCGGGTGATTTTCTGGCCTACCCGGCCAACGGGGTCCCGCACGAAATCATCAACGAGGGCAGCGATCCGCTCATTTTTCTGGTCGTCGGCCAGCGGCTCGACCACGATGTCATCGACTATCCGAGGCAGCATCGCCGCCTCTACCGACATCATCAGGAGACCGACGTCGTCCAGTTCGGCGCGCTGGAGCCGGCCGCCGGTGCGGACACGGCGGGACGTCCGGCCGAACCGGTGGTGCCTCCGGCCAACGGTTTCCGTCTGGTTCCCATCGATCAGAACGGCAGGCCCGACGGACCCGTGCCCGGCCTGCCGAAAGAAGCCAAGGACGCGTGCGACGCCTCGGCCGAACTCTACGGTCAGGTGGGCTTCGTCCCCCCCTGGACAGGGTATCTCGCCTTCATGGGCGACATCTGCGTGGGGACGTGTGCGTTCAAGGCGCCGCCCAAAGGCAACCGGGTCGAGATCGCGTACTACACGTTCCCCGCCTACGAGGGCCGGGGTCATGCCACGTCCATGGCGATCGCGCTGATGCAGATTGCCTTCGAAGTGCAACCCGGAATCCGGCTCATCGCCCACACGCCTGCCGAGGAGAGCGCATCCACCGCCGTGCTCTCGAAGCTCGGGTTCCACCTGACCGGCCGCGGACACGATACCGATGAAGGCGAGGTCTGGGAGTGGATGCTCCAGACGGCCGCCTCCTGATCCTCCAACCGCGTCGGATTCCACTACAGCGCAAGGCCGTGTCTGCGTGACCGGCGTCGGAAAGCGAGCTCGCCGATACCGCTTCGGGGGGCACGCTCTCCCGCATTACCTCTCTACGTGTGGCTGACCGGAAGGGTCTGTCCCCGTTCGGCTGGGGCCGGGAAGCCGCATCCCGCCCACTGGCACTCCATCATTCCTCTTCCTCGACGCGGTGCTGCCGGTGTTCGGCGGCAAGTTGCTGTTGAAGCGCCGGCGGCGCCGGCTCGTAGTGGCTGAGCGTGAGGCCATAGGAGCCGTGCCCCCCGGTCATCGCCTTGAGCCGCGATCCATAGTCCTCCACTTCGGAGAGCGGCACCATGCCCGTGACTGCAAGCGTACCGAGCCGAAGCCCGAGGGTTCCGGTGACCTGGCCGCGTCGCGCCGATAGGTCGCCCGTGATTTCCCCGATGTGCGCCTCGGGGCACACCACTTCCAGAGAGACCACCGGTTCCAGCACGATGGGATGCGCCTTGGAGATCGCGTCCAGGAATGCCTTCCGGCCCGCCGCCACGAAGGCGACTTCCTTCGAATCGACGGGATGATGCTTTCCGTCGTAAACCGTGACCTTGACGTCGTGCATGGGGTATCCCGCCAGCGGACCGGAAGTCAGGACCTGTTCCACCCCCTTGCGCACCGCCGGGATGAACTGGTTGGGAATGACGCCGCCCTTCACCTCGTCCACGAATTCGAATCCCGTCCCTCGCGGCAACGGCGCGACGCGCAGAAAGACCTCACCGAACTGACCGGCGCCTCCCGTCTGCTTCTTGTGACGGTGGTGGCCTTCCGCGGCCGACGTGATGGTCTCTCTGTATGGTACGCGCGGCGGCCGGGTCTGCACCTCGATCTTGTATTGCTGTGCCATGCGCTCCACGACGGCACGCAGGTGCAGTTCTCCGAGGCCGCGAAGGACCGTTTCATTGAGGACCGGGTCGTGATCCACACGCAACGTGGGGTCCTCCGCCGCGAGCTTGTGCAACACATCCGACAGCCGCTGCTCGTCTCCGCGGCGCTTGGGCGAGATCGCGATTCCATGCATGGGCGTGGGAAACTCCAGTGGCCGCATGTGGATGTGGTCTTCGTCGTGGGAATCGTGCAGCACGCAATCGAATTCGATCTCGTCGACCTTCGCGACCGCGCCGATGTCGCCGGGGACGCAGCGGTCGATCTCGACATGGTCCTTGCCCTGCATCATGAGCAGATGGCCGACCTTGAACGGCTTGCGGCCGTCACCCACGAACAGCTGGGTGTCCTTGGTCACCGTGCCCTGATGGACGCGGAAGATCCCGAGCTTGCCCACGAACGGATCGACGACCACCTTGAACACATGGGCCAGCACGTGCTTCGCGGGATCCGGATCGGAACGGAATTCCATGGCTGTTTCGCCCTCGCCCTTCACGAACAGCGGTGGATTGCCTTCCGCGGGTGTGGGAAGCAGGTGTTCGAAGATGTCGAGCAGGTCGGCGATGCCCGCTCCATTGCGCGCGGAGACGAAGCAGATGGGCACCAGATGTCCTTCGCGAAGCGCGGCCTCGAAGGGGGCGTGCAACTGCTCCGGGGCGACCTCGCCCTGTTCCAGATAGAGCGACATCAGATCGGCGTCGACCTCCACGACCTGGTCCACGATCCGGCGATGCGCTTCGGCCACCGACGAGAAATCCGATTCGCCCGCGGGATTGAAGAAGCAATCGACCACCCGGGTCCCATTGGCGGCGGGCAGATTGATCGGCAGGCATTCCTTGCCGAAGGCGGCCTGCAGATCTTCGAGCAGCTTCGGCAGGTCGGTGTTGTCGGCATCGATCTTGTTGACGATCAGCAGGCGGCACAATTTCCTCTGCGCCGCCCACTCCATCATCCGCGTGGTCACCAGTTCGATGCCCGACTGCGCGCTCACGACGATCGCGGCGGTCTCCACCGCGTCCAGAGCGCCCATGGCCTGGCCGACGAAATCGGGAAAGCCGGGCGTATCGAGAACGTGCACACGGATGTCCCCATGGTCCAGGTGCACCGCGGACGTTCGCAGCGAATGCTGATAGCTCTTTTCCAGCGGATCGAAGTCGCTGACCGTGGAACCGCGCTCGACCGAGCCTCGGCTCGGGATCACGCCTGCCTGATGCAGCAGTGCTTCCACCAGCGTCGTCTTGCCCGACGCGCCGTGGCCGACGAGTGCCACCGTCCGAATCGAATCGGAATCGTACTGCGCCATGCCCCCTCCCATGGTTGCGTTGACGCGACGCCGGACCCGCCGGAACCCGAGGCTGCCGGGCCCTCGACAGCGGGCCGGCCCGGGGAGGTTCCCCTTGGAATCTGCCTGCAGGGCACGTTACTACGCGCGGGGCCGGAAGGGAAAGCCCCGAACGCAACACATCACCGGCTAAGCGGGCATCGCCTCGCCGGACCCCTCGGGCCGCACCGGTTCGATCGCGGTTTCGGTGGCGCCGTCTGCCGTACGCCGGACCGACCACGCCATCGCCTTGGGACGATTGGCGATGGCGCGGTGAAAGACGCCGTCTACGAAATGAAGTCCCACCCCGTCGTCGGCAGCGTAACCATCTGCGACCTCGCCGGAGGCCACCATTCCCCGATAGGCCGGACGGCGATCCGTCTCGCTGTCGTAGTGCGGGCAGTTGCTGCCCCCCACCAGCCCCAGACAACGAAGACTGGTGAGCGCTCCTGCGATCGAATCGGTGATACCCTGATCGAACCAGCAGATGGACCCGGCGCTCGAGCCGCCCAGCACGATGCCCTGGGCGCATGCTTTCGCCAGAACCGCATCGAGGCCCCAGTCGCGCCAGATCGCGAGCATCGTCCGCGTGTTGCCGCCTCCTACGGCAACGGCATCGAAGCCCAGCACGAAATCCTCGAGATCCCTGGGAGTGCGCTTGAAGAAGGGAAGTACGGCAGGTGTGCAGCCCAGCCGGGTGAATGCCTGGTAGAAGCGGAGCTGGTAGGGCTCGTTGTCGCCGCTGGCGGTCGGGACGAAGAGGATTCTCGGCGCATCGCGCCCCGTGAGTTCCTTGAAGTACCGCTCCAGGTGTAGATTGTTCTCCGGGTCGGCAAGGAAGGCGCCGCCCATGGCGAAGACGTGTTGGGTCGCGGGCATGAATTCATTCACCGTGTTCGGGATCGTGACGATCCATTCTATGCGAGCGCTTCGCGGACGGCTTGCGGATGCGGAACCTCGGGTGCACCGTCGTGTGCGCCGCCGGCTGGCTCGTCCCTCGCCACTGGTGAATCTTCCATGACGGCGCCTGCCGACGGCCCCGCATCCGCCCTTTCTCCGGGCCCCCGCCGCGGATCACGCGCATTCCCGGGGTACCTCGCGCCGGCAGAGTCCGCCAATCTCAGTCAGCAGATCGTCGCCAGCATCGGCGAGGGGATCGTCGTCTACGACCGTGACCTCGTGTGCATTGCGCGCAACCCCTTCATGGATCGCTACACGGGGGTGCCATCGAGCGAGGTCCTGGGCCGGCACATGTTCGATCTGTCGCCGGGCCTGCAGGAGCACGGCCTCGCGCAGATCCTGCAGCGCGTCTTCGAGGGAGAGACCGTCCGGGTCGAGGAGCTCATTCCCCGGCTTCGCGGAGGCCATCCGGTGTCGCCTTCCGAAAGCGGGCAGCTCGATCCCGATTCGGTGCTGTGGCAGCGGAACACGTATCAACCCTACTACGATGGCGAAGGGCGCATCGCGGGCGCGATGATCATCATCCACGATGTGACGCAGAGCGTCCGTGATCGAGAGGCCATCAAGCGGTCGGAGGCGCTCCTTCGTCAGCTCGTCGACAATGCGAACGGGACCATCTGGGTCAAGGACCTCGACGGCCGTTTTCTTCTGGTGAACGGCCATGGCGCGAAGACGCTCGGCAGGGCGCCGGAGGACGTGCTGGGGCGCACGGTCTTCGACCTCTATCCGCGGCCTGTCGCGGAAGAACTGGCGCGCAAGGACCGGGCCGTCGTGCAGAGCGGAACGGCCACGTCGGTCGAGGAGGCGCAGACTCATCCCGCGGACGGGGCCATGCACCTCGCCACCCGCTTTCCGATCCGCGATGTCGCCGGGCGTCTCAGCGGTCTCGGCGCCATCTGCGCAGACATCACGCACCTCAAGCGGGTGGAGGCGCGCCTGCGCGACGAGGAGCACCGGCTGCTCGCCATCGCCGACAATCTTCCCGCCATCCTGGTTCTCAAGGATCCCGAGGGCCACTACGTGCTCGTCAATGCCCAGTGCGAGGCCCAGTTCGGCGTGGCGCGAGATCGGATGATCGGCCGTACCGACTTCGAATTCTTTTCCACGGAAGAAGCCTCGCAGTTCCGTGCCAACGACGTTCACGTGATGCAGTCCGGCACCCGTCTCGTCGTCGAGGAGACGGCGAGTTTCCGCGGCGAACGCCGGTACTATCTGTCGCACAAGTTTCCCGTCTCCGACGTTGCGGGCGCGGCGCGCTTTCTGTGCATCGTCTCCATCGACATCACCGAAAGGAAGCTGGCCGAGCAGGCGCTCGCCGAGAGCGAACTGCGTAACCGCACCTTGCTGAATGCACTCGCCGACGGCGTTTTCGTCGCGCAGGAGCATCGTTTCGTGTTCGCCAATCCCGCTCTCGTGAACATGCTCGGATACACGCTTGCGGAGTTCGCCGACCTCCCCTTCGGCCGCGTGGTCGCGCCCGAGTACCTGACGATATGGACCGACCGCTTCGATCAGCGGATCGCCGGCGCCGGCTCTCCGCCCTCGTCCTACGAACTGGAGTTCGTCTGCAAGGATGGGGTGCGGCGGATCTGGCTGGAGCTCCGGGCGAGCCGCATCCGCTACGGAAACCGGCCGGCCGTGCTGGGCGTGTTGCGGGACATGAGTGTCCGGCGCGAAGCCGAAGACCGCATCCGCGCGCTCAATGCCGAACTCGAGGAACGCGTGGAACAGCGGACGGCCGAACTGACCGCCGCGAACCAGGAGCTGGAAAGCTTCGCCTATGCCGTCTCTCACGACCTTCGGGCGCCTCTGCGGGCAATGAGCGGCTTCAGCGAGGCGCTCGTGGAGGACTACGGCAACGGTCTGCAGGACGAGGCCCGGCACTACCTGGAACAGATCGTGGCTGGGAGCCGGCAGATGGGCGATCTCATCGACGGCCTGCTGCTCCTCTCCCGCAGCACTCGCGGTGAACTTCGCCGCGAACGTGTCGACATCACCCGCCTTGCGACGCGTGCCTTGGAGGAACTGGTCCGCGCTCACCCGGCACGCAACGTCGACTGGCGGGTGGAACCCGGCCTCGTTGCCGAGGGCGACCCGCGCATGCTGGATTCCGTGGTTCGCAACCTCGTGGACAACGCATGGAAATACTCGGCGCACACGCGTGAGGCTCGCATCGAGGTGACGTCGGAAGAGATCGAAGGCAAGCGGTTCTTCTGCGTGTCCGACAACGGCGCCGGGTTCTCCATGTCACACGCGAAGAAGCTGTACCAGCCGTTCCAGCGTCTGCACCGGCAGGACGAGTTTCCCGGCCTCGGTGTCGGTCTGGCGACCGTGCAGCGCATCGTGCACCGGCACGGCGGGACAATTCTTGCCGAATCCGCGCCGGGAAAGGGCGCAAGGTTCCGGGTGTCGCTGCCGATAACCGACAAGGAAGGGGGGGCTGCGTGAGCCGCCACACCATTCTCCTCGTGGAGGACAACCCGCAGGACGAAATGCTCACCCTACGAGCGCTCAACAAGGTCAATCTCGCCAATGGCGTGGAGGTGGTCCGCGATGGTCAGCAGGCCCTGGACTATCTGTTCGGGGAAGGCGAGTTCGCCCACCGTTCGGCTGCAGGACAGCCGGCGATCGTGATGCTGGACCTCAACCTGCCGAAGATCGGCGGTCTGGAGGTGCTCGCCCGCATGCGGGCGGACGAGCGCACGAAACTCACCCCGGTCGTGGTGCTGACGTCGTCCGACGAGGAGAGCGACCGGCTGCGCAGCTACCGCGACGGCGCCAACAGCTTTGTCCGGAAACCGGTCGCGTTCTCCGAGTTTGCCGAGAAGGTGGCCAATCTTGGCGTGTACTGGCTCGCGACCAACGAACCGCCTCAAGGCTGAATTCGATGACGTCTGGAAGCACCTCGACCCGTTTCATGTCCGGGGCCCCGAAAACGGGCTCCCGGAAAGGTGTCGAGGCCTCGGAGGCGACGTGCGGATATCCGGCCGAAGACATCCTGTTCCCCTTGCGTCGCCGGCTTGCGCCGGATGAGTCCCGATCCGAGGGACCCTTCCGCGCGCCCGACCCTTTGCGCGTTGCCGATGCGCGGAGCCTTCATGCGGCCCTCCGCTAGCGGCCTGGCCATGGAACGCATCCGCTGCCTGGTCGTGGAGGACTCCGAACCGGACTTCATCCTCCTTTCCCGCAGGCTGCGCGCGGATGGCATGGAGCCGGAATGCCTGCGCGTGGCAAGGCGAGACGATCTGGAGCGCGCCGTGTCCGAGGACCGGTGGGACGTGGTGCTCTCGGATTACTACGTCCCGGGCATGACGTTCCAGGAGGGGCTCGAACTCGTTCGATCGCGTCTGCCCGACGTTCCCGTGATCCTCGTCTCCGGCAGCATCGGCGAGGAGCAGGCTGTCGAGTCGCTGAAGATGGGCGTGTCGGATTTCGTCCTCAAGGACCGTCTCACGAAGCTGGCGCCTTCGATTCGCCGCAGCCTGCGCGAGGCGGAAGACCGCAAGGCCCGGCGGGTGGCCGAGACAGCGCTCAGGGAAAGCGAGGAGCGCCACAGGCTGGCGCTCGACGCGGCCGCGCTCGGGACTTGGCGGATCGATCTCGCGACCCGGCATGCTGTCATGGATGCCTTCTGCGCGCGCCACCTCGACTTCGAGACGCTCACCGCCGATCTCGCCGACCTGAGGGGACGCGTTCATCCGCAGGATGTTGCGCACTTCGACGGCATGTGCGCCGCACCGGGCCCGGGAGAGGATCGCCCGCGCAGGCTTGGTGTCGAACTGCGGATCGTCTGCCGCGACGGCAGTCTGCGCTGGATCTCGTTCCTGGCGGCGACGCACATGGAGGTGACCGGCGATTCGCGCCGGCCGACCGCCATCGTGGGCATCACCCAGGACATCACCGAGCGCAAGTCGAGCGAGCGCTCGCGCGAGGAACAGCTGCGGCTGCAGGACCAGCTGGCGCGCATTGCCGCCACCGTGCCTGGAATGATCTACCAGTTCCAGCGGTGGCCGGACGGGCGTACGGCGATGCCGTTCACGAGCACCAACTCCGAGGACATCTTCGGAGCGGACTTCACGTTGTTGAAGGACGACGCCTCCGGGCTCCTCGAACTCATCCATCCCGGCGACGTGGCCGCGTTCAACACCTCGATCAATCTGTCCGCCAGCACCTTGACGCCCTGGCGCCAGGAATTCCGATTCCGGCATCCGGTTCGCGGAGAGGTGTGGGTCGAAGGCCATTCCGTGCCGCAGTCCGTTCCCGACGGCAGTACCCTCTGGCACGGCTTTGCGCAGGACATCACGGAGCGCAAGCAGGCGGAGTTCGATCTGCGCGAACGCGGCGAGCGGCTCGACCTCGCCCTGAGTGCGGCGCACATGGGCGTATGGGAATGGGACATCGCCTCGGATGCGCTGTTCTGGTCGGATCGGTGCTACGCGATCATGGGCATCGATTCGTTCGGCGGGCGCATGGAGCATTTCCGGGCCATGATGCACCCCGAGGACATGCTGGACGTCTGGAACCGGATCGAGGATGCCATCGCGACCGGCACCCGGATGCACGCGGAGTTCCGCGCGATCGTTCCGGGAGACCGCCCCAAGTGGATCGCCACGTCGGCGTTCGCCCGCTACGACGGGTCGGGCAATCCGCTGCGCGTGGTCGGGACGCTCCAGGATGTCGACGAAGCGAGGCGGGCCCGGGCCGAACTCGAGGCACACAAGGCGGATCTCGAGCGCCTTATCGCTGCCAGGACGGCAGAGCTCGAGCAGCAGGCGAGCTACCTGTACGCCCTCATCGACAACTTCCCTTTCCGGGTCTGGCTCAAGGACACCGGCCGGCGCTATCTCGCCGCGAACCGCGCCGCTGCGGAGCAGGCGGGCATCTCCGTGGCGGAGATCATCGGCAAGACAGATCTCGAACTGGGTTTGTGGCCGCCGGACGTGGCGGAGCGGTACCTTGCGGATGAGGCTGAAGTGATCGCCACGCGGTCGCGCAAGACCCGCGAGGAACTTCTCCAGGGGGATGCGGAGCCTATCTGGATCGAGACGTACCAGGCGCCCGTCGTGGACCACGAAGGGCAGGTGCTGGGCACTGTCGGATTCGCGCGCGATATCACCGCGCGCAAGACGGGCGAGGTCGCGCGCGAGGCGGCGCTGGCCGAGGCGAATCGTCTCGCCAGGATGCGCAGCGACTTTCTGGCCAACATGAGCCACGAGATCCGCACACCGCTCAATGCGATTCTCGGGTTCACGCAGGTCGGGTTGCGGGACAACGTCGGCCGGCATACGGCCGAGACGTTCGGCCGCATCCAGGACTCCGGACAGTTGCTGCTGGGGCTGGTGAATGACATCCTCGATTTCTCCAAGATCGAGGCCGGCAAGCTCGACCTCGAGCAGGCGCCCTTCGATCTGGCCACGGTCATCGATCGAGCCGTCGCGCTCACGGCCGAGTCGGCGTACGCCAAGGGCCTTACCTTCGGAGTGACCGAGGCCCCCGACCTTCCGTCGATCGTCAGGGGAGACGCCCTGCGCGTTTCGCAGGTGCTGGTCAATCTCCTCACGAACGCCGTCAAGTTCACATCCGATGGCCATGTGGCGCTCTCGGTGCGGACGGTTCCGGGCGCGCTCGAGTTCTCCGTGATGGACACCGGCATCGGGATGACGAAGGAACAGACCGAGAGGCTGTTCCGCCCGTTCGAGCAGGCGGACAGTTCGACCACGCGGCGCTTCGGCGGCACGGGCCTGGGTCTCGCCATCAGCAACCGCCTCGTCGCCGCCATGAAGGGGGACATCTCGGTGTGGAGCGAGACCCAGACGGGAACGCGCTTCGACGTGCGGCTGCCGCTGGAGGTGATTTCAGGGCCGGCGGCCGCGGAGAATGTCACACTGGCGCTCGTCGGCCTTCCGCAGGAGGAACTCGAATTCCTCGTTCCCGCGCTGGAGTCGCGTGGTGCCACCGTTGTCGTTACCGACGTCGCCGCGGCCTTCGATCGCGAGTCGGATCTGCTCGCGATCGACGCCTCGACGATCGATGCCGAACTCGCCGCCTGGCTTGCACGGCAGATCCAGCAAGGAAGACGGATCGCGGTGGTCAGCGGGCATGGGCGGCACACGGAGGTGCCGGAACCGCTTCGCTCACGAGCCGCCCCGCTGGAACGGCCGCTTCGGGCACGGCTCTTTCTGGCCGCGCGCCGGTGGTCGGACGAATCCGTCACTTCCCAGCACATCACGAACAGGCTGGCCGGGCTCCGTCTCATGGTGGCGGAAGACAACGAGGTCAACCGTCTGGTTCTCGAGGAGATGCTGGCTGGAGAGGGCGTCAAGCTTGCACTGGCGGAGAACGGCCGCGAGGCGCTCGACATCCTGAAGGCAGCCGGACCCCGAGCCTTCGATGTCGTCGTGACCGACATCCAGATGCCCGAAATGGACGGCTACCGGTTCGCGCGTGCGGCCCTCGAAGTGGCGCCCGGGCTGCCGATCATCGGTCTCACCGCCAATGCAATGCCGGGCGAACGCGAGCGCTGTCTGGCGGCCGGAATGGTCGAACAGCTCGTCAAACCCGTGGACCTCGAGACGCTGGTCGACGCCTTGTCACGCCACGCGCGTCGGACAGTCCGGCCCGCTGCCCCGACTTCGACGGCAAGTGCGGAACGCCCCGAGCCTGCCCTTCGGACACCCTTCCCCGCAGAGGCCGAACCCGCTTCGGGCGCCGGGACGGAAGAAGACCATACGGGAACAGTCCCGGCGATCGACTGGCCTGCACTCGAGGCCCACTTCAAGGGCCGGCGGGAATTCGTCGACAGGCTCGTTTCGACAGTGCTCAAGACTCACGAAACCACGCCGCAAAAGTTACGTACCGCCGGACAGGACGGAGACCTGGAGGCGATGGGATTCATCGCGCACAGCCTGAAGGGAATGGCGGGCAACATGAAGGCGTCTGCCTTGCAGGCGATGGCGAGAGAGGCCGAGTCGGCCGCCCGCAGTCAGGATCCGCTTTCCGCGACGTTGGCCGAAAATCTGGCGATCTGTCTGGAAGCCGCCTTGCAAGCGATGAGGAAGCGGGGAGAAAGTACGGGTTGAAGGATACGGATCGCATTCCGGCAGGAGCCGGACCACGGCAAGGCGGCGCGGGAGGCGAGATCGGAGATCCCGCCAAGGCGGCTGGCGCCGGTCGCCCGGGTTTTCCCGAGAGCTGACGCAACATGGAAACGATGGGACACGGCAATACTCATGTGCTGGTCGTCGATGACCAGCCCGACAATCTGCTCCTGCTCGAGGACCTCCTGGAGGGCCACTATTTCGTGCACACGGCGCACGACGGTGACGAGGCGCTCGACTACCTCAACCGGGGGCAGCCTGCCGATCTCATCCTGCTGGATGTGGTCATGCCCGGGCTCAACGGCTACGAGGTCTGCCGCCGGCTGAAGGAGAACCCCCAGACCTGGGACATCCCGGTGATCTTTCTCACCAGCCTCGAAAGCGCCGCGGACGAGGAGCGTGGTCTGTCTCTGGGGGCCGAGGATTTCATTCACAAGCCGTTCTCCCCGCCGGTCGCCCTCGCGCGAGTGCGCAATCATCTCAAGCTGAGCCGGGCGACTCGCATGTTGCGGGAACGCAATCTCGATCTCGAGTACATCGTCGCCGAACGTACGCGGGAAATCCAGGCACAGGCAGACGAACTGGTAAGACGCGGCCAGCAGGTCGTGGCATCCCAGGACGCCACGATCATGGCCTTCTGCTCACTGGCCGAAGCGCGGGATTACGAGACGGGCAACCACATCCGCCGCACGCAGAACTATGTCCGGTTGCTTGCCCAGAAGCTCCAGGGCACGCCGCAGTACAAGGGTCAGCTCTCGGACGAGATCATCGATCTGCTGTACAAGTCCGCGCCCCTGCACGACATCGGCAAGGTGGCGATTCCGGACGCGGTCCTGCTGAAGCCGGGAAAGCTCGACCCGGAGGAGTGGGAGGTGATGAAGATGCACACCGTCCACGGGCGCGATGCCATCGTGTCTGCCGAGCAGACGCTCGGCGAGGACGAGGGTTCTTTCCTGCGGTATGCCCGCGAGATCGCCTACGGGCATCACGAACGGTGGGATGGCACCGGTTATCCGCAGGGGCTGGCGGGCGATACGATTCCCCTGTCTGCCCGGATCATGGCCGTTGCGGACGTCTACGATGCCCTCATCTCGCGGCGGGTCTACAAACCCGCCTTCTCGCACCAGCAGGCCATCGACATGATCGTCAAGGGCCGGGGCGGGCATTTCGAGCCCGGACTCGTGGATGCTTTCCTGGCCGTTGCCGATGCGTTCAAGGCAATTGCCCTGCGTTTCGCCGACGAGCCGGACGGCAATCGGCAGGATCCCGTGCTCGCCGCCTCCTGAAGGGGAGGGCGGATGCCCCGCCGGCGGATCAGATCATCCTGGAGTTCTGGCGCGGCCGGCGGCGCAGTTGCCAACCGACCATGAGTGCGCCCGTCGCGATCAGGGCATAAGTGCCCGGTTCCGGCACTGCCGTCACGGCCACGTCATCCAGTCCGACCAGGCAGCACCCTCCTTTTCCGGCACCCTGGAACGAGATCGTCGTCACCATGTCCTGTGCGGTGAAGCGGAAGCTGAAGCGCTCCCAGGCCGTCGGATCACTCGTGCCTCCCGAGCTGGTGAAAACCTCGTCGTGATAGACGCCGGACAGATCCCCGGCCATCGCGCGGACCGCATTGGGCCCGGCATAGTTCGCGTCGCCGTTTCCCCCGCGACCGATGTGGAATACGACCTCGTAGACGGTACCGACGTCCGTCAGGATGTCCTGAGTCACGCCGGCGTAGACGCCGTCGTTGTGATAGCCGGTGAAGTCGACCAGCTTGTTCCCGTCCTTGGCATCGACACCCCAGTCACCTTGGCCCATGCCCACCCAGCCGAGTTCCGCGCCGAACACCGTCCAGCCCGGAAGGGTCATGGAGCCGGGCAACAGCGACATGTTCACGTGACTGTCCC
Source organism: Betaproteobacteria bacterium (assembly GCA_016713305.1). Taxonomy (NCBI): domain Bacteria; kingdom Pseudomonadati; phylum Pseudomonadota; class Betaproteobacteria; species Betaproteobacteria bacterium. The sequence continues at coordinate 655,247 of JADJPK010000005.1, forward strand.
CGATGAATGTGGACTCGATGTCCTCGAAACTGCCGTTGTAGACCAGGTTCATGGGCGGATCGAGGGAGATGGCCTGGGCTTCCCAGGGGCACAGCGAGGCGCCAAGCAGCAGGGAAGTGCCCAGGACTTGAGTGATGCGGTTCACGGCGGGATCTCCAAAATTAACAAAATGGAAGAATTTTGGGGACCCCAAGCCGGATTCGTGCCACGGCGGAAGGCGGCTCGGTCGAACGGGTGAGGACCACGGCCGGCACCGGCTCGCGGAGAGGCGGGATCGGATCCGTCAGGGAAGCCGGGGAGCGCCCGGTCCGGCACCGTGGCTGGCCGCCAGACGGATGACGTCGGGAAAGAACCGCTCGAAAGCTTCTTCGAATGCCCGAAGGTTGCCATGCAACTCCGACACGCCGCCCGCCAGGGGAAGTCCGGCCGCCGACCGTCGCGCCATCAAGTCGAGAGCCCTGCCTACCCCGGTCAGGCGTTCGTACGATCGGAGCCAGTCCTGGCTCGCCATGGCCGGAAGCATCCGGGCGAAGCGTTCGGGAACCGGCTGCGGTGAGGCGGCGAGTTCCACATAGGTTCGCGCCGCGAAGTCGGCAAGCGGTTCTTCATGCCAGCGGCGCCAGTCACGTGCCAGAAAATGATCGAAGAAGAGGTCGACCAGGATGCCGGCGTGGCGCCTTCGTTGCGGCGACACCAGCCGTTTGGCAGCCTGCACGACCGGGTGGGTGTCGGTGAAGGTGTCGATCGCGCGGTGCAGGCGTATGCCTCGTGCCACCTCGCCTTCGTAGCCGCTCGACACGATCGGTCCCTTGACGAAATCGCCCAGCAGACTGCCCAGCCGGCCTTCCGCGCCGGGAGGGGACAGGTACAGATGGGCAAGGAAGTTCACCGGGCCGGCCCGTAGCGGCGCCGGCGAAAGGACCGCCCGGCAGGTCCGTGCGCCCGCCACGGACGAATGCACCCGTCCTGGCGGCGGGTGCCGGAGATCACTGCCTACCCATGTAGTCGCCGGTGAGGTGCAGCAGCGTGCGCACGCCCAGCTTGAGCGCCGACTCGTCGATGGAGAACCGTGGCGAGTGGTTGTAGGCCATCTTCGCGGGGTCCTGGCCCGCGGGCGTGCCGCCGAGGAACACGAACAGCCCCGGCGCCCGCTGTGCAAAGAACGAGAAATCCTCCGCGCCCATCAGACGATCGCGCAACTGGACGTTCCTTGCGCCTGCCACCCGCTGAAGCGTCGGCAGCATGCGTGCGGTCAGAGCCGGGTCGTTGATGGTGACGGCGTAGGGCTTCTCGATCGTGACTTCGGCACTCGCGCCGGCGGCCTCGGCGATGTTCTCGGCAGTCCGCCGGATCCGTGCGTGAATGTCGTCCCGAAGCGCTTCGTCGAACGTGCGGATGGTGCCGACCATGGTCACTCTATCCGGGATGATGTTGAAGCGGATGCCGCCGTCGATGCCGCCGATCGTCACGACCGCAGGTTCCTTGGCGATGTTGACCTGCCGGCTCACGATGGTCTGCAAGCCCATCACGATCTGGGCCGCGGTCACGATCGGATCGACGCCGCCCCACGGGGCGGAACCGTGCGTCTGCCGGCCTTTCACCACGATCTTGAGCACGTCCGCAGCGGCCAGAGTCGCCCCGGGCCGGTAACCCAGCTCTCCCGCGTTGAGCATCGAGCCGATGTGCAGACCGAAGACGACTTCGGGCCGGGGCTCGTCGAACGCGCCTTCCTTGAGCATCAATGCGGCGCCGCCTTCCTCGCCGGGCGGAGGACCCTCCTCCGCCGGCTGGAACAGCAGCTTCACCGTGCCGGGGAGTCGATCGCGCACGCCGGCGAGGACTTCGGCGGCCCCCATCAGCATCGCCACGTGGGTGTCGTGTCCGCAGGCGTGCATCACGCCCGTCTCCTTGCCTGCATAGGTCGTCCGCACTTTCGATGCGAACGGCAGATCGACCTCTTCGGTGACGGGCAGCGCATCCATGTCCGCGCGCAGCGCCACCACCGGTCCGGGCAGCCCTCCGCGGAGCACCGCCACCACACCTGTCTTCCCGACCCCGGTGCGGACCTCGTATCCGAGCGATGTCAGATGATCCGCCACCAGTTTCGCAGTGCGAAATTCGCGGTTGCCGAGTTCCGGATTCTGGTGGATGTCCCGGCGCCAGGCGATCACCTTGGGTTCCACGCGGTCGGCGAGCGCATCGAATTCGTCCTGGAGCGACGCGGCCGACGCGGGCGAAACGGCAACGAGCAGGAGTGTCCCTGCGAAGAAGGTGCGAAGCATGGCGGTATCGGCGTGGGCAAGGAGACAGGGCGAGTGTCACCGGCGCACCGCGACCCGTCAATGGCCGCTCCGCGGAATCACGCGCCCTCGGGTTCTGCGAAACGTCGATCCGCGCTAGTCTCTCGATCCCTCGTCCTTTCATGCTGCCATGCCGTCGCTTCCCGATCCTAGACCCGCATCCGACTTTCCGGCAGAACCCCTGCATGACCGCTTGCGATCGGCGTGGGACGCGCGTGCCCAGGGCCGGTCTTCCCACGCGTGGACCGGACTCGTCCGAGGCGTCCGCAGATCGCTGGAAAGAGGTGATGACGACGATGTCGTCTCGCTCCTGAGGGGGACGGTCCCCGGGGCCGCCTTGCTGGCTGCGCGTGCAGTCGACGATGCGGTGAACGGGATAGGGACCGAAGAGGATCTCGCGCTTGCCGCCCGCGTCTTCCTGATGCCGGTTCTCGTCGTCACGGCCGGAGCCTTCCCTGCCGTCGTCCCCGGGGCCGTGGCGGAGACCGGGGAGATCGTGCAAACCATGCGCGCTGCCGGTGCGCTGGGACCGGTCGAGAGCTTCGCCCTCTCCGGGGCACTGGGGGGCCGGCGAAGAGGCGGCGGGAAAGTCGCCGGCCGCATTGCACCGGTTCGTCCGCGCAGGCGCAGCCGAGGGCGGCGTGGAACTGCTGCACCCTGCCCCCGTCGAGATCGATTCCGCGGACGAGAGGGTTCACATCCGTTTCCTCGCAGGTATGTCGGTGACCGCAGGACACGCGCCGACATTCCTGGAAACTGCGGGCGGAGTGGGCCGCTGGGGCATGACCATGGCGCGCCTGCTTGCACGGCAGCTGACGCCCGCCGGCGTCTCGCTGCTCGCCATTCCGCGCGCCCCCATGTCCTGGTACTGCGCCGTGGCGGAAGGCACCTTCGCCCGCGAGGAAGCGTCCTTCAATCTCTTCGCGACGAGCGCGATCCGGCAGATTCGCTCGAGCACCGGCGATCCCTTCGCGGTCGTGTCTTCCTGTTCCGACGGGACGATTCGCATCGATCTTCGTTCGCCATTCGACGAGATGGAGGCGCGGTCGCATGTCTGGACGCTCCATGCGCATCACGATCTCGACCGTGTCGAGCGCTCGATCGTCGATCTGCTGAAGGAATGCCGCCTGGACGATGTGCGCCTGTCGCCGGAAATCGCGGCACCCCTTCCCTTGCATCCGGCCGGCCTCGCAGGTCGTTTGCTCTCCTGAGGCGTTTCCCGCGGGAGGCGGGTCAGTCGAGGACGCAGGGCACCGACCGGAATCCGCGAAAGCGCACGCGGCCCGCGCGCACCGGCGGACCCTCGAGACGGAACCTGGGGAACCGTGCGAGAAACCGGCCGATGGCGATGCGGCCCTCGAGCCGCGCGAGCGCGTGCCCCGCACAGAGGTGCGTTCCGGATCCGAAGGCGAGATGGCGGTTGGGCGAGCGCGTGATGTCGAAGCGTTCCGGGTCCGGAAACTGTGCCGGATCGCGATTGGCGGCACCGATGCAAAGTGTGATGAGCGCGCCTGCCGGCAGGGGCACCCCCCCTACGGATGCGTCCGTGAGCGCGCGGCGATTGCCGATCTGATTCGAGCTTTCGAATCGCAGGCATTCCTCCACCGCGGACCGGATGAGGTCCGGCTGCTCGATCAGTCTTGCCTTTTCCTCCGGCCAGACCGAGAACAGGACGAGACTGTTGCCGATGAGGTTGGTCGTGGTTTCGTGCCCCGCATTCAGCAGGAAGATGCAGTTCTGGAGGAGTTCGGTCTCGGAAAGCCGTTCGCCGCCGGACTCGCCTGCGATGAGCCGGGTGAGAACGTCCCGCTCGGGATCCCCGGGCGCCGCGCGGCGGCGGCGGACGAGGGACTCCAGGTAGACCGTGAATTCCTCGACGGCCCGGTTGCCGCGGTCGAGCTGCGACTGCGTGAGCCGCGGCTCCAGCGCTCCGAGGATGGCGAGGGACCACTCCCGCAGCGGGCCTCGCTCTTCACGCGGGACGCCCAGCAGGTTGCCGATGACTTCGATCGGTATGGCCGAGGCGAAATCGTCGATGAGGTCGGCCGTTCCGCGTGCCTGCATGCCGTCGAGCAACCCGTCCACGAGGCGCACGAGGCCAGGCTCCATGTCGGAGATCGCGCGCGCGGTGAGCGCGCCGACGATGAGCCGGCGCACGCGCGTGTGCAAGGGCGGGTCGTTGAAGACGAGGCTCGTCGTGTGATGCACATACAGCGGCGAGCTGCCGAACTTCGGACGGAACTCCTCCGTCTTGTCGGAGCTGAACGTCTTCGGATCCTTGTAGATCCGTTCGCAGTCCGCATAGCGCGTGACGAACCAGGATCCGTCGGGCAACTGCAGCAGGGGGGATTGCTCGCGCAGGCGCCGATACCAAGGGTAGGGATCCTCCAGGAATCCGTCGGGCAGGGCGCGAAGATCGAATGCGGGCGGGCGAGCTGTATTCACCGGTGCAGTGTATCGCCCCGTACACGAGCGTGCATTGACGGCGATGCTGTCGTTTCGCGGATGCTTCGTGGGAGAATCAGCGGTCGCGATCCCGGTTCCAGGGGGCTCAGTTGAATCTCGAGAAAGTGGTCTTCGGTTTCTTCATCATTCTCGCGATGACGCTCAATTTCGGTTTCTTCGTGGGCGACATCGACGATCCGCTCCAGCACAACGTCTACGAGATGTATGCCGCCATCGTGGTGAATCTCATCGCGACGGTGCTCAAGTTCGGCGATCGTACCCAGGTCGGCGCCCTGCACCTTGCCACCAGCCTCGTCGCTGACCTTCAGCTCATCGCGGGTGCGATCGTCTGGGCCTACGCGGAACACGCGGCACCCGGGGGGTTGCGGCCCGAGACCATGGCGAGCATCGTGTCATTGTCCGGTGGCGCGTTCGTGGCGAACATCGTGTCCGCCGTATTGCTCATCATCGAGACGGCGCAGCTCAGGCGCTGAGGCCGGCACCGCCGTGAACAGTGCGCTGTTCCTCGCCCTGCGGCGCATGCGCGCGCCGCTGCTTACGCTCATCGTGAGTTACGCCGTGTCGATCCTGGGCATGGTCCTCATTCCCGGTGCCGATGGCCAGGGCATGCCCTGGCGGGTGAGTTTCTTCCACGCGTTCTATTTCCTCAGTTACACCGCGACGACCATCGGTTTTGGCGAAGTCCGCACGCGTTCACCGACGCGCAGCGGATGTGGGTCATCTTCACCATCTATCTCACGGTGGTGTCCTGGTTCTACGCCATCGGCAAGATCATCCAGATCACCCAGGATCCGGGCTTCCAGCAGGTGCTCGCCACGCAGCGGTTCGGCCGCGCGGTGGCACGACTCCAGGAGCCGTTCTTCGTGGTCTGCGGGTATGGAGAAACCGGCAGCGAACTGGTGGACACGTTCGACCACCGCGGCGTGCGCTGCGTCATCGTCGATCTCAACGCCGCCAAGGTGCAAGAGGCCGAGCTGGCGGCACTGCGGATGGACGTCCCCGCGCTCGTGGGCGATGTCCGCCTGCCTGAAACGCTCGCGCTCGCCGGCCTTGACCATTCGCATTGCGCCGGTGTGGTGGCGCTGACCAACGACGATCACGCCAATCTTTCGGTGGCGGCCACGGTGAAGCTGCTGCGGCCCGGCCTGCCCGTCATCTGCCGTTGCGAATCCGACCTCGCGTCGTCGTCCATGCAAGCGTTCGACACGGATCACATCGTCGATCCATTCGCGTTGTTCGGCGAGCATCTCGCCATGGCCCTGAAGAAGCCGGGACACTACCTTCTGCGCGAGTGGCTCACCGCTGCGCCGGACGAGACGTTGCGCGAGCCCCTGTTCCCACCGGTGGGCAACTGGGTCCTGTGCGGATTCGGCCGCTTCGGCGCGCGCACCGCGCGCAGTCTTTCGGCGGGAGGCAACGCCGTCACCATCGTGGAGGCCGAGCCCGACGTCGCGCAGGCGGCCGGTGCCATCTGCGGCCAGGGGACGGAGCGCTCGGTCCTCGAGCATGCGGGAGTGGGCAGCGCCGTGGGAATCATCGCCGGGACCGGCAGCGACGTGATCAATCTGTCCATCGTCCGCATCGCACGGCAGATGTCTCCGGGCATCTTCACGGTGGTGCGGAGCAACCAGCGCAGCTCCACCATGCTGTTCGAGGCCGCCGGGGCCTCGGTGGCCGTGCAACCGGCCATGGTTGTCGTGCACGCCTGCATCGCCCATCTCATGGCGCCCGCACTTGCGCGGTTCCTCGAGGCCGCGTCCGCGCACGACAACGCCTGGGCCAACGAACTGCTCGCGAGAATCGCCGGCATCACCGACGAGCGGGTGCCCGAAATCTGGTCCGCCACGGTGGATGCCTCGGAGGCGCCCGCCGTGCTGGGTATTCTCGGCGTTCGTGCGGTGACGCTGGATGCAGTCGTGCGTGATCCCCAGTTCCGCGACGATCTGTTGCCGGTCCTGGCACTCGCGCTGGAACGCAACGGGAGCCTCGTTCTGCTGCCGCCCGCGGAGACGGCGCTCGAGCCGGGAGACCGGATTCTCTTCTGTGGACGTGGCCGCGGGCGGCGCAAGCAGGTTCTCACCCTGCGCAACGACAACGTGCTGCGCTACGTGCTCACCGGCCGGGACGTTCCGGGCGGCTGGGTCTGGCGCAAGGTCACGCACCAGACCGCCGCGCAAGGGGCCGCGCCTACCAGCTGTAGCGAACCGCGTACCGGACGATGACCTCCTTGTCCGGTGCCACGTCCACCGGAAAATGCACGGTGCGGGCGTCCTGCTTTTCCGCGGTGTGCGTGGAAGAGACGATCCTCCAGCTGCTCCATCGGTAGAGCGTTTCCCGGACGACGACCCGCACAGGCTCCTCCTTGCGATTGCGGATCCTGATCTCGAATTCCTCGGTCATCGTCTTGCGTGAGGTATCCAGCTTGAAGTCGGTCTGCCGGCGTTCGCCGACCACGTCGAACGCGGAGCCGAGCTTGAGGAGGACGGTCTCGTTGCGGGGCGTGTGGTCGATGCGGTCTTCCCCGATGAATTCCAGAGTGCCGTCCGCGTGGTCCAGCTTGCTCACGCGCACGCGGCCCGCCGGCAAGGGCACCCCCATGCCATTCTCCTTGCCGTTGCGGAAGCTGAGATAGGTGTCCACCTTGCGGCTCGAGGCCACGCCGAAGTTGCGGTCGACGTAGGGTTCGCCGCCGTAGCCGTAATCGGCCGCGCCGTAGTAGACCAGCGTCTTCTCGCAGGCGATGCCGTTGGCCGCAGGGAAGAGCTCGATCTGCTTGGTCGAGTTGTCGGGCAGCGTGCTCGGGCGGCCGAGGGTGTACAGGTGATACTCGAAGAAGGACTTCTCCTCGAAGCCGCGCGGCGCTTCCGCCGTGGCCGCCATGTCGGCGCGCATCAGCATCTTCGCCGAAGGGGCAGGTGCCGCCGGCGCACGGTGCACATCCCCGGCGATGAGCTTGATGCGGGCATCGGGATAGGATGCGCCCGATCGGTTGAGGATGCTCACCCAGGCACCGACGTCCAGGCGGCATTCGCCGGCCGTCCGGCCTTCGGTGTACACGAGGTTGTAGTCGGTCCACCAGGTGATTCCCGCCGTCTGATAGGCGACGCGCGCACGATGGGTGCCCGGCACTTCGGTGTAGAGGTCCCACACGAGCGTGGGGCGGGTGATGAGCCCTCCAGGCAGCTCGGGCAGCGTGACGGAAGCGTTGTGCGCAAACGTGCGCACGCTTCCGTCCGCCTGCTTGAGCACGAGTCCACCCTGGGTGGAAAGCAGCGTGCCGGGGAAGTTCTCCGCCTTGTCGCCCCGCACCTGTTCCACGGCGATGTCTCGATCGACGAACTTCTGCAGCAGCTTTTCCGAGGAGACCAGGTCGAACTGGAAGTTCTGCTCGATGACGCGTGTCGACGCCGGGTCGGTCAAGGACTGGAACGACACGGTGGTGGGATCGATCAGGCCGGCCACGTCGCTGAACCGCACCTCGTTCCTGCCCCCGGACAGGTCGATCCCGCGTTCGTGGCGCACGACCGCGTAGCCGGGTACGGAATGGCCGGTCTGTCCTCCTGACCTGTAGGCGTCGACCGGAACGGCCCCGGCGGGAGCACTGCTGTAGATGGTGAGCGCGTTGGCGATGTTCTCCGCATGCACGGGCACCTCGCAGCACAGCAGGGACGCAACGGTGGTCATGAACGCAACGCCGCAGTGCACGGCAGGAAACCGGCGTTGCGATCCGGTGGGACGGGGCATGGTGTCTTCTCCTGTATGGGACATCACCCGCAAGGGTGCACGGGCATTGAACGGGCATGAGCCGCCAACGGGGTCGAGCGTCTGCGCACCGATGAGGCCGGAGCGCCTGTAAGAAACGTCGACGGCAGGAACGGCAATCCGCCGTCGAGCTGTGCGCCGGTCATCCCGCGTCTCAGCCGTCAATTCCCCTGGACCCTGCGGGGATGAGACAATCGGTCCGCTCCGATCCCTGAGCGAGGGAACATCGCATGGCATCCTTTTCGCTGTGCGATGCCGTCAACACTCGATAGGCGAGCCGATGCGCTGCCCACTGCGCACGAGCGAGTCGATGTACAGCATCATGCAGAAGAATGAACATCCCTTTCCGGTCGGCGCCGTCCTCCTGATCGTGGCGGCCTTCCTCGGCGCGACCGTCAACGTCGGCTACTGGGTCTACGCCAAACGCGGCGCGGATTCGTTCGAGACGCCTCTTTTCCAGGCAGCGTCGACCGTCCATGCGCTCGAGGAAGCCTGCAAGCAGGAGCGCGACGCCGCGGCAAAGACCACGGGCCAGGTCTTCGCCGACGTGAATACCGATGAGGTGATCGTCGAGCATCCGGAAACGAAGAGCTGCGATGCGGTGGGTCCCGCCACCGTCCGCCGCAACGAGTTGCAGCAGAACCAGGATCTGGCGCGCGCAACCGCATGGCAGGCGGTTCCCCCCCTGATCCTGTGGCCGGTGCTTGCGGGCGTCGGACTCTTCTTCTACGCGCGCGGGCAGCGGCGCTGATCAACGGTCGCGGTGGCGAAGGAGGTCCGTCGACAGACCTCCGCCGGCGTACGCGTCAGCGCGGCAAGTCCTCGTCGAGAAACAGCTGAACCTCCCGGAAGAGTTGCGACCGGTTGCGTTCCATGATGATCGTGTGGGTGCCCTCGCCGAACATGACGAGTCGTTTTGTGGCCGCCGACGTCAGTTTTGCGAAGAGGGTCTGGGCCATGTAGGGCGGTGTGTCCTGGTCCCACTCCGCCACCGTCAGCAGGGTGGGTGCCGTGATGCGGGAAGGATCGTAGGAGGGTTTCTCCGCCAGCCAGTATTCCCGCAGATCCTTCAGTACGCCGTTGGGCGCCCGCAACTGGCCGGAACCGGCCGAGGGGTCCGTGGCCCAGGTGGCGTCGGCCCAGGCCTCGAACCAGCCCGGCGGGATCAGATCGTCCTTCCTGTTCTCCGGAACCCCAGCCAGCCAGCGCTTGTGCGCGGCATCTTTCGTGACGGTTCTGTAAGCCGGCAAGGGTCCGCTGCCCGCCAGAGGGGAGGGGGTCGTGCGAAGCCAGACGGGCGCGTAGAGCACCAGCCTGGAGACCTTCTCGGGGTGTGCGGCCGCGTAGCCGCCCATGATGGCCGTGCCCCACGACCATCCCAGAAGAGCGATACGGTCCACCCCCCTGCGGGCCAGGATGTGATCGACCGCGCTTCCGACATCGCGGATGGCGACATCCGTCGTCACGATGGGTGCATTCTCCGTGGCGGGCCGCTCCATTTCCGCAGGCCTCGTGCTCCGTCCGTAGCCCCGCAGATCCACCAGCCACACGTCCCATCCCGCCCGCGCGATGAATTCCATCCACGACAACCCGTCCAGAGGAAGATCGAACGCCGTCTCCGAAGGGTACGTCGCACCGTGCACGTACAGCAGCACGCGGCGGGTTCCGCGCACGTCCATGCATCCGGGGTGCTTGTTGCGGACATACAGCGAAATGCCGGGCGTGTCCGAGTCGATCCACGACTCCTCGGTCACGATGCCGGGCCTGCAGCGGTCGTCGCCGTGAGCGAATCCGGGCAGGGCGAGGGAGAAGACGGCGAGGAAGGCAAGGATGCTGGGCAGTCGCATGGCGGGTCGTCGCAGAGTGGACGCGGCCGGAGGCCGCTTCGTTTCGAATGTAGCACGCGACCGGGCAGCCACCCGCCGGGGGCCCGCTGCACCGATATCGCAAGCGGCGGCGTCGCGGCATCCGGATCGTCCGCATGCTGGACGCCGCGAGCGATCGAGCGCCCGCCGCGTGCCGTCCAAGGGGTTGGCGAGACCCCTCCACTCGATAGATGGACCGGCACGCCATAGAATCCGGTCATGGAGGCACCCGCTCATCCCTTCGCCACACTGGCGCCCGAGATCATCCTGGACGCCGTCGAATCCACCGGACCCCGCTGCGACGGTCGTCTGCTGGCCCTGAACAGCTACGAGAACCGCGTCTACCAGGTGGGGATCGAGGACAGCGCCCCGCTGGTCGCCAAGTTCTACCGTCCCGGACGGTGGTCCGATGCACAGATCCACGAGGAGCACGCGTTCGCACGCGAGTTGGCCGAGGACGAAGTGCCCGTCATCGCGCCCTTGGCCGATCCCAAGGGCGAGACGCTTCTTCGGCATGGCGGATTCCGCTTCGCCGTGTTTCCGCGCGCCGGAGGGCGAGCGCCCGAACTGGACCGTGAGGATGTGCTCCGCTGGATCGGCCGTTTCCTCGGGCGTCTTCATCAGGTCGGAGGGCGTGCACGGTTCCGATCGCGCCTCGCGATCAGCGTGGATCGACTGGGCCGCGAATCCCGCGACTTCCTCCTGGCGGGCAAGCACGTGCCGGCAGAACTCGAACCGTCGTACCGAAGCGTTGCCGACATGGCGATCGACGCGGCGCAACGCTGTTTCGATGCCGCGGGCCCGGTGCGCACGCTGCGGCTGCACGGTGACTGCCACGCGGGGAACATCCTCTGGACCGACGACGGACCGCATTTTGTCGATCTCGACGATGCCTGCACGGGGCCAGCCGTCCAGGACCTCTGGATGCTGCTCTCGGGCGACCAGGCAGCGCGCGAGGCGCAACTCGCGGCCGTGCTCGAAGGCTACGAGACGTTTCGCGAGTTCGACCGCGTCGAGCTCCTCCTCGTGGAGGCGCTGCGGACGCTGCGCATCATGCATTACGCGGCGTGGCTCGCGCGCCGCTGGGACGATCCCGCCTTTCCGGTCACGTTCCCCTGGTTCCACACGCCAAGATACTGGCAGGACCACATCCTGGAACTGAGGGAACAGGTGGGCGCCATGGACGATCCGGTGCTCGCCACGGTCTGACCGGCCCACGCCGGAAATCGACGTCCCGCGTCCCGTCCTGTCTCCTCCTGTTCCGCGCTCGCCTGCGACGCCCGCACATTGATGAGCCCTTCCCTGGGACATCAAGACAATTTCCCGGAGGTTCGCGCGGGTTTCCCGGGCACTCTTGCCGTCGTGCCGGACCTCTGGCAGGAATGACCTCCCGGGGCCTGGCCGACTTTCGTCGCAGAACATCCGTCACTTTCAGGAGGGAGAACATGAAGGCAATCGTCATCACCGCGGCCCTGGCGCTCGCAGGCGCATCCACCGCCGTTGCGGCCGGGGAACTCGGGGACAACTGCGCATGGGGCGTCGTCAACGGCAAGAAGGTCAAGACCGACTGCGCCGTGACCCAGATGGGGCCCGACGGCAAGACTTATTGTTTCAGCAACGAGCAGGTCAAGTGGCTCTTCATGGCTGACCTCGAAGGCAACATCCGCAAGGCCAACGACTCCTACAAGAAGTAACCGCTCCAGCCCGGCCCGGACACTGCCGGGCCGGTCTGCGCATTGCCTCGTCTGTTCCCGTCTGTTTCCGGCCATCCGGGCCCGGCTTTCGCTTGTTCTGCGCTGCAGCATCTTGACGTCCCATAGCGGCGGTCCTACATTGCTGCGCTGTCGGCTTTCCGACAAAACAACACGTTGCAATACGTCGCCGCGGAGTCATGCGGCCGCGGAACCGACTTCACGCCGGAGGTCACGGATACATGCTCTATGCAATGCACGAGTGGCAGCACGCGCTGCTCACCCCGTTCGCAGCTCTCGCCGGCGCCAACCACGCGCTGTTCTCGCAGCCGCACAGCCCGTGGGCACACACCCCGTATTCGCGGACCATGGCCGCTGCCAACGAACTGGTCATGCGCCTCGTCCAGCGCTACGAGAAGCCGCAGTGGCACATCGGCGAGACGGTGGTGGACGGCCAGACCGTGCCGGTGACCATCGAAAAAGCCGTCGTCAAGCCCTTTTGCAAGCTGCTTCACTTCAAGCGCGCAGTCCGGGGACGCCGGGATCCGGTCGTGCTGGTCGTGGCGCCCTTGTCGGGGCATCACGCGACGCTGCTTCGCGACACGGTCCGCACCATGCTGCCGGAACACGAGGTCTACATCACCGACTGGGTGGATGCCCGCATGGTGCCGCTGCACGAGGGGCACTTCCATCTGGACGACTACGTGGAGTACATCCAGGAGTTCATCCGTCACCTGGGACCGGACGTCCACGTGGTCTCGGTGTGCCAGCCTACGGTGCCTGTCATGGCCGCGGTGTCGCTGATGGCGTCGCGCAAGGAGAAGACCGCGCCGCTGACCATGACCATGATGGGCGGGCCGATCGACACCCGCCGCAGTCCCACGGTCGTGAACAACTTCGCCACCGGCCGGCCGCTGTCGTGGTTCGAGAGCCGGGTGATCCAGCGCGTGCCCGCGAACTATCCCGGCATGGGCCGGCGCGTCTACCCGGGCTTCCTGCAGCACATCAGCTTCATCATGATGAATGCCGACCGGCACATCGATGCGCACCGGGAATTCTTCCAGCACCTCATCGTCGGCGATGGCGACAGCGCGGCGGCGCACCGCCGCTTCTACGACGAATACAACGCCGTTCTGGACATGGCGGCGGAGTACTACCTCGAAACGCTGCGTGTGGTGTTCAAGGAGCACGCGCTCCCGGAAGGGACGTGGACGGTGCGGGGAGAACTCGTGAAGCCTGCAGACATCACGCGCACCGCGCTCTTCACCATCGAAGGTGAACTGGACGACATCTCCGGTGTGGGCCAGACGCAGGCGGCGCACGATCTGTGCAGGAAGATTCCGGCCGGCAAGAGGGATCACTATCTCGTCGAAGGCGTGGGTCACTATGGTATCTTCAGTGGGCGCCGGTACCGGGAGAGCATCTATCCCCGCATCCGCGAGTTCATTCGCAAGCATTCATAAACAAGACGACGCGGCATCGCCGCGCGGCGGAATGAAAAAGCGCGCTCGTGAAGCGCGCTTTTCGTTTCTGCGGGAGGAAATTCCGATGGCCCGATTCTTCACGCGGCTCGTTGCCTGTGTGCTCGTTCTCGCCGCGCCGCTCGTCCATGCGCAGGCGAACTATCCGCAGCGTCCCATCAAGCTGGTCGTGCCGTGGGGCGCAGGCGGCGGAACGGACGCCGTGGCGCGAATGCTGGCCGCGCTCATGGAAAAGGATCTCGGCAAACCGGTGAACGTGGTGAACATCACGGGTGGAAGCGGCGTGATGGGGCACCAGACGATCGCCACCGCGCCTGCAGACGGCTACACCATCGGTCTCATCACCACCGAAATCACGATGATGCATCACCAGGGCCTCACGCAGGTGACCGGCGCGTCGTTCACGCCACTGGGCCTGGTGAACATCGATCCGGCCGCCATCCAGGTGCGTGCCGATTCGCCCTACAAGTCGGTGAGCGACCTGGTGGCCGCCATCAAGGCCAGCCCGGGGAAGCTCAAGGGTTCGGGCACCGCTCGTGGCGGATCCTGGCATCTGTCGATGTACGGCATGCTCAAGGACCTCGGCGTCGATCCCACGACCTTGCCCTGGGTGCCCAGTGTCAGCAACAACGCCGGGCTTCTGGATCTGGTGGCGGGCGGTGTGGACGTCGTGTGCGGCTCGCATCCCGAAGCACGTTCGCTGATGGAGGCGGGCAAGGTCCGCAGTCTCGCCATCATGGACGAGCAGCCCTCCAGGCTCTTCCCCAACGTGCCCACGCTCAAGACCGCCACCGGCTCCAAGTGGGAGAGCGGCGTGTGGCGCGGTCTGGCGGCGCCCAAGGGACTGCCCAAGCCGATCGAGGACCGCCTGATCGCCGCCACGAAGAAGGCCTACGACAGTGCCGAGTACCGCCAGTTCATGGAGTCGCGCGGCTTCGGTCAGGCATGGAAGGCGCCAAAGGAGTTTGCCGACTTCATGGCGAAAGCGGACGCGGAGTCCGGCGCGCTCATGAAGGCTACCGGGCTGGCGAAGTAGGGCACGTACCCGCGCGGATCACCGACCCCGTATCCCTTGCCGTTCATGTTCCTGCCGCTCCGCGCGCAGTCTGCTATCCGGGGCAACCTGCCGGTGGCAGGCGCGTGTCCATCGAGGCCCGCATGATCCGCGTCAACGACGTCGTGTCGGGACTTGTTGCTGCTGCCATCGGTGGAGCCATCTACGCAACCGCCGGGACCTTTCCCGAGATCCCGGGAGAGCCGGGACCCTCGCTGTTCCCTCGCGCCGCCGCCGTCGGGCTCATGCTGTGCGGAATTGCGCTGATGGTCCACGGTCTGCGCGATTCCGGCCGCGGAACCTGGGCGGAATGGCCTGACTGGATCGGCGATCCGCGGCGTCTGCTCTCAGTTCTCGTGATCGTCATCGGCCTTGCCGTCTGCGCCGGATTCATGGAAGTGCTCGGATACTTCGTCTGTGCACCGGTGATGTTGATCACGCTGATGCTCGCGATTCGCGTCCGGACCGTCGTCGCGATTCCCGTGTCGATCGGCGCGACGCTGCTGGTGCATGCGATCTTCTATTCAGGTCTCCGGGTGGCGTTGCCCTGGGGTCTGCTCGAAGCCTGGGCCTGGTGACCGGCATGGAGCACATCGCGACCGCGTTCGGTCTCGTCTTCGATCCGTACGTCCTCGCCGTCATCGCCTGCGCGGCCTTCTACGGATTGTTCATCGGCGCCATCCCGGGACTGACCGCCACCATGGCCACGGCACTGCTGGTCCCGGTCACGTTCTTCATGCCCCCTGTGCCGGCCGTCGCGGCCATCGTGACGGCCACGGCGATGGCCATCTTCTCGGGCGACATTCCAGGCGCGCTGATGCGCATTCCCGGCACGCCCGCGTCGGCCGCCTACGCCGACGAGGCCTACGCGATGACCCGCAACGGACAGGCCGAACTGGTGCTGGGCGCGGGGCTGGTGTTCTCCGTGATCGGCGGGCTCATCGGGACGACGATCCTGGTGCTCGCGGCGCCGAGTCTCGCGGAGGTGGCGCTCAAGTTCTCGAGCTTCGAGTACTTCTGGCTGGTGCTCCTGGGCCTTTCATGCGCCATCTTCATTTCCGCCGGAGGCATCGTGCGGGGCCTCGTGTCCCTGATGCTCGGGCTCTTCATCGCCACGGTGGGCATGGAGAACCCCGCGGCGTTTCCCCGCTTCACCCTGGACCGGCCCGAACTGGCGGGGGGCGTCACTCTGATTCCCATGCTCGTCGGCCTGTTCGCCGTGTCGGAGATCTTCCGTTTCGTCGTTTCGCGCGAGCCCCCGATGCGGCTCGAGCAGGATCGCTTCGGCGCCATCTTCCGCGGTCAGTGGCAGCTTCTGAAACGCTATCCCATGGCGACGATCCGCGGCAGCCTGCTCGGTACGGCCATCGGAGCGCTACCAGGGGCCGGCGCCGACATCGCCGCCTGGATTTCCTATGCCGTATCGAAGAAGTTCTCGAAGACGCCGGAGAAGTTCGGCACGGGCCACGTGGAAGGCGTCGTCGAAAGCGGAGCCGCCAACAACAGCGCGCTTTCCGGGGCCTGGATTCCCGCCTTCGTGTTCGGCATTCCCGGCGATTCCATCACGGCCATCGCGATCGGGGTGCTGTACCTCAAGAACATGAACCCGGGCCCGACGATCTTCATGAACAACCCCGAGAACATCTACGCGGTGTTCATCGTGTTCTTCATGGCGCAACTCCTCATGCTTCCGCTGGGCTGGGTCGCCATCAAGACCTACAAGCAGGTGCTGCGCGTCCCGCGCAACGTGCTGATGCCGCTCATCCTGCTCTTCTGCATGGTGGGTGCCTTCGCCATCAACAACAGCGTGTTCGACATCGGCGTGATGCTGGCTTTCGGCGTGCTGGGCTGGTTCCTCGAGGCGAACCGGTTTCCCGTGGCTCCGGTCATTCTCGGCGCCGTGCTGGGCCATATGCTCGAGGACAACTTCATCACCTCGATGATCAAGGCCGATGGCAACGTCCAGGCGTTCTTCGAGCGGCCCATCGCCGGCACCCTGGGCATCATGACCTTGCTGCTGTGGCTGGTGCCCCTGTTCATGCGGCTGCGCAGGCGGGTCCTCGCCCGCGGCCATTGAACCCGTTTCGCCCCGGGCTCGGGAAAGTCGGGGCTGCGAAAGGCCGCAGGTCGAAGAGCCACCCGCCGTTGTCGATGCGCGAGGCCGCGGCAGTCTCCGCGCAGGGAAGGTTGTGCGCTGCATCGGTGCTTCACGCTAGAATCCCCGGCCTGCGGGTTTCACCCCGGCCAGCCAAGGAGTTCGAATTGAATGCACCGATGATCGTGAGTCCGCTGTCTGCAGCGGGCATGCAATCCGAGATCGTCACCCTTGCCGTCCCCACCGACGAGCGCGTGTGGGTACCCCAGGCAAAGGACGTGTGGTTCCGTCCCCTCATGCTCAACACCGTCACCGGCGGCTGGTTCAACCTGCTGCGCGTGCGCAGGAGCGGCATCCTGTCACGCCACCGTCATCCCATGGCGGTATTCGGTTACGTCATCAAGGGAAGCTGGCGCTACCTCGAGCACGACTGGGTCGCGATGGAAGGCGGCTTCGTGTACGAACCTCCCGGTGAGGTTCATACGCTGACGGTGGACGAGGGGGTCCCCGAGATGATCACCATGTTCAACGTGAACGGCGCGATGATCTACGTGGACGAGAAGGGCGACACGGTGGCTTACGAAGACGTCTTCACCAAGATCGAGATGTGCCGCAAGCACTACGAAGCCGTCGGACTCGGCGCGGGCTACGTCGATCAGTTCATCCGCTGAAGACGCCGGGACGGCGAGACGACAGGAGCGATTCATGACCAAGGCAGTGCGATTCCACAAGACCGGCGGGCCGGAAGTGCTCGTCTACGAAGACGTCGATGTCGGCGCCCCTGGCGAAGGCCAGGCGAAGGTGCGCAACACGGCCGTCGGACTCAACTTCATCGACACCTATCACCGATCGGGCCTGTACCCGTTGCCCCTGCCCAGCGGCATCGGGCTCGAAGGGGCGGGCGTGGTCGAGGCCGTCGGTCCCGGAGTGGACTACCTGAAGCCCGGCGACCGCGTCGCCTACTGCGGCGGGCCTCCCGGGGCCTACTCCGAAGTCCGCCTGATTCCGGCAGACCGCCTCGTGCCGCTCCCCGACGGCATCAGTGATCGGCAGGCCGCCGCCATGATGCTGAAGGGCCTGACGGCCCACTATCTCATCCGCCGCACCTATCCCGTCAAGGCCGGCCAGACCGTGCTGTTCCACGCGGCGGCGGGGGGCGTGGGATTGATCGCGGGCCAGTGGCTCAAGGCTCTTGGCGCAACGACCATCGGCACGGTGGGATCGGACGAGAAGGCCGCGCTGGCGAAGGCGCACGGATATGACCACACGATCGTCTACACGCGCGAGAACTTCGTCGAGCGTGTGAAGGAGATCACCGCGGGCGCCAAGCTTCCCGTGGTCTACGACTCGGTCGGCAAGGACACCTTCATGGGTTCCCTGGACTGCCTCCAGCCTCTGGGCATGCTGGCCGTCTTCGGCAACGGTTCGGGTCCGGTGCCTGCCTTCGATCTCGGCCTGCTGGCGCAGAAGGGATCGCTCTACGTCACCCGGCCGACCCTGCAGTCGTACGTGTCCAGGCGCAGCGATCTGCTGGCCGCGTCCCAGGAGCTGTTCGAGGTCGTCATGTCCGGCAAGGTCAAGATCGAGATCAACCAGACCTTCGCGCTGAAGGATGCGCAGGATGCGCACCGTCAGCTCGAGGGCCGCAAGACCACCGGTTCCACCGTGCTGTTGCCCTGACGCATGGCCGCTGCCGGCGGGACCGCATCCAGCCCCTCGCCGATCCGCATCGCCATTGTCGGGGGCGGTGTGGGAGGTCTCACGGCAGCCTACGAGCTGTCCGGCCCGGAGCATCGCGGCCGATACGAAATCACCGTCTACCAGCTAGGCTTCAGACTGGGTGGCAAGGGGGCCGCAGGCCACAACCTCGATGCCGCCAACCGCATCGAGGAACACGGCCTGCATGTGTGGATGGGCTTCTACGAGAATGCCTTCCGCATGCTGCGGGCCTGTTATGCCGAACTGAAGGACCGCCGTGAGGACGCCACCCGTCCTCCCCCGCCGCCGGAAGTATCCCGGCGCGCCGGTCCCCCCGCCGTCGGTGTTCGAACACTGGACCGATGCGTTCTTTGCCGACTCCCACATCGGGGTGGCCTCCGATGCCGGACATGGCGAGTGGGATGCCTGGACCGCCTGGTTTCCGCCGATGGAAGGGCTGCCCGGCGATCCACTGGATCCGCGCCACAACCCGTTCACGCTGCCCAACTACCTGTCGCGCACGCTCCTGCTTCTGCGCACCCTGATGCTCAGCACGCTCCGGTCGGCGGGAGATTCCTCGGCGGGCAGGCGTTCGCCGGTGGACGAAGCGCTCGACAAGGGCGAAGACGAGCTGGTCAAGCTGAGCCCCCGGCTGCTGGTGGAATCGATGATGAACCTCCTGCGCGTCGGTGCGCTCACTACGGCGGCGGGAGCGATGCAGGCACTGCTCATCCTGGAGACGGCGCTCAAGGCGCGAGCGTCGCTGCCGGGCAAGGAATACCTCCTGCTCGAGTTCGTCGACGCGCTCGCATCGAGCGTTCGGCGGCAGCTGGAGGATGTCGTGAGGATCGATCCGCGGCTGCGGCGCAAGACCGAGGTCATCGATCTGGTCATGACCACCGTGGTCGGCATCGTCCGGGACGGCCTGCTGACGCAGCCGGAGGGCCTGGATGCGATCAACGACTTCGATGCACGTGAATGGCTGGAGCGTCACGGCGCCACGCGCTCGTCGCTCGATTCGCCCATCATGCGCGGGCTGTACGACATGGCGTTCGCGGACGTTCCCGTGGACGGCCGCAGGCAGGGTCTTGCTGCGGGCCAGGCGCTGCGCTGCGCTCTTCGCATGTTCTACACCTACCGCGGCGCCCTGTTCTGGCGGATGCGGTCGTCGCTCGCGGATGTCGTGTTCGCGCCGATGTACGACCTGCTCAAGGCGCGCGGGGTGCGTTTCGAGTTCTTCCACCGGCTGGAAGAAGTGCACGTCGACACGGCCGATCCGGACAACGCGTTCGTCGACCGCCTCGTCTTCCACCGCCAGGCGTCGCTCGCGCGCGGCCGCGCGTCCTACGAACCGCTCATGGACATCGCGTGCACCGGTGCTGGCGAAGGCGCCAAGATCCGGGCCTGGCCCGCGCGGCCCGACTACGCGCAGCTCGCGGCCGACACCGACCGGGACCAGGACTTCGAATCGCCGCTCGATCGTCGGTACGTCGGCGCTCCCCGTGTGCTGGAAGCGGGAAGGGACTTCCACATGGCGGTCCTTGCAGTGGGACTGGGAGCGGTGCGCTGCCTCAAGGGAAATCTCGTGGAGCAGCCGCGGTGGAAGGCCATGCAGCAGCACGTGAAGACCGTCGCGACGCAGGCGTTCCAGCTCTGGATGCGCAAGGACATGGCCGCGCTCGGATGGACCGAGCCGCCGCTCACGCTGTCCGGCTTCGCGAAGCCCTTCGATACCTGGTGCGACATGACGCACATCGTTCCTGCGGAGAACTGGACCGTATCGCCGATGCCGCTGTCGGTGGCCTATCTCTGCGGCGCACGGCCCGAGCTTCCGCATCCGGCGGACAGTGCGCTCTGGAAGAAGTACGGCTCGGCGGATCTCATGGCGATGGCACCGCGGGAGCGCACGCGTGCCCTGCAGGAGATCCGCGACGAAGAGAATCGCCTCCGCGACGCGCTGAAGAACGACGCCATCGCGTTCCTGGAGACCCACATGCATCACTTGTGGCCGGAAGTCCGGACGCGGTCCGGCGGCTTCGACTGGTCGGTGCTCGTGGACGCGAAGCATCCCGACGAGCCGGATCCGACGGTGCGCGCCTTCGACTCCCAGTTCTGGAGCACCTGCGTCAATCCGTCGGACCGCTACGTGCTCACCGTTCCCGGCAGCACTGCGTATCGCATCTCTCCGCTGGACGACACGTACGCCAATCTGACGGTCGCCGGCGACTGGACGGACTGCAGCTTTCACGGCGGCTGCATCGAGGCCGCCGTCATTTCCGGGCGGCTCGCGTCGCACGCGCTGACGGGCCTGCCCCTTCTCGAAGACATCGTCGCATTCGATCATCCCTGAGGCGTTGACCCACCATGGCCGCATCCAGCAAGTCCACGACCGGCGCCAAACTGCGGAACATGCGGCACGCCGCGGAGCGCAAGAAGGCGAACCGGGGGAGTGCGAACTACTTCAGACCCGCCGAGGCGTCCGATGCCGACACGGCTGCGTCCCGGCCGCGCGACGCAGCGCCGGAGTCCGGTTCGGACATGTCCAACGATGCGGTCACCCAGGCCGTGCTCCGCGGCTACAAGGTGGCCGGAGAGCAGATGCGCAAGGCGGCCGCCGGATTTCGCAGTGCCACCGCGGCCGCGGGACGCGGCGATGCGGGCGAGGCGCTCAACCAGAGCGTACGCGCCGCAGGGACCATGAGCGGAATGCTCCAGCAGCTCGTCGAGTCCCTGCTCGCCAGCTCGCAGCTCTGGACCCAGTGGATGGGTGGACAGGGGGCGGACTCCGGCGTTCGAGCGGCAGCGAACGGACTGCAAAGCTCGCTTTCGAGTCTCAATGAAGCGCTGAATGCGGGCAATGCGGACGGCAGCGCCGGCGGACAGCTGCAGACCCTCCTGCGTCAGGCGACCGATCAGTTCATTGCATTCCTGAAGATGCTCGGTGAAGTGGCGAGCCAGACGGCAGGCGGGGCGACGGGCCGCGGCGGTCGGATCTTCATCGCGTCTGAAGTGCACGCGGGCTGGGGCACCCTCACGGTTTGGGGACGGACCGACGCCACCGAGCTTCGTTGCGATGGCCTGCTCGGCAAGGGCGCGCGCGGCCGGCCTGTGCTGCTGGAGACGACGATCGCGCCGATACGCAGCATCGAGGGCGTGTGGGAAACCTCGGTGCAGATCGGCAGTGCGGCATCGCCCGGAACGTATCGCGGGGTCGTCGTGGCTGGCGACGTCCCGGTGGGAGTGATGGAAGTGACTCTGCGCAAGCGGGGCGACACGCCGCAGCCGTCCAAGGCGGGCTGAGGAGAATTCGCATGGGATCGATCGCCGACCCCGGGCTGCGCGATGCGCCGGAACTCGTGCAGAGCGTGCTGGATGACTATGGTGCGCTCACGCGCAACGCGCTGGAGCGGTACCTCCCCGGCTCCGGCAACCGGCCCTACCTCGACGATCTCCTCTGCGATTACCCGCGCCGCGGCGGCAAGATGATGCGGTCCAGCCTGTGCATCGCCACCGCACGGGCCTTCGGCGCACGGATCCAGGACGTGCTGCCTTCCGCGGTGGCGATCGAGCTGCTGCACAACGCCATGCTGATCCACGACGACATCGAGGACGGCAGCGACGAGCGGCGGGGACAGCCGGCCCTCCACCGCAAGCACGGGCTTCCCCTCGCGCTGAATGCCGGCGATTCGCTGAGCCTGCTGAGCTTGAAGCCCCTGCGCGAGAACGTCGGGCTGCTGGGGCCGCAGCTCGCGATGCGCATCTTCGACGAAACCGAGCGCATGGCGTGGGAGTCTGCCGAGGGACAGGCACTGGAGCTGGGCTGGCGCCACGACAACCGGATGGACGTGACGGACGACGACTACCTCACGATGATCCTCAAGAAGACCTGCTGGCTTGCCACCATCCATCCGTGCCGGGTCGGCGCGCTGATCGGAACGCGGGGCAATACCGATCTCGACGCGCTCTTCCGCTTCGGCTTCTTTCTGGGCGCGGCGTTCCAGATCACCGACGACGTCCTGAATCTCGAGGGCGACCACCGCTACGGCAAGGAGATCGACGGCGACCTGTGGGAAGGCAAGCGCACGCTGATGGTCGTGCATGCGCTTGCGCGCGGCACCGAAGCAGAGCGGATCGCCGTGAAGGACATGCTGGCGGTTCCGCGAGAACGGCGCACGGCGGAGCAGGTGTCCTGGCTGCGTGCGCTGATCGAGCGCACGGGGGCGCTCGATTACGCCCGCGACACGGCTCGCGGGCTCGCCGGTGCGGCGCTGCACGAATACCAGACCCTCTTCGAAGCCCTGCCGCCGTCGCGTGACCGCGAGTTCGTCCGCGGCATGGTGACGTGGGTGCTGGCGAGGACGCACTGATGAAGAACGCGGTGCTCATCTATGGCGCCACCGGCTACACCGGCCGGTTGATCGCCTTGCGTGCGCGCGACCGCTGGCTTGCCGATCAAGGTTCCGCCTCGCCCCGCACCTGGACCCGGCCGCCCCGTCTCGGCGGGCGTGATGCGGCGAAACTGGAGGCGCTGGCAAAGCCGCTCGATCTGCCCTGGGTCGCCGCATCGCTCGACGACAATGCCGCGATGGACGCCGCGCTTGCGGACGTGGCGGTCGTCGTCAATGCGGCCGGCCCCTTCGGCACGATCGCCTCGAAGATGGTCAAGGCGTGTCTGCGCAACCGCGTCCACTACCTCGATCTGTGCGGCGAGTTCGGTGCGTTCCGGCAGGTCGACGACTACAACGTCGACGCCGTTCAGCGTGGCGTGATGCTGATGCCGGGCGCGGGCTTTCTGGTCACCGGCTCCGACTTTCTCACGGCGAGGCTCGTTCGCCGGCTGCCCGGCCTGCATGTCCTGCGCGTGGCGTTGTCCGCCACGGGAATGCTCTCGCGCGGTTCGTTCGCCACGCTGCTCGATTCCACGCGCGAAGGCATGTCGGTCCGCCGGGCGGGGCGGCTCGTGTCCGTCGCGGCCGGACAGATGGAGCGCACGTTTCATTTCTCGCCCGATGGCCGGTCGGACCCGGCCACGTGCACGGTCGTGCGCCTGCCCGATCTCCTGACGGCCGTCGCCACGGCCGCCGCGGGCGGGGCCAGGCTGGAGAACGTGGAAACCTACGCCGAGGCCGAGGGCCTGCGGCGAGCCTGGTATCAGGCGGCCAGCCTCGCGGCGCTGCCCTTGCAGACGTGGCCGCTCAAGCAGATCGTGCAGGCACAGATCGGTTTGCTGCCGGAGGCGCCGCCGGCGGGCCGGGACCGCACGCAGATCGTGGTGGTGGAAGGCGAGGACCGCTACGGCGGCCTGCGCCTGCGCTCGCGTCTCGAGGCGCCCGACCCGTATGCGTTCAGCGCGTGGAGCGCGGTCCATCTGGTCGAGTCTGTGCTCGGATCGTTGCGCGACCGGGGCTCGGTGCCGCCGGGGCTTCGCACGCCTGCCGGCACGTTCTTCGACGAACTCGCGCAGGCCATGGGCGCTTGCGACTGCGCCATCGTCGGCGACGTACTGGAGAGCGGCATGGGCGCGAGATCCCATGGCTGAATCCGGCGCGATGGCCACGCTGCTGGAGCTGCGCTCGGTCGCCGTGAACAGTTTTCGTGTGGCGGGGACTGCCGCTGCCCTGCAGACGCTCGTGGACCGGTCGGTGAATGCGGCCCGGATGGAAGGCCGGCTGGCCGTTCCCTCGCCGGACGTCTGGCTGCACTACGTGGACGGCACGGTGGAGAGCGGACCGCGCTGGCCGGATGCGTCCTGCCGGGTGCTGTTCGTGGCCATCCCGGTCCGCCGGGAGTCGGACGGACAGGATGCGATGTACTGCCCCTATGTCTTCGTCGACCGCAACTGCGCGCTTCTGTCCCGCTTCCGCCAGGATCTCGGCTATCCGGCCTGGGGCGGGAAGATCGACGTGACCCACGCCGCAGGCCGCACACGGATCGTGGTCCGCACCGATGTCTATTCGGCCGGCGACCCGGCGCCCCACTTCGACACGGAGATCCTGACCCTCGATTTCGCGCGCCATCCCGCGGCCGGATCACGCACGCTGTCCTGGCAGTACCCGACCACGGGACTGCTGCAGTTCCGCGAAAGCTCCACGACCGACCGGGCCGTGTTGCACTCGCCGGTGTATCTGTCCTGGGAAGGCAACGTCGCCTCGGACGAGGAATCGTCGGACATCAACGTCACGGCCGTTCCCGGGTTCCGCAACATCGACCTCGCCTCCGACCTGGGACTCGCCTCCGGCCCCCAGGCGCTCGCGCCGGACACGTGCGCGCTCGGAGGCGCCGAACGGATCCTCTGCACAGGCCCCTACGACCTGCGCGCCGCGACGCCGCCGATTCCGCAGCCCGTGCCCTTCGTCGAACCTCGCATCGATCCGCGCGCACCTGCTCCCTTTGCGTTCGAGGACGTTTCGATCACCGGCTTTCAGGTGACGGCCGATCCCGAGCGGCTCCAGTTCCTGGTGGATGCGCTGCTCAACAGTTGCGAGGAACTGGGATAGCCACGGCAGTACTTCCGCTACCGCGTCGCGACGGCCGAGGTGGTGATCGAGTGGCTCCGCTACGGCGCCATGCGGTCCGTGGGACCGCCGACCGAGTGGCGCAATCCCGAGGACTACACCACGCAGCACGAACTGGCGATCCGGATCCTCGTGGGCAAGACCGAGGAGGACAGCAACGCCGCCGAGGCGCCGCAGGTGTTCTGCCCGTTCCTGTTCGTGGACAACTGGACGTCCATGGTGAGCGGCCGCGAAGTCCTCGGACTGTGGAAGCGCATCGCGCAGTTCGTCTCCGGTACGCAGACCGCGTTCGATGGCACGACGGAACGGCGGCTCACGGTGGACGAGCCGTCATTCGGCTCGATCTTCTCGTTCGAGCATTCCCAGACTCCTGCCCATCAGGGCCGGTGGCATCGTCCGCAGGAAGCCGCAGGCATCGCGGTGGCGTGCTGCCTTGGGGCCAGCACGATTTCACCCGCGCCGGCTTCCGCCGGGAGTTCGCGCGGCACTGGTTCAGCCTGGGCGGGCAGCAGTTCGGCATGATCCAGCGCCGCCTGTGCCCCGCGTCCGGACGGGCTGGAGCCGCTGCGTGACTGGATCCAGATGAACTACCGCGTCCAGTCGTTCCAGGTCGCGCTTCCGTCCGGTCCGGCGCAGGTGCGGCTGGGGCACTTCCACGATCCCGAACTGGCGGCGCTCCTGCAGACCTTCGCCGAAGCGACCGGGACCGGGCCTCTCCATGGCGTGGACGAATCCACGGGACGCTTCGATCTCACGCAGGTGCTGGGCGTGCAGGGCGGGGGCGACATCCTGTTGCCGCCGTCGGGCTGGTACCAGTCCAACGGCAGCTTCCGGCTGGATGTGATCGACAGAATGGCGTGAACGACGAGTGCGGCCAGCAACGCCGCGCTTCCTTCGCAGACTCGCCGAATCCCTCCTCTTCATCTCGATTCTTCACTTGAGAGACGCCTCGAATCGCGTGGAATAATCGCGCCTACCGTCGGGCAACGGCGGCAACGGCATTCGCGTGCCCTCGGGGAAGACATGGTGCGACCGTCCCATTCGCTCGCCAAGCTCATGCAGCCCAGGCTGCGGCGGCCCGTCAGCCGTCTGCAACTGTTCGAGCGCCTCGACGGCGCTCTTGCCGAATCGCGATCCATCTTCGTGGCCGGTCCTCCCGGAGCTGGCAAGACGACACTCGTCGCCTCCTGGCTGGACGTTCGCCAGACGGCAAATCTGTGGTTCCGCGTCGACCCGGCGGACCGCGATCCGGCAGCGTTCTTTCATTACCTGAGGGAGGCCGTACTCGGTCGTTCCCGCCGTCTGCGGCACGCCTTTCCGCATCTGACCCCAGAGTACAGATCCGACATCCCGGGCTTCGCGCGGCGCTTCTTCCGAAACATGTTCCGGTACGTGCCCGACCGCTCCGTGTTCGTGTTCGACAACTTCCAGGACATCGGCAGTGATGCCGTCATGGCGCCGATCATGGCGGACCTCCTTTCGGAAGTCTGCGGCGGATCGATCGTGGTGATCGTCTCGCGGGAAGAACCGCCGCCCTGTTTCGCACGCGCCGCGGCCGAGGAAATCCTCATGCGCATCGATGCCGCCGACCTTCGCCTGACAGACGGTGAGGCACATGCAGTCGCGCGTGAACGCTTCACGGGAACGGCTGACGCGCTTGCCGAAGTGGTGAAACGGGCTGACGGCTGGGCCGCCGGCCTAACCCTGTTGTTGGAGAGCGCCAGCCGACAGGACCAGACGGCAAGAGGGCGTAACGCCTCTGCCAGCGAGGAACTGTTCGGATATCTTGCGACTCAAGTGTTCGAGCAGATGCCTCCGGAAGAGCGTGACTTTCTCCTGGACACAGCCATTCTTCCTTTCTTCAGCGCGGCGATGGCTGCAGACCTGACGAGCAACGCTCGCGCAGCACAGATCATCTCGTCTCTCTACCGCCGGCACCTTTTCGTTCACGCCACGGGGGCGGTCGAGCGCCATTTTCCAGTACCACGGTCTGTTCCGGGATTTTCTCGCCCACCGGGTGGCAGCGACGCAGTCACTGCAGCAGCGGCGGGACGCCTGCCGGACAGCAGGCGTGGTGTGCATGCGCCACGGCCATCCCGAACAGGCCGTCGATCTTTTCGTGGACTCGGGCGACTGGCCGGTGGCGATCGAGGCGCTCGAAAACGGTGATGCGGGAATGCCTGCGGCAAGGCAGACACCGTCGGCTTCTCGAGTGGATCGCCTGCATTCCCCCCGGGGTCGCCGCGGACTCGCCGACCATTCAATATGCCGAAGGCAGTGCCGTCGCGATCGACGATCCTCTGCGCGCCCTTGCGTCGATTTCGATGGCGCATCGCGGCTACTTGCAGATCCGAGATGTCGCGGGCGGGGCGCGCTGTGCCTGCGCGATGATCGAGATCATCTTTCACGCAACCGCCGATCACGGGGCCATGCTTCCCTGGATCGATGAACTCGCCCGGATACTCGAAAATGGATTCCAAACCACCGACTCCGATCTCACATTGCGGTGCCACGCCTCGATGCTCATCGCGCGCCTCTTCGCCCGGCCTGACCGGCAACTGGAGCACTCTGCGACGGCAGTGCTGGCGATGCTGCCCGTTGCTGCCTCGACGCGGCAGCGGCTGCTCGCGACCGTGTATCTCACCATCTACGCAACGTTTGCGGGGCGGTTCGATCTGACGCCGGCGCTTGAAGCGCAGGGCGATCACCTTGCTGGTCAGGCGCAGGTGACAGCCTATGACCGCGCCCATTGGCACCTCTGGAAGGCCTGCATGCTCCGCCTCGCGGAGACGCTACGCCGACGCTGTCGATTCGGCGGAAAGGCCGATGCGATTGCGGCGGCGGAGGGTTTCGGGCAGATCGCGTTCCTGGCTGCGTACTTCGCCAGCGGCGCGGAAGCCTCGCGGGGAAGGCTCGAGGCTGCGGCCGCGCTGGAAGCTCGTGCCGAAGCATCGGTGGACTCGTCAAAACCACTGCAGGTGGCTCTTCTCAGCGCCTGTTCGGCGTGGCTCGCGATGTATCGCCAGGATGGCTGGCAAGCCCGGCGTTGCGGCGAACGTGCCATGTCCGTTGCAAGAACGCTCAGCGCTCCGTCCTATCGCATCCACTATGGCATTCCGTTCGTCTATGGTCTGGCTGAGACCGGCGCGTTGAACGAGGCGCGAGGTGCTGGAGGAACAGCGACGTGCGATCGCCGGCACCGCGCTGACGTGTTTCGATCCTTGCTTCTGGCGGTGGAAGCGCGCATCGAGGAACTCGACGGAAATGTCGACAGATCGATCGTTCTGGTACGGGCGATGTGGCGGTGTGCGGAATCGACGGGACACGGCGACTATCTGCATTGGGTCAAGCCATGGGTTGTCCGCTGCCGATCTCGCGCTACGGGAAGACGTGGAGACCACGTATGTCGTCAGGCTGATCCACCGCCACGGCTGGCAGGCCGGACCGGGCTGTTCGGAATGCTGGCCGTGGCCGGTCAGATCCATGCGCTGGGGCGATTCACCTTGCGGGTGGGCGGAGAAGTGCCCCGTCACGGCAGGAAGGCGCCGAGGCGGCCCCCTGGAACTCTTTGCGTCTGCTGATCGCGCTGGGCGAAGAAGGCGTTCCCGAAGCAGCTGTCCTGGACTGTCTGTGGCCAGAGGAAGAAGCAGATCTTGCGCACAAGGCGTTCGCCGCGGCGCTGCACCGGCTGAGATCGCTGCTCGGTCGCACGGACGCCGTTGAACTGAGCGGAGGACGACTCACGCTGAATCCTGGGATCGTGTGGACC